>NZ_JBVJKQ010000003.1:0-484966 GCF_055585205.1 Streptosporangium sp. NPDC053982
GGTCGGGAACCTCAAGCGGTTCCTGGATGCGTGCGAACGACACACGACGGGGACCAGCGGGTACGGCGGAGGCGTTGCGCGAGGCTGCCAACAGACGTCCTTCCGGGGAGCACGGATGGAATCGAACTGCGCGCACGCCAAAACGCCCCGGCGAAAATCCAGGGCGTCGGAGGGCAGCGCGAGGGAGCAGCATAACCCATATGGGAAACGAATGTCCACACCTACTAGGTATGTCAACCTCGGTGCCACCTTCAGGATGCCACAGCCGGAGCGAACGCGTCAACTCCCGTGGCCGCCCGGGCCGTACCGGGCGTCGTCCCGGGCGTCGTCCCCCGAAGAACGACGGGCGGCCCGGCGCGCGCGCCGGGCCGCCCGTGGCTTCTCTCCCTCGACGGCTACTTCCTCTTCGCCCCCGAGGACTGCCGCTTCTCACGGATCTTCATGGTGACCTCGATCGGGGACCCGGCGAAGCCGAACTCCTCGCGGATCCGCCGCTCGACGAAGCGACGGTAGGTCTCCTCCAGGAAGCCGGAGGTGAACAACACGAACTTCGGCGGCTCCGTCGACGCCTGCGTGGCGAAGAGGATCTTCGGCTGCTTGCCGCCCCGGACCGGCGGCGGCGTCGCCGCGACCAGCTCGGTGAGGAAGGCGTTGAGCCGCGCCGTGGGAACGCGGGTGGACCAGGAGTCCAGCGCCTTCTCCAGCGCCGGGACGAGCCGGTCGACATGCCAGCCCGTCAGGGCGGAGATGTTGACCCGCAGCGCCCACGGGACGCGGACGAGCTGGCGGTCGATCTCCTTCTCCAGGTAGTAGCGGCGGTCCTCGTCGACGATGTCCCACTTGTTGAACGCCACCACCATGGCCCGGCCGGACTCGATGACCAGGGAGATGATCCGCAGGTCCTGCTCGGTCAGCACCTCACCGGCGTCGATGAGCACGACCGCGACCTCCGACCGCTCCAGTGCGGCCCGGGTGCGCATGCTCGCGTAGAAGTCGGCGCCCTTCAGCTCGCGGTCGCGGCGGCGGATGCCCGCGGTGTCCACGAAGCGCCACGTCCGGCCGCCGAGCTGGATCAGCTCGTCCACCGGGTCGCGGGTGGTGCCGGCCATCGGGTCGACGAGGACGCGCTCCTCCCCCGCGAGCTTGTTCAGCAGCGAGGACTTGCCGACGTTGGGCTTGCCCACCAGGGCCACCCGGCGCGGCCCGCGCTCGGCCTCGAAGCTCTGCTTCGGCGTCTCCGGCAGCGCGTCGAGGATCACGTCGAGCAGGTCGCCGCTGGAGCGGCCGTGCAGGGCGGAGACCGGCTGCGGCTCGCCCAGGCCGAGGGACCACAGCGCGGCGGCCTCCAGCTCCATCTGCTGGTTGTCGACCTTGTTGGCGGCGAGGATGACCGGCTTGCCGGAACCGCGCAGCACGTGGCCGACGATCTCGTCGGCGTCGGTCACGCCCACGGTCGCGTCCACCACGAACAGGATCACGTCGGCCAGGTCGGCTGCGATCTGCGCCTGCTCGGCGATCCGCAACGCCATGCCGGTCGCGTCGGGGTCCCACCCGCCGGTGTCGACCACCGTGAACCTGCGTCCGCGCCAGGCGGCGTCGTAGGTGACCCGGTCGCGGGTCACACCCGGCACGTCCTCCACGACCGCCTCACGACGGCCGATGATCCTGTTGACCAGGGTGGACTTGCCCACGTTGGGACGGCCCACCACGGCCACGACCGGCTGCGGTCCCAGGTCGGGGCCCGCCTCCGGAGAGCTGTTCTCGGTGCCTGGATCGGTCAGCTCAGCGTCGATCCAGCCGCTGTCTTCACTCACGCTTTTTCCTTAATCAGACGCAGCACCCCGGCGATGACCTCTTCGAGGTTCAGCGCCGTGGTGTCGATTTCGACGGCGTCGGCCGCCTTCGCCAGCGGGTCGGTCTTCCGCGTCGAGTCCAGGGTGTCGCGCCGGGCCATCGCGGCCTTCTGCGCCTCCACCGTGGTGCCGGCGAGCTCCGCCGTACGGCGGAGCGCGCGGGCGTCCGCGCTCGCGGTCAGGTAGATCTTGACCGGGGCCTCGGGTGCCACGACCGTGCCGATGTCACGGCCCTCGACGACGATGTCGCCCGCCCCGATGATCTCACGCTGCTCGGTCACCAGCCGCCGTCGCACCTCGGGAACCGCGCTGACGGCGGAGACCGCCGCGGTGACCTCGGCCGTCCGGATGGGCCCGGCGGCGTCGGCGCCGTCGACGGCGACCGTGGGCGCGTCGGGGTCGGTGCCCATCGAGAGGACCGGCTCCGACGCCCTGGCCGCGATCGCCGCGGGGTCGGCGAGATCGACCTCCCGCTGCAGCATCCACCACGTGATCGCCCGGTACATCGCCCCGGTGTCGAGATAACGCAGCCCCAGCGCCCGCGCGACCCCGCGCGACGCACTCGACTTGCCCGACCCCGAAGGACCGTCCATGGCGACGACCAGTCCGGCCACGGCGCCTCTCCCTTACAGCCCGCTTCAGTTGTCCGTACGAGGCTACCGGCAGCGGGACCGCAACCTCGCATCGGAGACCGGGCCCACCGCCCCGTCACGGTCTCCGCCGCGCCGGAGCGGGTGCCACGGCGGGCTTCCGGGCCACCGTCCCGCCCCGGTCAGGGCAGGTGCCAGCCGTGGGCGCGCAGCGCCTCCGTCAGCGCCGGCACCGCCTCCGGCTGCACGAGCAGATCCGCCGCGCCCAGCGGCAGACCGGGGGCGTGCTCCAGCCGGACGTCCTCGATGTTGACGCCCGCGTCCCTGGCCACCTGGAACAGCCGGGCCAGCTCGCCCGGCCGGTCGCCGATGATGACCTGGACGGTCGCGTAGTCGCGCGCCGGGCCGCCGTGCTTGCCGGGGATGAGGCCGGTGCCCGCGACACCGCGGCGCAGCAGTTCGGTGACCCTGCCCATGGCCTCCGGGTCTGCCGGGGCGTCCCCGGCGCCCGGAGCGCCCTGGGCGCCCTCGGCGTCCGGGCCGGCCGAGGCGCGCAGCGAGGCCGCGGCGGCGGCGAGATCGGCCGCCACCGCCTCCAGCACGTCGGCCACCGGCAGCGCGTTGCCCGACAGGATGCCCGTCCACAGGTTCGGGTCCCCGGCCGCGATGCGCGTGACGTCGCGGACGCCCTGCCCGGCGAGGCCGAGCGCGGTGGCCGGCGCCTCGGCGAGCCGGGCGGCCACCGCGGAGGCGGTCACGTGCGGGGCGTGCGAGACGACCGCGACGGCCCGGTCGTGCTCGGCCGCCTCGACCTGTACGGCCTCACCGCCGCAGAGCTTGATCAGCAGGCGCAGGGCCTCCACCGCGTCGGGCGAGGTCTTGTCCGTGGGGCACAGCGCCCAGGGGCGGCCCAGGAACAGGTCCGCGCGGGCCGCCGCGGGACCGGAGCGCTCCCGGCCCGCGAGCGGGTGCCCGGCGACGTAGGTGGCCAGGTCGCAGCCGACCTCGGCGGCCTGCCGGAGCGGGAGCGCCTTGACGCTGGCGACGTCGGTGTAGAAACGGGCCGCCCCGGCCCGCTGCAGCTCCGCGAGCTGGCCCGCCACCGCCTGCGGCGGGACCGCGATGACCGCCATGTCCACGGTCCCACCGGCCCACTCGACGCCGGCGCCCAGCTCGCGGGCCAGCCGTACGGAGGCCGGGTCGCGGTCGGCGAGGTGGACGGTGACGTCCTGCCCGCGCAGGGCGAGGGCCACCGACGTGCCGATCAGGCCGGTGCCGACGACGAGGACGTTTTCGAGGCCGCTCACGTCTGTCCTTAGGGTGCTGGGGCTCGTGGCGGGGCCGGAGCGATCCTCCGCGGTGACCGCGGCGGGACCGCCGCCCGGATCACCGCCGGAATCACCGGTCAGACCGCCGCCGGGCTCGCTGGGCTCACTGGGCGATGTCCACCCGCAGGGCGACCGCGCCGCGCAGGTAGACGTGCTGGATCTCCTGGCGCGGTCGGTCGGTCTCCACGTGGGCCATCAGCCGGACGACGCGGGGCAGCGCGCCCGGGACGTCGATCTCGGACGCGCAGATGAGCGGCACGTCGTGGAAGCCGAGCTTGCGGGCGGCCAGGGCGGGGAACTCCGCGGTCAGATCGGGGGTGGCGGTGAAGATGACGCTGATCACGTCGTCGGTGGTGAGCCTGTTGCGCTCCATCACCTCGGTGACCAGCTCGGTGACACCGGACAGGACGGACTCCCGGTCGTTTCCGTCGACCTGGATCGCCCCGCGGATCGCCCGCACCATCGCCGCTCCCCCTTCATGTGCACGCCGGACCCGCCCGAAGCGGGACGGGTCCGGTGTGCCCCGAACGCGTGTGTATCCGAGATTACAGGCCGACGGCGGCGTAGAGCTCGCCGACTTCCTTGAGGGTCAGCGCGCGGACCGTGCCCGGCTTGAGGCGGCCGAGCTTGACCGGGCCGAACTCGATGCGGGCGAGGTCGATGACCGGGTGGCCGACCTCCTCCAGCATGCGGCGCACGACGTGCTTGCGGCCCTCGTGCAGGACGATCTCCACCAGCGCCTGCTGGCCGTGCTCCTGGACCACGCCGAAGGAGTCGGCCTTGGCGATGCCGTCCTCCAGCTCGATGCCCTTCTGCAGGCGGCGGCCGAGGTCGCGCTCGATCTTGCCCGGTACCTTCGCCCAGTACTTCTTCTGCACGCCGTAGCTGGGGTGGGTGAGCCGGTTGGCCAGCTCGCCGTCGTTGGTGAGCAGGATCAGGCCCTCGGTCTCGGTGTCGAGACGGCCGACGTGGAAGAGCCGCTCGGTGCGGTCGGCGACGTAGTCGGCCAGCGAGGGACGGCCCTCGGGGTCGGCCATGGTGCTGACGACGCCGATGGGCTTGTTGATCGCGAGGTAGACCAGGTCGGGCATGGTCGGCAGGCGCTTGCCGTCCACGTGGATGACCTGCTTGGCCGGGTCGACGCGGGCGCCGAAGCGGCGGACGACCTGACCGTCGACCGTCACGCGGCCCTCGCCGATCATCTCCTCGCAGGCCCGGCGGCTGGCCACGCCCGCCTGGGCGAGGACCTTCTGCAGCCGAACTCCGCCGGGGACCTCGGTGGTGTCGCGCTCGTCGGTGTAGTCGGCGTCGTAGAAGTCGGGGTCGCGGCGCGGCTGGCGGGCGGTCTTGAACCGGTCGTTCGCGGTCCCGCCGGGCCTGCGCGCGGCAGGGGCCCCGGAGGCGCGGCCGGCCGGGCTCCGGCGCTCGCCGTACGAGCCGGACCGCGCGCCGCCGATCGTCTGGATCTCGTCCCGGCGGCCGGTCCTGCCGAATCGGCCGCGGGAGCCGCCCCGGGGGGCGTCGTCGCGGCGGGGGCCGCCGGAACGGTCGTCACGGCGGGGGGCGTCGAAGCGCTCCTCACGACCGGAACCGCCGAAGCGGTCGTCACGGCCGGAGCTGCCCCGGGGGGCGTCGTCACGGCGCGGACCGCCGAAACGGTCGCGCGAACCGCCGCGCTCGGCGCGGAAGCCCTCACGGTCGTCACGCCGGGGACCACCGAAACGGTCATCGCGGCGGGGACCGGCGGAACGGTCATCACGGCGGGGACCACCGAAGCGCTCGCCGCCGCCGGAACCGCCGAAGCGGTCGTCACGGCGGGGACCGGCGGAACGGTCGTCACGGCCGGAGCCGTACCCGCCACGCGAACCGCCGCGCTCGGCGCGGAAGCCCTCACGGTCGTCGCGCCGGGGACCACCGAAACGGTCATCGCGGCGCGGAGCGCCGGAACGGTCGTCACGGCGCGGACCACCGAAGCGGTCGTCACGGCGCGGCGCGTCGGACCGGAATCGGGGCGCGTCGGAACGGGATCCGCCACGGTCATCGCGGCGGAAGCCGCCGGAACGGTCGTCACGGCGCGGACCGCCCGAACGATCGTCACGGCGCGGACCGCCGAAACGCTCGCCACGGCCGGAGCCTCCCCGGGGGGCGTCGTCGCGGCGGGGACCGCCGAAGCGGTCGTCGCGGCCGGAGCCGTACCCGCCACGCGAACCACCGCGCTCGGCGCGGAAGCCCTCGCGGTCGTCACGCCGGGGCGCGTCGGACCGGTCGTCGCGGCGCGGGCCGCCGGAGCGGTCGTCGCGGCGCGGCGCGTCGGAGCGGAAGCCGCCCCGGGATCCGCCGCGGAACCCGCCGGCCCCGGATCCTCCCCGGGTGCCGCCGCCTCCGCGGGGGCCGCCGCCGCGCGGGGCTCCGCCGCGGCCTCGACCGCGTCCATCACCGGACGGGGTGCTACGCCTGTCGTTCACTGCTTCTGCTCCTCTAGGTTTTCCACGTCGTCGGGAAGGAACGGTGCCAGCTCGGGAAGCTCCTCGAGGTCCCGCAGGCCCATCCGTTCGAGAAAGTACGAGGTCGTTCGGTAAAGAAGTGCCTGGCTGTCGGAGTCGGTGCCGGCCTCCTCGACCAGCCCCCTCGCCACCAGCGTGCGCATCACGCCGTCGCTGTTGACGCCCCGGATCGCCGCCACCCTGGCCCGGCTGACCGGCTGGCGGTAGGCGACGACGGCCAGGGTCTCCAGCGCGGCCTGGGTGAGCCGCGCCTGCTGGCCGTCGCGGACGAACCGCTCCACGAGGGACGCGCACTCGGCCCGCGTGTAGAACCGCCAGCCGCCCGCGACCTCTCTCAGATCGAAACCCCGTCCGGCGGCGGTGTATTCCGCCGACAGCGCGCGCAAGGCGGCGGCGATCTCCGGGACGGGGCGTTCGAGCACCTGGGCCAGGGTGACCTCGGCGACCGGTTCGTCCACCACGAGCAGGATGGCCTCAAGCCCGGCTCGCAGGCCGGCCTCGGGCGCCACGTCGGTCATGAAGGCTCTTTCCCGCCGCTCTCGTCGTAGTCGTCCGCCACGGCGACATCGCCGTCGTCGCTGCCCGTCCAGGTCACGTGCAGCTCTCCCAGAGGCTCGACCTGCTCGAAGGAGACGGCCCCCTCCCGGTAGAGCTCCAGGACGGCCAGGAAACGCGCGACGACCTCGAAGGTGCCGGCGCAGTCGGAGGTGAGCGCCCGGAACGTCGCCCTGCGGATCCGCCTCAGCCGCTCGACAAGGATAACCGCCTGCTCGCGGACATTGGCGAGCGGCTGGTAGATGTGGGAGACCGACACCGAGGGCGGCGCCTTGGGGGTGAAGGCCCGCCGCGCGATCTCCGCGAGGCGCTCGGGACCGATGCCCAGCACCAGTTCGGGCAGCAGGCCCGCGAACCGCGCCTCCATGGGGACGACCCGGGGGAAGCGCAGCGCCTCCTCTGCCATCCGGCCGGAGAAGACCTTCGCGACCTCCTTGTAGGCCCGGTACTGCAGGAGGCGGGCGAACAGCAGGTCGCGAGCCTCCAGCAGGGCGAGGTCCTCCTCGTCGTCCACCTCGCCGGACGGCAGCAGCCGGGCCGCCTTCAGGTCGAGCAGGGTCGCCGCGACGAGCAGGAAGTGGCTCGTCTGGTCGAGGTCCCACTCCGGTCCCCTGGCGCGGATGTAGGAGATGAACTCGTCGGTGACCTGGCTGAGGGAGACCTCGGTGATGTCCAGCTTGTGCTTGGCGATCAGGCCGAGCAGCAGGTCGAAGGGACCCTCGAAGACCTCCAGGCGGACCCGGAAGGTGTCGGCGGCCGGCTCTGCCTGCCCGGCCGGCAGCGGCTGCTCGGTCATCCCGCCATTGTCCCGTACCCCGGCCGCGCCCATCGCCCCCGGCGCGCCACCGCGCCCGTCCACGCTCGTCACGCCGGGTCACCCCCGGCGCTCCACCGCGCCCGTCCCCCGGACGCCTCTCCCGCGGCGGGTCAGCGTTCCTGGGCGTGCTCCTCGGCGCTCCACCTGGCCAGGACCTCGCGGGCCAGCTCGCGGTAGGCGCTGGCGCCCAGTGAGGAGGAGTCGAAGCTGGTGATGGGCTCACCGGCCACCGTGGCGTCCGGGAAGCGGACCGTACGGTTGATCACGGTGTGGAATACCTTCTCGTCGAACGCCTCGACCACCCGGGCCAGCACCTCACGGCCGTGCAGGGTGCGCGCGTCGTACATGGTGGCGAGCAGGCCCTCGATGACCAGGTCCTCGTTGATGCGCTGCTGGACCTTCACGATGGTGTCCATGAGCAGCGCGACGCCTCGCAGCGCGAAGAACTCGCACTCCAGCGGGACCATGACGCCGTGCGCGCAGGCCAGCGCGTTGATCGTGAGCAGGCCCAGCGAGGGCTGGCAGTCGATCAGGCAGACGTCGTACTCGGGCAGCAGCGGCTTGATCACCCGGCCGAGCACCTGTTCGCGGGCGACCTCGGTGACGAGCTGGACCTCGGCCGCGGACAGGTCGATGTTGCTCGGCAGGAGGTCCATGCCCTCGACGCCGGTCTCCATCAGGACTTCCCTGGCGGTGATCTGCGGGTCCATCAGGAGGTTGTAGACCGTCAGGTCGAGCTGGTGGGGGTTGATGCCCAGGCCGACCGAGAGGGCGCCCTGCGGGTCGAAGTCGACCAGCAGCACCCTCAGCCCGGCCTCGGCCAGCGCCGCGCCCAGGTTGATGGTGGTGGTGGTCTTGCCGACCCCGCCCTTCTGGTTCACCATGGCCACGACGCGCGCCGGTCCGTGTACCGTGCGCGGGGGCGGATCGGGGAAGACCGGGCGGGGCCGCCCGGTGGGGCCGAGGACTCCCCCCGGGTGAGGGCTCCCCGCGGTCTTGGTGTCGCCCCAGGGATTCTCGGGGTTTCCCGGGGTCGTTCCCCGAGCAGAACCGTCGGTGGTCACAGTCACCAGTTGAACCTCCCTGACGGCCTCGAACCGGACCGTCCGGACGGACACTATGGCGTCAACACGTATGCGGCAAGGCGGCACGCCCGAACACAAGCAAGCTCAATGCCGCGCGCGGGGGCGCGCGGCGGCGTACGCCTCCCGGAGCTTGTCGACCGTGACCAGGGTATAGACCTGCGTGGTCGTCACCGAGGCGTGGCCGAGCAGCTCCTGAACCACCCTAACGTCCACACCCCCGTCCAGGAGGTGTGTTGCGAACGAATGTCGCAAGATATGGGGGGAGATTCCGGCCAGTCCCCCGCGCTCGGCGGCGGCCTGGAGCACCTCCCAGGCTCCCTGCCTGGTCAGCCTGCCGCCCCTGGCGTTGAGGAACAGCCCCTGGCCGCCCCTTCCCCGGGCGGCGATTCGAGGGCGCCCGCGGGTGAGATAGGCGCCGAGCGCCTCCCTGGCGAAGCGGCCCAGCGGCACCGCGCGGACCCGCCCGTCCTTGCCGCGCAGCCGTACCCGCTGGATCCCGGCGTCCAGGTCGACGTCGTCCACGGCGAGCCCGACGGCCTCGGAGATGCGGGCGCCGGTGCCGTACAGCAGCTCCAGCAGCGCCCGGTTGCGGATGGTGAGCGGCGCGTCCTCGGGCCCGGCGGCGGCGATGAGGCGCTCCACCTCCGCCACGCTGATCGCCTTGGGCAGCCGCCGCAGGCGGCGTGGCGGGCGCACCGCGTGCGCGGGGTCCCGCCCGGACAGGCCCTCGCGCAGCGCGAAGCGGTGCAGTCCGCGTACGGCGGAGGCGGCGCGCGCCACGGAGCTGGCGACGAGGGCCTGGTGGTCCTCGTCGCCGTCCCCGAGCGCGGTCAGGAAGGCCGTGACGTCGCCCTCGACGACCTCGCCGAGGGCGACGCGGCCGCGGTCCCTCAGATGCGCGGTGTACCGCAGCAGGTCACGGCGGTAGGAGGCCAGTGTGTTGGCGGCCAGCCCCCGCTCCACCGCGAGGTGGGCGAGGTAGCTCTCGAGGACGGCCTCCGTCTCGCTCAGGGTGTCCTCCCGTCATGCCTCCGGTGCGTCGGCGGGCCGCAGAGAGGCGAAAGCGTCCGCCGAAGCGGCGTATGCGGCGAGAATACCGGCCACGGCCTGGGAATTGTGGATCATTCCCGCCAGGGCACGCCGAACCGCTTCGGACAGGGGAATCCACACCACCGGCATGTCGGCCTCCTCGTGCCGCCGGACGAAGTCCAGCTCCCCGTCGGGGATGGGGCTGAGGTCCCTGGCGAGGAAGATCCGGGTCCGCTCGTCCGTCATCCCCGGCGAGGTGAAGGCGTCGACGAGCGTGTGCCAGGTCCGCGCGCGATAGCCCGCCTCCTCGGCCAGCTCCCGCGCCGCCCCGGCGTGCAGCGGCTCGCCGTCGACGTCGCGCAGCCCGGCGGGCAGCTCCCACAGCAGCCGCCGGGCCGGGTGGCGGTACTGGCGGATCATCAGGACCCGGTCCTCATCGTCGAGCGCCACCACGGCCACCGACCCGGGGTGGCGGACGTAGTCACGCGCGACGACCTCGTCCTCGCCGTCCCCGTCCGGCATGACGACCCGTTCGGTCAGCGCGGTGATGACCCGCCCGGAGAAGTGCTCGGCCGAGGAGACGACCTTCCACTCCGCCGGGGCGTCGACGACCTCGGGGACCCCGGGACCGGCGGAGGCGTCCGCCCGGTCCGCCACCGGCCCGTCCGGCCCGTCCGGCCTGGAGACGTCGGCACGGCTCGCCCGCGGCTCGGGCGCGCTCACTTGCCCCGCCCGGTCTTCGCCGCGTCGCTCCGGGCCTCGGCGTAGGCCAGGGCGGCGGAGACGAGGCCCGAGAACAGCGGGTGCGAGCGGGTCGGCCGGGAGCGGAACTCCGGGTGCGCCTGGGTGCCGATGAAGAACGGGTGGACGTCGGCGGGCAGCTCGGCGTACTCCACCAGGCGCCCGTCGGGCGACAGGCCGGAGAAGACCATGCCGATCTTCTCCAGGTCGGCGCGGTAGGAGTTGTTGACCTCGTAGCGGTGACGGTGACGCTCCTCGGCCCTGGCCTTGCCGTACAGCTGGCGGGCGAGCGAGCCCTCGGTGAGCTTGGCGGGGTAGAGGCCCAGCCGCATGGTGCCGCCCATGTCGCGGTCGCCGGCGACGACGTCCTTCTGGTCGGCCATGGTGGAGATCACCGGGTGCGGCGTCTCGGGGTCGAACTCGGTGCTGCCGGCGTCCTCGATGCCCGCGAGGTTGCGGGCGGCCTCGATGACCATGCACTGCATGCCCAGGCAGATGCCGAGCAGCGGGACCTTGTTCTCCCGGGCGTGCCGGATCGCGCCGAGCTTGCCCTCGATGCCCCGCACGCCGAAGCCGCCGGGGATGAGCACGCCGTCCACGCCGTCGAGCTCGCGGGCGGCGCCCTCGGGGGTCTCGCAGTCGTCGCTCTTGACCCAGCGGATGTTGACGCGGGCGTCGTTGGCGAAGCCGCCGGCGCGCATCGCCTCGGTGACCGACAGGTAGGCGTCGGGCAGGTCGATGTACTTGCCGACGAGCGCGATCGTGACCTCCCTGGCCGGGTGGTGCACCCGGCGCAGGAGCTGCTCCCACTCCTTCCAGCCGACGTCGCGGAAGGGCAGGCCGAGGCGGCGGACGACGTAGGCGTCCAGGCCCTCGGAGTGCAGGACCTTGGGGATGTCGTAGATGCTCGCGGCGTCCACGGCCGAGACGACGGCGTCCTCGTCGACGTCGCACATCAGGCTGATCTTGCGCTTGATCGGGGCGGCGACCGGCCGGTCCGAGCGCAGGACGATGGCGTCGGGCTGGATGCCGATGCTGCGCAGCGCGGCCACGGAGTGCTGGGTCGGCTTGGTCTTCAGCTCGCCGCTCGGCCCGATGTACGGGAGAAGCGAGACGTGGAGGAAGAACACGTTGTCGCGGCCGACCTCGTGGCGGACCTGGCGGACGGCCTCCAGGAAGGGCAGCGACTCGATGTCGCCGACGGTCCCGCCGACCTCGGTGATGACCACGTCGACGTCGGGGCCTGCCATGGACCGGATGCGGTCCTTGATCTCGTTGGTGATGTGCGGGATGACCTGGACGGTGTCTCCGAGGTACTCGCCGCGGCGCTCCTTGGCGATCACGTTGGAGTACACCTGGCCGGTGGTCACGTTCGCTGAGCCGTGCAGCTCGGTGTCGAGGAAGCGCTCGTAGTGGCCGACGTCGAGGTCGGTCTCGGCTCCGTCGTCGGTGACGAACACCTCACCGTGCTGGAACGGGTTCATCGTCCCGGGGTCGACGTTGAGATAGGGGTCCAGCTTCTGCATGGTGACTCGCAGGCCACGCAGCTTGAGGAGGCGTCCGAGGCTCGACGCCGTCAGTCCCTTACCGAGACTGGAGGCGACGCCGCCGGTGACGAACAGATGCTTGGTTTGTGCGGCGCTGCGCAAGAAGTCTCCCGTGGTCGCGATAGAGCTGCAGGCACCCCCTGATAGGGGCCTACTGTCCACGGGCTCTCAGAATATCAAACGACCGTCGCGAACCGCCCCGTCACCTGCCCCTGCCCCGCATTCCCCAGGTAAACCCCTGACCGGTAACTTATGCCCTTATGTCAGTACATGGGGTGTTGAGGCGCACCCTCAGCGCTCTCGTCCACCGCGGCTGGTCCGCGCTCCGCGCCGCCGGCGAGGTCACCCCGGCCAGCCCCGGTGGCTACCGGTTCCGCCGCCTGGGCGAGGGCGCCCGCCTGGCCTTCCCCCCCGGCGCGGTCTTCGGCGAGCAGTGGATCGAGATCGGCGAGGAGACCCTCGTCGGCGAGCGGGTCTCCCTCTCCGCCGGCATGGCCCCGGGAGCGGACCTCGGCCCCGACGGCATCGTGCGGATCGGCCGGCACTGCTCCATCGGCCGGGGCGGTCACATCGTCGGGCACCAGTCGATCGACATCGGCGACCACGTCTTCACCGGCCCCTACGTCTACATCACCGACCAGAACCACGTCTACGACGACCCCGAGACGCCGATCGGCCGCCAGTGGCCCCGCAACAACCCCGTGGTCATCGGCTCCGGCTCCTGGCTGGGCACCGGCGCGATCATCCTGCCGGGCACCCGGATCGGCCGGCAGTGCGTGGTCGCCGCCGGGGCCGTGGTCCGCGGCGAGTTCCCCGACCACAGCGTGATCGCCGGCGTCCCGGCCAGGGTGGTCCGCCGCCACGTCCCCGGCCACGGCTGGCTCCCGCCTCACCTCGCCGCCGACGGCTCCCCCGGAGCCCTCACGACTCCCGGACTCACCGTGCTGTCCGACGGCGCGGTGACCTCGGGGACACCGTGACCCCCGTACCTCCCGGGGCCTCCTCCGCCGCCGCGGTCCGCCGGGGCGGGATCTTTGCCCCGTGATCGTTCGTTGAGGGAAGGGCGACACACGGAGGAGACACGATGCTCGCGGCACTAACCGGTCTGGGGCTTTCCACGGCGGCCGGGCTCAACGCCTACATCCCGCTGCTGGTCGTCGGCGTCCTCGCCAACCTCACCGACGAGGTACGGCTGCCGAGCGAGTTCGCCTGGCTGTCCAACGGCTGGGTGCTCGCGATCATCGGCGTGCTGCTGCTCGCCGAGATCGTGCTCGACAAGGTCCCGGCGGTCGACAGCGTCAACGACATGATCCAGACGGTCGTCCGCCCGGCCTCCGGCGGCGTGGTGTTCAGCGCCACCGAGGCGGCGGCCCGGCTCGACGGCTCGACCTGGATGAGCCACAACCCCTGGCTGAGCTGGGTGCTGGGCATCGCGATCGCGCTGGCCGTACACCTGATGAAGTCCACCGCCAGGCCGGTCGTCAACGTCTCGACCGCCGGGGTAGGCGCCCCCGTGGTCAGCACCCTGGAGGACGCCGGCTCGCTCGGCATGAGCCTGGTCGCGGTCTTCATGCCGGTGCTGGTGGTCGTTGGGGTGGCGGTCCTCGCCCTGTTCGGCTGGTGGGCGGTCCGCAAGGTACGGCGCCGCCGCGCCCTACGCCGAAGTCCGGCCTGACGCCACGGCTCCGCCCCGCACAGGGAGGAGCGGGGAGCCGGGCGACCCGGATGACGGCCCCGCGGCCGGGCCTTCACGACCTCGGCCCACCGGCCCACCCGGGAGCGTCGGCCCCTCCCGCCCACGGCTCCGCCCCGGCCGCGCCGCCGGGGATATGCTCGAAGAACCCGTCTCGCCCCCGCCAGGAGGTGGCTCCCATCGGCACTTTCATCACCATCGCACTGGTGATCCTGCTGTTCGTCCTTCTCGCCTCGGCGGCCGGTGTCTACCTCCTGGTCAAGGTCGGCAAGAAGGCCACCAAGGAGGCCCGCAAGGTCGGCGACCGGGTCGCCACCCACGTGGCGTCGATGGGCACCGGCGAGGCCGCCGAGGCCGAGCGGATGCGCATCGACCTCCGCCGGGAGGTCTCCCTGACCCGCCAGGCCGTCGAGCAGGCGCTGCGCGACGGCTGGGGCCTGGGCGACCTGCCCCACCTGATGGCGGAGATCGCCGTGCAGGCCGACCAGGTCGACGCCCAGCTCGGCCTCTACGCCCGGCACTCCCGCATGCCGTCCCACTCCGACCCCCACTCGTTCGGCCTGCTGCGCGACCACCATGCCAAGCTGACCGGGGCCTGCTCCCGCATCCGCGCAGATCTGCTCAACGACCAGATGACGCACTCGGCCGGGGTCATCGCCGACCTCCACAACCGCACCGACCTGGAGATCGAGGCCCGCCGCCGCGCCCCCGACCCGCTGGACCAGATCGACGAGCTCTACCGCCGCACGATGCTCAGCCGCCCCCAGCGGGAAGAGCCCCGCTGACGGACGCGGAGCGTGTCATCATGAGCACGCATCGTGAAAAGGCGGGGCAGTTCGAGGAGGTCGGCATATGACCACGGCATTTCCCGAGTGGTTCTATCCGGGGCCACCCGGCGGGTGGACGGCCGACATGCTCGACCGTCTTCCCCCCGACGCGCCCAGGCACGTCGAGCTGATCGATGGGTCACTCGTCATGATGTCACCGCAGACCGCGTTCCACATGTTCATGGTCAATCTTTTGATCGATTCGGAGCGAGGAATACGCCCACCGGCCGATCTCGTGGTCGTCCGAGAGATGACGGTCACCCTGGGCATGCGGCAGCGCCCGGAGCCCGACGTCCTCGTCGTCAACCGGTCGGCCCTGCAGAACCTGAGCACGACCACCTTCAAGCCGGAGGACGTCCACCTCGTCGTCGAGGTGGTGTCCGCCGAGTCCATGGAGCGGGATCGCACCACCAAGCCGATCAAGTACTCCGACGCCGGGATCAGATACTTCTGGCGCGTCGAGCAGGAGGACGAGGGCGCCGTCGTCTACACCTTCGAGCTGGAGCCCTCCGTCAGAGCGTACGTGCCGACCGGCATCCACCGGGGGCGGCTGCGGACGTACGCCGGCTTCGACGTGGACATCGACCTCGACCTGAGCACGTACATGGGAGGCAAGGCTCCGTAGAAGCCGCTCCACGCCCGCCTCCGCCCGCGCGGCGTCCTGGTTCTCCCGCTCGAACGAGATGTCCGTTGGTCCACCGAAAAGGTGTCGTGCCGGATTTGGGATGATCGACCGGTGACCCCTCCCCCTACGGACGCCGGCCGGGTGCCGACACGAGAACGTGTGCGCCGCATCCTCGAAACCCCCCGCCTGCAGCGGGTCATCATTTTCGTCATCGTCCTCAACGCGGTCACCATCGGCTGCGAGACCTCCTCGGTCCTCGCCGACCGGGTCGGCGGCCTGCTGCACGTGATCGACCGGGTCACCCTGGCCGTCTTCGCCGCCGAACTCGCCGCCCGGCTGTACGCCTACCGTGAGAAGTTCTTCCGTGATCCGTGGAGCTGGTTCGACACGATCGTCGTGGCGGTCTCCTTCGCCCCCGCGTCGGCCTCCACCTCGGTGCTGCGCACACTGCGGATCGTGCGGACGCTGCGCCTGGTGTCGGCGGTGCCCAGCCTGCGAAGGATCATCGACGCCCTGATGGCGGCCGCTCCCGGCATGCTCTCGATCGTCGGCCTGATCGTCCTGCTGGTGTACGTCTCGGCGGTGCTGGCCACGCATCTGTTCCGCGACATCGCCCCGCAGTACTTCGCCGAGCTTCCCACCTCGCTGTTCACCCTGTTCCAGGTCATGACCGGCGAGGCGTGGCCCGACATCGCCTCCGAGGTGATGGAGCAGAAGCCCTGGGCGTGGGTGTTCTTCGTCGGCTACATCCCGCTGACCACGTTCGTGGTGCTGAACCTGTTCATCGCCGTCGTCGTCACCGCCATGGACGACCAGACCACCTCGGCCGAGGAGCAGCGCGTCGAGGACACGCTCGCCGTCATCGCCGGGGAGCTGGCCCGCCTGCACGCCAAGATCGATGAGCTGCAGGCGTCCGCCGGTGACCACCGTCCCAACGGGAGAGCCGCGGCGGAGCCCTCCGAGACGACCGGGCCCGGTTAGGTTCCGTTTCACGGATCACCCCGCCTGCCGCGGTCGGCCGGGCGGGGACCCGCGGAACAGACCTAGTCCAGGCGCCAGATCATGCCGTTGGTGAACGGCATCTCCTCGGACTCGGTGTGGTCCCGGCCGACCGCCCAGACCGAGGCCGATCCGGGGCGGCGGGCGAGCGCCGCCACCGAGCGCCCTCCGAGCGGGCCGCGGTCGGCCTCGTACGTCCGCCATCTCCCGCCGGTGAGGCGGCCCAGGCCGTGGGGGACGGTCGTCCACAGGCCGCCCGCGCCGTCGGCGACGATGTCACGGCCGATGGAGAGCCGTTCGGGCACGACCCTGACCAGCCACCGGCCGCCGCTCCATCTCATGAGCACGGGCCGGACGCACGTCGTCTCCTCCTCTCCGCAGATCCGGTACATCGAGCCGAGCACCCACACCTCTCCCCCGTCGCCCACCGCGAGGGCGACCACCACCGTCTCCCGCTGCCGCTCCCCGTACAGGCGAGGGATCGGCGGGCGCGGGACCGGAGTCCAGCGGCGACCGCTGCGGCGGGCGACGGCGATGTGCCCGCCCTCGTCTCCGGCGATCCACACCTGACCGGACGCGGTCGCCTGCAGGGCGCCCACGCGGAAGGGCGGCCTCTGCGAGAGCCGGCGGTCACCGTCCCAGTGGTGGATCCTGCCGGAGGTCGCCGCCCAGACCTCGTCCCGGCCGATCGCGGCGGCCCCCGTGACCCCCGAGTCCAGCACGGACACCGTCCATGACGTGCCGTCCCAGCGGGCTGTGCAGACGTCGGAGCCACCGCTCATCGTGGGGGCGCTGCAACGGCCGAACACCCGCAGGGCGCCGTCGCGGGAGGCCGCGATCCGGCCCACCTCCACCACCCGGTCGAGTTCGGGCAGCCCGTGCCAGCGCCGGCCGTCCCATCGCATCGCGTACGTCAGCGTGCGGCGCGGCCCGCAGGGATCGCCCGTCGCGGGGAACTCGCGCTGCCCGACGGCGTACACCGTGCCGTCGGGCAGCGCCGTCACGGCGCGGTAGTCGTCGCCGTAGGGGTAGGCGTTGTAGTGCACGAGGCGCATCCCACCCCCGGAGGGGAGCGGCGGCGGGGTGGGGGGCAGCGTGGAGTCCGGGTGGAGGTGGCAGCGGTTCCCGGGGGAAGTCGCCACCGCGCCGGAAGGGGTCCACGCCGCGCCGGGAGAGGGCCCGGCCTGCGGCCCCGGGGAGGGAACCGTCGCGCCGGATCCGGGGGCGGCCGAGCATCCGGCGGACAGAGCGGATAGAGCGGACAGAGCGGCCATGGCCAGGCCCGCCAGAGCTGAGCGCACCGCTTTTCGGCCCATGCCGGGCATTCTGGCATCAAGGGTCGCGCCGCGGCCACGGGATCGTCGTCATCGGCATCGCACGCGCGGATGCCTGCCGTCATCGGCGTCGTACACGGAGGCGCCCGCCGGCCGCCCCAGGTCCCGGGGCGGCCGATCGCCGGTCTCCCGATCGTCGCCGGGCCGCCGGGTCTCCCCGGCGGCGGTCAGGAGACGCCGGCCTCGCGCATGTCGCGGACCTCGCGCTTGAGCTCCTTGATCTCGTCTCGGAGCCGGGCGGCGACCTCGAACTGCAGGTCGGCTGCGGCCTGGTGCATCTGCTCGGTGAGCGAGGCGACCAGCTCCTCCAGCTGGGCCCGGGGCATCTCCCCGGCGATGGCCTTGGCGTGCTGGCTGGCGGCCTTGGACGCGAAGCCGGGGACCGGCGCCTTGCCGCGCGACTGCTGGCGGCCGTTGCCGCCGAGGAGCTGCTCGGTGTCGGCGTCCTCGCGGTTGAGCGAGTCGAGGATGTCGGCGATCTTCTTGCGGAGCGGCTGCGGGTCGATGCCGCGGGCCTCGTTGTAGGCGACCTGCTTGGCCCGGCGGCGGTTGGTCTCCTCGATCGCCCGCTCCATGGAGGGGGTGATCCGGTCGGCGTACATGTGCACCTGGCCGGAGACGTTCCGGGCGGCACGGCCGATCGTCTGGATCAGGGAGGTCTCCGAGCGCAGGAACCCCTCCTTGTCGGCGTCGAGGATGGCCACCAGCGACACCTCGGGCAGGTCGAGGCCCTCGCGCAGGAGGTTGATGCCGACCAGCACGTCGAACTCGCCGGAGCGCAGCTCGCGGAGCAGCTCGATGCGGCGCAGGGTGTCGACCTCGCTGTGGAGGTAGCGGACCCGGATGCCGAGCTCCAGGAGATAGTCGGTGAGGTCCTCGGCCATCTTCTTGGTCAGCGTGGTGACGAGGGTCCGCTCGTCCTTCTCGGCGCGGATCCTGATCTCGTGGACGAGGTCGTCGATCTGCGACGTCGTGGGCTTGACGATCACCTCGGGGTCGACCAGGCCGGTCGGCCGGATGACCTGCTCGACCACGTCGCCGCCGGAGCGACCCAGCTCGTAGGAGCCGGGGGTGGCCGAGAGGTAGACGGTCTGGCCGATCCGCTCCAGGAACTCCTCCCACTTCAGCGGGCGGTTGTCCATCGCGGACGGCAGCCGGAAGCCGTGCTCGACGAGCGTGCGCTTGCGGGAGGCGTCGCCCTCGTACATCGCGCCGATCTGCGGGACGGTCTGGTGCGACTCGTCCAGCACGAGGAGGAAGTCCTCGGGGAAGTAGTCGAGCAGGGTGTTGGGGGCGCTGCCGGGGGCGCGGCCGTCCATGTGGCGCGAGTAGTTCTCCACGCCGGAGCAGGTGCCGATCTGGCGCAGCATCTCCAGGTCGTAGGTGGTGCGCATGCGCAGCCGCTGGGCCTCCAGGAGCTTGCCCTGGCGCTCCATCCTCTCCAGCGTCTCGGCCAGCTCGGCCTCGATGCCGTTGACGGCCTTCTCCATCCGCTCGGGGCCCGCGACGTAGTGGGAGGCGGGGAAGATGTAGACCTCGTCGTCGTCGGTGATCACCTCGCCGGTCAGCGGGTGCATCGTGGAGAGCTTCTCGATCTCGTCGCCGAACATCTCGATGCGCACGGCGAGCTCTTCGTACTTGGGGATGATCTCGATGGTGTCGCCGCGGACCCGGAAGGTGCCCCGGGTGAAGGCCAGGTCGTTGCGGGTGTACTGCATGTCGACCAGGCGGCGCAGCAGGCGGTCGCGCTCGATCTCCTGGCCCGTCTGGAGACGGACCATGCGGTCGACGTACTCCTGCGGGGTGCCCAGGCCGTAGATGCACGACACCGACGCCACCACGATCGTGTCGCGGCGGGTCAGCAGCGAGTTGGTCGCGGAGTGGCGCAGCCGCTCGACCTCGTCGTTGATCGAGGAGTCCTTCTCGATGTAGGTGTCGCTCTGCGGGACGTACGCCTCGGGCTGGTAGTAGTCGTAGTACGAGACGAAGTATTCGACCGCGTTGTTCGGCATCATCTCGCGCAGTTCGTTGGCGAACTGCGCGGCGAGCGTCTTGTTGGGCTGGATGACCAGGGTCGGCCGCTGCAGCCGCTCGATCAGCCAGGCGATCGTGGCGGTCTTGCCGGTGCCGGTGGCGCCCAGCAGGACGGTGTCCTTCTCCTCCGCCCGCACGCGCCGCTCCAGCTCGGCGATCGCTGCGGGCTGGTCGCCCGACGGGGTCATCTCGGTGACCACCTGGAAGGGCGCCACCTTGCGCTGCAAATCAGTTACCGGCCTCACTCCACCCACTGTAGGCGGGCCCACCGACATTTCCGTCCGGCCGTACGGCCGGCCTCGCTCCCCGGCGTTCTCCTCCACGGCACGGGGGGATCCCGGCGCGCGGGCGGAACGAGCGCAATCCGTCCGGCCGTACGGGCACCTTCGGCCCGCCGGGCACGTTGGGCGTAAAGAAGGTGTAAAGAAAACGTCCGGACGGGCGGGGGCGAGGGACGGGGGCGCGGGGTCGGCGGGTGGCCTCCGGGGTGGGCCGGGCGGCTTCGATCCGGTTCAATCCGGCGGCAAGCCGACGTCAAGCCCGGTGGACTTCACTTCCGGGTACGGCCTCGCCATCCGGCTTCCCCGGCTCAATGCGCCGGACAAAAGCTCGCGAAGACTGATATATCGGACTATCTAGTACGACTACCTCCCGGAGGTCAGATGTCCCGGTCACAACAGGTCATGCGGACCGCCACGGCGGCCGCCCAGGCGATAGGACAGGGAGGCGACCCACGCCAGATGGCCGGCCAGGCCGTGGGCCGGCTCGCGGGCCGGTTCACCGGCCAGGGGCCCGGCGAGCAGGGCTTCGCGCTCGACCCGTCCGACTTCGCCGCGGCCCGCGACCAGGACATCTCCACGGGGACGGTCATCGAGGCCCGCAGCGCCTCACTGACAGAGGCCGGTGAGATCCTCGGCCGGAGCTTCGCCGCGGCGGGACCGGACGGCCGGCCGGCCCACGTGATCTCGCCGGTGGTGATCCCCAAGGGGACGACGGCGCGGGTGGTCATTCCGCTGGTGGTCCTGGCCGTCCTCGGCCTGGCCGGGCTGGTGGCCACCGGGCTGCCGGACGGCGCACGGGTGCTGTTCGGCCTGCACTACTGGCTGGTCCTGGTGCTGGCCGCCGCGTTCCTGTGGTGGCGGCGCAGCGTGGTCATGGTCCCCGAGGGCGCCAAGGCGCTGATCACCAAGTTCGGCAAGCTCGTGCAGATCGCCGAGCCGGGCCGGGTGACGCTGTTCAACCCGTGGAAGCGGGTCAGCTACATCGTCAACACCACCCGCGAGTACCCCTTCAACGCGCCCATCAGCGAGGCCCCGACGCAGCAGGGCGTCAAGGCGAGCGTCGACCTGTTCCTGCAGTTCCGCATCGAGGACCCGGCCGAGTTCATCTTCGTCCTCGGCTCGGTCAGCGGCTTCCAGGCCAAGCTGCAGAACGCCATCAGCGAGGTCACCCGCTCCCTCATCTACTCCCAGCGCGCCGAGGAGATCTACGACCTGGTCGGCGAGAGCACCCTGGGCATGCTGGACACCCTCAACCAGCAGTTCCTGCCCGCCGTACGGCTCACCGACGTGAACATCACGCACGCCGAGCCGACGAGCCAGGAATACCGGATGGACCTCGCCGCCCCCGAGATGATCAGGGTGGCCAAGGAGGCCTACACCTACGAGTACGAGCTGCAGCTGCGCAAGGAGCAGAACGAGGGCGACATCGTCAGGGAGCTCGCCGGGCTGCAGGAGCAGCTGTCGGCGATCCAGGCCGAGATCGCCGGCTACCAGGCCCGGATGGACACCGCGCTGGAGCGCGCCTCCTACCAGGCCAAGGCGCAGGCGGGCCAGCGGCTGGTGGAGGCGGAGTCCACCGCCAAGGCCAACGCGGCGCTGCTGGAGGCGCAGGCGCTGGACATCCGGGCGCTGAGCGCGGCCCAGGCGCCGGAGATCCTGGACTACCGGTTCCAGCAGGACCTGCTCGACAAGCTGGAGGCCGTGGCGGCGCACCTGCCCCGGATGGTGCAGGTGGGCGAGCGGCCCGACATCGACCTGCTGGCCCTGGCCAGGCAGCTCGTCGGCAGCCGCGAGACGCAGCTGTTCTCCGAGGAGGACATGGCGGCCATCAGGGCGCGCGTCACCGAGATCGGCAGGAGGGTCGAGGAGCGCGGCTCGGAGATCGCCGCGCTGCTGAACCCGGCCTCGGAGGCCGGCGGCGCCGGTGCGGGCGGAACGACCGGCGGAATCGGTACGGCGGGACCGACCGGCGGGACACCACAGACACCGCAGCCGGTACAGACGGCGCGGCCTGAGCAGGCGGAACCGCCGGGGCGGGCGCTCCGGGCGGCCGGGGCGCAGGACGGGCCGGCGGCCCGGGAAGGTGAGGACGTGCGATGAGCGCCGAGTTCTCCAAGATCAAGGAATCCCTGGCCTCCTGGTCGGAGATCCGCCAGCTGCTGCGCGGCGGCGAGTCCGGCCGGCTGGTCCCGGTGGTCATCCCCAAGGACCGCCGCGGTTTCGCCTGGCTGACGCTGCTGTTCGCCGCCCTCTACCTCGCCGGCACGGCGGTGCTCGCCGACGGGGTGATCTCCTTCCTGGCCGCGGTGGGCGCGGTGGTCCTGCTGCTGGTCACGCTGGTGTGGGTGTGGCGGCGGGCGATCATCGAGATCGAGGAGGGCACCACCGGCGTGCGCAGCCGCTGGGGCGCGGTCACCGGCACCCTGCCCCCGGGCCGCCACTACCTGTGGCTGCCGTGGGACCGGGTGGACGCGGTGGTGGACACCTCCACCGAGATCCCCTACTCGGCGCCGATCGTGGCCTGCCCGACCGCGGAGAACGTGCCGCTGAAGTCGATCGAGTTCTTCCTGAAGTTCCGCATCGTCGACCCGGTGGCCTTCGTCCGGACGATCGGGGCGAGCAACTTCGACCTGGTGCTGAGCAGCGCCGTACAGGACGCCATCCGTCAGCGCAGCCGCAGGGTGCACACCGAGCGCGCCTACGACCTGCGCGGGTCCGACGTCGGTGACATGCAGGAGCTGCTGACCCGTCAGCTCGGCCGGTACGGCGTGCGGATCACCGGCGCCAACATCCCCGACGTGCAGCTGCCCGACGCCTACCAGCAGCACTTGGCCACCCGCGAGAAGGTCGCCAAGGAGCTGTCGGCGTTCGAGCGGGAGTGGGAGCTCACCCGCAAGCGGCGGATCGACACGCTGCTGATGGAGATCGAGCGCGCCAAGAAGACGCGGGACGCGCGGATCGTGGAGGTGCGGGCCGCCGCCAACACCGCCCGCAAGGACGTCGCCCGCATGCTGGAGGAGCACGAGACCGAGGCGCAGCGGGTGCGCTGGGAGATCGAGGCCAAGGGGCGGGCCGAGCTCACCTCCGCCGAGAACGAGGCCCGAGGGCTGCGCAGGCTGGCCGACTCCTACCGCGACAACCGGGCCGTGCTCCAGTACGAGCTGGCCCGCCGCCGCCTCGACGTGGGGGCCAGGCTCGCCGAGAGCGCCCCGCGTCCCCTGGTGGTCCGAACCGACGGCACGTCCGGCGAGTCGTCGGCGCTGTCCACGATGCTCCTGGCCCAGCTCCTGCCGCGGCTCGGTGGCATCGGCGACGGCGGCGGCGCGAACGGAAACGGGAACGGGAACGGCGCGGACGGCCAGGCCTGGCCGTCCGGCCGGCCCGGCTGAGCCCGTCCCGGCAGGCCCGGCCCGGCCGGACCCCGCCCCGGCCCGGCCGGGATCAGCCGGGGCGTCCGGCCCCTCGCCCGTCCCGGCCATACGCCTCCCGGCCAGGCGTGTTCCCCCCGCACCCATCCCGACCACGCGCCCGAACGGGCGCTTCCCATCTCAGATCAGACACCAACCGGGGAGTCCCCATGGTTTTCCGCAAGCTGATGGCCGCGTTCGGCGCGGGCGTCGAAGTCGACACGATCCTGCAGAACTCCCACGTCCGTCCCGGTGAGGTCCTGCGCGGGCGGGTCGACTTCCGCGGCGGCGGCTCCGACCACCAGGTCGAGGGCATCTTCATCGACTTCACCGCGGTCGTCGAGGTCGAGAGCGGCGACAATGAGCACCACGCGACCTACAGCTTCCTGCGCGAGCAGGTGGCCGGGCCGTTCCAGCTCGCGGCGGGCGCGTCCCACTCGGCGCCGTTCGAGATCGCCGTCCCGTGGGAGACCCCGATCAGCGCCGTCGGCGGCCACCCGCTGCGCGGCATGCGGCTCGGCGTGGCCACCGAGCTGGCCCTGGCCGGAGCGCTCGACAAGGGCGACCTCGACCCGCTGTTCGTCAACCCGCTGCCCGCCCAGGACAACGTGCTCGGCGCGCTGAGCCGGATGGGCTTCCACTTCAAGAAGGCCGACCTGGAGCGCGGCACGCTGCGCGGCTCGCGGATGCCGTTCTTCCAGGAGATCGAGTACCACGCGGGCCACGAGTACGGCCGGCACTTCAGCGAGCTGGAGCTGACGTTCATCACCGGGCCGCACTCGATGGACGTCATCCTGGAGGCCGACAGGCGCGGCGGGTTCCTGTCGTCCGGCGGCGACACCTACGACCGGTTCACGGTCCGCCACGGCGACCATCCGGGCCAGGTGGAGCAGTCGCTGCGCGCGGGGCTGGAGGCGATGGCCCGCAGGCGCGGCTGGTTCTGACCGCCCACACCGGCTACGGCCCGAGGCTCCGGGAGGGGCGCGAGGCAGGCCGTTCCGATCGCGCGGCCCGCGTGTCCGGGATTCCGCGCCTCACCAGGTCATCGGCTCCGGTGGGGCTTTTCGATGGCGGGGCCCGTGGCGCGAACCGCTCACAGTGATCTGCCACATTCCAAAAGGTGCCGGACATTCACCAGGTGTCCGGCACCTTTCGGCAAGGAGATCCTGTGACACACCGAGATCGCTTCGAGGCGGTCTATGACGCGTACCACCCGGCGATACATCAGTACGCCGCCCGTCGTATCCGCTCCCCCGACGACACGGCCGACGTCATCTCCGAGACGTTCCTCACCGCCTGGCGGCGTATCGATGACGTTCCCGAAGGTGAGGAGGCGCCCGCGGTGGCAGGCCGGTGCCCTCGGGCTCGCGGCGGCCGCGGCCGCCGCGGTGGTCCTCCTCGGCCAGGCCGTCCCCGCCTCCTCGCCCTCTCCTGCGGTCACCGGTGTCACCGCCCTGCAGGGAACGTCGATTCTGCTGGCCGCCGCCGCCAAGGCCCAAGCCGCCCCGGAAGGGGCCTACTGGCGCCTTCGGGAGCTATACGTGGGGTCGGCGGGGCCGTACGGCGAAAGCGGCGACGCCTACCGGCTCAAAACCACCTACCTCTCGGAGGATTGGGTGGCCAAGGACGGCCGCAGATGGATGGGCCGCAGGCAGCTGGCCGCCACCCCTCTCGACACGGAGGCGTGGCGCAGGGACGGCTCGCCGGCCGAATGGGAGATGGGACCGGATGGCGGCGTCTACTCCACCTCGCCCGGCGAGGGCACGCTCACCCCGCTCAAGGGACGGCGGAAGCTCTACTGGAGTGCCCTGCCCCTGACGCTGAAGGAGATCGAGGCGCTTCCCGCGGATCCCGAGGCGCTGAAGAAGCGAGCCGCCGACGCGATCCGCAGTGATCAGGACTTCGCCGGTTCGGTGGAGGACGGCCTGCCCTCCGTCCTGGCCGAACTCCTGTATCACCTGCCCGTCTCCCCGCAGGTGCGCGGTGCCGCCTACCAGGCGCTGGCGACACTGCCCGCGGTGCGGATCGAAGGCCGGGCCACCGACCCGCAGGGGCGGCCGGGGGTCGCCGTGACCTTCCCGATCCGGGAGGGCCTGCCCTCCCGGAATAAATTGATCATCGATCCCGGCACCTCCAAGGTGCTGACCGCCGAAGACACCGGAGTGCCGCGGAAGGGTGACCGGGCCACCGTGGTGCTGGAGTCCGGCTGGACCGACGCCGAACCGTCCCCGCCCTCGACCGGCTGAGGTCCGGCCCGGTGAGGGGCGTGGGACCGGCCGGGCACCGGTCTCACGCCGACCGTCCCGGATGCGTCCGCTCTCGGCGAGGGTCGTAGGCGGTTGGGCGCCGGTCAGGCCGGAGCGGGGGCCGATGTCCGGCCGGAGCCGGGGGTTCCGCACCGTTCCGTGCCCGGAGGGCGGCGGGATACGGTCCTGCTATGACGACAGAGGCATCGGCCGCGCGGAGCGGTGAACCGGGCGAGACCGCGGAGCGGGGCGAGGACCGCGCCGTCGCGCCGCCGGATCTGGAGCACGCCCGCCGGGTCGCCGTCGACGCCGCGGGGGCGGCCGGCCGGCTGATCACCGAGGGCACCCAGGCGGCCCTCGTGGTCAATCCCAAGGGAGACGACGGCGATGTGGTCACCGACCTGGACCTGGTGTCGGAGAGGCTGCTGATCGGCCGGGTCCTTTCGGCGTTCCCCGGGCACGCGGTGATCTCAGAGGAGGCAGGCGCGCTGGGTGAGGCCGGGTCGGAGTGGACGTGGGTCATCGACCCGCTCGACGGCACCAACAACGTGGCGATCGGCCTGCCGCTGTACGCGGTGGGCCTGGCTCTGTGCCGCGGCGGGCGTCCCGAGCTGGGGGTCGTGCACGAGCCGGTGACCGGCCGTACCTGGTCGGCCGTGCGGGGCCGGGGCGCGGTCGGCCCGGCGGGCCCGCTGGCGGCTCCGCCTTACCGGCCCGGTCGTTCCGGTCCAGTGCTGGCCTGGATCCAGGGGTACGGCGTGCGCCGCGGCGACCCCGTGGCCACGGCGCTGAAGGCGGCGCTCGATCTGCGCGCCCGCCGGGTACTGCGGCTGTGGGCCCCGCTGCTCGCCTGGGCGATGCTGGCCCGGGGGGACATCGACGGCATCGTCGGCCACCGGACCGGGGTCGTCGACCTGCCGGGCGGCCTGCTGATCGCTCAGGAGGCCGGGGCGGTGGTCAGCGGCTTCGACGGCGCACCGTTCGACCGCGTTCCACTGGACGGGAGCGTATGTGACTTCGTCGCCGGGCGGGCCGGACTGCAGGAGGAACTGCTGGAGGAGGTCGGGGCCGTCCCCGGGGTCACGTCCTGACCGTCCGGAGGAAACCAGGAACGAGCCTGAACGCCGTGAGTGCCGCGGCGGCCGCGGTCCCGATCGTGGTCCGTCACCGGGGGCGGTTCGCGGGAGGCAGGCGGTTCGCGGGCGTCAGGCGGTGAGCAGGAGCGCGGCCACGGCGGCGGCCACCCCGGTCACCGCCAGTCCGGCCCCGGCCAGCACGAACGTCAGCGGTGGCACCCGCACCGCGCGGCGGCGGCACCACTCGAACCACAGCAGGGTGGCCAGCGACGCCCAGGGGGTGATCAGCGGCCCGACGTCGGCGCCGATGAGCAGGGCGAGGAGCCGGTCGCGGTCGCCCGCCGGGATGACCTTCTCCACCGCGGTGTAGGCGGGCAGGTTGTTGATCAGGTTGGCCAGCCCGCCGCCGGTGGCCGCCGCCCGGTAGGCGCCGGCGGCGTCGCCCGCCGTACCGGTCAGCGCGCCCATCAGGCCGGCCAGGCCGTACCGGCTCAGGGTGGGCACCACCAGGAACAGGCCGGTGACGAAGACCAGGAGCTGCCAGGGGAACAGGGCGAAGGTGAGCTTGGAGCGGTCGCGCCAGGCGAAGGCGGCGACCATCAGCACCGCCGCGGAGAGGGAGACGAGCTGGATCGGCAGTTCCAGCAGAAGCGCGGCGATGAACAGCGCGCACACCGTGGCCGCGATGCGGAACAGCAGCGGGTCGGCGACCGGGACGGGGCCGGGCGGGACGTAGCGGTCGGCGCCGCGGCGGCCGCGCCGCCAGAAGAACACCCACAGGAAGACCATGGTGACCGCGATCGAGACGGCCTGCGGCAGCCAGAGCCGCCCGGCGAACTCCTTGGTGGACATGCCCAGGCGATCCATGGCGAGAAGGTTCGTGAGGTTCGACACCGGCAGCAGCAGGCTCGCGGTGTTGGCCAGCCAGACGGTGGTCATGGCCAGTGGCAGCGCGGCGATGCCGCTCCTGGCCGCCAGGGCGAGCATGACGGGTGTGAGCAGCACGGCGGTCGTGTCGAGGTTGAGGAACATGGTGACCAGGGCGGCGAAGGCGGTGCACAGCAGGAACAGCGCCGCGTGGTTCCCGCGCCCGGCCGCCGCCAGTCTCGCCGCGATCACGTCGAAGACCTGGGCCTCCTTGACGAGCTCGGCCATCACGATCACCGCGCCGAGGAACAGCAGGACGGGTGCGATCCGCGTCAGCTCGGCCCGGGCGTCCCCGGCGGGCAGCAGGCCGGTCAGGACGGACAGGAGGCCCAGCGCCAGCAGGCCGATCCGAATCCGGTCCAGAACACTCAGTCTCCGCAGCACGGCGGCCACGATCCACGAAGTGGGCCGAGATCACACTTCGCCCCTGGCCCGGGGGCCGGGTGAAGGCGGAATGACACCGGCTGATCACACACGGACCTGTTCTTCCCGGCCACCGGTCCCCGGCGATCGGCTCCGCTCATCTCGGACGCACGCCCCGGCCGGAGCGGGCCGACAGCTCGGCCCACACCTCTTCGGCTCTGGCCTGCAGCTCTTCCAGCGTCCCGTCGTTCGGCACGACGATGTCGGCGATCTTCAGCCGGTCCTCGCGGGTCGCCTGGGCGGCGATGCGGGCCCGCGCGTCCCGCTCGGTCATGCCACGGAGCTCCAGCAGGCGGGCGAGACGCACATCGTCGGCGGCGTCCACCACGATGACCACGTCGTACATGGGGGCGAGGCCGTTCTCCGCCAGCAGCGGGACGTCGTAGACCACGATCGCCTCCTCCGCCGCCCGGTCCTGCAGCTCGGCGACGCGCGCGCCGACCAGCGGGTGCACGATGCCGTTGAGGGCGGCCAGCCTCCCTGAGTCGGAGAAGACGATGGAGCCGAGCCTCTCCCGATCGAGGGCGCCGTCCCGGCGGAGGATCTCCGTTCCGAAGACCTCGACGATCCGGGCGAGTCCCTCCGTGCCGGGCTCGACCACCTCCCGGGCGATCCGGTCGGCGTCGATCACCACGGCGCCCAGGGCCGCCAGCCGCCGCGCCACCTCGCTCTTGCCGGATCCGATCCCACCGGTGAGTCCCACCTTCAGCATGATCCGCAGCATACGCGGTACGGCCCGCCCGCCAGGACTCCGGTCCGGCGCCTCAGAGCTCGCGGCGCATGTGGACCAGGGTCAGGTGGTCGCTCATCCGCTCCCTGCCGGTCTCGCGGTAGCCGTGGCGGCGGTAGAGCCGCAGGTTGCCCTCGGACAGGTGCCCGGTGAACAGGTCGAACGCCAGGGCGGAAGAGGCGTCGCCGTGGAGCGCGGCGAGCAGGGACCCTCCGACGCCGCGCCTCTGGACGTCGGGGGCGACCACGAGGCGGCCGACCAGGCAGGTGGTGCCGGACATCCTCCCGCGGACCGCGCCGACGATCCTGCGCTCCCGGCGGGCGACGAGGACGACACCGGTCTCGACGGCCACGCGGACCTGCTCGGCCGACTCCACCAGCGGCGGGATGAACGGATCGCCGTAGAGCTGGGCCTCGCTGACGTAGGCGGCGCGCTGCACGGTCAGGATCTCTCCGGCGTCCCCGGGCCCGGCCCGTTCGATCACGGTCACGGCCGCCACCCTACGGCACCGCGTACCGTACGGCGGGCACGGGCCTCCCCCGGTCCGGAACGGGATCAGGCGGCCGGAACGTGAAAAAGGACCCCGCCGAAGCGGGGTCCTTCCTCACATCACTCGCTCAGGGCGTGCGCCCCGCGGGACCGGTGTCAGCTCTGACCGCCGGCGAGCTTCTCGCGCAGAGCGGCGAGAGCCTCGTCGGAGGCGAGAGCGCCGGCCGCCGGAGCGGAGGAGCTGCTGCTGCTGCCGCCGCCCGAACCGGCGGACTGGGTCTCACCGGTGTAGGTCGTCGGAGCGGCCTCGGCCTCGGCGTCGGCCTTGCGAGCCTCTTCGATCTGGCGCTTGTGCGCCTCGAAGCGGTTCTGGGCCTCGGCGTACTGCCGCTCCCACTCCTCGCGCTGCTTGTCGTAGCCCTCGAGCCACTCGCCGGTCTCGGAGTCGAAGCCCTCGGGGTAGATGTAGTTGCCCTGGTCGTCGTAGGTCGCCGCCATGCCGTACAGCGTGGGGTCGAACTCGACGTCGGCGCCCATCGCGGACTCGTTCGCCTGCTTGAGCGACAGGGAGATCCGGCGACGGTCGAGGTCGATGTCGATGATCTTGACGAAGATCTCCTCGCCGACCGTGACGACCTGCTCGGGGATCTCGACGTGACGCTCGGCCAGCTCGGAGATGTGGACGAGGCCCTCGATGCCCTCCTCCACCCGGACGAACGCACCGAACGGCACCAGCTTGGTGACCCGGCCGGGAACGACCTGGCCGATCTGGTGGGTCCGGGCGAACTGCTGCCAGGGGTCCTCCTGCGTCGCCTTGAGCGACAGGGAGACCCGCTCGCGCTCCATGTCGACGTCGAGGACCTCGACGGTGACCTCCTGGCCGACCTCGACGACCTCGGAGGGGTGGTCGATGTGCTTCCAGGACAGCTCCGAGACGTGCACCAGACCGTCGACGCCGCCGAGGTCGACGAACGCACCGAAGTTGACGATCGAGGAGACGACGCCCTTGCGGACCTGACCCTTCTGCAGGGTGTTGAGGAACGTCTGGCGAACCTCGGACTGGGTCTGCTCCAGCCAGGCGCGGCGGGACAGGACCACGTTGTTGCGGTTCTTGTCGAGCTCGATGATCTTCGCCTCGAGCTCGCGACCGACATACGGCTGCAGGTCGCGGACACGGCGCATCTCGACCAGGGACGCCGGCAGGAAGCCACGGAGGCCGATGTCGAGGATGAGACCACCCTTGACGACCTCGATGACGGTGCCGGTGACGATGCCGTCCTCGTCCTTGATCTTCTCGATCGTGCCCCAGGCCCGCTCGTACTGAGCGCGCTTCTTGGACAGGATCAGACGGCCTTCCTTGTCCTCCTTCTGGAGGACGAGCGCCTCGACGTGCTCGCCAACCTCGACGACATCCGCCGGATCGACATCATGCTTGATCGAGAGCTCACGCGAGGGGATGACGCCCTCGGTCTTGTAGCCGATGTCGAGCAAAACTTCGTCTCGATCGACCTTGACGACGGTGCCCTCGACGATGTCGCCGTCGTTGAAGTACTTGATGGTCAGGTCGATCGCTGCGAGGAACTCTTCCTCGGACCCGATGTCGTTGACCGCTACCTGCGGGGTGCTCGAGGTGGCCTCAGTGCTGCTCGTCATGTGTGGAAGTGCTCCGAACGCGGACAGATGTCGATGTGGCGAACACGCAGCAGGCCTCTTATCGATCGGCCGAACTGGCGTCGGTCTGATCGAGCGCGAGCCCACTCGGTCCGAGACACGCACGAGCCCACAGCGCAGCGATCAGCATATGAGACCAGACGAGCCCGGTCAATCCGGGGGCACGACACGCCGGGGGTCAGGACCGGAAATCAGCTGATCCGGACCGTGATCGGGCTCGCTCAGTAGACGATCACCCGCCCCCTGTTCGGAGAACTGATCTTACCGCGAAGTCCCTTGGGAACGGAGATGCGGGCCGGATCGCCGTCGGCGGTGTAGCGCCGCCCGGGGTGGTCGTGCAACCACTCCAGCCAGTACTGCGAGCACCATCGACGACATTCGCCTTTTTTGCCGTTGCTTTGGATCCGCTGGATGGCCCGCCGGTCGTAGCCCTTGGTGAACGGCGACTCCGACGGCTGCGCCCCGGCCAGGAAGACGCCCTTGAACCGGTATTCGACGCCGTCCCACTTGCCGGACTGCACGAGGGACCTCTTGCGCGGCATCGCGCCGTAGGGCAGCGCCATCGTCTCCGACGGCCCCGCGCCGAGCCGGCCGAGCAGCCGCTCGGTCCGCGCGAGCTGCTCGGCGATCTTCTTCTTCGGCATGGCGGGCAGGTAGGGGTGGCGCCAGGTGTGGTTGGCGACCTCGAACCCGTGGGAGGTCAGCCAGCCCACCGCGCGCTTCTGGTCCTTCTCCGCGCGCAGCCCGAACGGCTCGCGGTTGACCCAGAAGGTCGCCACCGGGCGGAAGCCGGGGTGCCTCCTGGCGACGTCGTAGATGACCCCGACCGCGGTGTCCTTGGCCGGCATGCCGGAGCCGTCCAGCGCGAAGTGGCTGGCGTGGCCGTCGTCGAAGGTCAGCACGACCGGGTGCTTGCCGGCCGGGATGTCCATCCGTCCGGCGACGAACTCGCGCGCGGTGACCGGCACGTAGTCGTCGGCGGCGAGCCTCTCCAGCTCCTTGCGCAGCTGGGCGGGCGTGCGGTCGATGGAGGCGGCGCGCTTGGCGACGATCCGGTGGTACATCAGCACCGGGACCATCCCGGCCTCGTTCGCCCCGACCTGCCGGGCGAACTCCGGGGTGGCCGGGACGGGCGGCGGCAGCTCCACCGACGGCAGGGCGGACTCCGCGGAGCTCGCGGAGCCCGGGGGCCCCGAGGGGCCGGGCGTGGCGGACGGCGAATCCGCGGCCCGGCCCCTCGTCCAGTCGGCGACCGGGGTGGGCGCCGGGGGCAGCACCAGGAGCACCACCACCGCGACGGCCACCACCAGCACGTTCACCAACATGATGATCTGTGCGAACGGCGTCAGACTCCGCACGAAACCCCCGTGACGTCGAAGATGTCGGCTCGACGACCCACCCTAGAGCAGATCCGGACGGGCCGGGCGGGCCGGACGATCCTCGCAGCCGGGGCCCGGCGCGCTGAACGGCGATCGGCTCCGCTTCACGGCCCGGGCCGTCCTCGCGGCCGGGGCTCAGTGGCCGGGGCTCAGTGGCCGGGGCTCAGTGGCCGGGGCTCAGTGGCCGGGGCTCAGTGGCCGGCGTCCTCCCAGGTGCGCCCGACGCCCACCGAGACCTCCAGCGGCACCCGCAGGGAGTAGGCGGCGTTCATCCGGCCGACGACCAGCTCGCGCAGCGTGTCGAGCTCTCCGGGGGCCACCTCGAACACGAGCTCGTCGTGGACCTGGAGCAGCATCCGCGACCGCAGCCCGGCCTCCTCGACCGCGCGGTGCACGCCCAGCATGGCGACCTTGATGATGTCGGCCGCCGACCCCTGGATCGGGGCGTTGAGCGCCATCCGCTCGGCCATCTCGCGACGCTGGCGGTTGTCACTGTTGAGGTCGGGGAGGTAGCGGCGGCGGCCCAGGATGGTCTCGGTGTAGCCGTCGTGCCGGGCCTGCGCGACGATCGCGTTGAGGAAGTCGCGGACGCCGCCGAACTCCTGGAAGTACTCCTCCTTCAGGCCCCTGGCCTCGGCCACCGGGATGTTCAGCTGCGCCGACAGCCCGTAGTCGGACAGGCCGTAGGCCAGGCCGTAGTTCATCGCCTTGATCTTGGCGCGCATCTCCCCGTTGACCTCGCCGGGGGCGATGTCGAACACCCGCGCGGCGGTGGCCTGGTGGAAGTCGTGGCCCGACTCGAAGGCCGCGATCAGCGACTCGTCGCCGGACAGGTGCGCCATGATCCGCAGCTCGATCTGGCTGTAGTCGGCCGTCAGCAGCGTCTCGTAGCCGGAGCCGACCACGAAGCCCTGCCGGATCCGGCGGCCCTCCACGGTGCGGATCGGGATGTTCTGCAGGTTGGGCTTCTCGGAGCTGAGCCGCCCGGTGGCCGCGACGATCTGGTTGAAGGTGGTGTGGATCCGCCCGTCATCGGCCACCTCCTTGATCAGCCCCTCGACGGTGACCTTGAGCTTGGCCTGGTCGCGGTGGCGGAGCATGATCGTCGGCAGCTCGTGCTCGGTCTGGGTGGCCAGCCAGGCCAGCGCGTCGGCGTCGGTGGTGTAGCCCGTCTTGGTCTTCTTCGTCTTGGGCAGCCCGAGCCTGACGAACAGGATCTCCTGCAGCTGCTTGGGCGAGCCGAGGTTGAACTGCTCGCCGACGCAGGCGTGCGCCGCCTCCACGGCCTGCTTGACCGCGGCGCCGAACTCGGCCTCCAACCGGCCGAGGTGGGCGCCGTCCGCGGCGATCCCGGCCCGCTCCATCTCGGCCAGCACGCCCACCAGCGGCAGCTCCACGTCGCGCAGCAGGCCGGCGCCGCCGCGCGTCTCCAGGAACGCCTCCAGCGCGTCGGCCAGCTCGGCGACGGCCAGCGCCCGCAGGCCCAGGTCGCGGGCGGCCTCCTCCTCCTGGTCGTCGAACAGGCTCGCCTGGCCGCCGTCGTCGGCCTGGCCGCGCAGCTCCCGGTGGAGGTAGGAGCGCGCCAGGTCCTCCAGCGGGAAGGCCCGCTGGCCCGGCATGGCGAGGTAGGCCGCCAGCGCCGTGTCGCACGTCAGGCCGCGCAGCTCCATCCCCTGCGCCCACAGCGCCAGCATGGGCCCCTTGGCGTCGTGGACGGCCTTGGCCGCCGACTCGTCGGCCAGCCACGCCCGCAGCGCCGCCTCGTCGGCCTCGGTGAGCGCCGCCGGATCGACGAAGGCCGCGCGGCCCGGCGCGCCGTCGCCCGGAACGGCGATCGCGACGCCGTCCAGGCGGCCGGTGCCCTTGGCGTAGGAGCCGGTGAAGGCCAGGCCCGCGCGGTGACCCGGGCCGGCGGGCAGCCCCGCGAGCCAGGCGGCGACCTCGTCGGGGCCGAGCCGTACGACGTCGGCCTCGAACGCCTCGCCGCCCGCGGTCTCGGCCTCGGCCGCGCCGAGCGTCTTGAACAGCCGGTCGCGGATCTCGCCGCGGAACTCCAGCGTGTCGAGGATCTTGTCGATCTCCTCGCGGTCCCACCGGCCGATCGTCAGCGCCCCGACCTCGTGCTCCAGCGGCACGTCGCGCAGCAGCTGGGTGAGACGGCGGTTGAGCAGCACCTGGTCGAGGTGGGCCCGCAGCTTCTCGCCGACCTTGCCGCCGACCTCGTCGACCCGGTTCACCAGCTCCTCCAGCGACCCGAACTCGCGGATCCACTTGGCGGCGGTCTTCTCCCCCACGCCCGGGATGTTGGGGAGGTTGTCGCTGTTGTCGCCGCGGATCGCGGCGAAGTCGGGGTACTGGACCGGGGTGAGGCCGTACTTCTCCTCGACGACCTCGGGCGTGAACCTCGTCATGTTGCTGATCCCGACCCGGGTCATCAGCACCGTGATCCGGTCGTCGACGAGCTGCAGCGCGTCACGGTCGCCGGTGACGACCAGCACGCTCATCCCCTGGTCGGCGGCGCGGACGGCGAGCGTGGCGATCAGGTCGTCGGCCTCGTATCCCGGCAGCGACAGGTGCGGGATCCGCAGCGCGTCGAGCATCTCGTGGATCAGGCTCATCTGACTGCGGAAACTGTCGGGGCTCGCGCTGCGGTTGGCCTTGTAGGGGGTGTACTCCTCGTGCCGGAACGTCGGCTCCGACCGGTCGAAGCAGACCGCCACGTGCGTGGGCTGCTCGTCACGGAGCACGTTGACCAGCATCGACGTGAAACCGTAGACCGCGTTGGTCGTCTGCCCGGTCGTCGTGGAGAAGTTCTCCTCCGGCAGGGCGTAGAACGCCCGGTAGGCCAGGGAGTGACCGTCCAGCAGCAGCAGACACGGACGAGAGGGGGTCGCTTCGTTCTTCGGCACACCAGAAGCCTAGTCTCCTGGTGCGACAGAAAACCGGAGCCGGCACGACAGGAGACATCCCCTTGACCCTGACAGACCCCGAGGAGATCGCCCGCCGCCTGCGGGAGCAGCTCGGCGCGAACCACGCAGGCACCCTGGTCGACCGGATGGGCATCGAGATCACCGAGGCCGGCCCGGACCGGGTGATCGGGCGGATGCCGGTCGAGGGCAACGTCCAGCCGTACGGCCTGCTGCACGGCGGCGCCTCCTGCGTGCTGGCCGAGACCCTCGGCTCGACCGGGGCGGCGCTGTTCGCCGGGCCCGGCCGGTACGCGGTGGGCGTGGAGATCAACGCCTCCCACCACCGCTCGGCCACCTCCGGCCACGTCACCGGTGTCGCCACCCGGATCCACGGCGGCCGCACGCTGGCCACCTACGACATCCGGATCACCGACGAGCAGGACCGCCTGGTGTGCACCTCACGCCTGACCTGCGTGCTGCGCGACCGCTGACGACCGCTGATCCCATACGGCCTCCGCGCCGCCCCCCCATACGGCCTCCGCGCCGTCCCCGGTACGGCCTCCGCCTCGTTCCAGGCCGGGAGACCGCCGATCCTTTACGTTGCGAGGCCGGATCCGGGCCGCACGTCTTTGCACTATCGGCACATGGGTCGCTACGGTGGGTGACAGCGGTGCCCGCGGGGAGGCCGAGTAGAAAACGCGCAGGGTCGGGGAAGCTCTGCACGGCGCCAAAGGCCTCCCCCGGGCCCCGGGAACGGCCCGCGGCCCGCACCCCGGGGTGCGGGCCGCGAGAGATCCCTCAGACGTCGGTGTGGGTCGGGTCCAGCACCCGCCGCAGGAACGACTTGGTGCGCTCCTGCTGCGGATCGCCGATCACCTGGGCGGCCGGGCCGTCCTCGACGATCACGCCGCCGTCCATGAAGACCACCCGGTCGGCGACGTCGCGGGCGAACGCCATCTCGTGGGTGACCACGAGCATCGTCATCCCCTCCTCGGCCAGCTTGCGCATGACCGTCAGCACGTCCCCCACCAGCTCGGGGTCCAGCGCCGAGGTGGGCTCGTCGAAGAGCATCAGCGCCGGGTCCATGGCCAGCGCCCGGGCGATGGCCACCCGCTGCTGCTGGCCGCCGGACAACTGCGCCGGGTAGGCGTCGCACTTCTCGGCGATGCCGACCTTCTCCAGGTTCTCCCGGGCGACCCGCTCGGCCTCGGCCCTGCCGCGCTTGAGCACCCGCCGCTGGGCGATCATCACGTTCTGCAGCGCCGTCATGTGCGGGAACAGGTTGAACTGCTGGAAGACCATGCCGACCCGGCGCCGGGCCGCGTCGAGGTCGACGTCGGGGTCGGTCATCTCGATGCCCTCCAGGACCACCCGGCCGGAGGTGGGCTGCTCCAGGAGGTTCACGCACCGCAGCAGCGTCGACTTGCCCGACCCGGAGGGGCCGATGACGCAGACGACCTGGCCGGGCTCGACGGAGAAGTCGATGCCCTTGAGGACCTCAAGGCTGCCGAACGACTTGTGCAGGTCGCGGATCTCGACCGCGTGCTCCATCCCGCTCACCGTCCCTTCATCTGACGATGCTCCAGCCGCGAGGCGAGGTAGCCCAGCGGGATGGTGACCAGGAGGTACGTGATGCCGACCACCAGGATGGGGGTGGCGTTGGCGTAGGTGGAGGCCGTGTCGTTCCCGAACTTCGTCAGCTCGACGTACTCGCCGGACACGCCGAGGAACAGCACCAGCGAGGAGTCCTTGAGCAGGGACACGAACTGGTTGGTCGTCGGCGGGATCACGATCCGCACGGCCTGCGGGATGACGATGCTGACCATGGCCCTGGCGTGCGACATGCCCAGCGAGCGGGCCGCCTCCATCTGCCCCCTGGGTACGGCCTGCAGGCCCGCCCGGAGCGTCTCGGCCATGTACGCCGAGCCGACGATCGTCAGGCCCAGGATGCCCTGGCCGTAGGTGCCGCCCGGGACCTCGAAGCCCGGCAGCGCCAGCGGCAGGAACAGGATGAGCAGGAAGATCAGCAGTGCGGGCAGCCCACGGAAGATCTCGATGTAGGCGACGGCGATCCACCGGTAGGGGCGCACCGACGACATCCGCATCAGGGCGAACACCAGGCCCAGCAGGAAGGCGAAGACGAAGCCGCCCACCGAGTAGATGATCGTGTTCTTCAGCGCGACCGTGAACAGGTCCGGGAACATCTCCCGGGCGACCTCGCCCTTGGCGAAGTTCTGGCCGAGCGGACCCCACTCGATGCGCAGCGCGAGGAAGACCACCAGGGCCACCAGCACGACGTACTGGACGGCCCGGCTGATCCGTTGCTTCTTACGGGGGCTGAGGCCCGTCCGGCCGGAGGGGGTTCCGGCCGGAGGGGGCGGCTCAGCCGTGGTGAGATGGTCGGTCATGGATCAGCCGAGCTCTCCGGGCTTCTTGCCGAACCACTTCATGAAGATCTGGTCGTAGGTGCCGTCCGACTTGGCGGTGGCGATCGCCTCGTTGATGGTCTTCAGCAGGGTCGGGTCGGCGCCCTTCTTCAGGCCGATGCCGTACTGCTCGCCGGTGTCCAGGCTGGCGACCAGCTCGAACTTGTCGGCGATCTCCGGCTTCTTCAGCCAGGTCAGCACGACCGGCAGGTCCTGGACGATCACATCGACCTGGCCCGACTGCAGGCCCAGCAGCTCCTTGGGCGAGTCGGCGAACTCCTTGGGGTCGAGGCCCTGCTTCTTGACGTAGTCGAGGCCCGTGGTGGACGCCTGCGCGCCGAGCCGCAGGTTCTTGGCCTTGACCTCCTCCAGCGTCTTGGCGCCGGCGCCCTTCTTGGCGAGCAGCGCCTGGGTGGCGTCGAAGTAGGGCTCGGAGAAGTCGATGTTGGCCTTGCGCTCCGGCGTGATCGTCATGCCGGCCGCTGCCGCGTCGCACTTGCCGGTCGCCATCGCCGCGCCGCTCTTGATGACGGCGAAGTCGATGTCCACGATGTCCTGGGTCAGGCCGAGCTTCTTGGCCGCCAGGTCCATGATGTCGACGTCGAACCCGACGGTCTTGTCGCCCTGCTTGAACTGGAAGGGCTCATAGGGAAGGTTGGTGCAGACGGTCAGCTTGCCGGGCTTGACCACCTTGACGCCGCCGCCCGCGGCGGACGCGTTCGACGAGGCGCCCCCGCTCGACGCGGTGGTGTCGCCACCGTCACTCCCACAGGCCGACAGGCCGAGCGCGCCGGCGACGACCATGGCGCCCACCGCCAGCGTCCGACGGCGGAGAACAGAACTCAGGCCCACAACGGCCTCCTCACGGATCGATGTCGCATCCTGAAAACACATACCTCAGTGCTGGGAATGCTTTCCCAGCCGCATGGCCATGCAGATCACTGATACGACACAATTCGGACAACAGTCACGCTCGGAGCCGCCTGATCGCCGCCCTGTCCGGACATCGACCCCGGCGCCTCCTTCATCCGATGGCCAACGCCCGGTTTCACGCCGGCCTACGAGGACGGCGACCGGTCAGGCCGCGCCCCAGAACAATGTAAACGAACTATATTCGCACTTCAGAGCGGTGTGTCCCTCTTCACACACCTCCACCGGGCGGACCGATCGGCGGACGCGGGCCGGGACCCACGACCCCGCCGCCGCTCTCCGCGCCCGCGCCAGACGCATTGATCTCCGCGACCGCCTCGGTTACGTTGCCCGATGTGCGCAACCCCCCAACCGCGTTCACCGGTGCCGCGCTGGCCGTGCTCCTGCTCTCCGGCTGCTCCACGACCGACACGGCCGCCCCGGCGGCGACCGCCGCCCGAAGCGCCTCCCCCGCGCCCGCCTACGACCTGCCGCCCCGCCACGTACGGCCGGGCGAACGGGCCGTGCACGCCGCCCCGGTCACCGACGGCGACACCCGCTTCCAGGTCATCGGCCTGCAGACCGGCCTCGCCGGCTTCGTCGGCAGCCACGGCGAGTGGCAGGCCAAGGGCCAATACGTGGTCGTGCGGATCGTCGCCGAGAACCCCGGCCGCACCAACTCCCGGTTCGACGCCAAACGCCAGCGGCTCCTCACCGCGGACGGCGCCGCCCACACCGTCGACGCCTTCGCCCAGGCCATCAAACGCCAGCCCGACACCCTGCCCCTCGGCGCCGAGGTCAGGATCGAGATGGACCTCTGGTTCGACATCCCCAAGGACGACCGGGTCACCGGCATCCGCCTGTACGGCGACCCGCCGCTCGGCGTGGGCGGCACCACCGAGGGCGCCGAGGTGCCGCTCCGCTGAACCCCGGAAGACCTCCGGGGTTCAGCGAGCCACGGCCGGGCCCGCACCGCGGGCCCGGCGGGACGTCACGCCTCCGGCGCGTCGCGCCGCTCCCCGGGCACGACCGGCTCCCCGGACGTCCGCTCGGGCACGGCCCGCTCCTCCGCCGCCGGCTCCCCGGACACGACCGGCTCCTCCGCCGCGTCGTGCCCCAGACCGCCACCGAGGTAGGCGGCCTGCACCGCCGGGTCGTTCAGCAGATCGGCCGCGGGCGCGCTCTTGACCACCTTTCCGGTCTCCAGCACATACGCCCGGTGCGCCAGCTTCAGCGCCTGCTGGGCGTTCTGCTCCACCAGCAGCACCGTGGTGCCCCGGCGGTTGATCTCCTCGATGATGGAGAAGATCTGCTGGACCATCAGCGGCGCCAGGCCCATCGACGGCTCGTCCAGCAGCAGCACCTTCGGCTTGGCCATCAGCGCGCGGCCGATCGCGAGCATCTGCTGCTCACCGCCGGACATCGTGCCCGCCATCTGGTTGCGGCGCTCCGCCAGCCGGGTGAACAGCTCGTAGACCTCCTTCAGGTCCGCGGAGAAGTCACCCGAGCGGGTGTAGGCGCCCATCAGCAGGTTGTCGTGCACCGTCATGCCGGGGAAGACGCCGCGGCCCTCGGGGGCCTGCCCCAGGCCCGCCGCGACCCGCTTGTGGCCCGGCATCCTGGAGATGTCCTTGCCGTCGAAGACGACGCTGCCCGACGTCAGGCCCCGCAGGCCCGAGATCGTCTTCAGGGTCGTGGTCTTGCCCGCCCCGTTCGCCCCGATGAGCGTGACGATCTCGCCCTCGTTCACCTCGACCGAGATGCCCTTGAGGGCCTCGATCTTGCCGTAGTGGACGTGGATGTCCTTGACTTCAAGAAGCATCTGCGGGAGCCCCCAAATACGCCTCGACGACCCGAGGGTCGTTCCGCACCTCATCCGGCAGCCCGTCGGCGATCTTCTGGCCGAAGTCCAGCACCGCGATGCGGTCGCTGATGCCCATGATGAGGCTCATGTCGTGCTCGATGATCAGAATCGTCCGGCCGGCGTCCCGGATGTCCCGGATCAGCTGCTGCAACGCGATCTTCTCCGCCGGGTTCATGCCCGCGGCCGGCTCGTCCAGCAGCAGCAGCTTCGGGTCCGTCGCCAGCGCGCGGGCGATCTCCAGCCGCCGCTGGTCACCGTAGGGCAGGTTCTTGGCGTAGTCGTGCGCCCGATGGGAGACCCCGACGAAGTCGAGCAGCTCCATCGCCAGCGCCCGGCCCTCCCGCTCGGCCTGCCGGTGCCACGGCAGGCCCAGCGCCACACTGACCATGCCCGCGCGGTGGTGGACGTCGGAGCCCACCATCACGTTCTCCAGCGCCGTCATGTTGTGGAACAGGCGGATGTTCTGGAACGTCCGGGCGACCCCACGCTTCGTGATCTTGAAGCGCTTGAGGCCGCTGATCCTCTCACCCCCGAACAGCACCTGACCCTCCGTGGGCCGGTACACCCCGGTCACCACGTTGAAGACCGTCGTCTTGCCCGCGCCGTTCGGGCCGATCAGGGCGAAGATCTCCCCCTCACCGACCGTCAGGTTCACGTCCTTCAGCGCCGTGACGCCGCCGAACCGCATCGTCAGGCCCCGCAGCTCCAGCAGCGCGCGACGGCCCTCCCGGCCCGCCTCCGCGTTCGCCCCAGTGCTCACCTCGGTGCTCACCTGGAGGCCACCTCCTCACCATGCGACTCCGGCCCGGGCACCTCGGCGCCGAGCGTCCCCATCCCGCCGGAGCCCTCCTTCAGCTCCGCCTTACGCTGCCGGGACGGCAGCAGCCCCTCCGGACGGAAGATCATCAATGCCACGAGCACCGCACCGAAGATCAGCATGCGGTAGTCCTTCAGCTCCCGGAAACGCTCCGGCAGCCACGCCACCACGAACGCCCCCAGCATCACGCCCGGCAGGTTGCCCGCGCCGCCCATGACCACCGCCGCCAGAATCGTCGCCGACAGCAGGAACAGGAAGTCGTTCGGGTTCAGCGACACCGACTTCGCCGCCCACAGCACACCCATCGCACCGCCGATCGACGCGCCGATCGCGAACGCCAGCATCTTGAACCGGAACGTCGGCACGCCCATCACCTCGGCCGCGTCCTCGTCCTCACGGATCGCCGCCCACGCACGCCCGACCCGGCTCTTCTCCCACCGCTTCACCAGGATGATCACGACGACCGCCAGCGCCACCAGCAGGTAGTAGTACGGCCTCGGGTCCAGCACGCCGTACTTGAAGACCTTGACGCCGAACAGCTCGAAGGTGTCGCTGAGGTTCGGCGGATGCGGGATGCCGCTGATGCCCGTCGGGCCACCGATCGAATCGGTGTTACGGGCCGTGATCCGGATGATCTCACCGAAGCCCAGCGTGACGATCGCCAGATAGTCACCCCGCAGCCGCAGCGTCGGAGCGCCCAGCGTGACGCCCGACAGGGCACAGATCCCGATGCCCACCACCAGGATCACCCAGAAGTCCCAGCCCATCCTGGTGCCCAGCAACGCCATCGCGTAGCCGCCCACCGCGTAGAACGCGACGAAACCCAGGTCCAGCAGGCCCGCCTGGCCCACCACCACGTTCAGGCCGATCGCCAGCACCACGTACGTGCCGATCGGGAAGAACAGGATCGTCGCCCAGTCCGTGCCGGGCGACATGAACGCGCCGATGCTCTCCGACGGCAGCAGCACCGCGGCGACGATCAGCAGCAGATACACGATCCACCGCTGCCAGCCCGGCGCCCGCAGCCAGCGGTCGTGCACGACGTCACCGAAATGGCTCAACTGATGGCGGAAACCCGCCGAGGAAGTCTGCTTGTTCATGCGCGCGCCTGCTGGAGTGATTCACCGAGGATTCCGGTGGGACGGAACATCAGGACCAGGATCAGGATCGTGAAGGAGATCACGTGCTTCCAGTCGGAACCGACGAGGATCGCACCGTAGTTCTCCACCAGACCCAGCACGATCCCGCCGACCAGCGCACCACGCAGGTTGCCGATACCTCCCAGCACCGCCGCGGTGAACGCCTTGATACCGAAAAGGAACCCGATGTAGTAATTCGTGTTCTCATACGAGATCAAATACAGCGCGCCGGCCACACCCGCCATCGCGCCGCCGATCAGGAACGTCATCCGGACGACGTTGTTGATGTCCACCCCCATCAGGGTGGCCGCCTCCGGATTCTGCGCGGTCGCACGGATACCACGGCCGATCTTCGTCCGGTTCACCAGCGAGTCCAGCGCGACCATCATGGCGACCGCCGCGACGATCACCACCACCTGGTCCACCCGCACCGTGTGACCCGCGATCGAGAAAAGCTCCGACCGCTCCATCAACCGGGGCAGACCCATCTGGATACGGCCCCGCTCCGGACGGTCGAACACCCCTGGAATCACCACCAGGGCGAACAGCTCCTGGAGAAAGATCGAAGCACCGATCGCCGAAATGAGCGCCGCCAGCCGCGACGCACCACGCTTACGCAGCGGCTTGTAGGCCACCTGCTCCAGCGCGATCGCCGTACCCGCCGACGCCAGCATGCCCGCCACGATCATCGCCAGGATCACACCCACCAGCGCCACACCCGTGAGCGCCGAGTCGATGCCCAACGTGAACGGGACGAACATCGCACCGAACGTACCGATCATGAACACTTCGGAGTGCGCGAAATTGATCAACCGCAGCACGCCGTACACCATCGTGTAGCCCAGCGCGATCAAAGCATAAATCGAACCGAAGGCCAGACCGTCGATCGACGCCGGCCAGAACTGATTGATGAAGTCACTGAACACTTGGGGGTTACCACTTCCAGCGGGGGTCGCCTGCACTGCCGGTAGCCCACGTCACCGGCCCGGCCCTCGTGAACCCGGCCGGACGCACAAGAGGAGCGGGACCGCACTTCGGCGCTCCCGCTCCCCGCACGTCGACTACCTACTCTTCTCGTCCGCCGGCGCTAGCCCAGCTTCGCCTCGGTCGCCTTGCCCAGCAGCGTGATCGCGCCGTCCTTCACCTGGTACATGTAGATGTCCTTGGCCACGACCTCACCGTTGTCCCCGAACTTCACCTGCTTGGAGACACCCGCCAGATCAACGGTCTTGAGGAACTCGTTGATCTTGTCCGGGGTGGTGTTGCCCGCCTTCACCGCCTCCACGAAGACCGACGCCGCGTCGTAACCCTCCGCCGCGTAGATCGCCGGGTCCGCGCTGTAAGCCGCCTTGTAGGCGTCCGCGAACTTCTTCACCTTCTCGTCCGTCACATCCGCCGTGGCGATGTAGCACGGGCAGCCCACCAGCGCGCCCTCGGCGTTCGGCGCACCGGCGCCGTCGATCAGGCCCTTGTCCAGCGAACCGTCGCCGGAGAAGAACTTCGCGTCCTTCACACCCTTGTCACGCAGCTGCTTCAGCAGGTTGCCGCCCGCCGCGTAGTAACCACCGAAGAAGATCGCATCCGGCTTGGTCGCCGCGACCTTGTTCACCACCGAGGAGAAGTCACTCTCCTGCGGGTCCAGCGAGTCGGTGGTGACCTTCACACCCTTGGTCTCCAGCTGCGCCTTCACCGCGTCGGCCAGCGGCTTGCCGTAGTCCGACTTGTCGTCGATCACGAACGCGTTCTTCGACGCCGCCGCACCAGCCATGAAGTCCGCGATGCCCGGACCCTGAACGCTGTCGTTCGGAAGGATGCGGTGCCAGTACTTCCAGCCGTTCGCCGCCAGCTTCGTGTTCGTCGCCGACGCCGTGACGCTGGGCAGCTGAGCCTCCTCCAGCACCGGGCCCACCTGCGCCGACTCACCCGAGAAGGCCGGGCCGATCATGCCCACGACCTTGTCGTTCTTGATCGCCTGCTGGGCCAGACCGACGGCCTTGGAGCCGTCACCCTGGCTGTCGTACTCCACCAGCTCGATCTTCGTCGCCGGGTTCGTCTTGTTGTACTCATCGAACACGAGCTTCGCGCCGTTCTTCGGCGGAATGACGATGCCGGAGTTCGGTCCGGTCAGGTCGCCCATGAAACCGATCTTGACCGAGCCGGAGGCCGCGCCGGAGCCGCCCTCCGAAGGCTCCGCGGTCGAGCCACCGTCACCACAGGCAGCGAGACCGAGAGAGAGCGCCAGACCGGCAGCGAGCACTCCACCGAGGCGAGCAGTCCTAGGCCGCAAAGTTGCCTTCCTTTCGCCCGGACCCCCGTGTCGGGACCGGGTTCACAGATGCCCTCCCTGACGGAGTGGCCAGGGGGTTGTTGACGGTTAGTACAGCCAGCCCATGTCACGGGTCGATACAGGAAGCGCCCCCGTAACCGTTTCGTTATTACACCGATCCTTTACGGCTACCAGGCAAAAGCAGAGGTCACCCCGGCTCGCCACCCCACCAGAAGATCACCCCGAGCACGCGAAAGGCCCGCCCACCCCCCGAAACCGGAAGACACACGGACCCCACACCCCACGAACACACCCCGAAACCGACACCCGGCACCCGGCACCCACACCAGGACACGGACCCGGCACCCGGACTCGGGCCTGGATTCGGGCCTGGAGCCGGACCCGGACCCGGACCCGAGCTCAGACCCGCACCCGGCACCCGGCACCCGCGACGACGACCACCCCACCCGCGAACCCACCACAGGCGGATCAACCCTCCGACGCCCCCGACTCCTCCCCCGCCCCCTGAGACACACCATCGACCACGACCTGCGCCACCTGACGCATGCTCAACCGCCGATCCATCGACGCCTTCTGAATCCACCGGAACGCCTGCGGCTCGGACCAGCCATGCTGCGCCATCAGCAACCCCTTCGCCCGCTCCACCAACTTCCGCGTCTCCAGCCGATCCGACAGCGTCCCGACCTCACGCTCCAGCGCCGCGATCTCCTCATGCCGGCTGACCGCCATCTCGATCGCCGGCACCAGATCCGACTTCGTGAACGGCTTCACCAGATACGCCATCGCCCCCGCGTCCCGCGCACGCTCCACCAGATCCCGCTGCGAGAACGCCGTCAGAATCAAACACGGCGCGATCCGCCGCGCCACGATCTGCTCCGCCGCCGAGATACCGTCCAGCACCGGCATCTTCACATCCAAGATCACCAGATCCGGCCGATGCTCAGCCGCCAGCTGCACCGCGGCCTCACCGTCCGCCGCCTCGGCGACCACGGCGTAACCGTCCTCTTCCAGCATCTCCTTGAGATCGAGGCGGATCAGGGCCTCGTCTTCCGCGATCACCACTCGCCGCTGCGTACTCACGAGCAAGAGGGTACCGACGTCCGCTAGATTGGGACCACGCCGGTACTCACGGTTTGTTCGTTTCCGAGTAAGCTGACGAGCCGCACAAACAATCCGGACATAGCGGGACGCCCCGGTACTCCAACGGCAGAGAGAGCGCTCTCAAACAGCGTGTAGTGTGGGTTCGAATCCCACTCGGGGCACAGAAAACCCTCCGACTCAGGCAGTCGGAGGGTTTTGTCGTACCCAGATGGAACACTGTGGGTATGTACAGCATCACGGTACGTGAAAGAGTGCGCCAACTCCTGGAGACAGGAGAGACGATCAGCGCGATCAGTCGCCAGACCGGCATCTCACGTTCCACCGTCAAAGGCTGGCGAGACGATCCAGACCGCCCCACTATGAAAGTGGCCTCCTGCCCCCGATGCGAGGCGGTCCCTACGCTTCCTGAACCACGCGAAGCGTACGCCTATCTTCTGGGCCTTTACCTTGGGGACGGCTATATCAGCCCAATCGGCGATAAGACTAAAGGCGTCTGGTCGTTACGCATCATATGCGCAGATTCCTGGCCCGGGCTCCAAGAGGAATGCGCCGAGGCGCTTCTCGCCGTCAGGCCCGACAACAAGGTACGCAGGCTCTCCCGTCAGGGCTGCACGGAGATCAACTCTTTCTCCAAGCACTGGCCTCACCTCTTCCCGCAGCATGGCCCGGGGAAGAAGCAGGATCGGCTGATCAAGCTGGAAGAGTGGCAGCAGCAGATCGTCGACGCGAATCCCGGCAGCCTCGTCCGGGGCCTCATGCATTCCGATGGCTGCCGTCTGGTCAACAGGGTGAAGGGGAAGTCTGGCAACGAGACGCGTTACTACGAATACCCCCGCTACCTCTTCGTCAACGAGTCGCGGGACATCCTCCGGCTGTGCGAGGAGGCGCTCGATCTCCTCGATGTGAAGTGGCGCTATTCGAAGCCAAACACCATCTCCGTCGCCAGGCGGGAGGCCGTCGCGCGACTGGACGAGTTCGTGGGGCCGAAGTACTGAGGCTGAAGCACTGAGGCGGTGTCCGGGCGGCCGGGGTTCCGGTGGTTCGAGATGCCGGAGCCCCAGAACTCTGGAAGACCGAAGCTCCGGAGCGCACGTGGCCGGTGCCGCGCGGCCGGCCCTCCGCCCCGGGAGCGGGCGGCCCACCCTTCGTGGTCGATGGGCCACGAAACGCGCGTCGAGGTGCGACCGCCCGCCTCTGCTCCCCTCTCCGCCCGCTTACCGACGCGACCCGGCGGGCGTCCTTCCGATGTCGGCTCCGGGCTCGCCGAGCCCCACGGCGGTCCCTGCCGGTCCCTGCCGGTCCCTGCCGTAGACCGTGCCGGAGATCGCCGTGGGGCGTGCCAGAGATCTGCCAAGAAAGTGCGTCATGCTCCCCGCCGTACGCGAGCGGTTCATCCCGCTCCGGACCGAAGATCCGGCACCGGGTTCCGGCATCAGGCCTCCGGCTTTCCCGTGCCGTCGAACACACCTATCGCCAAACAGGGGGACATCTCACATGACCAGCACGAAATCCGGCCCTCGGGGCTCTCTTCGTTTTCGAGGGCTGTTCGCAGCACTGGGGGTCGGCGCACTCGTCGCCTCTCCGCTCCCGCAGGCCGCCGCCGCGACCGCCGCACCGCCGGTGACACCGGACTGTTCCTGGAAGCTCCGGGTGAGCGCGGACACCGTCAACGTCTTCTTTCCCGACACCGCGGCGTCGTACTGGGTCCTGCCGTTCACGGTTCAGGACCGCCTGCGGATCAGGCTCTCGGGTGAGTACGCGGACAGCCGGTACACCTCGTTCAACGTCTACAAGGACGGCGGAGGGTCGTTCACGTTCAACGGTGTCGGCTCGTCGCTGCCCGACCATCTCATCGATCCGGACCCCGGCGGTATCAATCCGTGGCGGCAGCAGGCGGAGCCCGGCGGGCGTTACACGGTGACCGTGAGCTCCGACGCGGCTCCTGGCCAGGTCAACACGCTTCCCCTCGCTCCCGAGGGCACCGCGGAGGGCGCGGACGGCTACGTTCTCCTGAGGGCCTACCTGCCGGCCGGCGGTGACTTCTCGCGGGTGCCGTTGCCTTCGGTCACCTTCGAGCGCGATGGTGTCTCCAAGCCGGTGCCCCGGTGTGAGAGCACCGACACCGCCACGGACGAGCAGATGGCGTTGCTCGAAGGGCTCCGTATGGATCCGCCGCTCACCGAGCCGGAGCCGATGAGGTTCGCCCGCGTGAAGCTCGACACGCGGCGCGTCGGCGGCTTCCCGAACGCGGACTCCGCCTACCTCAGCGCAACCGTCCCCCCGCCGGCCGACCGCGAGGTCGTCGTCGTCCGGGGCAGGGCGCCGCGCGCCTCCGCCGGTTCCCATCCCTCGCCGTGGCCGGGAACGGACAAGGACGTGCGCTACTGGTCCATGTGCACGAACCTGACCTTCCCGCTGCTCCCGGTGGTGGTGAACAAGCTGCCGAACGGGACGGTCAGTTACGGGTGCCGCAGCGATGACGAGACCGCGCTGGACTCCAGCGGCCACTACACGTACGTGATCGGCAGGGAGTCGCAGCGCGCGGTGATCGAGAGGATTCCGGGGGTGACCTTCCTGCCGTTCTCCACGACGCAGCCGAGGGCCGCGCACACCGTCCTGCTCCGCAACATGGTGGTGGACGAGGACTTCGCCGAGGCCGTCCAGAACGTTCCCGAGGACGGTGACCCGGCCTCCGCCGCCGCCGTGATGGGCCCGTACCACCCGAAGGTCTCGGTCTGCTCGCTCGCCGACCTGGCCTCGGGTGGCCCGCAGAGCTGTCCGCCGGTCTAGGCGTCCGCCGGCCGCCGGTCCAGGCGTCCGCCGGGGCGAGTCCCGTCAAGGGGGCGGGGACTCGCCCCGGCGGACGGTGTGTCGTATGCGGCGAGCACGGGACGGGTCTTCCTCGCCTTCGCTCGCCGCTGCTCTACGCCTGCCCGGCTCCCGGCTGCCCGTCGGCCGGCGATCCGGGGTTCGGCGGGGTCGGCGGGCCGGGAGGGACCTCAGGGGCATAAGACCGAAATATGGCGAAATATGGCTATGTCCGAAATATGGGTTTCGGTCACTTGCTCTTCGTAGCCCACTACTGCGCTCGGTGTCCGACAGGTGAGACGTGGAGTGATGCCACGGGGCCGACCGGCCCGGCTCTCCACGTTACTCCGCTGTGACCTGCGCTTATGTCAAGCCGTTCGCGAGCGCCGGGGTCTTCGCGCGGGGCCGAAACCGGCATTCGAGCACGCTTGAAGATTCATCTCTTGACGCGGATTACCCCGGAAACGTAGGAATAACGTGCCTTACCGCTATTAATACTTTACGGGGCAAAACCCCTGTTTAGGACTATGGGGGGTGGATGCTCGAAGCGATGCGGGAGGACCCCTCGTCCGCCTCGTTGCCAGGTACGCGGCACGTCTCGTCTCCGGCGGAGACGCCCGCGGGAACGCCCGCGGGGGCACCGTCGGCGACCCCGGTTCCCGTCGAGTGGACGTCGGGACCACCCCATGTCCCCCCTCGGACCACCCTGTGCGATCTCGTCGCCGCGCAGGCCGCCCGCTCCCCCGGCGCCACGGCCGTCCGCCAGTGGGACGCCCTTCTCCCCTACCGTGACCTGCTTTCCTCGGCCGCCGCGCTGGCGGCCCGGTTGCGGGCCCTCGGGGTCGGTCCCGAGGTCCGGGTGGGGTTGTGCCTGCGGCGCACCCCGCTCATGCCGGTGGCGGCGCTCGGCGTGATGCTGGCGGGCGGCGCCTACGTCCCGCTGGATCCGGGGCATCCGCGTCGCAGGCTCCAGGAGGTGATCGAGGACGCGGCGATCGGCGTGGTCGTGGCCGACGACGACGGCCGTGCCCTGTTGCGGGAGTGCGGGCGAACGCTGGTCGTTCCGGAGATCGTGTCCTCCCCCATCGAGCCGTCCCCCGCCGGCTTTCCTCCCGCCGAACCGTTCCCCGCCGGGTCGCTCCCCGCCGAACCGCTTCCCTCCGGTCCGCTTCCCTCCGGATCGAGCCTCGCCGGCCGGCCTCCCGCCGGAGCGTCCTCCGGGGTTCCCGATTCCGGGGTTTCGGTCTCCGACGGGGTTCCGGTCTTCGATCGGGTTCCGGTCTTCGATCGGGTTCCGGTCTCCGGGGACGCCCGGCCCGGCGACGCCGCGTACGTGCTGTACACCTCGGGTTCGACGGGCCGTCCCAAGGGCGTGGTAGTGGACCATGCCTCGGCGGTGGCGTTCGTGACGGCGGCGGTGGCGCGTTTCGGGCTGGACGCCTCGTGCCGGTCGATCGCGTTCTCGGCGCTGGGGTTCGACGTGTCGGTGCTCGACATGTTCGCGCCACTGACGGCGGGCGGGTGTGTGCAGCTCGTGCCGGACGAGGACAGGGTGGATCCGGGCCGGTTGCAGCGGTTCCTGGAGGAGCACGAGGTCACGTGGGGGTTCGTGCCGCCCGCCCTGCTTCCGCTGGTGGATCCGGCGCGGCTGCCGTGTCTCCGGGATCTGGTGACGGCCGGGGAGCCTCCGGGGCCGGAGCAGGTGGCGCGGTGGTCGGCGTACGCGCGGTTCCACAACTGGTACGGGCCGACGGAGACGACGGTGTGCGTGGTGGGGGCGGAACTGTCGGGGGTGTGGGACAGGCCGCTGCCGATCGGCCGTCCGCTGGCCGGTTGCCGGGCGCACGTGCTGGACGAGGAGATGCGGGAGTGCCCGGTGGGGGTGCCGGGTGAGCTGCACATCGGCGGCCCGCAGGTGAGCCGGGGGTACCTCGGCCGGCCGGGGCTGACGGCCGAGCGGTTCGTGCCGGATCCGTTCTCGGCGGAGCCGGGGGCGCGGCTGTACCGGACGGGTGACCGGGTGGCCTGGCAGGAGGACGGCCGGATCGCGTTCATGGGGCGGCTGGACCGGCAGGTGAAGGTCCAGGGGCAGCGGGTGGAGATCGGCGAGGTCGAGTCGGTGGTGCGGGCTCACCCGGGGGTGCTTCAGGCGGTGGTGGACGCGCCCGGGGAGCTGGTGGCGTACGTGGCGCCGCTGGACGGGCCGGATCTGGTGGCGTTGCGGGAGCACTGCGCGTCGAGGCTGCCGCTGTACATGGTGCCGACGAGGGTGGTGCGGGTGGCGGCGTTGCCGCTGAACGCGTCGGGGAAGGTGGATCTGGGCGCGCTGCGGGCCGCGCACGGCCCGGTGTCCGCCGGGGCCGGTGCGGCGGCGGGGCTTCCGGACGGTACGGCCGGCTCCCCCGGCGCTCCGGGACCCGCCGGACACGCGGACTCCGGCGGACGCACGGGTTCCGACGGGCGCACGGGTTCCGACGGGCGCACGGGTTCCGACGGGTATGCGGATGCCGACGGACACGCGGGTTCTGACGAGCGCGCGGATGCCGACGAGCGCGCGGGGGCGGCGGGGGACGACGGGCTGGCGGCGATCTGGTCGCGGGTGCTGCAGGCTCCGCCGCCGGAGGCCGACGACGACTTCCTCGCCGCCGGCGGGCATTCGCTGCGTGCGATGCGGCTGGTGGCGGCGGTCAGGGCGGAGCTGGGACGGGAGATCTCGGTCGAGGACGTCCATTCGGCCCGGGTGTACGGCGCGCTGGCGGCGAGGGTGGCGGATGCGCCGCGCGTGCCGGCCGCCGGTGCGGCCGTGGGGCCGATGCTGTCGGCGGCGCAGCGGCGCATGTGGTTCGTGGAGCGGCTGGCGCCGGACACTCCCGCGCACAACATCGCGATGGCGGAGCGGGTGCGGGGGCCGCTGGACGCGGGTGCCCTGGAGCGGGCGCTGGGCGCGGTGACGGCCCGGCACGAGGCGTTGCGGTGGCGGGTCCCGGCGGAGGACGGTGTGCCGCGGGTGTCGGTGGCTCCGGCGGGGCCGGTGCCGCTGCCCGTGGAGGATCTGTCCGGTCTCGCGGCGGACGCGCGGGAGGCGGCGCTGGCGCGGGTGCTGGACCGTGAGGCGCGGGAGCGGTTCGACCTGGCGGCGGGGCCGCTGTTGCGGGCCAGGCTGGTGCGACTGGCGGCGGACGAGCACGTGGTGGCGGTGACGGTGCATCACATCGTGTTCGACGGCTGGTCGCAGGATGTGTTCTTCCGGGATCTGGGTGTGGCCTACCGGGGCGGGGCGCTGGAGCCGGTGGGGGTCTCGTTCGGCGACTACGTGCGGTGGGCGCGGGCGCGGGACGGCGGAGCCTCCGGCGCCGGGCTCCTCGCGGGTGGCGCTTCCGGGAGCGGCGACTCCGAGCGCGACGCCTCCGGGAGTGGGGCTTCCGGGAGCGATGCCGCCGGGAGCGGGGCTTCGGGGAGCGACGCCGCCGGGAGCGGGGCTTCCGCGGGTGGAGCAGCCGGGGGCGGGCTGGAGTGGTGGCGTGCCCACCTGGAGGGCGCGCCGACGGTGCTGGATCTGCCGAGGGACGCGCCGCGTCCGCCGGTGCAGACGTTCCGCGGCGCCGTACGGCGGGCGGGGCTGGACGGCGGGCTGGGCGGGCGGGTCAGGCGGCTGGCGGCGGAGCTGGGGGTGACGCCGTACCCGGTGCTGCTGGCGGCGTTCGGTGAGCTGGTGGCCCGGTTGACCGGTGAGCGGGATCTGCTGGTCGGCACGCCGTACGCCGATCGGGGGCACGCGGCGTTCGCGGAGCTGGTGGGGATGTGCGTGCGGATGCTGCCGCTGCGGCTGCGTCAGGACGGCGACGCCTCCTTCGCCGAGTCCGTGCTGCGGTGCCGGGACGAGCTGGCGGAGGTGGTGGCGCGGGGGGACGTGCCGCTGGAGCGCGTGGTGGAGGCGTTGCGGGTGCCCCGGGATCTGGGGCGGAACCCGGTGACGCAGGTGTTGTTCAACATGTACGACTTCGCGGAGGCGAAGCTGGACCTGCCGGGATGTACGGCGGAGCCGCTGGCGGCGGGCCTGCCGGGTTCGCTGTTCGACCTGACGCTGTACGTCGCGGAGGAGCCGGGGCCGGGGCCGGGGTCGAGGCCCGAACCGGGGCCGGAGCCGGAGTCAGGGCCGGGGCCGGGGTGTGCCGGGGGTTACGCCCTGCAGCTGGTCTACAACCCGGATCTGTTCTCGGCGGCGCGGATGGAGGCCCTGCTGGAGGGCTACGCGTCGCTGCTCGCGGATCTGCTGGTGCGTCCGGACGAGCCGGTGCGGCTGGCGCGGATGACGGAGGGCCCGGGGCGCGCGGCGCGTTCGAAGCGGACGGGGCGGACGGAGTCCGCGCACGCGGAGGACGGGAAGCACGAGGAGGGCGGGGGGCCCCTGAAGCCCCCGGAGAGCCTGGAGAGCGCGGAGGATCCGGCGGGCGGGGAGCCTGGAGAGCCGGGATCGCCGCCGGTGTGGGACGGGCCCGGTCTGCCGGAGTCGTTGCGCGCGGACGCGGTCGTGGAGGGTTCGGGGCGGGTGCTGGACGGCGCGGCGCTGGCGTCGTTGCGGGACCGGGTGGCCGGGGCGGTGCGCGAGGCGGGTGTGGAGCCGGGGCGGGCGGTGGCGGTGCTGGCGTCGCGGGTTCCGGAGTTGCCGGGTGTGTTGCTGGGCGTGCTGGTGAGCGGGGCGAGGTGGGTCGTCCTCGATCCGGCGTATCCGGTGGCGGTGCTGGCGCGTCAGGCGGAGGCCGCGGGTGCGGTGGCGGTGCTGCGCTGCCCGGGGGTGCCGGACGGCGCGGATCTGCCGATGCCCGCGGGTCTGCGGGAGATCGTGCCGCCTGCCGGGTGGGCGGCGGTGTCGCCTGAGGGGGACGTACCGGAGACGGACGTGCCGGGTCCGGGTCCGGGTCCGGGTCCGGGTCCGGGTCCGGGTCCGGCACGAGGGTATCTGTCGTTGACGTCGGGCACGACGGGTGAGCCCAAGCCGGTGGTGACGGGTGAGCGGCCGCTGGCGCACTTCGCGCACTGGTACGTGGGGACGTTCGCGGTGTCGCCGGCCGACCGTTTCGCGTTGCTGTCGGGGCTCGCGCACGATCCGGCGTTGCGGGACCTGTTCGTGCCGCTGGTGGCGGGTGCGCGGTTGTGCGTTCCCGAGACGGCGACGGTGCGTGATCCGTTGCGGCTGGCGGGGTGGCTGCGTGAGCGCCGGGTGACCGTGCTGCATCTGACGCCGCAGCTGGCGCGGATGCTGTGCGGGACGGGCGCGGTGCTGCCGGATGTGCGGCTGGTCGCGACGGGAGGTGATCGTCTCACCTTCGCCGACGCGGTGCGGTTGCGCCGTCTGGCGCCCTCCGCGCGGGTGGTGGCGTTCTACGGCACGACGGAGACGCCGCAGGCGCACGCGTGGTACGAGGTTCCGCCCGATGCGGTGGAGAGCGCGGAGCCGGTTCCGGCCGGGCGGGGGGTCGAGGGCAGCGAGCTGCTGGTGCTGGCCGGGCACGGTGGCCGGGCGGGGGTGGGTGAGCTGGGCGAGGTGGTGGTGCGCAGCGCCAACCTCGCGGACGGTTACCTCGATCCCGAGCTGACCCGGGCGCGGTTCACGGCGGAGGGTTTCCGGACCGGTGACCTGGGGCGGTTGAACCCGGACGGGACGGTGACGCTCGCCGGGCGGCGGGACGACCAGGTGAAGGTGCGTGGGTTCCGGGTGGAGCCGGGCGAGGTGGAGGCGGCTCTGGCGGCTCATCCGGCGGTGCGGTCGGCGGCGGTCGTGGCGGTGGGCGGCGGCGGTGGCGGCTCCGGTTCCGGTGGTGGGCGGGAGGCGGTGCTGTACGGCTACGCCGTTCCGGTCAGGCCGGGGGTGTCGTCCGCCCGGCTGCTGGAGCATCTGCGGGGGGTGCTGCCGGAGCACGCGGTGCCGGTCGGGGTGGAGGTGCTGGCGGCGTTGCCGTTGACGCCGAACGGCAAGGTGGACCGTGCCGCGTTGCGGTTGCGGGTGCCCGGTCCGGCGGCGGTGTCCGCGGGACGGGGCCACCAGCGGGGTCACGGCGCGGCCGGCGGTCCTGCCGGTGGTCCCGGTGGCGGCCCGGCCGATGGTCCCGGCGGCCCCGGCGGCTCCCAGGGACCCGTCGGTGGCTCCGGCGGTGGTCCGGCCGGTGTCGTGGGGCGCGGTGCGGGTGGCGGTCCGGGCGCCGAGCCTTCGGGGCCGACGGAGCGGGCGGTGGCCGAGGTGTGGCGGGCCGTGCTCGGCGTCCCCCGGGTGCGGGCGACGGACAACTTCTTCGAGATCGGCGGCCATTCACTGGCGATCGCGGCGGTGCAGGTGCGGCTGGCGGGGGTGCTCGGCCGGGAGGTTCCGGTGGTGGACCTGTTCCGTCATCCGACCGTGCGGGCGCTGGCGGCGCATCTGGACGGCGGGGGCGACAGTCCGGGCCTGGACCGGGCCGCGCGGCGGCTGGCCGTACGGCGGGACCGGATGAGGGGGCGGGCCCGCAGACCTGACTGAGCCGGGCGGCCCGCCGTACGCCGATGCCGTACGGCGGGGCCGCCCGCCTCCGGCTCCCCGTGTCCGGCCGCGGGGGCGGGAGAGGAAAGGCACAGCAGCAGGCCGGAGGAGAGACCACATCCCCGAACAGGGCCCCGGAAGAGATCCCGAAGGGGCCCCCGAGAGGACCGCCGGGCCGGCGGGCCCCGGAGAACGTGAGGCCCGCCGGGCCGCAGGAGAGCTCGTGAGTGAGATGGAAGGGACCCAACGCATGGCCGAGGAACCCACGGTGGAGCCGATCGCGATCATCGGTCTTTCGTGCCGGGTGCCGGGAGCAGGGGACGCCGGGCGGTTCTGGCGCAACCTCTCGGACGGGGTGGAGTCGCTGACGCGGTTCACCCTGGAGGAGCAGCGGGCGCTGGGCGTGTCGGAGCGGGTGCTGGAGGATCCGAACTTCGTCCCGGCCGCGATGATGCTGGACGACCACCAGGATTTCGACGCGGCGTTCTTCGGCATGTCGATCCGGGAGGCGGAGATCCGGGATCCGCAGCACCGGCTGTTCCTGGAGCTGGCGCACACGGCGCTGGAGGACGCGGGTTACGACCCGTTCCGGTATCCGGGTGAGATCGGTGTCTACGCGGGGTCGGGTTCGGACTTCTACCAGTGGATCAACATCCGCAGCAACGCCCAGGCGCACGCGAACGCGGGCTGGCTGGCGGTGATGGTGGGCAACCACGTGGACTACTGCGCGACGCTGGCGTCGTACAAGCTGGACCTGCGGGGGCCGAGTTACACGTTGCACACGGCGTGTTCGACGTCGCTGGTGGCGGTGCACGTCGCGGCGGAGGCGCTGCGCAACGGCGAGTGCGACATGGCGCTGGCGGGCAGCGCGATGCTGGATCTGCCGCAGGGGCAGGGGTACGTCTACGACGAGGACGGCATCGTCTCCCCCGACGGTCACTGCCGGGCGTTCGACGCGAAGGCGGCGGGCACGATCTGGGGCAGCGGCGGCGGGGTGGTGGTGCTGAAGCGGCTGTCGGAGGCGCTGGCCGACGGTGACAACGTCCGGGCCGTGGTGCTGGGCAACGCGATCAACAACGACGGGGCGGGCAAGGTCGGGTTCTCCGCGCCGAGCATGGACGGTCAGGCGGCCGTGGTCGCGCAGGCGCTGGGGGTGGGCGGGGTGGACCCGCGCACGGTGACGTACGTGGAGGCGCACGGCACGGGTACGGCGCTGGGCGACCCGATCGAGGTGGCGGCGCTGAGCAGCGTGTTCCAGCAGGACACGGCCGACCGGCAGTGGTGCGGCATCGGCTCGGTGAAGAGCAACATCGGGCATCTGGGGCAGTCGGCGGGCATCGCGAGCCTGATCAAGGCGGTGCTGGCGCTGGAGAACGGGTTGATCCCGCCGACGTTGCACTACGAGAGCCCGAACCCGAAGATCGATTTCGCGGCGAGCCCGTTCTACGTGGCGGCGGCGCCGACGAAGTGGGAGCGCAACGGTTTCCCGCGGCGGGCGGGGGTGAGCTCGTTCGGGATCGGCGGCACGAATGCGCACATCGTGCTGGAGGAGGCCCCGGTCGTCGCCGGGCGTGAGGACTCCGGCGGGCCGGAGGGGGCGCGGGCGGCGCATCTGCTGCGTCTGTCGGCGCGGACCGACACGGCGCTGGCGGCGGCGGCCGAGCGGCTGGCCGGGCATCTGGCGGAGCATCCGGACCTGCGGATGGGCGATGTGGCGCACACGTTGCGGGTGGGGCGCAGGGAGCTGCCGCGCAGGCTGGCGGTGGTGGCGTCCGACGTGGCGGACGCGGTGGCGGCGCTGGCCGATCCGCGGCGGGTGATCTCCGGTACGGCGTCGCGGCGCACCCCGGGGGTCGCGTTCCTGTTCTCCGGGCAGGGCTCGCAGTACGCGGGGATGGGCGCGGAGCTGTACCGCACGGAGCGGGTGTTCGCCGAGGCGGTGGACGAGTGCGCGGAGATCCTGCTGCCGGTGCTGGGCGAGGATCTGCGGGATCTGGTCTTCGACGGGAGTGAGGAGGCCGGGGAGCGGCTGCGGCGGACCGAGCTGACCCAGCCCGCGTTGTTCACGGTGGAGTACGCGCTGGCGGTGCTGTGGCGGTCGCTGGGCGTGGAGCCGGCGGCGATGATCGGCCACAGCGTCGGGGAGTACGTCGCGGCGACGCTGGCGGGGGTGTTCAGCCTGCCGGACGCGTTGCGGCTGGTGGCGGCCAGGGGGCGTCTGGTGCAGGGGCTGCCGGGCGGGTCGATGCTGGCGGTCCGGCTGATGCCGGAGGAGATCGGTCCGCTGCTGCCGGACGACGTGTCGGTCGCGGGGGTCAACGGGCCGGGGACGTGCGTGGTGGCGGGGCCGTCGGCGTCGATCGAGGAGCTGGCGGCCGAGCTGGAGGAAGAGGGGGTGGGCGGGGTGGTGCTGCGCACCTCCCACGCCTTCCACTCGGCGATGATGGAGCCGGTTCTGGGGGAGTTCCGTGAGCTGGTGGCCTCGGTGGAGCGGTCGGCGCCTGGCCTGCCGTTCCTGTCGAACGTGACCGGCACGTGGATCACGGCGGAGGAGGCGACCGACCCGTCGTACTGGGCGCGGCACCTGCGGGAGCCGGTGCGGTTCGGCGACTGCGTGGCGAACCTGCTCGCCGACGGCGAGTGGATCATGATCGAGTGCGGTCCCGGCGGGCAGCTCGCCGGGCTGGCGGAGGCGCAGGTCCCGGAGGGCGGGGTGGCGCCGCTGGCGTCGCTGCCGGGTCCGAAGGACGTGGGCGACGACGTGCGGGTGCTGTCGGCCGCCGTCGGGGCGCTGTGGGTGAACGGCGTGGACACGGGCGAGTTCGGCGATGCGGGCCGGCGGGTGTCGCTGCCGGGTTATCCGTGGGAGCGGCGCAGGGCGTGGATCGACCCGGATCCGCAGGGGGCGTTCGTCGGCGGGGTGGCCAACCACGCGGCGCCGGCCGGTGGGGAGCTGCCGCTGCCGGAGTGGTTCAGCGTGCCGGTGTGGCGGCAGGCGGCGCCGGTGCCGGTGCCGTCCGCGCCGGTGGGCCGGGCGCTGGTGTTCGCCGACGAGGGTTCGGCGGCGCTGGTGGAGGCGCTGCGCGCGGCGGGGGCCGAGGTGACCGAGGTGCGGCCGGGTGCGGCGTTCTCGGCGTCGGAGGCGGGTTTCACCGTACGGCCGGCGGAGCGGGCCGACTACGACGCGTTGCTGGCGGAGCTGGGCGCGGTGCCGGGCAGGGTGGTGCACGCCTGGGCGGCCGGCGGCGGCCCGGCGGACGGCGCGGGCGAGGTGTGGCGGGCGCAGGACCGGGGTTTCTTCAGCGTGCTGGCGCTGGTGCAGGCGCTGACGGCGGCGCAGCCCGCCGGTGAGATGGAGCTGGATCTGGTGACCTCGGGGACCGAGGACGTCGTCGGCGGTGACCTGCTGCGGCCGGAGCACGCGACGCTGGCCGGTTTCCCCCGGGTGGTGCCGCTGGAGACGCCGTGGCTGCGGGTGCGGCACGTCGACGTGGACGCCGGCGGGCGGGGCGACTGGGCGCGGCACGCCGCGGCGGAGCTGGGCAGGCGGCCGGAGCCGGACGAGGCGGGGTTGCTGCCGTCGGTGGCGCTGCGGGGCGGGCGGCGCTGGCTGCGGCACTACGAGCAGGTCGAGGTGCCCGCCGTGCCGGACGCGTCCGGGACCGCGGGCACCGGAGCCGGATCGGCGGGCGCTGTGGCCGCGGACGCCTCGAGTGCGGCGGAGGTCGTGGCCGGGGCGGCGGGCGCCGGGGCGGGGCCGCAGGACGGGCAGGTCTACGTGATCACCGGCGGTCTGGGCGGCATCGGGATCTCGCTGGCCGCCGACCTGGCGTCCCGGGCGCGGGTGCGGCTGGCGCTGCTGTCGCGGTCCGGGCTGCCGGACCGGTCGGAGTGGGACGCGCACCCGGCGGGCCGGGAGGGCCGGGCGATCGCGGCGATCCGCCGGATGGAGGCCGCCGGGGCGGAGGTGACGGTGCTCGCGGCCGACGTGACCCGCGCGGACGACATGCGGCGCGTCAGGGACGAGGTGCTCGCCCGGTTCGGCCGGGTGGACGTGGTCGTGCACGCGGCGGGACTGCCCGGCGGCGGCATGGCCGAGGTCAAGGAGCGGGCGGCGGCCGAGGAGGTGCTGGCGCCCAAGGTGGCGGGGACGCTCGCGCTGCGCGACGCGTTCGGCGACCTCGACCTGGAGGCCGTCGTGCTGTGCTCGTCGATCACCGCGGTGGCGGGCGGGTTCGGGCAGGTCGACTACTGCGCGGCCAACAACTTCCTGGACGCGCACGCCAGGGGTGAGCACGGCTGGCGGGCGACGTCGGTCGTGTCGGTCAACTGGGGCAGGTGGCTGGAGGTCGGCATGGCGGCCGAGGTCGCCGCTCCGGCCGGGTTCGTGGCGTTGCAGCGCGGCGACCGGATCAGGGCGGTCGACCATCCGATCCTGACGGCGCGCCACGAGCCGGACGGTGACGGCCTGGGCTGGGTCGGCGGGCACCTCGCCCCCGAGACGCACTGGGTGCTGGAGGAGCACCGCATCTCCGGTGTGCCGGTGCTGCCGGGCACGGGGCACGTGGAGATGGCCCGGTGCGCGAGCGACGCGGTGCTGCCGCCGTCCGACGGTGTGGTGGAGCTGCGTGACGTGGTGTTCGTCGAGCCGCTGTCGGTGGCCGACGGCGCGTCGGCGGAGATCCGGGTGGTGTTCGCCCCGGAGGCGGAGGGCGCGGAGTTCCAGGTGCGCAGCGTCATCGGCGGCCGGGAGCGGGTCCACGCGCGGGGCACGGCGGCCCGGGTCGATCCGGGGCCGGCGCCGTACGTGGACGTGGCGGCGATCGCCGCGCGGTGCGCTCCGGCGGGGGCGGACCAGGGCGGGGTGCCGCTGTCGGGGCTGCTGGACCTCGGCCCGCACTGGGGACGCAACATGCGGGAGTGCCGCGTCGGGCGGAACGAGGCGCTCGGGTTGTTCGAGGCCGACGACCTGGTGGCGCTGGACCTGGACCGGTGGGGGTTGCACCCGGCGATGATGGACAGCGCGACGTCCTTCACCTGGGTGGACATCCAGGGGCACTACCTGCCGCTCGGGTACGGGCGGATCACCGTCCGGGACCGGCTGCCGAGGTCGTTCTGGAGCCACATGCGGTTCCGGGACAGCGACACCGACGAGGTGCTCGCGGTGGACGTGACGTTCATCGGGATGGACGGCACGGTCCTGGCGGAGATGTCCGACTACGTGCTGCGGCGGATCGACACCGACGCCGTGGTGGCCGGGGTGACGGCCCACGCGGGCGCGCAGCGCGCGGCGGCCGGTGAGGGCGTCCCGGACGGGCCGCCGACGCCGGAGGCGCCGGTCGGGCGGGGCGGGCAGGACGCGTCGGCCGAGACGGACGCGGCGGGCGAGGTGGGCATCCGTCCCGCGGACGGCGCCGAGGCGTTCCGCCGTCTGCTGGCCGTACCGCTGGGGCCGCAGGTGGTGGTCGCGGCGACGCCGCTGGCCGGTTATCTGGCGAACGTCGGCTCGGTCACCCAGGAGACGGTCGAGACGGAGCTGGACCCGGCGGCGGTGGCGGAGCGGCCCGCGCGGGCGGCGGACGACGACTACGTCGCACCGCGTGGTGAGGTCGAGTCCGCCGTCGCCAGGCTGTGGGGCGAGGTGCTCGGCGGTGAACGCATCGGCGTCGACGACGACTTCTTCGAACTCGGCGGCAACTCGCTGATCGCGGTGCAGCTCATCGCGTTGATCCGCAAGGAGCTCGGCGTGCGGCTGCCGATGCGCAGCCTGTTCGAGGAGCCCACGGTCGCGGGGGTCACCGCGCTGATCGAGCAGACCCGCGCCGCCACGGCGGCGGACGCCCCGTCCGCGCCCGCCGGCCAGACCGTCATCCCCCGGCTTCCCCGCAGGAGCGAGCAGCAGTGAGCGAGTCAGTCATGGACACGAACGCCGCCGGCGCCGAGACCGCCGACACGATGGCCGCCGACACGAAGGTCGTCGTCAACGACGAGGAGCAGTACTCCGTCTGGCCCGCCGGCCGGGGCAACCCCGACGGCTGGCACGACGAGGGTTTCACCGGGTCGAGGGAGGAGTGCCTGGCCCACATCGAGCGGGTGTGGACCGACATGCGGCCGCGGAGCCTGCGCGAGGCCATGGCCGCCCGCGCGGGAACGGACGCGGGCACGGGAACGGACACGGGTACCGGCGCGGGCGCGGGTGCCGGCGCGGGCGCGGGTGTGGAGGGCGCGAGGTGAGCGGGCAGGCGGTGGACGTCTTCCCGGCGTCCTCCGGCCAGGAGCGGATGTGGTTCCTCGCCCGCTTCGAGCCCGACCTGGCCGTCTACAACATCGGCATGCTCATCCCGATGAGCGCCCGCCAGCCTGTCGATCCGCGCCGGCTGGAGAGGGCCATCGCCCGGGTGGTGCGCCGCCACGAGGTGCTGCGGACCGTCTTCGAGTTCCGCGACGGCCAGGTGGTGCAGGTCGTCACGGGCGAGTCTCCCGAGGTGCGGCTGACCGAGACCGACCTGACCCACCTGCCGGCCGAGGAGCGGGAGGCCGAGCTGGCGAGGCTCGCCAAGGCCGACGCGGCCGAGCCGTTCGCGCTGGACCGGGCGCCGCTGTGGCGGCTGCGACAGGTGCGGATGGCCGGCGACGACCTGCGGCTGGTCTGCGTGTTCGACCACACGGTCTTCGACGGCGTGTCGAGCCTGATCTTCGTCAACGAGATGGAGGAGTGCTACGACGCGCTGGGCGAGGGCCGGGAGCCGAGGCTTCCCGAGCTGCCCATCCAGTTCGCCGACTTCGCGGCGTGGCAGCGCGGCCGACTGACCGGGGAGTTCGTCGAGGGAGAGCTGGCCCACTGGCGGGAGCGGCTCGCCGGGATACCGGCCGACCTGGCGCTGCCCGCGGACCGGCCGCGTCCGCGCCGCCGTACCTACCACGGGGACATGCGGCTCGGCGTGTTCTCCGCGGAGCTGTCGGCGGGGGTGGAGCGGCTGGCCAAGGAACTGAACGCGACGTTGTTCGTCGTGTTGCTCGCCGCGTTCGCGACCGTGCTGTCGCGGTGGTCCGGGCAGCGGGACATCGTGGTGGGCACGCCCATCGCGGGGCGGCTGCTGCCGGAGACCGAGCCGGTCATCGGGATGTTCGTCAACGCCGTGGCGCTCCGTACCGACCTGGGCGGCGACCCGACGTTCGCCGAGGCGGTGGCGAGGGTGCGCGACACGGTGGCCGACGCCCTGGACCACCAGGAGCTGCCGTTCGAGCGGCTGGTCGAGGCGTTGCAGCCGACGCGTGACCTGAGCGTGCCGCCGATCTACCAGGTGATGTTCAACCTGGCGGTGGACACCAACGAGGGCCAGATCGCCAACGGCACCGCCAAGGTGGACCTGCAGCTCGACCTGAACATGCGCGGGGGGCTGCTGCACTCCCGGCTGGAGTACAGCACGGACCTGTTCGACCGGGCGACGATGGACCGGTTCGCGGCGAACCTGGAGACGCTGCTGGAGGGGGCCGTCGCCGGCCCGCGCACGCCGATCTCCCGGCTGCCGCTGCTCACCGCGGAGGAGCGGGAGCGGATCCTGGCGCTCGGCACGGGGACGGACGCCGGCTTCCCGGAGTGCACGGCGGGTACGGCGAGCACCGGAGGTACGGCGGGCGCCGGAGGTACGGCGGGCGCGGTGGGCGCGGGCGAGGGCCTCGCGGAGACGGGCCCGGCGGAGGCGGGTCCCGCGGAAGCCCTGGCGGGCGGCGGCGCGACGCTGGGCGCGCTCGTCGAGGCCCAGGCGGCCAGGACGCCCGGCGCCCCGGCCGTGGTGGCGGGCGGCGTCACGCTGACCTACGCCGAGCTGGACGAGCGCGCCAACCGGCTGGCCCACTGGCTGCGCCGGATCGGCGTGGGCCCGGCCGCCCCGGTGGCGGTCTGCGCCGAACGGTCGGCGGACCTGGTCGTCGCCCTGCTGGCCGTGGTGAAGGCCGGCGGGGCCTACGTGCCGCTGGACCCGGAGTATCCCCGGGCGCGGCTGGCGTTCATGCTGACCGACAGCGGAGCCCGGGTGCTGCTGACCCAGAGCCACCTGCGTGACCTGCTTCCCCGTGGGGCGGTCAAGCCGGTGCTGCTGGACGATCCCGGCGACTGGGGGGACGGGCCGTCGCACGCCCCCGCGCCGGTGACCGGGCCCGATCACCCCGCCTACGTGATCTACACCTCGGGGTCGACGGGCCGCCCCAAGGGGGTGGTCAACACCCACCGGGGCGTGGTGAACCGGCTCGCCTGGATGCAGCGCAGGTTCGGCCTCGCCCCGGGCGAGGCGGTCATGCAGAAGACCCCGGCGAGCTTCGACGTGTCGGTCTGGGAGTTCTTCTGGCCCCTGGTCACCGGGGGCGTCCTGGTCGCGGCCCGTCCCGGCGGGCACCGCGACCCGGGTCACCAGCGTGACCTCGTCAAGGAGCACGCGGTGACGACGATGCACTTCGTGCCGTCGATGCTGGCGCTGTTCCTGGAGGAGACGGGCATCGAGTCGTGCCGGTCGCTGCGGCGGGTGATCTGCAGCGGCGAGGAGCTGACGCCGCGCCTGGCGGACAGGTTCGCCGGGCGGCTGCCCGGTGTGGAGCTGCACAACCTCTACGGGCCGACGGAGGCGGCGGTGGACGTGTCGGCCTGGCGGGTGGAGCCGGGCGGGTCCCGGCACACGCTGCCGATCGGCCGGCCCATGCCCGGCAACCGGCTGTACGTCCTGGACGACCGCCTCCAGCCGGTCCCGGCGGGCGTGCCGGGGCACCTGCACATCGGCGGGACGCAGGTCGCGCTGGGTTACGCGGGACGGCCCGGCCTGACGGCCGACCGGTTCGTCCCCGACCCGTACGGCCCGCCGGGGTCGCGGATGTACGCCACCGGCGACGCGGCCCGATGGAACGGCGACGGCGACCTGGAGTTCCTGGGACGCCTGGACGACCAGGTGAAGGTGCACGGCTGGCGGGTCGAGCCGGGTGAGATCGAGGCGCTGCTCGCCGAGCACCCGAAGGTGCGGCGGGCGGTGGTGGCGCTGCGCGACGACGCCCCGGGCGGGCGCGGCCTGGTCGCCTACGTCGACTGGGCCGGCGATCCCGGCGCGCTCACCGCCGACCTGCGCAGGCACCTGACCGGGAAGCTGCCCGCCGCGCTCGTCCCCCAGGCGTTCGTGGGGATCGACGACGTCCCGCTGACGCCCGGCGGCAAGCTCGACCGTGACGCGCTGCCGTCGCCGGGCGGTTCGGGACGGGCCGACCTCGGCACGCCGTACGCGGCGGCGCGCACCCCGCTGGAGGAGGAGCTGTGCGCGCTCTGGGGTGAGCTGCTGGGCCGTGACCGGATCGGCGTCGACGACGACTTCTTCCAGCTCGGCGGGCACTCGCTGCTGGCGGTGTCGCTGGTCACCCGCTACCGGGAGGGCTACGGCGTGGAGATGCCGCTGCGGCGCTGCTTCGAGGCCACCACGGTGGCCGAGCACGCGCTGGCCCTGCTGGAGCTGCGGATGAGCGGAGACGACGAGCTGGAGGAACTGCTGGCCGCGTTGGAGGACCCGGCGGATGGGTGACGGTGACCTGAGGGCGAGGCTCGCGCGGCTGAGTCCCGAGCAGCGGGCGGCGCTGGAGGAGAAGCTGCGGGGGAAGGCGGCGCCGCGGCGGGAGGAGATCCCGCCGCGGCCGGACGCCGGCGGTCCGGCGCCGCTGTCCTTCGGGCAGGAGCGGCTGTGGTTCCTGCAGCGGCTCGACCCGGCGGACGCCTCCTACAACATGTTCATGGTGCAGCGGCTGCGCGGGCCGGTCTCGGTGGACGCGCTGCGCCACGCCTTCGGTCGGCTGGTGGAGCGGCACGAGACGCTGCGCGCCCGCTTCACCGTCCGCGAGGGGCGCCCCGTGCAGGAGGCGGGTCCGCCGGAGCCGGTCGAGCCGGAGGTCTTCGACCTCGGCGGCGCCCCGGCGGCCGAGCGGGAGGGCCTCGCGACGAGGCTGGTCGCCGACCTCACGAACCGGCCGTTCGACCTCGCGGCCGGGCCGCTGCTGCGGGTCCACCTGATCACGATGTCCCCGTCCGACCACGTGCTGTGCGTGGTGCTGCACCACATCGTGGCCGACGGCTGGTCGCTGAAGATCCTGCTGCGCGAGTTCGCCGACTGCTACGCCGCCCGGCTGGAGGGGCGCGAGGCCGGGCTGCCGCCCGTCCCGCTGCGCTACTCCGACTACGCGGCCTGGCAGCGGGAGCGGGTGGACGAGGCCGCCGTGCGGAGGCAGCTCGACTACTGGAGCGGACGGCTCGCCGGGGTGCCGGTCCTCGACGTCCCCACAGACCGGCCCCGGCCGGCGGTGCGCTCGTCGAGCGGCGGCTACGCGGTGCGGCGGCTCGGCGGCGGGCTGACCGCCCGGCTGGAACGGCTGGCCGCCGAGGAGCGGTGCACGCCGTTCATGGTGCTGCTGGCGGCGTTCCAGGCGCTGCTCGGGGCGCACTCCGGGCAGGACGACGTGTGCGTCGGCTCGGTGATCGCCGGGCGGGACCGTCCCGAGCTGGAGCGGGTCGTCGGGTTCTTCCCGAACACGCTCGCGCTGCGCGGCGACCTGTCCGGCGACCCCGGCTTCCGGGAACTGCTCGGCCGCGTCCGGACGGTCGTGCTGGAGGCGTTCGCCCACCAGGACATCCCGTTCGAGCGGCTGCTGAACGAACTGCGGGTCGAGCGTGACCTGAGCACCACGCCGCTGTTCCAGGCCATGTTCGTGATGCAGGACCGGGAGGCGTCGGAGCTGGAGATCGCCGGGGTCGAGACGGAGGTGTTCGACCCGGGGGCGCGTCAGGCGAAGTTCGACCTGATGCTGGACGTGACGCCGCGCTCCGGCTCGCTGTACGCGATGCTGTCCTACAACGCCGACCTGTTCGAGGACGGCACGGTCTCCAGGATGCTGCGCCGGTACGAGCGGATGCTGGAGGCCGTGGTCGACGACCGCGACATCCCGCTGTCGCGGCTGCGCGCCGCGATGCTGCTGCCCGAGGACCGCGTCCCGGCCGTCACCGCGTCCCTGCCGTCCTCCCGGTGGACCGGCGCGTCCGCCGCGCACGACACGGACACGGACGGCGCGGACGGCGCGGGCGGCGCGGGCGGCGCGGGCGGCGCGGGCGGCGTGAAGGACGCGGTGGACCTGGGGGACGCGGAGGACACGCGCGGCGGGCCCGGCGCGGGCCTTGCGAGGGACGCGGACCGCACGGGCGGCGCGGCGGCGGTCCTGGGCCTGTTCGACGAGCGGGCGCGACTCGCCCCGGACGCGGTCGCGGTCAGCCACGGCGACCGGCGGCTCGGTTACGGCGAGCTGCGCGACCGCGCGGAGCGGCTGGCGGCGCGGCTGGTCTCCGCGGGGGTGACGGCCGAGACGGTGGTCGGGGTCTGCGCCCGTCGGAGCCCCGAGCTGATCGTCGCACTGCTGGCCGTACTGAAGGCCGGCGGCGCCTACCTCCCCCTGGACCCGGCCCATCCCGCCGGGCGGCTGCGCTGGATGCTGCGCGACGCGCGGGCGTCGCTGCTGCTCGCCCAGGACGGCCTGCTCGAGTGCGACGCCCTGCCGGTGATCACTCTGGACGGCGTCGCGGACGGCCCGCCGGGGACCATCCTGAACGGCGCGGCGGACGACCTTCCGGGGAGGACTCCGGGCGGTGCGGCGGACGGCCCGCCGCCCGCGGCCCCCTCCCCCGCCCCGATGTCCGCCGTCCCGCCGGTGACCGGATCGGCGGCCGGCTCGGCGGCCCTGGCATACGTGATCTACACCTCCGGGTCGACCGGCCGGCCCAAGGGCGTGGAGGTCGAACGGCGCGCGCTGGACGCGCGCGTCGCGTGGATGCGCCGCGAGTACGGCATCCGGCCCGGTGACCGGGTGCTGCAGTTCGCCTCCGCCGGGTTCGACACCCACGCCGAGGAGGTCTACCCCGCGCTCACCTCGGGGGCGGAGCTGGTGCTGGCCCCCGACGAGCCGCTGCCCGACTTCCTGCGGACCCCGCGCGGGCGGTCGCTGACCGTCATCGACCTGCCCACCTCCTACTGGCAGGAGCTGACCGCCGCCCGCGTCGCGTGGCCCGAGACGCTGCGGCTGCTCATCCTGGGCGCCGATCCGCTGCCCGCCCCGGCGCTCGCCGCCTGGTACGCCGAGCACGGCGAGCGGGTCACCCTGGTCAACAGCTACGGCCCCACCGAGACGACGATCATCGCCACCGCCGCGGAGCTGGATCCCCCCGAGGCGTCCCGGCGGCCCACCGTGGGCCACGCGCTCACCGGCGGCCGCGTCCACGTGCTGGACGAGCACGGCTCGCCGGTCCCGGTCGGGGTGGCCGGCGAGCTGTGCGTCGGCGGAGCCGGGGTGGGACGCGGCTATCGGGGGGCGCCGGCGCTGACCGCCTCCCGGTTCGTCCCGGACCCGTACGGCCCTGCGGGGTCGCGTCTCTACCGCACCGGTGACCGGGCGCGGCTGCGCCCGGACGGGCGGGTGGAGATCCTCGGCCGCGTCGACCGGCAGGTCAAGGTCCGCGGCTACCGGATCGAGCCCGGTGAGGTCGAGGATCGCCTCCTGGCCCTCCCCGGGGTCGCCCAGGCGGTGGTGACGGTCCGGGAGGACATCCCCGGCGACCGCCGCCTGGTCGCCTACGTCGTGCCCCGCGAGGCGTCCGTGCCCCGGGAGGCGTCCGTGCCCCGGGAGGCGTCCGTACCCCGGGAGGCGTCGCGTCTCGCGGAGGCGGAGGACGGGCTGCTCGCGCGTCTGGCGGCGGAGCTGCCGTCGTACATGGTGCCCGGCGCGGTCGTGACCGTGGACCGGATCCCGCTGACCCCGTCGGGCAAGGTCGACCAGGCGGCGCTGCCCGCTCCCGGGCCGCGCGCGGGGCACGACCACCTGCCCCCGGCCACCGCCACCGAGGAACTGGTGTGCTCGGTGTGGGCCGAGGTGCTCGGGGCCGGGAAGGTCGGCGCGCTCGACGACTTCTTCCGGCTCGGCGGCCACTCGCTGCTGGCCACCCGGGCGGTCGCCCGGCTCTCGGCCGCGACGGGACTGGACGTGCCGCTCAAGCTCGTCTTCACCCACCCGTCGGCCCGGCGGCTCGCCCGCGAGCTGGACCTGCTCGCCGGGAACGGTCAGGACGGCGAGCCGGACCCGCCCGCCGGGGACCGCCGGGCGGCCCCCGCCCTGCCCAGACGGCCGGAGGGCACGGCGCCGCCGCTGTCGTTCGCGCAGGAACGCATCTGGTTCATGGAGGAGCTCACCCCCGGCACCCCGACGTACGTGCTGCCCGCCGCGGTACGGCTGCGCGGGCCGGTGGACGCCGCGGCCGTGCAGGACCGGCTGGACGACGCCGTGACCCGGCACGAGAGCCTTCGCATGCGTTTCCCCGGCGCCCCGGACGGGCGGCCGGAGGTTCGGATCGTCCCCGCCGGGCATCCGGACGCGCGGGTCCTGCTGCGGGTCGCCGAGGCCGCCTCCGCCGAGGAGGCGCGCGGGATCGCCGACGCCGAGGCGGAGCGCCCCTTCGACCTGGCCGCGGGTCCGCTGCTGCGGGTGACGCTGCTGCGGCTCGGGCCCGCCGACCACGTCCTGGTGGTCGCAGTGCACCACATCGTCGCCGACGGCTGGTCGGCGGAGATCCTGCTCGGCGAACTGCTCGGCGAGGCGCGGCGGCCGGACGGGCCGGACGGGCCGGACGGGCGGGGCCGGCGGGACGAACCGCGCGCCGGGTACGGCGACTACGCGCTCCGGCAGCGCGAGCGGCTGGCCGGGCCGTACCTGGAGCGGCACCTGGACTTCTGGCGCGGGGAACTGGCCGGGCTGCCCGCGCTGGACCTGCCGGCGGACGCGCCCAGGGCCGTACGGCCGGCGCACCGGGGCGCGTGGCACGACCTGCGGCTGGACGCCGGCCTCGTCGCCGGGCTGGCGGAGCGGGCCCGCGCCCGCGGCGCGACCCTCTACATGGCGCTGCTGGCGGCGTTCCAGGCGACGCTCGCCCGCTGGTCAGGGCAGCGTGACTTCGCGGTGGCCTCCCCGCTGTCCGGGCGGGACCTGGCCGAGCTGGAGGACATGGTCGGGTTGTTCGTCAACCTGCTGCCGATGCGGGCCCGCCTGTCCGGCGACCCCGGCTTCGGGGAGCTGCTCGACCGCACCCGGGACGCCGTGCTGGAGGTCTACGCCCACCAGGAGCTGCCGTTCGAGAAGCTCGTCGCCGAACTGGACGTGGCCAGGGACACCAGCCGCCCGCCGCTGGCGCAGGCGCTGTTCGCCCTGCAGAGCTACCTGGACGCGGTGCCCGGGACGGGCTCCCCGGGTTCTCCGGGTTCTCCGGGTTCTCCGGGTTCTCCGGAATCCACGGCCCCCGTGGAGTCTCCGGGAGCTGCGGGTGCCGTGAACCCGGCGGGCTCGGCGGGGGCGCGCGGCGGGCGGCGGGCGGAGCCGTTCGCGTTGCGCACCACCACGGCCCGGTTCGACCTGGAGCTGTACGCCGCGGAGACCGGTGACGGCGTGGCGGCCAGGTTCGTCTACGACCGCGACCTGTTCCGGCCGGACACCGTCGAGCGTCTCGCCGGCGGTTTCCTGGCGCTGCTCCGCGCCGTCGCCGACGCCCCGGACACCCCGCTGTCGGAGCTGGAGGTGCTCCCGCCCGAGGAGCGGGAGCTGGTGCTGAACCGGTGGAACGCCACCCGCCGCGACCATCCGGGCGGCACGCTGCACGGTCTGTTCGAAGAGCAGGCGGCGCGCACCCCCGACGCCCCGGCGGTGGTGTCCGAGGACGGAACGCTGACCTACGCCGAACTGGACGCCCGGTCGGCGCTGCTGGCCGCCCGCCTGGCCGCCGGCGGGACGGGGCCGGACTCCGTGGTCGCCGTCCACGCCGAACGCTCGCTCGACCTGCCCGTGCGGCTGCTCGCCGTGCTCAGGGCGGGCGGGGGCTACCTGCCCCTGGACCCGGGCCTGCCGGAGCGGCGCGTCCGGCTCATGCTGGACGAGGCCGGCGCGACGGAGCTCAACGCGGTCCTGGAGCGGGCCCCCGGACCGATGCCGTCCGCCGGGCACGCCCCGGAGGGCACCTCGAACGGCACCTCGCAGGACGGCCCGGAGGACGCCGCCGAGGACACCGGGACGGGTACCGCGGAGGGCACGACGGCGCCGGGGTCCGGTTCCGGCTTCGCGGCGTTCCCCGGGGGGGACGTCCCGGAGGACTCCCTCGCGTATGTGATCTTCACGTCCGGATCGACCGGTCGCCCCAAGGGCGTCGGCGTCTCCCACCGCGCCATCGTCAACCGCCTGCGCTGGATGCAGGACACCTACCGCCTCACCCCCGACGACCGCATCCTGCACAAGACCCCGGCCGGGTTCGACGTCTCGGTGTGGGAGCTGTTCTGGCCGCTGATCACCGGCGCGGCGCTGGTGGTCGCCCGGCCCGGCGGCCATCGCGACCCGGCCTACCTGCGCGACCTCGTGCGGAGCCGGGGCGTCACCACGGCGCACTTCGTGCCGTCCATGCTGGCCGCCTTCACCGCCGAGGAGGGGATCGAGGACTGCCGGTCGCTGCGGCGGGTGATCTGCAGCGGCGAGGAGCTGACGGCCGCCGCCGCGCGGCGGCTGACCGACCGGCTGCCCGGGGTGGAGCTGCACAACCTGTACGGTCCCACCGAGGCCGCGGTGGACGTCTCCTGGCACCGTTACGCGCCGGGTGAGGAGACCGTGCCGATCGGGCGCCCGGTGGACAACACCCGGCTGTACGTGCTGGACGAGGCGCTGCGGCCGGTGCCGGTGGGCACGCCGGGGCAGCTGTTCATCGGCGGCGTACAACTCGCCCGCGGCTACCTCGCCAGACCTGCCCTCACCGCCGAACGCTTCCTGCCCGACCCCTACGGACCCCCCGGATCCCGCCTCTACGCCACCGGAGACCGCGCCCGATGGCGACCCGACGGCGAACTCGACTACCTCGGCCGCCTCGACGACCAACTCAAGATCCGCGGCATGCGCGTCGAACCCGGCGAGATCGAAGCCGTACTCGCCCGGCATCCCGGTCTGGAGGCGTCCGCGGTCGGCGTGTGGCGTGACGCCGCCGGGCCGCGCCTGGTCGGCTACATGGTCTGGCGCGACGGAACCGGCGGCTCCCCCGATCCCCGCGAGTGGCTCCGCCAGGAGCTGCCCGAGCACATGGTCCCGTCGGCGTGGGTGACGCTGGACGCCCTGCCGCTCACCGCCAACGGCAAGCTCGACCGGGCCGCGCTGCCCCCGCCGGACGGCCGCGGCGGGCTTCCCGCGGAGCCGCCCCGCACCGGCGCGGAACGCGACGTGGCCGAGGTGTGGCGGGAGGTGCTGGGCGTGGAGGAGATCGGCCGCGACGACGGGTTCTTCGCCGTGGGCGGCGACTCCATCCGCAGCCTGTCGGTGGTGGCCGGGCTGCGGCGCAGGGGCTACGAACTCGACCTGCAGCGGCTGTTCACCCACCAGACCGTCGCGGAACTGGCCTCCGCCCTCACCCGCGCGGACGGCCCCGCACCGGCCGGCACGCCCGCGACGGAGGCGTTCGGCCTGCTCAGTCCGGAGGACCTGGCCAAACTCGGGAAAGGCGACCGATGATCGAGGACGCGTATCCGCTGGCCGCGCTGCAGGCCGGCATGCTGTACCACAGCGAGCTCGACACCGGCGGCTCCACCTACCACGACCTGATGACGATCACTGTGCGCGGCGGTCTCGACGCGGCCGCGCTGGAGCGGGCGCTGGCCGAGGTCGCCGCCCGGCACCCGGTGCTGCGCACCTCCTTCGACCTGACCGGGTTCAGCGAGCCGCTGCAGCTCGTCCATGACACGGCCGTCATCCCGCTGGAGGTCGCCGACCTGCGCGGCGACGGGGCGCGGGAGCGGCTGGCCGAGTGGCGGGAGGCGGAGAAGCGCACCGGGTTCGACTGGGCGTCTCCGCCACTGATGCGTGCCTGCGCGCACGTGCTGGACGACGGCGAGTTCGCGTTCAGCCTCAGCTTCCACCACGCGATCCTCGACGGCTGGAGCGTCGCCGCCCTGGTCACCGAGATCCTGCGCCGCTACGCCGCCGGTTCGTGGGAACGGCCCGACGCCCCGGAGGAGCGAACCGGTGGCCGCCTGGAGCGGACCGGCGGCACGGGGAGACGAACCGGCGACCCGGAGGAGCGAGCCGGTGACCCGAAGAGGCGGGCCGATGGCCTCGCGCCGCCGCGGGCGGCGTTCCGGGACCTGGTGGCGGCCGAACGGGCCGCCGTGGCCTCGGAGGAGGCGCGGGAGTTCTGGCGGGAGCGGGTGACGGACGCCCCGGACAGCCGCCTGCCGCGGCTGCCCGGGTTCCCCTCGGACGGGCCGCGCGCCGCCGAGGTGCTGGCCGTACCGGTGCCGGCGTCCGCGGTGGCCGCGCTGGAACGCGACGCCCGTGAGCTGCGGGTCCCGCCGCGCACGATCCTGCTGACGGCCTACCTGCTGGCGCTCGGCCTGGTGACCGGCGAGCGGGAGGTGATGACCGGCGTGCTGGGGCACGGCAGGCCGGAGAGCGAGGGTGGCGGCGAGGTTCTCGGCCTGTTCCTCAACACGCTGCCGCTGCGGGTGCGGCTGGACGCCGCCGACCGGGCCGAGCTGGTGCGGCGGGTGTTCGACGCCGAGGTGGCGGCCGTGCCGTACCGGCACTATCCGCTGTTCGAGATCCAGCGGCTCGCCGGCCGCTCCCCCCTGCTGGACACGTTGTTCGACTTCAGGGACTTCCACGTGTACGGCGGGCTGCCCGAGGACGGCCCGGCCGTCACCGGGCAGGAGTTCTTCGAGCAGACCGACGTGCCGTGCACGGTGGCCTTCGTCCGGGTCCCGGGCGGCGGGCTGACGCTCACCGTCTCCTACGACGGCGCGCAGTTCCCGCGCGGGCAGATGGAGTCCCTGGCCGCGCACGTGCTGGAGGCGGTCACCGGTGCGCCGGAGATCGGCGAGGCCGACGTCGCGGCGATCACCCGCTGGAACGCCACCGGCCGCGACCACGCCGGAGGCACCCTGCACGGCCTGGTGCTCGCCCGCGCGGCCGCGGTCCCGGACGCCCCGGCGGTGGGCTTCGCGGGAGAGTGGATCACCTACGGCGAGCTGGCGCGGCGGGCGGAGCAGGTGGCGGCGGCGCTGCGCGACGCCGGGGTGCGGGCCGACGAGCCGGTCGGCGTCCACCTGGAGCGGAGCCTGGACCTGCCGGCCGCCCTGCTGGGCGTGCTGGCGGCCGGCGGCGCCTACCTGCCGCTGGAGCCGGGGCACCCGGCCGGGCGGCTGCGGGACATGCTGGCCGACGCCGGCGCCTCGGTGGTGCTCACCTCCGCCGCCCTGGCCGGGCAGGCCCCGCCGGCCACCCGTACGGTGACGCTGCCGGACGGCTGGGACGGCGAGCCGCTCCCGGAGGGCCACCGGTACGGCGAGCCGCTCCCGGAGGACTCCCTCGCGTATGTGATCTTCACATCCGGATCGACCGGCCGGCCCAAGGGCGTCGGCGTCTCCCACCGCGCCATCGTCAACCGGCTCCGCTGGATGCAGGAGACCTACCGCCTCACCCCGGCCGACCGGGTCCTGCACAAGACGCCGATGTCGTTCGACGTGTCGGTGTGGGAGCTGTTCTGGCCGCTGGTCACCGGCGCGGGGCTGGTGGTCGCCGAGCCGGGCGTCCACTACGACCCCGGCCGCATCGCCGGGCTGATCGCCGGCGAGGGGGTCACCACGGCGCATTTCGTGCCGTCGATGCTGGAGGCGTTCCTCGACCTGCCGGAGGACCTGCTGAGGGGGCTTCCGGCGGACCGTGACCTGCCGGCAGACCGTGACCTGCCGCCGGACCGTGACCTGCCGGCGGACCACGGCCTTCCGGCGGACCCGGTGAGGGATCTTCCGGAGGCCTCGCCGGAGGGCCTGCCGGAGCGGCCCGCGGGCGGGCTGCGCAGGGTCGTGTGCTCGGGTGAGGCGCTCCCGGCCGACCTGGTACGCCGTTTCACCGGCCGGCTGCCCGGGGCGGAGCTGCACAACCTGTACGGCCCCACCGAGGCCGCGGTGGACGTCTCCTGGCACCGGTGCGACCCGGCAGAACAGGTGGTCCCGATCGGCCGGCCGGTGGACAACACCCGGCTGGAGGTGCTCGACGAGCGGATGGCGCGCGTGCCGGTGGGCACGCCGGGGCAGCTGTTCATCGGCGGCGTACAACTCGCCCGCGGCTACCTCGCCAGACCCGCCCTCACCGCCGAACGCTTCCTGCCCGACCCCTACGGACCCCCCGGATCCCGCCTCTACGCCACCGGAGACCGCGCCCGATGGCGACCCGACGGCGAACTCGACTACCTCGGCCGCCTCGACGACCAACTCAAGATCCGCGGCATGCGCGTCGAACCCGGCGAGATCGAAGCCGCCCTCCTCGACCAGCCCGAGGTGCGCGCCGCCGCGGTCGTCGCCGCAGGTGACCGCCTGGTCGGCTACGTCGTGACCGGCGGCGCCGAGGTGGAGTGGCGGTCACGGCTGCGGAACCGGCTGCCCGAGCACATGATCCCGGCGGCGTGGGTCACGCTGGACGCCCTGCCGCTCACCGCCAACGGCAAGCTCGACCGGGCCGCGCTGCCCGAGCCGGAACGGCCGGAGCCGGACCGGTACCGGGTGCCGCCCAGGGATCCGGTGGAGGGCCGGCTGGCCGCCGTCTGGGAGGACGTGCTCGGCGTCACCGCGGTCGGCGTGTTCGACGACTTCTTCGACCTGGGCGGGCACTCGTTGCTGGCGTTGCGGCTGGCCACGCGGATCCGGCGGGAGTTCGGCAGGGAGCTGCCGGTGGCCGCCGTGCTGGCCTCGCCGACCGTCGCGGGCCTCGCCGATCTGCTGCGCGGCCCGGAGGACCTGTCGGCCGGGCAGCGGATCGTCACGCTCAACGCCGGCGGCGACCGGCCGCCGATCTTCCTGGTGCACGCGCTCGGCGGGCAGGTCTTCCGTTATCTGCCGCTGGCCCGCAGGCTCGGCCCCGACCAGCCGGTGTACGCGATCGCCGCGAGCGGCCTGGCCTCCGGCGAGGACCCTCACCCGACCATGGCCGAGATGGTCGACGACTACGTGGCGCGGCTGCGTGAGCTGCGGCCGGCCGGGCCGTACGTACTGGGCGGCTTCTGCATCGGCGGCAACATCGCGCTGGAGATCGCCAGGCGGCTGCGCGCGCTCGGGGAGGAGGTGCCGCTGGTGGTGCTGTTCTACTCCGACGCCGACGAGCCGGTGATCACCAGTTCGCTGGAGGACGACGCCTCGCTCATGACGCACGCGCTGGCCGGCGGGCCGCTGGAGACGAATGCCGCCGAGTTCGCGGGACTCGGCCCGGAGGAGATGCTGCTGGCGGTCATCGAGGCCGCCGGCCGGGAGCGGCGGCTGGCCCCGGACACCGCCGACGTCGAGCAGGCGCGGCGCTACCTGCGGGTGTTCCGGGCCAACGCGCACGCCGTCGGCCGCTACCGCCACGAGCCCTACGACGGGGACGTGGCGCTGTTCGCGCCCGTCGGCGATCGGCCCGACCTGGGCTGGAGGTCCGTGGTCAAGGGGGCGCTCGCGATCGAGCCCATCCCCGGTGAGCGCGTGGTCGTCCTTTTCGAACCCCTGGTCGCCGAGGCGGCCGCCAAAGTGAGGAGCTGGATCGACGATGGTGTCACCGGAGGCTGAGCGCACGCGGGAGGACTCGTCCCCCCAGGAGGCCGGGAACGTGCGGGAGGCCGACACCCCCGAGACCCCCGAGAACCCCGCGACCCCCGGGGCCGCAGGGGACGGGCACGGCGGAGACGAGCGGGCCGGGGACGGGACCGCCCACGCCGGATCCGGACCCGGGGGCGGGGGCACGCTCTGGGGCAACCACGACTTCCTGCGGCTCTGGGCCGGGCAGGCCCTGTCCCAGGCCGGATCGCAGATCTCCTACGTGGCGATCCCGCTCATCGCCGTCGTCACCCTGGGCGCGAGCGCGACCGAGATGGGGGTGCTCGGCGCGCTGGTCCGGCTGCCGATGCTGGGGTTCCTGCTGTTCGGCGTCTACGTCGACCGGATGCGCAAGCGCCCGGTGCTGATCTGGACCGACCTCGGCCGGGCCGTGGTGCTGGCGCTGGTGCCGCTGCTGTACGTGATGGACTCCCTGACGCTGGGCGCGCTGTACGCGGTGGTGTTCGCGCTCAGCCTGCTGTCGGTGCTCTTCCAGGTCGCCTACCGCTCCTACTTCCCCTCGCTGGTGCCGCTGTCGCATCTGGCGGAGGGCAACGGCAAGCTTCAGCTCAGTGAGTCGCTGGCGCAGACCGCCGGTCCGGGCGCGGCGTCGGCGCTGCTGAAGGTCATGGCCGCGCCGATGCTGATCCTGATCGACGTGTTCTCCTACCTGTTCTCCGCGGTGGCGGTGCTGCTGATCCGCCGTCCCGAGGCGCGGCCCGAGCCGGACGACGAGACGGCCGGCAGCGTGCACCGGGCCATCTGGGCGGGGTTCCGCTGGGTGATGACGCAGCCGATGATCCGCCCGCTGGCGATCGCCAGTGGCCTGTACTCGTTCTTCGTCATGGGCGCGATGCAGTCGATCTACATCCTGTTCCTGCTCAGGGGCGGCCCCGACCTGCCGCCGGAGTGGGTGGGAGCCGTCATGGCGACCGGCGGGGTGGGCGCGATCCTCGGCGCGACGCTGTCGGTGCGGACGATGCGCCGCCTGGGCATCGGCCCGACCCTGCTGTGGAGCACGGTGATCGGCAACTGCTCGCTGCTGCTGGTGCCGTTCGCCTCCGGCTCCGTCTGGACGGCCGCGGTGATGCTCGGCGCGTCCCAGTTCGTCGTCTGGGCCTGCAACCAGGTCTTCTTCGTCAGCAACATGACGCTGGTGCAGTCGATCACCCCGCCGCGCCTGCAGGCCAGGGTGATCGGCACGATCTACTCCCTCGGCCTGATCCCCGCGCCGCTCGGGGCGCTGGGCGCCGGCCTGCTGGGTGACGCCGTCGGCCTGCGCTTCGCCATCCTCGTCGCGGTCGTCGCCGGTGCCATCCTGCCGATCCTGCTGCTGGTCTTCTCCCCCATCCCCCGGACGAAGGAGATCCCCGCCGGGCCCCGGGAGTAGAGGCCTGCACGGATCCGGGGATCCGCCCGCGCCCGGATCCCCGGTTCCGGGGAGACACGCCTAGCTGGCGTTCACCCGGACGTCCCCGGACGTGCTCCTGGCGATGATGGTCCTGTCGCTCCGGGTGTCCTTGATCTGGGACCGTTCGCTGCCGTGTGTGCTCTTGGCGGTCACGCCGTAGGCGCCGTCGGGCACGGTCGCCGTCACCCGGCCGTCGACGGACGACACGTCCACCTTGGACGGCGGGGCGGCGAACGACAGGGTGATGTTCCCGGCCGTGGTGCGTGCCCTGACGTCCGCCGACCTGAGCCGCTCCCCTGTTATCACCTCATCGTTCCCCCGGAGCCGCAGCCGGCCTTCCGTCTCGTAAACCCTGATGGGACCCGAGGTGGACACGTCCACGTCCTGAGCCAGCCGGTTGAGGATCACTCCGTCGTCCCCGCCGTCGACCACGAGCCTGACCCCCGGCGGCACCTTGACGTGGTACCGGGCACCGCAGTCACCGAAAACGTTGACGCAGTTCCCACTGAGGCGCAGCGTGCCGTCCCTGAGCGACCACGACGCGTTCCCCTCCTCGGCCGCCTTGCCCCGGACCCACCGCTCCACCTGCACACTCCCCGCGGTTCCCGGCAGGACCCTCAGCCCGCCGAGCGAGGACTCGATGGTGAGCACGTCACCGGAGAACGCGAAGCCCTGAGCGGAATGCACCTCCTTCGCGTCCAGTTTCACACCGCAACCCCCCACACTCGCGGCGGCCAGAACCGCCACCGCCACCGCCATGATCCGTCTCATGCCATGATCCTGGCCCGGCGCCGGTCCACCGCCATCGGCCGTCCGCCCGATGCGCCATCCCCCATTCGGCCAGATCTTCCCGACGTCCTGCGGAGGCGAGGCGTCGGCCGGATCGGCGTGGGAGGTGGACTCGCCGGTGAGGCGTTCCGGCGCGGCGCGGTGGCTTGTGACCGTGGTGGCCTCGGAGGGTCCCCGGGCGGATGGACGTCACGGGGTCTTCCCTGAGACCGGCTCCCTGAGGATCTCCGGGCCGGGGGACGGCATGCCGATGGCGGCGACGCTCCGGCGCCCGCTGCGGACGGCCAGGGAAGGGAACCTGTCGATCAGGCGGAAGAACAGCGGCAGGCCCGCCGATCGCGACTCCAGGCGTGCCCGGGCGCCGCGTTCGATCCTGACCTGCATGCGCTGCTCCCGGTCGACCGGCGGCCGGCGCACCTCCTCGACCCGGCGGCAGGCGGCGTCCAGCGCTTCGGGGGACGAGGAGGGGTCGAGAAGGACGGGCAGGAGACGGTTGGCGGCCTCCGCGGCGTCGGCGATCGCGAAGTTGATGCCGTTGCCGCCGACCGGGGAGATCACGTGCGCGGCGTCGCCGATGAGCAGGATCCCCGGCCGGTACCAGCTGTCGACGTCGGTGATGCGGACCGGGAGCAGGGACAGCTGGTTGACGTCGGTCAGCGCGGCGAGCCGTTCACGCAGCCAGGGAAGCCGCCCGGTGAAGGCCTCGACGATCGGTGCGGTGCCCCGTTCCCGCATCGCGCCGAAGCTTCCCGCCGGGATGTTGTAGCCGAGCTGCCACTGGGTGTCCTGATCGAGCACGGCCAGCGTCGCGCCCGGAACACTGAACAGCTGGAGACCCGACAGAGCCGGGTCGCCAGGAAGCCGCGGCACGGCGAACCAGAGGATGTCGAGGCTCGCGCCCAGTTCGCGGGCGGTGAATCCGCCGAGCGTCCGGAGCTTGGAGTTGCGGCCGTCCGCGGCGACGACCAGGCGGGCCCGCACCTCGCGGGGGCCGCCGGGCCCGGTGTGCCGTACTCCGGTGACCCGGCCCGCCTCGTCACGCAGCAGTTCGGAGACGCGGGCTCGCATGAGCAGCCGGAACCCCGGATAGGCGGCGGCCCGGCCGGCGAGGTACGGCAGGAACCTCGCCTGGGGGATGAGCGCGTAGTAGGGGTGGCGGTCGCTGGCACGCCGGTAGTCGACGAGGGTGTAGACGCGGTCGCCGACGTGCCAGCGGAAGGTGTCGGCGGTGGCGTGCGGCAGCTCCGCCAGCATCTCCTCCGCCAGCCCCAGCGTGTGGAGGTAGTCGAGCACCCCGGGCGCCAGGGTGTCGCCCCGGAAGCGGCGGTTGAAGTCGCCGTGGGACTCCAGCAGGGTGACCCGCGCGCCGCCCCGCGCCAGCAGGTAGGCCAGCATCATCCCGCCGGGACCGCCGCCGGCCACCACGCAGTCGGCCTCGGCGTCCGGGGCGTCGCCGAGACCGGTCCCGGAGGCGATACCGATCTCGGAGGCGGTACCGGTCTCGGAGGCGTAGCCGGTCCCGAAAGCAGCGCCGGTTCCGGAGACGGTGTCGGGGGCCGGGCCGGTGTCGGGGGCCGGGCCGGTGTCGGGGGCCGGGCCGGTGTCGGACGGGCGGGCGGGTTCGCTCATGACGGTCCTCCGGGGATCGCGGCCTCTTCTCCACTCCTTCCCTTCTTCGCGGGGAGAGGTCCCGCCGGATTCCCGTGCGGCGAACCCGCCACGAGGCGGGCCGTCAGCCGGTCAGCCCCGCCACCAGCTCCAGCTGCTCCAGGCGGAGCCGCAGGGTGGGGGTGACCAGGCCGACGACCAGGCCGGTCGCCCCCGCCTCGCGGTAGGCGGCCACCCGCTCGCGCAGCTTGCCGGGCGGCCCGCACATCGTCATCGCGTCGACCAGCGCGTCGGGCAGCGACGACATCGCCTCGCCCTGCCGCCCGGACAGGAACGCCTCCTGCACCGCCTCGGCCTCCTTGCCGAACCCCAGGGTGCGGGCCAGGCGGCTGTAGAAGTTGGTGCGGCGCGAGCCCATGCCCCCCAGGTAGAGGGCGAGCATGGGACGCATCATGTCGTAGGCCAGCTCCTCGTCCTCGTCGACCATGGCCAGGACCATCGGGACCACGTCGAAGCCGTCCAGGCTCCGGCCCGCCCGCTCGGCGCCCCGGCGCAGCTCGGCCATGCGCTCGGCGAGGTGGCCGGGAGGGAAGTGGATGGCCAGCCAGCCGTCGGCCAGCTCACCGGCGAGGGCCGTCACCTTGGGGCCCATGGCGGCGAGGTAGACGGGCAGCCGCTCCTGCACGGGCGACACCGCGAGCGAGAGCTCCTTGCCCTGGCCGCCGGGCAGCGGCAGCGTCATCGTCGGCCCCGAGTGGCTCACCGGCCGCCCGGACAGGGCGAGCCGCAGCACCGACAGGTAGTCGCGTGCCCGCTCCACCGGCCGGTCGAAGGGCTCGCCGTGCCAGCCCTCCACGACCTGGGGGCCGGAGACGCCCACGCCCAGCCGGGCCCGGCCGCCGGACACCTGGTCGATCGTGGCGGCCGTCATCGCCGCGACCACCGGTTTGCGTCCCGACATCTGCAACACACCGGTGCCCAGACCGATCCGCTCGGTACGGCCCGCGATCCAGGCCATCAGGCTCGCCGGGTCGGTGCCGTAGGTCTCGGCGGCCCACACCGAGTCGTATCCCAGCCGCTCGGCCTCGCGGACGAGGGCGAGGTGGTCGGCGGGACCGAGTCCGGCCCCGCCCCAGTAGCTCATGCTGTATCCCAGACGCATCCGATCTCCTCGGTGATGACGGCGGCCAGCCGGTCGGGGGCCTCCTCGGCCAGCCAGTGGGAGGCGTCGAGCTCGCGCAGCGACGGCCGGTGGACGCTCTGCCTGCGCCAGCCGAGCAGCCCGCCCCGGGAGACCGAGCGGTCGCGCGCGCCGTACAGGACGGTCACGGGGACGGGCAGCGGCGGCGCGGGGACGTGCCGGTAGCCGGCGAGCATGCCGAAGTCGGCGCGGAGCGCGGGTTCGAGGATGGGCCTGAGCACCTCGCGTTCGGCGACCTCGGCCGGGACCCCGCCGAGTTCGATCAGCTGCTCCCAGAACAGCCACGACGGCAGGGACGGCAGCCTGCGCAGCAGGAGCGCGACGTCCGGCGCCGCGAAGGAGCCCACCAGCAGCCGTTCGGGCAGGGGCGGGCGCTCCGCGGCCTGTCCCGGGACGAGCGCCGCCTGCGAGCCGGAGCCCGGCGGTCCGGGGTCCGACGGTCCGGGGTCCGGTGGGGATCCGGGGGCCGCCCGTCCGGGGGCCGCCCGTCCGGGATCCGGCGGCGGTCCGGCGGACGCGGACAGCTCGGTCAGGCGGCGGCAGACCAGGTACGCCAGCAGCGCGCCGCTGCAGTAGCCGAACAGCGCGTACGGCGGGCGCGCGGTCGCCAGCAGGTCGCGGGCCAGATCATCGACGAGACCGCCGAGGTCGTCGCGGGGCGGCTCGGCCAGCCTGGCCTGCCTGCCCGGCAGGTTCACCGCCCACACCTCGACCTCGGGCGGGAAGGCGGCGGCGAGCCCGGTGAGCGACGCCGGGCCTCCCCCGGCGTTGGGGAAGGCGTACAGCCGGACGCGGCCCTCGGGCCGATCCCCGGCCGGTACGAACCATGGCGCGGTCAACGGCCCGCTCCTTCCTCTTCCCCGGTCCCCCGGACGGGCGTCCCGGCCTGCCAGGCGGATGTCCCGGTCCCTCCGGGGGGCGGCTCGCTCCGCCCGGTGGGCGTCCCGGCCCGTCCGGCGTGCTCCCCGGCCCGCCCGGTGGGCGTCCCGGCCTGTTCGGTATGTGTCCCGGCCCGCCCGGTGAGCGTCCCGGCGAACGCGGCCAGCCCGGCCGGGGTGGGATGGTCGAAGATCGCGCGCACCCCGATCGGGTGCCCCACGAGCTCCTCCAGCGGGGCGATCAGCCGTACGGCGAGCACCGAGTGCCCCCCGCTGAGGAAGAAGTTGTCGTGCTCACCGAGTCCGGGCCGCCCGAGCGCCTCCCTCCAGAGCCGCAGGACCCCCTCCACCAGCGGCGAGCCCGCAGCGGCGGCGGGCGCCGCCGGGTGCTCCTCCTCGGGCACGGTGAGGCTCCGGTAGTCGATCTTGCCGTTGCCGGTCTCCGGGAAACGGTCGACGAGCACGAACCCCGAGGGGACCGCGTAGTCCGGCAGGCGGGTCCTGGCGTGGCGCCACAGCTCCTCGCGCCAGGCCGCCCGGTCGGCCGGCTCGCGCGCGGGCCGCACGAACGCCGTCATCGTGTCCCCGCGGACGACCACGGCGGCGGCCCCGACCGTCTCGTGGTCGTGCAGGACCGCCTCGACCTCACCCAGCTCGATCCGGTGCCCGCGCAGCTTGACCTGCCGGTCGTCGCGGCCGAGCAGGTCGAGGGTTCCGTCGTGCCGGAGCCTGGCCAGGTCGCCGGTGCGGTAGAAGCGGCCGTGCCGGGGATGCGCGCCGAACCGCTCCGCGGTCAGCTCGGGCCGGTCGACGTATCCCGCGGCGACCCCGTCGCCCGCCACGCACAGCTCCCCGGGGACCCCGGGAGGGGCCTCGCGCCCGTCGGCGTCCCGGACGAAGATCCGGGTGTTGGCGAGCGGCGCGCCGATCGGCACCGGATCGCGCGGAGCCCCGGCGATCTCCGCCGCGGTGGACCAGATGGTCGTCTCGGTGGGTCCGTAGACGTTGAACAGGCGGCAGCCCAGCGCCAGCAGGTCCCTGGCGAGCGCCGCCGGCAGGGGCTCCCCGCCGCACAGCACGGTCCGCCCGGCCAGCTCGCCGCCCGCCTCCGGTACGGCGAGCCGCCACGCCGTCGGCGTGGCCTGCACGACGCGCACGTCCCGCGCCGCGACGAGGTCCAGGAGCCCGCGCGGCCGGAGCCGGTCGGCGTCGGAGGCGATGACCAGGGTGCCGCCGCCGACCAGCGGCAGCAGCAGTTCCAGGGCCGAGATGTCGAAGGAAGGGGTGGTGGACCACAGCACCCGGGCCGCGGCGTCCGGTCCCAGCCGTCCGGCGAAGTCCAGGACGAGGTTGGCCAGGTTGCCGTGGGTCACGGCCACGCCCTTGGGACGCCCGGTGGACCCGGAGGTGTAGATCACGTACGCGAGCGCGTCCCCGGCCGTCGGCGCGGACACGGGCGCGGCGTCCGGCGCGGACACGCGATCGGCGGCTTCGGCGCCGGGGCCTGTCCCGGAACCCGGCGCCGAGCCGGGACCGGGTTCGGAGCCGGGCGGGGGCATCGGACCGGACACGGCCTCCGGACCGGACACGGGGCCGCACGGGACGGCCAGGACGGGGACCTCCCCCGCCCAGGGGACCGCGGCGGGGGCGACGACCAGGCGGGCCCCCGCGTCCCGGACCTGGTAGGCCAGGCGCAGCTCCGGATGGCCCGGATCCAGGGGCAGGTAGGCGGCCCCGGCCGCCCACACGCCGAGCACGGCCGCCACCAGCTCCACCGAGCGTCCGAGGCCGAGCGCCACGATGTCACCGGGCCCGATCCCGCGTGAGAGGAGCGCGTCCCTGACGGCTCCGGCCGCGTCCAGCAGCTCCCCGTAGCGGACCTCCCGGTCGCCGTCGACGACGGCGACGGCGTCCCCCCGGTGGGCGGCGATCCGCTCCGGCAGCGTGGGCGGGCCGCTCCACCGGCGGCCGGTGTCGTTGAGGCGGTCCAGCAGCGCCCTGTCCACGGGGGAGAACGCCTCCAGGGCGCGCTGCGGCAGCTCGGGGTCCTCGGCGGCCTGCCGCAGCAGCGAGGTCATCCGCGCGACGAAGGCGGTGATCTCGGTCTCGTCGTGGACCTCCGTGCTGTGCCACACCCGGACGGTGAGCCGGTCCGGCTCGTGTACGGCGATGCACTGCAGGTCCAGGCGGCTGCGGTCGAAGAGGTCCTCGACGTACTCGGGCACGGAGCCCTGGATGCTCACCCGCTCGTCGGTCCACGGCCGGTAGTTGAACATGTGCCGGAAGAGCGGCACCCGCCAGTCACCGGTGCCGTGCCCGCGCTCGACGAGAACGGTCTCGACGGAGGCGTCCGCGTGCTCCACCCCCTCGAAGAAGGCGTCCTCCACCCTCCTGACCAGGGCCGCGAAACCCTCCTGCGGGTCGGTGCGCACCCGCAGGGGCATCGTGCTGACGCCGTAGCCGACGTGGTCGCGGGTCGCGGCGGTCCTGGTGCTGACCGGCACGCCGACCACCATGTCGGGGCCGGCCCCGTGGCAGCGCAGGGCGAGCAGGAAGGCGCTCGTCAGCACCATGTTGTCGGTGGTGCGCAGCCGGGTCCGCAGTGTGTCCAGTGCCCGCCGGGTCGCCGCGTCCACCTCCCAGGAGCAGGTGTGCCCGGCGAACGTGGGCCGCTCGGGAGAGGGGCGGCTGCCGGGCAGCGGCATGGCGGCCGGGTCCGCGCCCTCCAGCCGGTCGAGCCAGTAGCCGATCGACTCCCGCGACGCCCGGCCCGGCTCCAGCATCGGGGCGGGGCCGGCGAGCCTGGCGGGCAGCGGCGCCTGGCCCGTCTGGGCGTCGTAGAAGGCGCCCAGCTCCTCGACGAGGAACTGCATCGACGTCGCGTCGACCACGATGTGGTGGGCGACCAGGCAGACCACGCTTCCGCCGCCCTCCGGCAGCGTGAAGTGGCCCGCCCGGAACAGCAGGTCCCCGGCGAGGTCGAAGGGCTCGTCCAGGAACGCCTGCAGGTCGGCGACCATCGTCTCCTCCGTCGTCGCCGCGCTCGCCAGCGTGATCCGCGCGTCCTGCGGCGCGGTGAGGTGCCGGACCGGGGCCCCGTCCACCTCGGGGAACCGCAGGCGCAGGGCCGGGTGCCGCCGGAGGAGACGGTTGACGGCGTTCTGCAGCGGGAAGCGGCGCAGCGGCTCGCGGGTCCGGAACGCCACCGCCAGGTTGGAGACGCCGCTCCCGCCCGCCAGTTGCTCCAGCACCCAGAACGAGTACGGCACGGGCCCCGGCGGGCGCGGCGGCTCGGCGGGCTCGGGCAGCCCCGCGAGCCCGCCCGGCTTCCTCACCGGTTCTCCGGGTCCGCCCGCCCGTCCCGCCGGACCTTCGCCCTCACCGGTCCGCCCCGCCGATTCTCCGGCCCCGTCCGTCGTCCCCTCCGGACCTTCGGGCAGGCCGGTCCGCCTGAGCGGTTCTCCGGCGGCCGGCTCCGCCGGGGCGGGGTCGAACCCGCCCGGGACGGACATCCGCTGAAGGGGATGGTCGGGGTCGAGCGCCTCCCAGTCGACCCGGCAGCCGAGCGTCCACAGCCGGGCGAGCGCCGTCATCAGGCCGTGCCGGTCGTCTCCGCAGTCGATCGCCGGCCCGCCCGGTGAGGACGCGGCCGGGCCGAGGACCAGGGTGAACGTCTCCCCCGCCCCGGCGGACCGGGGCGCATCGGTCCCGCCGGTCCCGGACGTTCCGGCCGTCCTCACGGAGCCGGCGACGGCGGCCCCACCGCCGCCCGCCTCGCCGGTCTCCGGCGTTCCGGCCGCCCTCGCGGGTTCGGGGGCGACGGTACCCCCACAGGCCACCAGGGCGACCGCCTCGCCGAATCCCCGTGTCCCGGCGACGGCGGCCGCCGCGATCTCCCCCGCGCCCTCCCCGGCGCCGTCTCCCGAGCAGGCGGCGGGCGTGACGCCCCAGCCGGTCAGGGTGGCCGCCAGTGAGCAGGTCACCGCGAAGGTGACGGGGGCGTCGTCCCGCTTCCCGGCGAGCCATTCGTCGCAGAGGTCGATCCCGTGCCGTTCGAACTCCTCCAGGCAGACGTCCATGGACTCGGTGAACAGCCGTTCCGCCCCGTACAGGGCCGCGCCCAGCCGTCCGGTCCCCCCCGGCGGGAAGACGAACCGCACTCCGGCGCCGTCCCGGGCGGGATCGGAGGCCGTGGCGGCGGTGGCGAGGGCGTGCGCGGCCTCGGCCGCGGTCGAGCAGACGACCGCTCCCCGGAACGGATGCGGCGTGCGGCCCCGCTGGAGCGTGGCGACGGCGTCGGCGAACCGCTCCCCGGGGAGCGACGCGAAGAAGCCGGCCAGGCTTCGCCGTACGGCGTCGGCCTCTTCCACGGTGCGCCCGGACCAGACGACCACGCGGGGTCCGGCGCCGGACGGAGGGTGAACCGGCGGAAGGCCCTCCCCCGCGGTCGGCCGGCCGGTCGCGGGGTCCGTGTCGAGTACGGCGTGCACGGGGTCGCCGTCGAGAAGCGCCTCCCCCAGCCTCCGCAGCGCGACCGCGCGGTCCGCCGGCCCCTGCCCGGCCAGGACGGCGCCCGCCCGGGTGACCGCGATGTCGCACACGCCGGACAGCAGGGCCCGGCACGCGTCCTCCACGCTCTCGTGCAGGGCGAGGACGCCGGGGGGCTGTGACGGGTCGTGCCCGGCGTCGCCCAGCGCGGCCTCGGCGGACGCCGCGGAGAGCGGACCGCACGGCCCCGTGCCGATCACCGCGACCGATCGGCTTCCCGTCACCGGGACGCTCCCGGCCCCCGGCGGATGCGGGCCCGGACGTCCCTTCGGCCGCCGCCGGACGGGCGGGGCCGTGAGGAGTCATCCCCGGCCTGCGCCGGAGCCCCGCCCACCGGAGCCCCGCCCGCCGGGGAGCCGGACGTCGGAGAACCAGGAGCGGAAGAGCCGGGAGCCGGGGAGCCGGACGCGGGGACGCCACCGGCCGGGGTGCCCGAAGCCGGGCTGCCCGGAGCCGGGGCGCCGGCGCGGGCGCTTTCGACGAGGCGGCCGAGCGCCTTCGCGTTGGGCCGGGTGAACATCGCGGTGACCGGAATGTCGATGTCGAACGTGCCGGTGATGTCCGCGTGCAACTCGACCAGGGCCATCGAGTTGAGCCCGGCCTCGAAGAAGTTCTCGTCGGGGTCGAGCGGCCTGCCGAGCCGGCTCTCTATCATCTCGGTGACCCGATCGGCGATCGGAACGGGACGTCCCGGGCGTCCCCGGACGTCCGCGACGCTCCTCGCGCCGCCGTCATGCTGGTCTCCCGGGCCCACCGGCCGACTGCCCTGGATCATCCGCAACCCTTCGTTCGGCGTCGGGCGCACCGCCGCGCGGGCGCTCTGTGCCGATCTTCTTGAAGGATTCAGGACACTACAAGACCGTATTTTTCGGCATTTGTCATCCGGGGACGCGACCGGGACACCGGACCGACGTCATCCGGGGCCATGTCCGGTTCCCGGATCAGCGGTTCCCCGCGGAGAGACCGATACGGATCTCCTCGGCAGTGAGCCTGGCGAAGGCGTGGCCGAGCTCCTCCAGGCGGTTCCGGGGAAGCGCCGCGGCCAGGGCGGGGAGGATCCCCTCCTCCTCGGCGGCGAAGTGACGCGTGACCACGCCGGCGAGGTCGTCGAGCCGCGACTCGAACTCCGCGGCGCCGGGGGCGATGTCCAGCAGGGAGAGAAGCATCTGCTCGGCACGCTGGTGCTCGGCGGTGGCGTGGAGGGCGTGTTCGGCCTCCCGGGGATCCACCCTGGTGATCTCGGGGTAGACGATCTCCTCCTCGCCCCGGTCGTGGGCGACGAGCCTGGCGGCGAGCTCGACGAGCAGGGCGGGGCGGGCCGCCGGTTCCCGGCGGAGCCGGCCGAGGACCGTTCTGATGTCGCGGTGATCCGCGATGATCATGCTGATGACGTCTCGTGCCATGATCCCCTCCTTCGGAGGGGGCTGACTACCCGGGAGAAGGGGGCCTACACCCGCCGCGCGGAGGATTCTTCGCACGGCGGGTCTTCGGGCCGGTCAGGGGAGGTTCGAGACCGCGGATCCGATGGTGTGGACGCGCAGGGCGTTGGTGGAGCCGGGCGATCCGGGAGGCGATCCGGCGACGATGACGACCTTGTCGCCCTTCTCCAGCCGGGCGTGGGCCAGCAGGGCGGCCTCGACCTGGCGGACCATGTCGTCGGTGTGGTGGACGAACGGCACCTCGAACGTCTCGACGCCCCAGGTCAGCGCGAGCTGGTTGCGGACGTGCGGGGAGGAGGTGAAGGCCAGCAGCGGGATCGGCGAGCGGTAGCGGGCCAGGCGGCGGGCGGTCTCGCCGGACATGGTGAAGGCGACCAGGGCCTTGGCGCCGACGATGGCGCCGACCTCGGCGGCGGCGCGGGCGATGGCGCCACCGGTGGTCTCGGGAAGGCGTTCGAGGCTGTGGGTGGCCTTGAGGGCGCGCTTCTCGGCCGCGCAGGCGATGCGGCTCATGGTCTCGACGGCCTGGACCGGGAACTGGCCGACCGAGGTCTCACCGGAGAGCATGACCGCGTCGGTGCCGTCCATGACGGCGTAGGCGACGTCGGACGCCTCGGCGCGGGTGGGCCGCGGAGAGCTGATCATGGAGTCGAGCATCTGGGTGGCGACGATGACCGGGCGGGCCTTCTCGCGGCACAGCTCGATGGCGCGCTGCTGGACGATCGGCACCTCTTCGAGGGGCAGCTCGACGCCGAGGTCGCCGCGGGCGACCATGATGCCGTCGAACGCCTCGACGATCTCGGGGAGCCGCTGGACGGCCTGCGGCTTCTCGATCTTGGCGAGCAGCGGCAGGCGGACGGCCTCCTGCTCCATGATGTTGCGCACCACGTCGGCGTCGGAGGGACGCCGGACGAAGGACAGCGCGATCATGTCGAAGCCGGTGCGCAGCGCCCAGCGCAGGTCGGTCTCGTCCTTGTCGGTGAGCGCGGGGGCGCTGACGTTGACGCCGGGGAGGTTGAGGCCCTTGTTGTCGGAGATCATGCCGCCGGTGACCACGCGGGTGGTGACGCGGGGGCCGTCGACGCGGGTGACCTCGAGGTGGACCCGGCCGTCGTCGACGAGGATGCTGTCGCCGGGACGGACGTCGTTGGGCAGGCCGAGGTAGGTGGTGGAGACCTGGTCCCGATCGCCGGGGACCTCTTCGGTGGTGATGGTGAAGACGTCTCCGAAGCCGAGGCGGATCGGGCCCTCCTCGAACTTGCCGACCCGGATCTTGGGGCCCTGAAGGTCGGCCAGCACGCCTACGCCGCGGCCGAGCTCGGCGGCGGCCTCCCTCACCCTGTCGTAGACCTCTTTGTGCAGCTCGTGGCTGCCGTGGCTGAGGTTGAAACGGGCCACGTCCATGCCGGCGGCGATGAGCTCGCGCAGGCGTTCGGGTGAGGATGTGGCGGGGCCGAGGGTGCAGACGATTTTCGCGCGACGAGTCACGGTTCCCAGCCTAATTGGTACAGACCACTTGGTCGTTACATTGCCCGGAGCAGGCATGAAAAACTCGGTGACCTCAACGCTACCGGCCGGGGGCGGCGATGGCGAACCGGCCTCCCCGTCCCCGCAGGTCACCCGCGGGTCATCCAGGGGTCACCCGTGGGTGAGCCGCCGTCGCGCCGCCGAGGGATCCCCGCGACGCCGCGGCGGCGGAAACTCCGCGCCCCGCCGTACGGACGGCCGTACCGCCGCCCGGCCGTACGCGGGGCGCGCCGTGCGGACGGCGTCAGGGCCTGACGGTGGCGGCCCTGGCGGCGTCGACGATTCCCCTGCCGTAGAAGCCGTTGCGGTCCTTGCCGCCCTCGCACGTCTGGGCGTCGCCGGAGCCCCCGGTCCGGTAGACGAAGCGGCGCGGCGAGGGGCAGGGCCGCTTGGAGGCGGTGGCGTACAGCAGGCGCTGGACGTCGGCGGGCGGCATGGTGAGGCCGCCCTTCCCCGGCTTGCCGAAGCGGCTGATCAGGATGGCGGCGACGCCCGTGGCGTGCGGAGCGGCCATGGAGGTGCCGGCGAGGTACTGGTAGTAGGCGCAGGTGCCGCCGTGGCAGTCGCGGACGACGGAGGACGAGGCGGGCTTGCCGTCGCGGGAGATCAGGCCCTGGGCGCGGAGGGCGTGCTCGGGGGCGGCGGCCAGAATGGTCCTGGTCTGGTCGATGCCGCGGCCGTCGAGCTCGTCGCCGCCGGGCGCGGAGAGGTCGGTCTGCTCGACGCCGTAGTCGGAGTAGTAGGCCTTGCGCTTGCTGGGGCCGAGTGCCGCGACGGAGATGACGCCCTTGGACTCGGCCGGGACGTTCAGGCAGGAGTTGTCGATCCGGCGGGTCCGCTCGGCCTCGGCCGGATAGTCGGGGCTCTCGGTGTCGGTCCTGGGCCTGCCGAGGTCGGTGGACTCGTTGCCGAGGGCGCTGATGAGGGTGACGCCGCGCTTGCGGGCGTAGTCGAGGGCGCGCTGCATGCCGGTGATGACGCCGCGCTGTTCGAGCTGCTCGGCCCTGGAGTCGGCGGGGTTGGCCCGGCAGTTGAACAGCCAGGGGTCGATGTAGTAGCTCATGTTGACCACGTCGATCCCGGCGTCGGCGGCGTAGGTGAGGGCGTCGAGGCTGGGCTTGAGGAAGAACAGGCCGGAGTCCTGGCCGGCGCGCAGGTTGACGACGGTGACCCCCGGGGCGACGCCGGCGACGCCGAGGCCGTTGACGGGCGAGGCGATCGTGCTGGCGACGTGGGTGCCGTGGCCGTCGTCGTCCCAGTCGACGGGGTCCTTGCAGCCGCTGAACTCGCAGGGACCGTCGAGGGTCTCGCCCTTGGAGTCCTTGGGCCGGTCGGTGACGAAGTTGCGGCTGAGCGCGCGGTCGAAGTTGGGGGCGATGTCGGGGTGCTTGCCGTCGATGCCGGTGTCGATGACGCCGACGAGCACCTTCCTGTCGCCCGGGGCGGTGGCGTACGAGCCGGTGGCGGTGGCGCCGATCATCTTCATGTCCCACTGCCGGGAGGCCAGCGGCTCGGCGGCCGGGGCGGCCCGGCCGGCGCGTGAGGCGGCCTGCCCCGTACGGGAGGCGGCCCGGCCCGCGCGGGGGGCGGCCGGGGCGGCGAGGGAGGGCGGCGGGGCCGCGGCGTGACCGGCGCCCGGGAGCCGGGGGGCGCGGGGGCCGGCGGCCGCGGGGGCGGAGTGGCCGGCCGGGAGGGCCGGGGCGGACGACGCGAAGCCGATGGCGCGGTCGGAGGAGACGCCCGTGACGGCGCCGCCGGCGGCCAGGCGCTCGACGAAGCGGTCGCCGGGGCCCCGGGCGACGACGTAGCCGAGCCTGGGCTCGGTGGCGGTCGCGGTGCCGCCGGCCGCGCCGATCGCGGCGACCGCCCGGTCGTGCCCGCCGCCGGGGTAGAAGACGAGGTAGTCGCGGAGCGGGCCGGTCCCGGCCGACGCGCCGCCGGCCTGTGCCCCCACCGTGAGGGTGCCCGTCAGAGCGGCCACCGCCGTCATGACCACCAGGTGTCTGCTCCAGCGACTCATCCGATCCCCTCCACGGCTGTCCGGACCAAGGGGCCATCCTTCCCGGTATTCGACCACTCAGGCAACGCGGGCGTCGTTCCGGTGGCTCTTTTCGGTATGGCGACGGCTCTCTCCGGTACGGCGGGTCTCTCCGGCACGACCTGGTACGGACCCGGTACGGCGGGGCGCCGGGACGCGGGGCGGCGCCCTACGGCACGGCGGGCCGGAGGGCCCGGATCCGGGCGGGTCCGTCCGGAGGCGCGGAGGTAGGGTCCCGGAAGAACCTGACCCAGGAGGCGACATGGACATCGTGAACCCCGCCGTCAACGACTACGTGCTGGCCCACTCCAGCCCGGCCGACGACGTGCTGCGGGATCTGGCGGACGAGACGCGGAAGGCGTTCTCCGACGTCACGAGCATGCAGATCACGCAGGACGAGGGCGCGTTCCTGACCATGCTGGTCCGGCTGACCGGAGCGCGGCGGGCCGTGGAGGTCGGGGTGTTCACCGGGTACTCGTCGATCTGCATCGCCCGCGGGCTGCCCGCGGACGGGCGGCTGCTGGCCTGCGACGTCAGCGAGGAGTGGACCTCGGTGGCCCGGCGCTACTGGGAGCGGGCGGGCGTGGCGGACCGGATCGACCTGCGGATCGCCCCGGCTCTGGAGACGCTCAGGGCGCTGCCGGCCGACCCGGAGATCGATTTCGCGTTCATCGACGCCGACAAGGTGAGCTACCCCTCCTACTACGAGGAGCTGGTGACCCGGCTGCGTCCGGGTGGCCTGATCGTGCTGGACAACGTGCTGCGCTCCGGCCGGGTGCTGGACGACTCCTTCCAGGAGGAGGCGGACGTCGTGATGCGCCGGATGAACGACATCGTGGTGGCCGACGACCGCGTCGAGTCGGTGATGCTGCCGATGCGCGACGGCGTGACGCTCGCCCGGCGACGCTGAGCGCGACCCGGGCCGGACACGGCTCGCGCTGGACCCGGCTCGGGCCCGACACGGCTCGGACCGACCCCGGCGACGCTGAGCGCGGCCCGGGCCGAGGGCGACCCGGGCCGGGCACGGCTCCGCGCGGCGCCGGGGTCCCCGGCGCCGCGCGGGACGTCAGACCAGCGGGCGGGCGGTCGGCGGGATCGCCCTGGGCAGCGCCGTGTCGCCGACGAGGTAGCGGTCGACGGCGGAGGCGGCCGAGCGGCCCTCCGCGATCGCCCACACGATCAGCGACTGGCCGCGGCCCATGTCACCGGCGACGAACACGCCGTCCACCCCGGACATGTAGGAGGCGTCGCGGGCGACGTTGCCGCGGGCGTCGAAGAAGCCCTCGCCGCCGTCCTCGGCCAGGTCGGACAGCAGGGACCCCTTCTCCGGGCCGAGGAAGCCCATGGCCAGCGTGACGAGCTGGGCCGGGATCTCCCGCTCGGTGCCGGGGATCGGCGCGAAGCCGTTCGCCGGGCCCTCGACGTCGACCAGGCGCAGCGCCCTGATGTTGCCGTCCGCGTCGCCGACGAACTCGGTGGTGGAGGCGGCGTAGACGCGGTCGCCGCCGCCCTCGGCGAGTTCCTCGTGGGCGCTCTCCATCTTGAACAGGATGGGGAAGGTCGGCCACGGCTGGCTGCCGGGGCGCTCCGCCGGGGGCCTGGGCATGATCTCCAGCTGGGTGACCGACGCGGCGCCCTGGCGGATCGCGGTGCCGATGCAGTCGGCGCCGGTGTCGCCGCCGCCGATCACGACGACGTGCTTGCCGGCGGCGTCGATCGCCGGGGCCGGGTGGTCGCCCTCCTGGACCCGGTTGGCCCCGGGGAGATACTCCATCGCCTGGTGGACGCCGCCCAGGTCGCGGCCGGCGACCGGCAGGTCGCGCCACTGGGTGGCGCCGCCGGCCAGGACGACGGCGTCGAACTCCTCGCGCAGCTGCGCCGCGGTGACGTCGACGCCGACGTTCACGCCGGTGCGGAACTCGGTGCCCTCGGCCCGCATCTGCTCCAGGCGGCGTTCGATGTGGCGCTTCTCCATCTTGAACTCGGGGATGCCGTAGCGCAGCAGGCCGCCGATCCGGTCGGCGCGCTCGAAGACCACGACGTCGTGCCCTGCCCGGGTGAGCTGCTGGGCGGCGGCCAGGCCGGCGGGGCCGGAGCCGACGACCGCGACCTTCTTACCGGTCCGGACGGCCGGCGGCGCGGGGGCGACCCAGCCCTCGGCGAAGGCGCGGTCGATGATCTCGACCTCGACCCGCTTGATGGCGACGGGGTCAGAGTTGATGCCGAGCACGCACGCGGCCTCGCACGGGGCGGGGCACAGGCGGCCGGTGAACTCGGGGAAGTTGTTGGTCGCGTGCAGCCGTTCGGCGGCCTCCCGCCAGTCGTCGCGGTAGACCAGGTCGTTCCACTCGGGGATGAGGTTGCCCAGCGGGCAGCCGTTGTGGCAGAACGGGATGCCGCAGTCCATGCAGCGTGAGGCCTGCCTGGTCAGCGCGGGCCGCGGGAAGTCCTGGTAGACCTCCTTCCAGTCGCGGATGCGCACGTCCACCGGGCGGCGGGCCGGCAGCTCGCGCCCGTGCGTGAGGAAACCCTTCGGGTCGGCCATCGGTTACGCCCCCTATCCCTGTACGGCGGCCGCCATGACGGCCTCGTCGATGTCCCGTCCTTCGAGCCGCGCGTTCTCGGCGGCCGTCAGGACCCGCTTGTAGTCCGTCGGCATGATCTTGCTGAACCGGCCGGGATCCCAGTCGGCGAGCAGGGCCCTGGCGACCGTGGAGCCGGTCTCGGCCAGGTGCCGCTCCAGGAGCCCGCGCAGCTCCTCGGCGTCGGCGTCGCCGAGGGTCTCGATCTCCACCATCTCCCGGTTGACGCGGGCGGCGTCGAGGTCGAGCAGGTAGGCGACGCCGCCGGACATGCCGGCCGCGAAGTTGCGGCCGGTGGGCCCGAGGACGACGACCCGGCCGCCGGTCATGTACTCGCAGCCGTGGTCGCCGACGCCCTCGACGACCGCGGTGGCGCCGGAGTTGCGGACGCAGAACCGTTCGCCGGCCACGCCGCGGACGAACATCTCGCCGGAGGTCGCGCCGTACAGGGCGACGTTGCCGGCGATGATGTGGCCCTCCAGCGGGGCCTCCTCGTGCGGCCGCAGCGTGACGCGGCCGCCGGACAGGCCCTTGCCGGCGTAGTCGTTGGTGTCGCCGGTGAGGCGCAGCGTGACGCCGCGGGGCAGGAAGGCCCCGAAGGAGTTGCCCGCCGAGCCGGTGAAGCGGATGTCGATGGTGTCGTCGGGCAGGCCGGCGCCGCCGTACCGCTTCGTCACCTCGTGGCCGAGCATGGTGCCGACCGTACGGTTGACGTTGCGGATGGGCAGTTCCAGCGTGACGGGGCGGCCGTCGTTCAGGGCGCCCTCGGCGAGCTGGATCAGGGTGTTGTCCAGGGCCGCGGCGAGCCCGTGGTCCTGCTCTCGGACGCGGCGCACCGCGGTTCCGGCGGGCAGCTCCGGCAGGTGCAGGATCGGCGACAGGTCCAGGCCCGCGGCCTTCCAGTGGTTCTCCGCCGAGGCGGTGTCCAGCAGCTCGGCGTGGCCGATGGCCTCCTCCAGGCTGCGGAAGCCCAGGGCGGCGAGGTACTCGCGGATCTCCTCGGCGATGAACTCGAAGAAGTTGACCACGAACTCGGGCCGGCCCGAGAAGCGCTTGCGCAGCTCGGGGTTCTGGGTGGCGACGCCGACCGGGCAGGTGTCGAGGTGGCAGACGCGCATCATCACGCAGCCGGAGACGACCAGCGGGGCGGTGGCGAAGCCGTACTCCTCGGCGCCGAGCAGCGCGGCGATGACCACGTCGCGGCCGGTCTTGAGCTGGCCGTCGACCTGGACGACGATGCGGTCGCGCAGGCCGTTGAGCAGCAGCGTCTGCTGGGTCTCGGCCAGGCCGAGCTCCCAGGGGGCGCCGGCGTGCTTGAGCGAGGTCAGCGGGGAGGCGCCGGTGCCGCCGTCGTGGCCGGAGATCAGCACGACGTCGGCGTGGGCCTTGGACACGCCCGCCGCGACCGTGCCGACGCCGACCTCGGCGACGAGCTTGACGTGCACGCGCGCCGCGGGGTTGGCGTTCTTCAGGTCGTGGATGAGCTGGGCGAGGTCCTCGATGGAGTAGATGTCGTGGTGCGGCGGCGGCGAGATGAGGCCGACGCCGGGGGTGGAGTGCCGGGTCTTGGCGATCCACGGGTAGACCTTGTGGCCGGGGAGCTGGCCGCCCTCGCCGGGCTTGGCGCCCTGGGCCATCTTGATCTGGATGTCGTCGGCGTTGACGAGGTACTCCGACGTCACGCCGAACCGGCCGGAGGCGACCTGCTTGATCGCCGAGCGGCGCTCGGGGTCGCGCAGCCGCTCGGGGTCCTCGCCGCCCTCTCCGGTGTTGGACTTGCCGCCCAGGCGGTTCATCGCGATGGCGAGGGTCTCGTGGGCCTCCATCGAGATGGAGCCGTAGGACATGGCGCCGGTGGAGAACCTCTTGACGATCTCGGAGGCCGGCTCGACCTCGTCGATCGGGATCGGCTCGCGGACGCCCTCGCGGAGCCGGAACAGGCCGCGCAGCGTCATGAGCCTCTCGGCCTGGGAGTCCACCAGGGAGGTGTACTCCTTGAAGATCTCGTAGCGGCGCGAGCGGGTGGCGTGCTGCAGCTTGAAGACGGTCTCGGGGTTGAACAGGTGCGGCTCGCCCTCGCGGCGCCACTGGTACTCACCGCCGACCTCCAGGCGGCGGTGGGCGTTGTCCACGCGCGGGTGGGCGCGGCGGTGGCGGCGCGCGACCTCCTCGGCGAGGACGTCGAAGCCGACGCCGCCCAGGCGGGAGGTGGTCCCGGCGAAGCAGGTGTCGATGACCTCGGCGCCGAGGCCGAGGGCCTCGAAGATCTGCGCGCCGGTGTAGGAGGCGACGGTGGACACGCCCATCTTGGACATGACCTTCAGGACGCCCTTGCCGTACGCCTTGATGAGGTTGCGCACGGCCTTGGCGGGGTCGCCGGCGAGTGCGCCGGTGGCGACCATGTCCTCGACGGTCTCGATGGCGAGGTACGGGTTGACCGCGCCGGCGCCGTAGCCGATGAGCAGCGCCATGTGGTGGGCCTCGCGGGCCTCGCCGGTCTCGATGACCAGCCCGACCCGGGTGCGGGTCTTCTCGGCGATGAGGTGGTGGTGGACCGCGCCGGTGAGCAGCAGCGACGGGATCGGCGCGAGGGTCTCGGTGGAGCCGCGGTCGGACAGCACGATGACGCGGGCGCCGCCCTCGATCGCCGCGGAGACCTCGGCGCGGATCTCGTCCAGGCGGCGCAGCAGCGCCTCTCCCCCGCCGGCGACCTCGTACAGGCCGGAGACGACGTGCGGGTGGAAGCCGGGCAGCGCGCCCTCGTCGTTGATGTGGATGATCTTCGCGAGCTCGTCGTTGTCGATCACCGGGTACGGCAGGACGAGCTGGCGGCAGGAGGCCGGTCCCGGCTCCAGCAGGTTGCCCTCGGGGCCGAGGGTGCTGGACAGGGAGGTGACGAGCTCCTCGCGGATGGCGTCCAGCGGCGGGTTGGTGACCTGCGCGAACAGCTGGCTGAAGTAGTCGAACAGCAGCCGGGGCCTCTCGCTGAGCACCGCGACCGGGGTGTCGGTGCCCATCGAGCCGATCGGCTCGATGCCGGCCCTGGCCATCGGGGCCAGGATGATCCGCAGCTCCTCCTCGGTGTAGCCGAAGGTCTGCTGGCGCCTGACCAGCGCGCCGTGGCTGGGGATCTCGCGGGAGCGGGCGGGCAGCTCCTCGAAGCGGACCAGCCCGGCGTGCAGCCACTCGGCGTAGGGCAGCTCGGCGGCCAGCTCGGCCTTGATCTCGCCGTCCTCGATGATCTTGCCGCGGGCGGTGTCGACGAGGAACATCCGGCCGGGCTGCAGACGGCCCTTGCGGACGACGTCCTGCGGCGGGATGTCGAGCACGCCGGCCTCGGAGGCGAGTACGACGAGGCCGTCGGTGGTGACCCAGAACCGGCCGGGGCGCAGGCCGTTGCGGTCGAGGACCGCGCCGACCAGCGTGCCGTCGGAGAAGGTGATCGAGGCGGGGCCGTCCCACGCCTCCATGAGGGTGGAGTGGAACTCGTAGAAGGCCCGCCGCGCGGGGTCCATCTCGGTGTGGTTCTCCCACGCCTCGGGGATCATCATCAGCACCGCGTGCGGCAGCGGGCGCCCGGCGAGGTGGAGCAGCTCCAGCGTCTCGTCGAAGGAGGCGGTGTCGGAGCCGGCGGGGTCGCAGATCGGGAAGAGCCGCGACAGGTCGCCGGGGAGCGCGGAGGTCTCCAGCATGGCCTCGCGGGCCCGCATCCAGTTGCGGTTGCCCCGGACCGTGTTGATCTCGCCGTTGTGGGCGACGTAGCGGTAGGGGTGGGCCAGCGGCCACGAGGGGAAGGTGTTGGTCGAGAAGCGCGAGTGGACCAGCGAGATCGCGGTCTCGTAGCGCTCGTCGGTCAGGTCGGGGAAGAACAGCTCGACCTGGCCAGGGGTGAGCATGCCCTTGTAGACGATCGTCCGGGAGCTCAGCGAGGGGAAGTAGACGTCCGCCTCGTGCTCGGCCCGCTTGCGCAGGCAGAAGGCGAGCCGGTCCAGCTCCAGGCCCCGCTCCCCGTTCGGGGAGGCGACGAAGAGCTGCCGGAAGCACGGCATCACCGCGCGGGCGCTGGGGCCGGGCAGCGACGGGTCGGTCGGCACGTCGCGCCAGCCGAGGACGGTCAGCCCCTCCTCCGCGGCGATCTCCTCGATCAGCCGCACGGCGGCGTCGCGGGCCTCGGAACCGGCGGGCAGGAAGGCGGTGCCGGCGGCGTAGGAGCCCGCCTCGGGGAGCGGGAAACCGGTCACGGCGCGCAGGAACGCGTCAGGGATCTGGGTGAGGATCCCGGCTCCGTCGCCGGTGTCCGGCTCACTCCCCTGGGCCCCGCGGTGGTCGAGGTTGCACAGGGCGGTCAGAGCCTTGACGACGATGTCGTGGCTGCGGCGCCCGGCCACGTCGGCGACCATGGCGACCCCGCAGGCGTCGTGCTCGTGCTCGGGGTGATACAGGCCCTGGGGCTCGGGGAAGCCGAAGTGGGCAGCAGGCATTGAATCCCTCCCGTCGTCTCACTGCTCTGGATCAAGCAAGGGACGACGTTGGCCCTGCTGCGTAGTGTTTCGACATTACAGTACCCCGTCCAAAACACGACCATCCTGTCCACATAGTGACCATTTGACAGATGTTTTACGATTTACCCCCCTTTCTGGTGACTCTGCGCACCGGTGGGCGGTGACGGACGGGTGGCGCGCGGGTTACGGCCCGGCACCCGAAACGACGCCGGTCGTCCGTTTCCCGGATCCGCCGCCGGCCCGGGGACGGCCGGTCGCCCGTCACGGAACCGCCCTGGTTCTCCGGGGTCCCGCGGCCGGCCACCCGTCACGGACGCCACCGGAGGACCGGACCGATCCGCCCGGTCCCCCCGTGCGGCGGCGCGGGACGCCGCGCCGCACGGCCCTAGGGTTGAGCCATGGAAGGGATCGAAGACCTCATAGCGCGGGCCGGTGTGGACGGCAGGCGGCCCCGGGCGGTCCTCGCGGCGCTGTCCGGCGGCCGCTGGTGGACGCTGGCCGACCTGGTCCGCGAGACGGCGACGTCCCGGCGGACCGTCGAGGCGCTGCTGCGCGAGGTCGAACTGGAGCGCTCCGGCGACCGGTTCCGGCTGACGCGCCCGCCGGCCGGGATCACCGGGATCACGAGGGAGAACGCGCCGGCCGACCCGGTGGCCCACCTGCTGCCCCGCCACGCCGGCCTGGTCGCGACGATGGAAGAGCTGATCGCGCGGGCTCCGCGCGGCCGCCAGGCGCTCGACCACGTCGCCGCGACCGCCGACACCGTGGTCCGGCGGGCGCTGCTGATGGACGCCCGGTTCTGGCTGGACGGGGCACGGCTGCTGTGCGTGGGCGACCACGACCTGACCTCGCTGGCCACCGCGCTGCTGCATCCCGGCGTCGAGATCACCGTCGTGGACGTCGACGAGCGCATCCTGGACCACATCGCCGGCCACGCCGAACGGCTCGGCCTGGCCGTCCGGACCCGCTGGGCCGACCTGCGCCTGGGCCTGCCCGCCTCGGCGCACGCCTGGGCCGACCTGGCGATCACCGACCCGCCGTACACCCCCGAGGGGATCGGCCTGTTCACCGCGCGCGCCGTGCAGGGGCTGCGCGACCGCGAGCAGGGCCGCGTCCTGCTCGCGTACGGCGCGAGCGAGCGCACCTCGGCCCTCGCCCTGAAGGTCCAGCACGCCCTGTCCCAGCTCAACCTCGTCAGTGAGGCGATCTACCCGGACTTCAACCGCTACTTCGGCGCCGAGGCCATCGGCTCGGCCGCCGACCTGTACGTCCTGCGGCCCACCACCAAGACCTGGCCCGCCGTGGCGGCCCGCGTCGACGGCCTCAGCGCCGCGATCTACACCCACGGTCCCCAGTCGGTCGAGTCGGCGGGGGCGGCCGGTCCGGCCGCGCGGGCCGCCGCGCCGGACCCCGGGGAGTCGCCCGGGGTGCTGGTCGGCGAGTGGCCGAAGGATCTCCTCCCCCGCGTCCAGCGCACGCGGCTGTCCACCTGGCTGGCCAAGCCGCACGCGGGCGATCCGCGTCGCGTGGCGATCGCCGTGCCCGCCGGGATGGAGGCGGCGCTCCCCCGGCTGCTGCTGGCCACCCGCGCCCGCGAGGTGCGGGTCACGCTCGCCGGGCCGCCCGCCGGCCTGCCCGGCGCGCCGCTGACGTCCCTGTACGAGCTGACCGCCGAGGGCCCCGTCGTGCGCGCCGTACGGCTCGCGCCCCCGGAGACGGACGAGGGTCGCGTCCTGCGGCACATCCTGGACAACGCCCATGGCAAGCTGGCCAACACCTGGCGCGAGGGCCTCATCCGGGTCCGGGACGACCTGACCAAGAGGCAGGCCAGGGCCCTGGTGGAGGCCGCCGCGCCGTGGGCGGGCGAGGTGACCGTGCTGGAGCTGCCCGCCGGCCGCCTCGCGGAGCTGCCGGCCGCGGTACGGGCGTCGGTGGTGGCGGCGGACGGGTCCGCGGCGCACCCGGCACCCGGAACCGGGCACGCCGCGGGGTCCGGGGCCGCGTCCGGCACGGGGTCCGGCGGGGGGCTCGGGGCCGAGGCGGGGCCCCCGGACGCGGGGGCCGTCAGCGCGTCAGGCGACGCTGGACGGCCAGGCTGAGGCCGTCCAGCGCCACCTGCGGATAGGTCAGGTCCACCCCGGCCGCGGCGCCCACCGGGCCGACCCAGCTCACGGTGACGTAGTGGCCCAGGGCCCGCACCTGCGCCCAGCTCCGCGCGGCGCCGAAGCCGGGCGGGGCGCCGGGGGCGAGGCGCACGAAACCGCCGCCGCCGTCCCGGGGACCCGCGAACGCCCGCACCAGCCGGTCGGCGGCGGACGCGTCGGCCAGGTTGAAGATGACGAACTGCCCGAAGACCCGTCCGTCGGCGGTGGCGTAGCGGGCGCGCAGCGCCTGGCCGCACCCGGCGACCGCCTCCTCGGCGGCGCCCCACACCGCCGCGGCGCAGTCGGTGAGCGTCTCGGAGCCCTGGCGGGCGAGGGTGGTCCCGCCCGCGGCCACCGACCCGGCGGGGAAGACCTCGCCCGCGGTCAGCGGGTCGGGGTCGGCGGCGCGGGTGGCGATCGGCGCGTAGATGGCGCTGGTCGTCTCGCTGCGCAGCGTCGCCGGCCGCGGGAGGTCACCGCCGCGCAGCCACAGGAAGGCCGCCGCCCCCGCGGCGACGACCGGCACGGCGACGGCTGCGGCGATCCACTTGCGCATGACGCACCAGCCTAGTGGGACGCGGGAGACGCCCGGGGCGCTTCCCGCGGGTCAGGAGGCCGGGCCGGCCGCGACGACCCGGCGGAACACGGCCTTCTCCGCGCCGCGGACCGCGAGGGTCAGGGCGACGAAGTCGTCCCGGGGACCGGGCTCGGCACCGTCGGTACGGCCGACCCAGGCCAGGCCGGCGTAGTGGCCCATGGCGTAACCGCTGCCCTCGGTGTATCCACCGGACGGGAAGACGGCCTTGCCGGACTGCGGCGCCTGGATCCAGCCGCCCCGGTACGCCGTGGTCAGCCCCTGGACGAGCGCGTCGGCGGAGGCGGCGTCCCTGAGGTTGAACAGGGTGTACATCGCGACGTAGCGGCCGTCGGCGCTGGTGTAGAGGCCCCGGGCGGCCTGTGTGCACCCGCCCTGGGCGAGCCGGTCGGCGAGCTGCCCCCAGGCCGTCGCCGGGCAGCCGGAGCTCAGGTCGGTGGCGGCCAGCCGCAGGGTGACCTTGCCCTCCTTGAGGGTCTTGACCGCGAAGACGTCCTTGACCGTCAGCGGCTCGGGGTCGGCCTTGCTCTGCGCGATCGGCGTGAACAGCTTCGGCGACGCCCAGCCCTTGTAGGCGTCGGGCCTGGGCCGGGTGGTCAGCGCGGCGGTGGTGACCCGCTCGGGCACGACGTCCTGGCCCAGCGACCCGACGATGAGGATCATGGCGACGATGGTGCCCGCCACTCCGGCCAGCACCGTGCCCGCGATGACGGCCCGCCGCTGGAACGGGGTCAGGCCCCACTCCTCCAGCCGGGAGCCGCTGTCGAAGCGGTTCTCGGGGCGGGTCTTCTCCGGGCGCGGCTTCCCGGAGCGGGACCGCTCCGAGCGGGACCTCTCGGAGCGCGACTTCTCCGGACGGCTCCTCTCCGGGCGCGGCTTCTCGGAGCGGGACCTGCCGCGGCCCCTTCCCGTCCGGCCGGTGGGGACCTCCGCGCCCTCGGTCTCCCACGCCTCCCCCGGGTCCGCCACGGCGAACTCGGGCGGGACGGGGAACTCGGGCGGGACGGCGGAGGCGGCCCGGGCGGGCCGCCCGGGGAACGCGGGGGCGGCGTGCGCGGAGGTCCCCGGAAAGGAGGGGGCGCCCTGGGCGTACGCCTCCCGGAAGAAGGGGTCGTCCACGGCGGGGCCCGCCGGGAAGGGACCGTCCAGGAAGGGGGTGTCCGGGGCCGCGGCGCCGGGCGGGAAGGGGACGCCCGGAGAAGGCTCGGGGGCGGCCGGCCTGGCGGCCCGGGAGGAGCCGCGGCGGCGCTTGCGCCCGGGAGGACCGGGAGGAGTCGTCACAGGGAAGTCCCTCCCAGCAGGCTGCCCAGTCCGAACGTCAGCCCCGCCGCGACCACGCCGACCACGAGCTGGCGCAGGCCGCTGTACCACCAGCTGCGCGCGGTGACCCGGGAGACCAGGGCGCCCGCGCCGAACAGCGCCAGGCAGGACACCACCGCCGGCCAGAGCAGGCTGGTGACGCCCAGCAGGTACGGAAGGAGCGGCAGCAACGCGCCCAGGCTGAAGGACAGGAACGAGGAGATCGCGGCGGTCTTCGGCGAGGGGAGGTCGTCCAGGGTGACGCCCAGCTCGGCGCTGGCGTGCACCTCCAGCGCCTTCTCCGGATTGAGGGAGATCTGCCGGGCCACCTCGGCGGCCAGCGCGGGCTCGACGCCGCGCGACTCGTAGAGCTTGGCCAGCTCGTCCTGCTCGGCCTGCGGGTTGCGCTCCAGCTCGCGCCGCTCGATGTCGATCTCGGCGATGGCGAGCTCGCGCTGGCTGGCGACCGAGACGTACTCGCCGCCGGCCATCGAGAACGCGCCCGCCGCCAGCCCGGCCACACCGGCCAGCACGACGACCTTGATCGTGGAGGTGCCGCCGGCCACACCGGCGATCAGGGCGAAGTTGGAGACGAGACCGTCCATCGCGCCGAACACCGAGGGCCGCAGCCATCCGCCGTTGACGTCACGGTGCTCGTGATGGATCTCGGCACGCGTGCCGGACCCTCCGCTCATCATGTCTCTTTCCGACCGTCGGACGCAGCCTCCGCGACCCCCTTCCGGGAGTCGGCGGGCTCTTCCGGCCCGTCGGCCTGATCCGCCGGGTGCGCCGGATCGGCGCTCCCTCCGGTCTCCAAGGCTAGCCCGGCCGACACTGTGCCCGGTTCGCCGCTCTCATTCGCTTCGCCGCTCCTGACCGGTCCACCGTTCTCACCCGGTTCGTCCGCCGGATCGGCCTCGCTCGCCGTACCGGCCCCGTCCTCGGCGCCCGGCTCATCCGCGGGGGCCGCCGCGGCGGCCTCGTGCTCGTCGGCCTGGCCGGCCGGGTGGGCGGGGTCGGCGGGGTCGGCGGGGTCGGCGGGGTCGGCGGGGTCGGCGGGCGGCTCGCCGCCGGGACCCGCGGCGAGGACCCGCTCCTCGCCGGTCTTGCCGCGGGCGTACCAGAAGTAGGCCATCGCCGCCAGGAACAGCACGACCGAGGTCCACTGGTTGAGACGCAGGCCCAGGATGTGGTGGGCCTCATCGATGCGCATCCCCTCGATCCAGAACCGGCCCGCGGTGTAGCCCGCGACGTACAGGGCGAACACCCTGGCGTGACGCAGCGCGAACCTGCTGCCCGCCCAGACCAGGAGGAGGGCCAGCGCCAGGTCCCACAGCGACTCGTACAGGAACGTGGGGTGGTAGGTGGAGACCCCGGCGATCGTGCCCGGCCGGTCGGGGTCGATCTCCAGACCCCACGGCAGGTCGGTCGGCCCGCCGAACAGCTCCTGGTTGAAGTAGTTGCCCCAGCGGCCGATGGCCTGGGCCACCGCGATGCCGGGGGCGACGGTGTCGGCCACCGCGGACAGGGAGATGCCCCGCCTGCGGCAGCCGAACCACACGCCGAGCGCGCCCAGCGCGACGGCCCCCCAGATGCCCAGCCCGCCGTTCCAGATGAACAGCGCGTCGATGGGCCTGTTGGGCGCGTCCGGCGCGAAGTAGAGCTGCCAGTCGGTGATGACGTGGTAGAGACGTCCGCCCACCAGGCCGAACGGCACGGCCCAGACGGCGAGGTCGACGATCGTGCCCGGGGCCCCGCCCCGGGCCCTCCAGCGGCGTTCGCCGATGACGACGGCGACGATGACACCGAGCACGATGCACAGCGCGTAGGCCCTGACGGGGACGACGCCGAAGAGATGCCAGACCCCTTGAGAAGGGCTGGGAATCGAGGCGAGGGGCATGTCAGGTGACGTTACCGTGTCGCGGGCTACTTGGCCGCATCAACGACGGCCTGGCGCAGCTCCGCCGGGCGGAACGCCACCTCGTTGTCGACCTCCTTGCCGTCGAGCTTGAGCGTCGGGGTGCCCTTCAGCTTCGCCTGGTCGAGGATCCTCGTGCTGGCGGCGAGGTGGGCCTGCGCCTTCTCCTGGCCGGTCACGCACCGCTCGAAGCCCGGGTCGGTGACGCCGGCGTCCCTGCCCCAGGCGACCAGGTCCTCCAGCGAGAAGCCCGGGGTGTTCTCGGCCGGCTGCTTCTTGAACAGCTGGTCATGGAACCTGGCCCACGGGGCGCCGCCGGGGATGCAGCGCGCGGCGGCGCCGGCGCGCAGCGAGTTGCCCCGGGTGACGCCCTTGTTCATGTCCTCAGGGAAGATCGTGATCGGGTGGTAGACCACCTTCGCCCTGCCCTCGGCCGCGAGGTTTTTGATCGTCGAGCCGCTGGTCTCCTCCAGCGCCCTGCACGCCGGGCACTGGAAGTCCTCGTAGACCTCCAGCACCGGCCTGTTCACCCCCGGCCTGGCCATCACCACCGAGCCGTCGGCGGCGACGCTGATCGGGGCGAGCGCCCCGCCGGCCTCCTCGGGCTTGCTGCCCTGGGCGGCGAACCACCAGCCGGCGCCGATGGCGCCGAAGGTGACGACGGCGGCGGCGGCGATGGTCACGATGCGGCGGAGCCGCTCCCTGCGCCGCTCCTCCTCGCGCTGCGCCTTGATCCGGTCGCGGACCGACTGGTCACGCGCGGCCTTGCCCATCAGCGGTTCTCCTTCACGTGGGGCTCCTCCTCGTCGCCCTCGGCGTCGTACACCTCCCGCCCGGGGATCAGTCCCAGCGCGGAGTCCAGCGCGAGCCGGCCCGGCGGGAACCAGGCGACGACCACGCCGAGCGCGAAGAGACCGGCGTCGCGCAGGATCGTGAGGAGGTAGTCGGGCTCGGCCCCGGCCTTGAGCTGACCACCGCCGCCGAAGCAGCCGCAGTCGATGCGCAGCCCGCGCGCCCACGCCGAGGCGATCCCGATGACGAACGCGAGCATGAGCAGCATGGAGATCATGCCCGCGACGCGCGTGAGCAGCCCGACGACCAGCAACACCCCTACGACGATCTCCAGGATGGGAAGGCCGTAGCCGACCACCTTGGCCAACGATTCAGGAAGCAGTTCGTATGCCTCGACCGCCTGGACGGAGAGCGCAGGAGTACCGATCTTCTGCCAGCCTGCGGCGATCAGCACACCCGCGAGCACCAACCGCGAAACGGTCGTCACCCAGGGTAGCGCCGAAATCGCGCCCCGTGTTCCCACGCTGGTGGGCTTCTCGGAAGTCACGAGCATCATCGTCTCCTATTCCAGGCCCCCGCCTGCGCTCGTCGCGGAATCCCCCGCCATCTCGCGGAGATCCCATCACGGGCCCGGTAAGCGTCGGATAAGCCTGCGGCGGACCTCAGCGGGCCGTTCGCGGGCCGCCCCGCCCCGGACGCGGCCGAGCGTGGCGAACCTGGGAATTTTATCCGAGATATGGCTCTGAACTGCGGATATACCGGTCGGAGATGATTCTTCGCGGCTCCGGGCGCCGCCCGCTCTCGTGCCGGGACCGCCCCGCCCGTCCGGGAGCCCGCCGCGGCACGGCGTGTCACCGTCCCAGGCCACGGGCCGTGACGGCGCGCATCCGGCGACCGGCGACGCACCGCCGAAGCCGTACGGCCTGCGGCGGCATCGACCGGCGCGGGAAACGCCACGAGGCCGGTGCCGTACCCCCGCGGGGGTACGGCACCGGCCTCGTGCAGCCGGCGGCGCGTGGCCGACGGCGGGTGGTCAGCCGCGCGTGGTCAGCGGCGCGTGGTCAGCGGCGGCGGACGCCGTCGGCCAGTTCGGCGGCGAGCCCGCGGACGGCCGCCAGCCCGGCGGCCTCGTCGGAGGCGTCCAACAGGCGGCGGATGAAGGCCGAGCCGACGATGACGCCGTCAGCGTACCCGGCCACCTCGGCCGCCTGGTCGCCGGTGCCGACGCCCAGGCCGACGCAGACCGGCACGTCGGCGTGCGGGCGGGTCCGCTCGACCAGGTCGCGGGCGGCGGAGCTCACCGTGTCGCGGGCGCCGGTGACGCCCATCAGGGAGGCCGCGTAGACGAAGCCGGTGCAGCAGTCGGCGACGGCCCTGATGCGCTCCTCGGTGGAGCTGGGCGCGACGAGGAAGACGGTGTCGATCCCGGCGGCGGCGCTGGCCTCACGCCAGGCGCCGGACTCCTCGGGCGTCAGGTCGGGGGTGATGGTGCCCGTCCCGCCGGCGTTCGCCAGGTCACGGGCGAACCGCTCGGCGCCGTAGCGGTCGATCGGGTTCCAGTAGGTCATGACCAGGGTGGCGGCCCCGGTCGCGGCGACGCCCTCGACGGTGCGCAGCACGTCGGCGATGCGGGTGCCGTTGGTCAGCGCCCGGTGGACGGCCGCCTGGATCGTCGGGCCGTCCATGAGCGGATCGGAGTACGGCAGGCCGATCTCGATCACGTCGCAGCCGGCCTCCACCATGGCGGAGGCCGCCGCGACGGCGCCCTCCACGGTGGGGAAGCCGGCCGGGAGATATCCGATCAGTGCGGCGCGGTCGTCCGCCTTCGCCTTGGCGAACACCGTCTGAAGAGTCGTCATCGTTGGTTCCAGTCACGCGGTTCAGGTCTTCCTCCCCGCGCCCGGGCGCGGGGAGGCGGGCCGGTCGTCAGAGGTCGAAGTACTTCATGGCGGTGCCCATGTCCTTGTCACCGCGGCCGGAGAGGTTGACCAGGATGATCGCCTCGGGGCCGATCTCACGGCCGAGCTTGAGGGCCCCGGCCAGCGCGTGGGAGGACTCGATCGCCGGGATGATGCCCTCGGTGCGGGCGAGCAGCGCGAACGCCTCCATCGCCTCGGCGTCGGTGACGCCGTGGTAGGAGGCGCGGCCCGAGTCCTTGAGCCAGGCGTGCTCGGGGCCGACGCCGGGGTAGTCGAGACCGGCGGAGATCGAGTGGGACTCGATCGTCTGGCCCTCGTCGTCCTGCAGCACGTAGGTGCGCGCGCCGTGCAGGACGCCGACGGAACCCTGGGTGAGGGTGAGGGCGTGCTCGCCGTTCCCGGCGCCCCGGCCGCCTGCCTCGTAGCCGTGCAGCCGGACGTCCTCGTCGCCGATGAAGGCGTGGAAGATGCCGATCGCGTTGGATCCGCCGCCGACCGCGGCGGCCACGGCGTCCGGGAGCCGGCCGGTGAGCTCCAGCATCTGGCGGCGGGCCTCGACGCCGATGACGCGGGCGAAGTCGCGGACGATCTCGGGGAACGGGTGGGGGCCGGCGATCGTGCCGAACAGGTAGTGGGTGTGGTCGACGTTGGCCACCCAGTCACGGAACGCCTCGTTGATGGCGTCCTTGAGGGTCTGGCTGCCGTTGGCGACCGGCACGACGGTGGCGCCGAGCAGCTTCATGCGGGCGACGTTGAGCGCCTGGCGCTCGCAGTCGACGGCCCCCATGTAGATCACGCACTCCAGGCCGAGCAGGGCCGCGGCGGTCGCGGTGGCGACGCCGTGCTGGCCCGCGCCGGTCTCGGCGATCACCCGGGTCTTGCCGAGGCGCCGGGTGAGCAGCGCCTGGCCGAGCACGTTGTTGATCTTGTGTGCGCCGGTGTGGGTCAGGTCCTCGCGCTTGAGGATGATCCGGGCCCCGCCGGCGTGCTCGGCGAACCGCGGCACCTCGGTGAGCGTGGTCGGCCGCCCGGCGTAGGTGCGCAGCAGGTGGTCGAACTCGCGGATGAAGTCGGGGTCGTTCTTGGCCTTCTCGTACTCGGCGGCGACCTCGTCGAGCGCCGGGATCAGGGCCTCCGGCACGTAACGGCCGCCGAAGACGCCGAACTTGCCCCGGATGTCGGGGTCATCGCCGTACACGCCGTTACCGGCGAGGTCGGCGGGGGTCAGGATGGTCTCCTCTGTCGCTGCCACTGCTCTACTGCCCCTCGGGTCGGGATGCGGGATGGGCTCCGGCGGTGACGAGGTCGACCACCGCGGCCCGCGGGTCCTTGCCGGTGACCAGGCTCTCGCCCACCAGGACGGCGTCGGCGCCGGCCCTGGCGTAGGCGAGCAGGTCGTGGGGACCGCGCACCCCGGACTCGGCGACCTTGATGACGCCCTCGGGGATCTTGGCGGCCAGCTTGGCGAAGACGTCGCGGTCCACTTCGAGGGTCTTGAGGTTGCGCGCGTTGACGCCGATGAGCTTCGCTCCGGCGTCGACCGCCCGGTCGAGTTCCTCCTCGGTGTGCACCTCGACCAGCGGGGCCAGCCCGATCGACTCGGCCCGCTCGATGAGCGAGACCAGCGCGTTCTGCTCCAGGGCGGCCACGATCAGCAGCGCCAGGTCGGCGCCGTAGGCCCGGGCCTCCCACAGCTGGTAGGAGGTGACGACGAAGTCCTTGCGCAGCACGGGGATGTCGACGACGGCGCGGACGGCGGCCAGGTCGTCGAGGCTGCCGCCGAAGCGGCGCCGCTCGGTCAGGACGCTGATCACGTGGGCGCCGCCCGCCTCGTAGTCCCCGGCGAGCGCGGCGGGGTCGGCGATCGCGGCCAGCGCGCCCTTGGACGGGCTCGACCGCTTGACCTCGGCGATGACGGCCACCTGGTCCCCGCCGAGCGCCGCGTAGGCGTCACGGGGCGGGGCCGCCCGGCCGGCGCGCTCCTTGAGCTCCTCCAGCGACACCGATCGCTGCCTCTCGGCGAGGTCGGCGCGCACCCCGTCGAGGATTTCGTCCAGCACGCTCACCGGACCTCCCCGCGAAACTCGGAGGTCAGGTCAGCGAACCCTGCCGTGACCGCGGTCCGCTCGCTCCACTCGCTCACGAGTAAGGCCCCTCCCCAATCGATTGCCCTTGTCCAGCCGATGGTATCGGGCTTGCCGGGTCCACCTGCCACGGGGGACACCGTAGCGGACTATGGGGCTAAGAATTCCCCAAAAGGTACATTACGCAATATCCAGAAAAGGATCATTAAAGCCAGAAATACCCATACATAGTTAGCTTGTACGGATTTCATGGCAAACGGTCGGCCTCGCCAGGAAAGCAGGGCCCACCGGCCCCACACCAGCGCCGCCACCGGCACCAGCGCCACGACGAACGGGTTGAACCCCAGCGCCGCCGCCGGGTCGCCGTGGACGAGCGCGTGCACCGCCCGCAGCCCCCCGCAACCCGGGCAGTACAGGCCGGTGAGGAGCAGGAACGGGCACGGCGGGTAGTGACCGGGCTCGCCGGGGTCGACGGCGCCGACGTAGGCGGCCGCCAGGACCACCGCCGCGGCGGCGCCCAGCGGGACCGTCAGGGACCTCACCCGCGTCCTCCGCGGGACCGCGTCCCCGTCCGTCGCCATCGCCTCGCCCGCACCTCCGCCCCGCCCGCGCGCCCCTCACCACCGGGACGACCTTTACCGGCCACGATACTCATCCCCGGACCGGCGCCCCGCCGCCGGCCCGGCCGCGCTCCGCCGCTCCCGGGCAGGACTCCGGGCGGGAACCGTCCGTGCGCGGGGCGCGCGGGAGATGTACGAGACCCCGTACGGGGATTCCGCCGGAGGTCGCCGCGCACCGGCCGGAGCGCCGGTCAGAACCCCGTGTACGCCGCGCCCGCGAAGAGCCCGAAGAAGGCGAGCCACACCAGCACCACGCCCACCCAGCAGGCGATGCCGAAGTAGGACAGGACCAGCCCGGCGATCGCCATGCCCCGGCCCTCCTCTCCGGTGCGCTTGATCTGGCCCAGCGAGACGTGGCCGAGCACCACGCCCACGATCGAGGTGATCCCGCACAGGAACAGGCCCGCGATGCCCAGGATCAGCGCGGCGATGGCCATGCCGTTGTTGCCGCGGGGCGGCGGCGGGCCGTACCCGTAGGGGTCGTAGCCGCCGGACGGCCCGTACGCGCCCGGCGCGCCGTACCCGCCTCCCACGCCGTGACCGTTCCCCGCTCCGTAACCGTCCGCCGGGCCGTAACCGCCGGGGACGTGGTCCCCGTAGGGACCGTGGCCGCCGGACGGAGGTCCATAACCGCCGGGCTGGTTCCCGTAACTCATGAATGACCCCCTTTGTCGGCCTGCGGAGCGAGATCCTAGTGAAGAACGAGCGGCCCCACCGATCCACGCCCTTTTCCGTGCGGAGTTCGTGACCTCCCGGTGAGCCCGGTGCGCCCGGGGTGTCCAGCCGCTCGGAGCGGGCCCGGCGCGCCCGAAGTGCCCGGCCGCTCAGAACGGGCGCGGCGTGCCCGGATCGTCCGGTCTCCCGGGGCCGTCCGGTCCGCCGGAGATGTTCGGTCCGCCGTGGCCGCCGGGTTCACCGTGACCGCCGGGTCCACCGGGGACGTCCGGCGTCTCGGTGTCGGCCGTCGGGTCGGCGCCGCGGTCGATCGCGTCCCACAGCGCCCGCTCACCGGTGCCCCGGGCCTCGGCGCGGCCCGCCCCGCCGGAACGTTCGTAGCGGTCGGACATGCCGGGCCAGCGGCGCCCCCGGACGGCGGCCACCGCTCCCCCGGCCAGCAGGACCAGGCCCCCCACCGCGGCCACCACCGGCCAGGCCGGGGCCGCGGCGACCAGCCCGCCGGCCGGGCCGGCCGCTCCGGTGGCGTGCTCGGCGGCGGCCGAGGCCGCCGCCGCCGGGCGGGATCCGGCCCAGGCGGCCGCCACCGCCCCGGCACCGCACGCCGCCATCACGCCGCCGACGATCCCGCGCCACACCCCCCTGGTCGCGAGCACCGCGACGATCGCGGCGAGCGCCGCCCAGGCGGCCGGGCCCAGCGCGGGGGCCACGTCGGCCGCGGAGACCGGCACCGCGCGGGCGCCGTACGTCACGGTGAACCAGTCGCGGCCGGAGGAAAGCAGCACCAGCCCGGCTCCCGCCGCGCACGCCGCCACCCAGGTCCACAGCGCCCGCGCGGCCGTCACCCGGACGTCACCTCGAGCAGGCCGGCGTCGAAGCAGGTGCGGTCGCCGGTGTGGCAGGCGGCGCCCACCTGGTCGACCTTGAGCAGGATGGTGTCGCCGTCGCAGTCGAGGGCGGCGGACCTGACGTGCTGGACGTGGCCGGAGGTGTCGCCCTTCACCCAGTAGGAGCCGCGGCTGCGCGACCAGTAGGTGGCGCGGCCGGTGGTGAGGGTGCGGTGCAGCGCCTCGTCGTCCATCCAGGCGAGCATCAGCACCTCGCCGGTGTCGTACTGCTGGACGACGGCGGGCACCAGCCCGTCGCCGGTGCGCTTCAGCCGGGCCGCGATGGCGGGGTCAAGGGACATGCCGCAATTCTGCCGCAGCCGGGGGCCGGGCCGCCGCCCGGTCCCCGCACCCGGTCACCGCCCGGTCCCGCACCCGGTCACCACGCCGCCCGCCACCGTCTCCGCGCATCGGGCGGCCCGCCGCGGGACGTCCCGCCGGCGGCCGTACGGTCCCGCGCCGGGTGCCGTCGCGCCGCAGGCCGCCCGCCGCGTCTCAGCGGGAGCGGTCGTCGTCGAGCAGGTCGGCCGCCTGGACGACGATCCTGGGGTCGGGCGTGCCCACGACCTCGTGGTCCTTGTCGGCGTAGTCGAACAGGCTGAGCACGTGGCGCATCGCCTCTATGCGGGCGCGCTTCTTGTCGTTGCTCTTGATCACCGTCCACGGCGCCGCCTCCGTGTCGGTGTGCAGGAACATGTCCTCCTTGGCCTGGGTGTACTCCTCCCACTTGTCGAGGGAGGCCACGTCCATCGGCGACAGCTTCCACTGCCGGACCGGGTCGACCTGCCGGATCACGAATCGGGTGCGCTGCTCGGAGCGGGACACCGAGAACCAGAACTTCACCAGGTGGACGCCGTCGCGGACGAGCATGCGCTCGAACTCGGGGGTCTGCTCCAGGAACTCCAGGTACTCGTCGGGCGAGACGAAGCCCATCACCCGTTCCACCCCGGCGCGGTTGTACCAGGAGCGGTCGAAGAAGACCATCTCGCCGGCGGCCGGCAGGTGGGAGATGTAGCGCTGGAAGTACCACTGGGTGCTCTCGCGCTCGTTGGGCTTCTCCAGGGCGACGACGGTGGCGCCGCGCGGGTTGAGGTGCTCCATGAACCGCTTGATGGTGCCGCCCTTGCCTGCCGCGTCGCGCCCCTCGAACAGGATCACCAGCCGCCCGCCGGTGTCCTTGATCCAGTACTGCAGCTTCAGCAGCTCGATCTGGAGCAGCCGCTTGAGCCGGTCGTACTCCGCCCGGCCCATCCGCTCGCCGTAGGGGTACTTCTCCCGCCAGGTGTCGACCGGGCTGCCGTCCTCCCTGACCAGCACGGGATCGTCGTCGTCATCGTCCAGGACCCTCAGGTCGGGTATCTCGTCGAGCAGGTCACTGCGGGCCGCCGCGGAGCGCACGTCGAGCACCGGGGGCAGCTGCCCCTCCGTCTCCTCGCCGGTCAGGTCCGTCATCGATGTTCTCCCCGTGACGCGGGTGTCGGGTTCACACCACAGGCACTACCTCACCGCCCGCGCGCTAATCCTCCCCGGCGCCACCGGAGAACCCCGCCGCCACCTGGACGGCGACGGCGCCGTCCAGGTGGCGGGGCCGCGGACCGGAAGGCCGCGACCCCGCGGGACGGCCCTCAGGAGCGGGCCGCCGCGACCCAGGAGGCGTGCAGGTCCGCGTAGACGCCGCCCTGGCGGACCAGTTCGGCGTGCGGGCCGCGCTGCACGATCCGGCCCCGGTCGAAGACCAGCACCTCGTCGGCCGCCTCGGCGGTGGACAGCCGGTGGGCGATGGAGACGGCCGTACGGCCCCGCGTGACGCCCTCCAGCGCGCGGGCCAGCCGTACCTCGGTGGCGGGGTCCACGGCGGAGGTGGCCTCGTCGAGCAGGAGCAGGTCGGGGTCGGCGAGGTAGGCGCGGGCGAGGGCGACGAGCTGGCGCTCGCCCGACGACAGCGACTCGCCCCGCTGACCGACGGGGGTGTCCGGCCCGGCGGGCAGCCCCTCCAGCCAGTCGGCGAGCCCCAGCTCGGTCAGGGCCAGCGTGATCTCCTCGTCGGTCGCCTCCGGGCGGCCGAAACGGATGTTGTCGGCGAGGGTGCCGTCGAACAGGAAGCCGTCCTGCGGCACCATGACGATCCGCTCGCGCAGCGAGGAGAAGCGGATCCGGCGCAGGTCCTCGCCGTCCACGGTGACCCGGCCGGAGACCGGGTCCATCAGACGGGTCAGCAGCTTGGCGAAGGTGGTCTTGCCCGAGCCGGTCTCCCCCACCACCGCGATCCGCGAACGCGGCGGGATCTCGACGGACACGCCGTCCAGCACCGGGGGACCGCCGGGGTAGGCGAAGGAGACGTCCTCGAAGGCGACGGAGATGGGACCGCGCGGCAGCTCGACGCCGCCGGCGCCCGGGTCGGCCACGTCGGGCGGGGTGTCCAGCACGCCCAGGACGCGCCGCCAGCCGGCCACGGCGTTCTGGGCGTCGTTGAGCACCTCGGTGGCGGTCTGCAGGGGCGACACGAACAGGGTGATCAGGAACAGGAAGGCCACCAGGCTGCCGGCGGTCATCTCGCCGGAGACGCCCAGCCGTACCCCGAGCAGCACCACGCCGGCGACGGCCACCGCCGCGACGATCTCGGTCACCGGGAACACCGTGGCGACGATCCGCTGCGTGCGGGTCTGCGCGGCCTTGCTGGCCTCGATCGCGGCGTCCAGCCGCTCGGCGGTGCGCGCCTCGGAGGCGTGGGCGCGGATCACCGCGGCGCCCACGACCGACTCGCTGATCGCGGCCAGCATGTCGCCGGCCCTCTCGCGGACCAGCGTGTAGGCGCCCGACAGCCACCGCTGGAAGCGCGGCAGCACGATCATCAGGGGCAGGAAGCAGGCCCACACCAGCAGGGTGAGCTGCCAGGAGTAGACGGTCATCAGGACGGTCGCGACCAGGAGCTGCCCCACGGAGATGACGATCATCAGACCGCCCCACTGCATGAACGTGCTGATCTGGTCCACGTCGCCGGTGACGCGGGAGACCAGGGCGCCGCGGCGCTCGGTGTTCTGGGTCAGCACCGACAGGTCGTGCACGTGGCGGAAGCCGCGCACCCGCAGCGTGGCCAGGGACGCCTCGGTGGCCCGGTAGAGGCGGACGTTCATCAGGTACGCGCACAGCGCGGTGAGCGCCACGGCCGCCGCGCACAGCAGCACGGCGGCACGGATGTAGGACACGTCCGGGACCGACCCCTTGAGCCCCCGGTCGATGGTCTGCTGGACGGCGATCGGCACGATCACCTTGCCCACGGTCGCGACGACGGCCAGGGCGAGCGTCCCGGCCAGGCCCCTGCGGAACTCGGGCGTGAGCGACAGCCCGTGGCGTACGGTGGCCAGCGCCGAGCGCTCGGTGCCCTGAAGCGAACTCACGCTCTGACCTCTTCCTCTTCTTCCGTGTCCTTCATGACGGCCCCGGGCGCGGCGATGCGGGTCCCGGCGGCCCCGGCGGCTCCGGTTGCGCCGGGGACCCCGTCCCCGGTTCCGGTCCCGTCCTCGTCGAGCGCCTCGCGCTCGGCCTCCTCGCGTTCGTAGGCGGTGACGAGGTTGCGGTAACCCTCGCAGCGGCCGATCAGCTCCTCGTGCGGGCCGTGGTCGACGACGCGGCCGTGCTCCAGGTAGACCACCTCGTCGGCCAGGGCGATGGTGGCCATCCGGTAGGCGACGACGACCACGGTCGAGGAGCGGGCCGCGTCGCGCAGGCCGTACAGGATCTTCCCCTCCACCTGCGGGTCGACGCTGGAGGTGGCGTCGTCCAGGACGAGCAGCCGGGGGCGGCGGACCAGCGCGCGGGCCAGGGCCAGGCGCTGGCGCTGCCCGCCGGACAGGGACGCGCCGCGCTCGCCGAGCCTGGTGTCGAGCCCGGCGGGCAGCGCGCCGACGAAGCCGTCGGCCTGAGCCAGGCGCAGCGCCTCCCCGACCTCCTCGTCGGAGACCGGCAGGCCGAGGGTGACGTTGCCGCGCACGGTGTCGTCGAACAGGAACGTCTGCTGCGGCACCAGCGCCACCGCGGCGCTGACCTCGCCGCGGGCGGCCTCGCGCAGGTCCGTCCCGTCGACCAGGACGGCGCCCGCCACCGGGTCCACCAGGCGGACGAAGGTCTGCACGAGCGTGGACTTGCCCGAGCCGGTGGGCCCGACCAGCGCCACGGTGCTTCCGGGCTCGACCGTGAGGTCCACCCCGTGCAGCACCTCGGCGTCGCCGTAGGCGTAGTGGAGGCCGCGGACCTCCAGCCTGGCGGGGGCCTCGCCGCGCAGCCCGGCCTCGCCGTGGGTCATGGAGCCCGTCGCGGACAGCACGGCCTGGACCCGCTCGTAGCCGACGACCGCGCGGGGCAGCTCGGCCAGCACCCAGCCCAGCGCCCGGATCGGCCAGGACAGCAGGGTGAACAGGTAGGCCACCTCGACGAGGGTCCCCGGGGTGACCGCGCCGCTCTCCAGGCGCATCGACCCGATCAGCAGCACGGCGAGCACGCCGAGGGTGGGCAGCGCCTCCAGCAACGGGTCGAACAGGCCGCGGACCCGGCCGACGGCGACGTTGGCGTCGCGCAGCCGTTCGGCGCGGGCGCGGAACCGCGCGGTCTCCTCGTCCTCGCGGCCGAGGGTCTTGACGACCAGGGCGCCGTCGAAGCTCTCGTGCGCGATCTCGCTGACCTCGGCGCGGAGCTGCTGGGCGCGGGTGGCCAGGGGGCTGAGGCGGCGCTGGTAGAGCAGGTTCAGCACGGCGATCGCGGGGAAGATCAGGAAGCCGACGAGGGCGAGGACCGGGTCGGTGAGGACCAGCGAGACGGCCGCGGTGACCAGCATGACGACCACGCCGACCGCCATCGGCAGCGGCGCCAGCGGCGCCCAGGCCGCCTCGGCGTCGGAGCTCGCGTTGGACAGCAGCTGCCCGGTGGGGTGGCGGTGGTGCCACGACAGGGGCAGCCTCAGGTACTGGCGGGTGACGCCGCGCCGGGAGGATGCCTGCATCCGGTACTGCATGAGGCCGGCGAAGTAGCGCCGGCCGGCCACGCCGAACGCCTTGAAGACCGACACGCCGACGATCAGGGTGGCCCCGAGGGCGAGCGCGCCGCCGGTGACCCCTCCCTGACGGAACGAGGCGAGCACCACGTGCTCGGTCGCCCAGCCCAGTGCCCACGCCGACGCGACCGTCATCACGCCGTACAGGGCGCTGGCCAGGACGGCGGCCGTGAAGACCGCCTTCTCGGCGCGGACGGCCACCCCGAGGACGCGGAGCCCTTTACGCATGACCGCCGAGGTCACCTTGCTCGCCACTCGGGAGGTGTCCTTTCGATGAGAAGAAGCCGGGGGTACGTTTCCACGTAAGTCACTATCACGCCAGATCATGTCCTTATTCCCCGCGCGCCTCGCCCAAGGCGCCCATTACCGGCAAAATCCCCCAAACCTAGGGGTTGTTAGGATCGTCGAATGACCCATGCCCGCGCCGAACGCGCCGCGCTGAGCGACCTGTTCCTCCAGGTCGGACCGGACGCCCCCACCCTGTGCGAGGGGTGGACGGCCTTCGACCTGGCGGCCCACCTCGTGCTGCGCGAGCGCCGCCCGGACGCCGCGGGAGGCATCGCGATCCGGCGGCTGGCCGGCCGTACCGCCGCGGTGCAGGAGTCCCTCAAGGCCCGGCACGGCTACGCCGGCCTGGTGGGGCTGGTCCGCTCCGGCCCGGCGGGACTGTACGGCCTCGTCCCCGGCCTGGACAGCACGGTCAACACCGTCGAGCTGTTCATCCACCACGAGGACGTACGGCGGGCACGGCCGGGCTGGGAGCCGCGGGAGCTGCCCGCGGCCTTCGAGGAGCTCCTGTGGAAGCGGCTGCGCGGCCTCGGCCGCCTGCTGCTGCGCAGGTCGCCCGTGGGCGTGGTGCTGCGCCGCACCGGCGCCCCGGCCGGCGGGGGCCCCCGCGACGTGCTGCTCGGCGGACCCCGGGGCGGCGCGCGGGTGGAGGTGTCGGGCCGGCCCGGCGAGCTGGTGCTCTTCTGCTTCGGCCGCCAGCCGTACGCCAGGGTCGAGCTGAACGGCTCCCAGGAGGCGGTGGCGCGCCTGCGGGACGCCTCCCTGGGGGTCTGAGCGGTCTGAGCCGCTCAGCCGTCACCGTCCCCCGGACCACAGGGCCCTTCTGAGCCGTCGCCGAACAGGCGGGCCGAGGCGCCGGCCTGCGCGATCCGCCGCAGCGCGGCGACCAGCGCGTCGCCGAGCGAGGTCCCGACCACGACCAGCTCGACCATGCCCTCCAGATCCGTCCGCTCGGCCACGGCCGCGACGTCGGCCCGCGCGATCAGCTCCGCCGCCTCGGCGTACTCGTCGAGGCGGTCCAGCATGCCGTCGTAGCCCAGCCCCGCCGCGGTGAGCAGCACGCCCGTGACGGTCTGCATCGCGGGGCTGTCGGGCTCCTCCTCCCAGCCGTGGCGCCGGATCAGCTCCCTGGCCTGGCGCTCGGCTCTGTCCCACTCCTCGCCCTCGCCCGGCTCCCGGCGGGGGGTGACCGCCTTCTGCGCGACGCCGAGCTGGTCGTGCAGGCTGCGGCCGGGCTCGCCGAGATGGGCGAGCAGCTCGCGGATGTCGGCGATGGACAGCCCGGCGTAGTCGGCCAGGGCCCGGACCAGCATGATGCGGCGCACGTGCCGCTGATCGTATCTGGCCTGGTTGGGGCTGGTCCGCTCCCCGCCGGGGAGCAGCCCCTCCCGCAGATAGAACTTGATCATCGGCACGGAGACGCCCGTCGTCCGACTCAGCTCCGCCATCCGCACGGCGTTCCTCCTCTTGTGGTCCCCCCAGAGTTTAGCTATAGATAGTAGATATATCCGTTATCCGCTTGGAGGGACGCCCCGTGCCTCGCCCGCACCGCCCCCTGCTGTGCATGTCCGCCGTCATGGCCGTCCTCGCGGTCGTCGCCACCGGCGGCCTCCTCCTCGACGACCGCACCCTGGACGGAGCGCCCGTCTGGGCCAAGCCGCTGAAGTTCGCCCTCTCGCTCGGGATCTACGGGGTCACCTGGTCCTGGCTGCTCTCCCTCGTCTCCCCGGCGACGTGGGCCGCCCGCTGGAGCCGGTGGCTGGGCACCGCCCTGGCCGCCGCCGCCCTGGGCGAGATGGCAGTCATCGTCACCCAGGCGGTCCGGGGACGGCGCAGCCACTTCAACGTCTCCACCCCGCTGGACTCGGCCCTCTACTCGGCCATGGGCACCACCATCATCGTGCTGATGGTCGCCAACGTCCTGGCGGCGATCCTCGTGGCACGCGAGCGGCGGGCGGAGCCGGCGGACACCTGGGCGGTCCGCATCGGGCTGGCCGTCTCCGCCGCGGGCATGGCCCTGGGCTACCTGATGATCCGGCCCAGCGCCGCCCAGCTCGCCGCCCCCGTGGTCACCGTCGTCGGCGCGCACGGCGTCGGCGTCGCCGACGGCGGGCCGGGCCTGCCCCTCCTGGGGTGGAGCACCACCGGCGGCGACCTGCGCATCCCGCACTTCGTCGGCATGCACGCCCTGCAGGCCCTGCCGCTGCTCGCCCTGGCCGTCCGCCGCGTCGCCGACCGGGCGGCCCGGCTCCGCCTGGTCGCCGCCGGCGGCCTCGGCTACGCCGGACTGACCGCCCTGGTGACCTGGCAGGCGCTGCGCGGCCAGCCGCTGCTGCGGCCCGACGGCCCGACCCTGGCCGCCGCCGGGCTGCTCCTGACCGTCACCGCGGTCGCCGCCCTTCCCGCCCTCTCAGCCCTCGTTCCCCCGTCCGCGCCCGCCGCCCGGCGGGCCGCCGCCCCCGCCGAGGTGAAGCCGTGATCGAGACCCTCTTCCAGCTCAGCTTCCTGGCCGCCGCGCCCTTCTGGGCCCTGATGATCGTCGCGCCGGCGTGGTCGCGCACCCGGCGGATCATCGGCTCGCCGCTGATCGTGCTGCCCTCGCTCGCGGTGTGCCTGACGCTGCTCGTCCCCCTGCTGGCGGACTTCTGGCCCGTGGTGACCCGTCCCACCCTGCCGGGTCTCGTCGCGCTGACCCGCGACCCGCAGGCGCTGTCCGCCATGTGGGCACAGATCATCTCCTGGGACCTGCTGGTGGGCCGGTGGATCTATCTCGACAGCCGGGAGAGGGGGATCCATCCGCTGGTGACGGGGCCGATCCTGATTTCCGCGATCCTGCTGTCCCCCCTATCCCTACCGGTATATCTGGCCCTGAGGGGTTGGACATCGCGGCGTCCCGACCGCACGATAGCGAAGGCGAGTCATGCCGATCCCGCGAAACCGCAATGGGCGGCCGAAGCGGGGCAGGTATGATGATCAAAATCCGGGAGCCACTCGGGCCGAAGATGCCAAAGATCTTAAAATCCGGGTATATACGGCTGGGACGGGAACTGCAGGAGGCCCCCAATGCAGGTCAAGAAGATCCTCACCTATGTGGCGATAGCCTTCGTGGCCTTTTATCTCTTCACCAAACCGGCCCAGGCCGCGGACGCGGTGAACGGCGTCTTCGACGGGATCATCAGGGGGGCCGACCAACTCGCCGTGTTCTTCACACGTGTGCTGACCTGATCCCGGCGGGTCCGCCCCGACCTTCACCCCGGCGCTCCCGCCGACCCCGCGGGAGCGCACGGCATCCCGGAGCCGCGTCCGCCACGACGCCACCGTGACGCCTCAGGCGTCCCCCCGAAAAGCCCCCGAGACCGCGGGGAGACGCGGCGGGGACCCCGGGTGAGCCTCCGGCGGGCCCCTGGGCGCACCCCGGCGAGCCCTCGGTGACCCCGTGGTGACCCCAGGGTGACCCCATGGCGTCACCGGCGCGGCCCGGATGTGCTTCCGCCGTACCGCCGGACGTGTTACGCACGAGACATGTCAGATCGTCACAGCGGGACCGGAGCCCATCCGCCCGACCCGGAGGAGCGGCGCGTCCTCGAACGCGCCGAGACCGAGGGCATCGAACTGGTCCGCTTCCTGTACGCCGACCACGGAGGCGTCATCCGCGGCAAGGCCGCCTCCCGCTCCCGGCTCGCCGAGCGGCTCGGCTCGGGCATCGGTCACACCGTGGCGATGATGGCGATGAACATGCTCGACCAGCTCCAGGAGGTCGAGCGCCTCGGCCCGGTCGGCGAGGTCCGCATCGTCCCCGACCCGGCCACCTTCGTCGCCCTCCCCTACGCCCCCGGCGCCGCGGCCATGGTGTCGGACCTGCGCCGCACCGACGGCTCCCCCTGGGATGCCTGTCCCCGCACCTTCCTGCGGGACGCCGTCGACGCCCTGGCCGCCGAGGGCCACGCCCTGGTCGCCGCCTACGAGCCGGAGTTCACCCTCGGCCGACGCGTGCCGTCCCCGACGGGCGGCCTCGACCGGCTGGTCCCGATCGACGACAGCCTGTGCTACGCCACCCCCGGCTTCAACCAGGCCCACGACTACACGATGCGGCTGGTGCGCGCCCTGCAGGGCCAGGGGCTGCGCGTCGAGCACTACCACCCCGAGCTGGGCCACGGCCAGCAGGAGCTGTCCGTCCGCCACGCCCCCGCGCTGCGCGCCGCCGACAACCACGTGGTCTACCGCGAGACCGTCCGCGGAGTGGCCTCCGCCATGGGCCTGTGGGCATCCCTGGCCCCCAAGCCGCTGGCCGACCAGGCCGGCAACGGCGCCCATCTGCACCTCTCCCTGTGGGACCGCGACCTGCGGGTCAACGCCTTCGGTGACGCGGGCGACCGCTACGGCCTCTCGCCCCTCGCCTACCGCTTCATCGGCGGCCTCCTCGCCCACCTGCCCGCCCTGACCGCGCTGACCTGCGGATCGGTCAACGGCTTCCGACGGCTGGCGCCCCGGATGTGGGCGAGCGCCCACGCCTGCTACGGCATGGACAACCGCGAGGCCGCGGTGCGGATCTGCTCCCCCGTGGGCGGCGACGCCGAGGCGTCGGCCAACCTGGAGTTCAAGCCCTCCGACTCCTCGGCCAACCCCTACCTGTCGCTGGGCGCCGTCATCCACGCCGGCCTGGACGGCATCCGCCGTGGCCTCGACCCCGGCGACCCAGTGAACGTCGACCCCGCCACCCTCCCCGAGGGAAGCGTGCCCCGGCTGCCCGCGACCCTCCCGGAGGCCCTGGACTCGCTGGAGGCCGACGAGCTCCTCATGAACGCCCTCGGCCCGCTGCGCGCCGCGGCCTACCTGGCCGTCAAACGCTCCGAGGCCCGCGCCTTCGCCCTCCAGGACGCCGACTACGAGCTCTTCCACCACTTCCGCGTCTTCTGACCGCCCCGGGGCACACCGGCGGCGGACGCGGAAAGCTCCTCCCTCCGATGGCGGGTGATCTGCGGCGTGGGCACGCCGGAGAAACCCGTCACCACCGGCACATCACGGTTTCCGCCCCGGACTCGGCATATGTCGTGAACTTGATGGTCAACATGCCTCCCGGCTCGGGCCGTCTCGCTGTGAGACGCCCGGGAATCTCGGTAGCGTGGCAGGCATGAGCGTTGCACACGAGTCCGGACCCCCCGGAGCGCTTCCCTGGGCTCCGCGGTACTGGACCGCGGACGAGTTCATGAACCACGACTTCGGCGACATCGGCCGCCGCTTCGAGCTTGAGGACGGCTGCATCGTCATGACCCCCGCCCCCTCGATCCGCCACCAGCGCATCGCCCGCAGGCTCATCAACGCCATCGAGGCGTGCCTGCGGGACGGCGACCTGGACCTGGACGTGGAGGGGCCGGTCAACTACCGCCTCAACGCCGACACCGTGTTCGCTCCCGACATCGCCGTCTTCCGCCGGGACACGGACAGCGACCTCTACGTGGAACCGCATGAGATCGAGATCCTCGCGGAGGTCACATCCACCAACTCCAACCGCGACCGCCTGACCAAGATGAACCGCTACGCGCGTACCAAGTGCGAGTGGTACTGGATCATCGACCAGCACACGCTGGTCATCGACGTCTACCGGATCGACGGTGACATCTACCGGCAGGTGGCCTCCCTCACCCCCGGCACCGCCGCCACCCTGCCCGGTCCCGTCCCCCTGACGATCGACCCCGGAACCCTGGTCTGATCACGACCTTTCCCGGGTCGGCGGGCGACACCGTCCCGATGGTTTCGGGTGGCGTTTTCCGGAGTTTCGGACGGTAATTCACAGCGGATCGTCATCAAAAAGGCGTAAAGTGCGCGAATGCATCCTCCGCAGTACCCCGGCCAGCCGCCGCAGCCCGACCGGCCGGAACAGCCCGGTCAGTGGCCAGGGCAGTATCCGCAGCAACCCGGGCAGCAGCACGGGCAGTGGTCCCACGGGCCCGGCGGACAGGGCGGACCGGGTGGACCACAGCCGCACCACCCGTCCGGGCAGTGGCCTCACGGGACCGGCGCCCCCGGGCAGCCCGGCCCCGCGCAGCAGCAGCCCGGCAGCCAGTGGCCGGGCCAGGGCGGCGGACAGCACGGTGATCAGTGGCCAGGCCAGCCCGGCGGACAGCACGGTGGGCAGTGGCCAGGGCAGCAACCCCAGCACCCGCAACAGCCGTACGGCTCACCGGCCCCGCCGTACGGCCCGCAGGGGCGGCACCCCTACCCCTCCCAGCAGCCGCAGATCCACCCACCCCGGCAGGACGGTCCGCAGGGCTGGCAGCACCAGCAGCCGGGCCCGACGGCGTGGGCGCCGCCGAGCTGGCAGCCCGGAGCGCAACCCCCCAAGAAGGGCGGCGGCCCGAAGGTGGCGCTGCTCGCGGCCGGCGGCGTGCTGGTCCTGGCCGCCGCGATCGGCGGCGTGGTGGTCCTCACCGGCGACGACGACCCCGTGGCGGCCACGCCGGCCGTGACCACCATGCCGAAGGAGGAGCCGACGGAGCGGTCGCAGCCGACCGGGGAGCCGGAGTCCAGCGCGGAGCCGACCGGCAGGCCGACCCCGGAGCCGGAGTCCAGCTCGGGCGGCGGGCAGCAGGGAGGGAACGAGGAGGTCTTCCTGATGACCGTGCGGCAGCGGCCCACGCTGAAGAAGGCGGACTCGGCCACGCTCCTGCGGCTCGGACGCTCGATGTGCAAGGCCCTGGACGACGGCAGGAGCCTCACCGACGTCGCGACCGGCAACGCCGACCGGTACGGGCTGGAGACCTCGGCGTTCGTAACGGGCGCGGCCATCGTGGCCCTGTGCCCCCGCCACCGCGACCTCGTCCCGAGCTGAGACCCGGGCGGAGACCCGCCGCGGGCCCGGCCGCGACCGGGCCCGCGGCTCAGCGGACGGGGTGGCCCGCCGCGCGCAGGGTGTCCTTCACCTCACCGATCTTGAGCTGGCCGAAGTGGAACACCGACGCCGCCAGGACCGCGTCGGCCCCGGCCTCCACCGCCGGCGGGAAGTCCGCCAGCTTCCCCGCGCCGCCGCTGGCGATCACCGGAATCGACACGGCCGCCCGCACCGCCCGGATCATCTCCAGGTCGTAGCCGTCACGGGTGCCGTCGCCGTCCATGGAGTTGAGCAGGATCTCCCCCGCCCCCAGTTCCTCACCGCGCCGCGCCCACTCCACCGCGTCGATCCCTGTGCCGCGGCGGCCGCCGTGGGTGGTCACCTCGAACCCGGACGGCGTCGGCGGCCCGTCCACCACCCGGCGGGCGTCCACCGACAGCACCACGCACTGCGAGCCGTACCGCCGCGACGCCTCCGTCAGCAGCTCCGGCCGGGCGATGGCCGCGGTGTTCAGGCCCACCTTGTCCGCGCCCGCCCGCAGCAGCCGGTCGACGTCCTCCACCGAGCGCACCCCGCCGCCGACCGTCAGCGGGATGAACACCTGCTCCGCCGTACGGCGCACCACGTCGTACATCGTGGAGCGGTCGGAGCTGGAGGCCGTGATGTCGAGGAACGTCAGCTCGTCGGCCCCCTCCGCGTCGTAGCGGCGGGCCAGCTCGACCGGGTCACCGGCGTCGCGCAGGTTCTCGAAGTTGACGCCCTTGACCACCCGCCCGGCGTCCACGTCCAGGCAGGGGATCACTCGCACCGCGACGGTCATCTCATGTCTCCTTGGTTCACGCGGGCGCTCACGACGGGCGCCTCGCGGTAGGCGTCGACCTCCACCTCGACCAGCATGCGCGGGTCGATCAGGCCCGCCACCCGCACCCCGGTGCAGACGGGCCGCACATCGCCGAACAGCTCGGCATGCGCCCGGCCGACCTCGTCGTAGTGGTCGTCGTCGACCACGAAGTAGCGGACCCGCACCACGTCGCGGCGCGACAGGCCCGCCCGCTCGATCGCGTCGAGCGCGACGCCGAAGGCGGTCAGCGACTGCCGGTAGGCGTCGCCGGCGTGCCGCACCTCCCCCTCCACGGCGGCCGTGCAGCCCGACACGATCACCCACGGCCCGGCCACCACCGCGCGGGCGTAGCCGTACCGTTCCTCCCAGACTCCGCCGCTGAACACCCTCGTGCCCGAGCGGCGGCTCGTCGTGTGCCCCCCGATGTGCCGCATCGTCAGGATCTCACCGCCGCCAGCGCGTCCTCCAGGGAGAACGCCTGCGCGTACAGGGCCTTGCCCACGATGGCGCCCTCGACGCCGATCGGCGTCAGCGCGGCCAGGGCCCGCAGGTCGTCCAGCGACGACACGCCGCCGCTGGCCACCACCGGCCTGTCGGTACGGGCGCAGATCTCCCGCAGCAGGTCCAGGTTGGGGCCCCGCAGCGTGCCGTCCTTGGTCACGTCGGTCACGACGTAGCGGGGGCAGCCGTCGGACTCCAGGCGCTCCAGCACCTCCCACAGGTCGCCGCCCTCCTTGGTCCAGCCCCGGCCGGCCAGGGTGGTGCCCCGGACGTCGAGGCCGACCGCGATCCGGTCGCCGTAGTGGGCGATGGCCTTGGCGCACCAGGAGGGATTCTCCAGGGCGGCGGTGCCGATGTTCACCCGGCGGCAGCCGGTGGCCAGCGCGGCCTCCAGGGAGGCGTCGTCGCGGATGCCGCCGGACAGCTCGACCTTGACGTCGAGCGCGCCCACGACGGTGGCGACCAGCTCGCGGTTGGAGCCCCGGCCGAAGGCGGCGTCCAGGTCGACCAGATGGACCCACTCCGCGCCGGCCTCCTGCCAGGCGAGCGCCGCCGACAGGGGGTCGCCGTAGGAGGTCTCGGTGCCCGCCTCCCCCTGGACCAGGCGGACCGCCTGTCCGTCGGCGACGTCCACGGCGGGCAGCAACTCTAGCGACATCTGATCAGGACCTCCGGTCGAAGACGAGGATGACGAAAAGCGGCGCGAACAGCGCCGAAAGCACCAGCACGCCCAGCCGCGCGGCCCACGAGGACCACAGCAGCCAGGCGATCACCTGCACGATGAGGAACAGGACCGCGACCACGCCGTTCTGCGCCCGGCGGCGGCGGGCCCGGATGCCGCCCTGCGCGGCGATCCGGACGGGCCTGCGGGGCATCAGGGCGGTGACCCTGCCGATCCGCCGGCGCCGCCGGGCCAGCCGGGCCTCCCGCTCCGCACGGAGCGTCGCCTGGCGGGCCCGCTCGGCCTCCCGTTCGGCCCGGCGCCGGGCGCGTTCCCTGCTCACCGCGGCCCGCGACGGATATCCGCCCCGCCCGCCCGGCCGCTCACCCGAGGCTGCCGAGCCAGTTGGCCAGCAGCTGAGCTCCGGCGTCACCGGACTTCTCCGGGTGGAACTGGGTCGCCGACAGCGGGCCGTTCTCCACCGCCGCGACGAACGGCGTGCCGTGCTCGGCCCAGGTGACCAGGGGCGGGACGAAACCGTCGCCCACCGGCATGTCCCAGGACCGCACGCCGTAGGAGTGGACGAAGTAGAACCGGGTCTCCGGGTCGAGCCCGCCGAACAGCACGCTGCCCTCCGGAGCCGCGACCGTGTTCCACCCCATGTGCGGCAGGACCGGTGCCGAGAGACGCTCGACCGTGCCCGGCCACTGGCCGCAGCCCTCGGTGACCACGCCGTGCTCGGCGCCCGTGCCGAACAGGATCTGCATGCCCACGCAGATGCCCAGCACCGGCCGCCCCGCGGCCAGCCGCCGGTCGATGATCCGGTCGCCCTGCACCGCGCGCAGCCCCGCCATGCAGGCGGCGAACGCGCCGACACCCGGGACGACGAGGCCGTCGGCCTCCATCGCCACGGTCCGGTCGGACGTCACCGTCACCTCGGCGCCGACGCGGGCCAGCGCCCGCTCGGCCGAGCGCAGGTTGCCCGAACCGTAGTCCAGGACCGTGACCTTCTTCACCACAGCTTCACCAGCTTCACCACCACAGCACCGCCGCCGTCGTCGCCATCGCCGCCAGGACGGCCAGCAGCAGCGCGCCCTTCTTCAGCCCCTGCTTGTAGAACGAGAGGATCCCGCCGACCAGGAACAGCGCCACGAAGGCCATGGCGACGGCCGTCCAGTTGTCGCTCACGGGCCCTCCCCCGCCCCCGCGGAACCCGCGAGGGTCACAGGACCCCCTTGGTGCTCGGCACCCCACTGGCCCGCGGGTCGAACTCCGACGCCTCACGCAGCGCCCGTGCCAGCGCCTTGAACTGCGCCTCCACGATGTGGTGGGCGTTGCGGCCGTAGGGGACGTGGACGTGCAGGCAGATCGCGGCCTGCGCGACGAACGACTCCAGGATGTGCCGGGTCATCGTCGTGTCGTAGTCGGGGCCGATCATCGGGGCCATGCCCTCGGGCTCGGTGTGCACGAGGTACGGGCGGCCCGACAGGTCGACCGTTACCTGCGCCAGCGCCTCGTCCAGCGGGCACGACGCGCTGCCGAACCGCCGGATGCCCGACTTGTCGCCCAGGGCCTCGCGGAACGCCGCACCCAGCGCGATCGAGGTGTCCTCGATCGTGTGGTGGGAGTCGATGTGCAGGTCGCCCTCGGTCTTCACGGTCAGGTCGAACAGGCCGTGCTTGCCGAGCTGGTTCAGCATGTGGTCGTAGAACCCCACACCCGTGGACACCTCGACCTGCCCGGTGCCGTCCAGGTTGACCTCCACCAGCACCGAGGTCTCCTTGGTGCCGCGCTCCACCCGGCCGCGGCGCTCCGGAACGTCTCCGGCGGGACTGCTCACAGGATCTCCTCCAGGGCGGCGCGGAACGCCGCCATCTCCTCGCTCGTACCGATCGAAACCCGCAGCCACCCGGGCGGGCCCACCTCCCGGATCAGCACCCCCCGGTCCAGGAGGGCCCGCCAGACCGCGTGCCGGTCCTCGAACCGGCCGAACAACACGAAGTTGGCGTCCGAGTCCGCGACCGCGAGACCCCTGCCGCGCAGCCACGTCACCGTGGCGTCACGCTCGGCCCGCAGCGCGTCGACCGTGCCCAGCAGCTCGCGGCCGTGGGACAGCGCCACCCGCGCCGCCGTCTGGGTGAGCGTCGACAGGTGGTAAGGAAGGCGCACCAGCAGCAGCGCCTCGACCACCGCCGGATCGGCCGCGAGATAACCCAGCCGGGTCCCCGCCATCGCGAACGCCTTCGACATCGTCCGCGTGACGATGAGCCGGGGGTGCTCCGGCAGCAGGGTCAGCGCCGACGGGGTGCCGGTCCTGGCGAACTCGAAGTACGCCTCGTCCACCACCACCATGCCCGGCGCCGCCCGCACGACCCCCGCGATCACCTCCGGGTCCAGCGCGGTGCCGGTCGGGTTGTTGGGCGAGGTCAGGAACACGATGGCGGGCCGGTGCTCCTCGATCGCCGCCACGGCCTTGCCAGGGTCGATCCCGAAGTCGTCCTCGCGCGCCGCCGGGACCCACTCGGTCGAGGCGCCCAGAGCCAGGAGCCGGTGCACCGAGTAGGAGGGCTCGAAGCCCATCGCGGTGCGGCCCGGCCCGCCGAAGGCCAGCAGGATCTGCTGGATCACCTCGTTGGAGCCGTTGGCCGCCCACACCCGCTCGCCGGTCAGTCCGTGCCCGAGATAGGCCGCCAGGTCCGCGCGCAGCGCCGTCGCGTCGCGGTCGGGGTAGCGGTTCAGCTCGCCCGCGCCGCGCCGCACCGCCTCGGCCAGGTCGGCGACCAGCGTCTCCGACGGGCCGTAGGGGTTCTCGTTGGTGTTGAGCCGGACCGGGACGTCGATCTGCGGCGCGCCGTACGGCGAAAGCCCCCGCAGGTCGTCGCGGATCGGCAGGTCTTCGAGTCTCATGAGGGGATCTCCCAGTCGAACCGGGCACGGACCGCCGCGCCGTGCGCGGGGAGGTCCTCGGCGTCGGCCAGCACGCACACGTGCGCGGCGGACTCCGCCAGGGCCTCACGGCTGTAGTCCACGACGTGGATGCCGCGCAGGAACGTCTGCACCGACAGGCCCGACGAGTGACAGGCGCAGCCGCCGGTGGGCAGCACGTGGTTGGACCCGGCGAGGTAGTCGCCGAGCGAGACCGGGGCGTAGGGGCCGATGAAGACCGCACCGGCGTTGCGGACCCGCGCGGCCAGCGCCGCGGCGTCGGCCGCCTGGATCTCCAGGTGCTCGGCGGCGTAGGCGTCCACCACCGCGAGGCCCGCCTCCATGTCGTCCACCAGGAGGATCCCCGACTGCCGGCCCGCCAGCGCCTCGGTGATCCGCTCGGAGTGCTTGGTCGCGGCGACCTGCCGGGGCAGCTCGCGCTCCACCGCGTCGGCCAGCTCCGCCGAGTCGGTGACCAGCACCGCCGCGGCGATCGTGTCGTGCTCGGCCTGGCTGATCAGGTCGGCCGCGACGTGCACCGGGTCGGCCGTGCGGTCGGCGAGGATCGCGATCTCGGTGGGCCCGGCCTCGGAGTCGATGCCGATGCGGCCCTTGAGCAGCCGCTTGGCCGCCGCCACCCAGATGTTGCCCGGCCCGGTCACCATGGTCGCCGGCCGGCACTCCTCGGTGCCGTAGGCGAACATCGCCACCGCCTGCGCGCCGCCCACCGCGTACACCTCGTCCACCCCGAGCAGCGCGCACGCCGCCAGGATCGTGGGGTGCGGCAGCCCGCCGAACTCGGGCTCACCCTCACGCGAGTGAGGAACACCATCCTTCTGGGGTGGCGAGGTGACCGCGAGCGACTTTACCCCGGCCTCCTGCGCGGGCACCACGTTCATCACCACGCTGGAGGGGTAGACCGCCCGGCCGCCCGGGACGTAGAGGCCCACCCGGTCGACCGGCACCCAGCGCTCGGTCACCGTGCCGCCGGGCACCACCTTCGTGGTGACGTCGGAGCGCCGCTGGTCGCGGTGGACCAGCCGGGCGCGGCGGATCGACTCCTCCAGCGCCTCACGGACCCGCGGGTCCAGCGCCTCCAGCGCGGCGGTGATCGCCTCGGCCGGGACGCGAGTGGATTCCAGCTCGACGCCGTCGAACCTCGCGGTCAGCTCCCGCACCGCCTCGACGCCGCGATGATGCACGTCCTCACAGATCGGCCGCACCTTCTCCAGGGCGGCTTCGACGTCGAGCTCGGCACGGGGCAGCACGTCTCGCAGGTCCTCGGGCAGGACTCCGCGCAGGTCGGTACGGGAAATCACCCGTCCAGTCTACGGATGCCCGGCACCCGCCGAGGTTCCGTCCGGCATCCGGACATCGCCTTTACGACGTAGATTTCTATCAGACACTAGACTCCGCCCGTGAGCAAGAGCAGGAACAAGGGCGGTCAGGGCACCCCGGCGACGGTCGCGCTGACCAAGGCGGGAACCGGTTTCACCCTCCACCCCTACGAGCACGACGCCGACGCCCAGGCCTACGGCGAGGAGGCGGCCGACGCGCTCGGCGTGCCGTACGAGCGGATCTTCAAGACGCTCGTGGCGGAGGTCGAGGGCGGCCTGGCGGTCGCCGTGGTGCCGGTGGCGGGCAGACTCGACCTCAAGGCGTTCGCCGCGGCGCTGGGGAGCAAGCGGGCCGCGATGGCCGACGCCGCCAAGGTCGAGCGCGTCACCGGCTACGTCGTGGGCGGGATCAGCCCGCTGGGCCAGCGAAAGCCCCTGCCGACGGTGGTCGACGCCTCGGCGCTGGACTTCGAGACGATCTACTTCTCGGCCGGGCGGCGCGGGCTGCAGATCGAGACGGCCCCCGCGGAGCTGGTCCGCCTGACCGGGGCGGTCACCGCGCCCATCGGCAGGACCGGCTGACCGCCGGTCCCGTGCCCATCGGCGGGGCGGCCCGGCCACCGCCGGTCCCGTGCCCCGTCCCGCCGCCGCGGTCCAGGCAGCGCTCCGAGCCGTGCCCGTGCGGGCACGGCTCAGGGGGCGGCGGGCAGGACCACCGAGAAGGCCGCGCCTCCGCCCGGGGAGGTCCGCAGCTCGATCCGGCCGCCGTGCGCCGCCACCAGCGACCACGCGATGGCCAGGCCGAGCCCCGCTCCCCCGTCTCCGGTCCGGGCACGGGAGCCGTCGGCGCGGTAGAACCGGTCGAACACCCGTTCCGCCTGCTCCGGGGTGAGACCGGGACCGCGGTCCTCGACCACCAGGACCGACTCCGCGCCTGACCTTCCCACCCCCACGCGGACGGGCGTGCCGTCCGCGGTGTGCGCGACCACGTTGCCGATGAGGTTGCTCACCACCTGGCGCAGCCGCGCCTCGTCCCCGAGCACCGGCCCGGGTCCGGGCGCGCCGCCCCGTGGGCCCGTCAGCTCGACCGGCCGGTCCGGCGCCAGCGCCCGCAGGTCGAGGAGGGCGTCGGCGGCGAGCGTGCGCAGGTCCATGGGGGCGAGCTCCAGCGGGAAGGCGTCCCCGCCCTCGTCCAGCCTGGCCAGCAGGAGCAGGTCCTCGACGAGCCGGGTCAGGCGCCCCGCCTCGCTCTCGATGCGGGCCATCGCCGGCGCCACGTCGGCCAGGCCGCCCATCCGGTAGAGCTCGGAGAATCCCTTGATCCCGAAGAGCGGGGTGCGCAGCTCGTGGCCCACGTCGGCGACGAGGCGCCGCAGCCGCGCCTCCGACTCCGCCCGCGCGGCGAACGCCCGTTCGAGCTGGCCCAGCATGCCGTTGAGCGAGTCCGCGAGGCGTCCCACCTCGGTGCCCGGACCCGCGTCCCGGGGGATCCGCCGGGTCAGGTCTCCCGACGCGATGGCCGCGGCGATGTCCTCGATCCGGCGGAGCGGGCGCAACCCGGCCCTGATCGCGAACCATCCCGTCAGGGTGAGCAACGCCAGCAGGATCACCCCCGCGCCCAGGAGGACCGCTCGCAGCCTCCCCACGGTGGACCGCACCGCGCCGAGGGAGGCCGCGACCACCACGCCGCCGTCCGGCGCGGACCGGGCCGCCCCGGCGGGGGGCGGCGCCGGGGCCCGCCCGGCCGGAACGGGCAGGACGACGACCCGCCAGCTCTCCGGGCCGCGCCCGCCCGCGGCGTCGAAGGGGCGCCGGGCGCGGGCCGCGACCGCCCCGGCGTCGAGGACCGGCAGCTCGGGACCGTCCACGGCGGCCCCCGCGGTCCCCGGCCGCGACGGCAGGCGCGTCTCCTCCCGCACCGTGCCGTCGGGCGCCAGGCGGGCCAGATAGACCTCTGTGATCATGTCGAGGCCGGCCACGCGCCCCTGTACGGCGAGCGCCCCCGGTGAACGCTCCGTCCACATGCCGGGCGGAAGGGCGGCGGCCAGCCCGCCGAGCGTCAGGAGCCGGCCGTCGACACGTTCCACCAGGGTGGAGCGGAACCATTCGACCGCGAAGGACCCGCCGAGGGCGAGTCCCGACGCCAGCAGCGCGCTGGTGATCAACAGGAGCCGGGCGCGCAGCGACGGCCGCGCGGGCCGGAACCGGGGCCACCGGAGGACACGGGCGCGGCCGGCGCCGGCGAGACGGGAGGGCGAGCGCGTCATCACGGCACGCGCAGCACGTAGCCCACCCCGTGCACGGTGTGGATGAGCCGGGGGCCCGCGGCTCCGAGCTTACGGCGCAGGTAGCTCACGTAGGTGTCGACGATGCCGCAGTCGCCCGCGAAGTCGTACCGCCAGACGTGTTCGAGGATCCGCGCCTTCGGCACCACCCGGCCGGCGTTCAGCATCAGGTGGTGCAGGAGGCGGAACTCGGTGGGCGACAGCCGTACCGGGTCGCCGGCCCACAGGACCTGATGGCCCTCCGGGTCGAGTTCGAGATCGCCGACGACCAGGGTGTGCGCGCCGGGGAGACCGGCGCGGCGCAGGATCGCCCTGATCCTGGCGATCAGCTCCTCCAGGTCGAACGGCTTGGTGACGTAGTCGTCGCCTCCGGCCGTCAACCCGGCGATCTTGTCCTGCGGCGAGTCCCGGGCCGTGAGGAACAGGACGGGCACCGGGGGCCAGGTGAGCTCACGCAGCCGCCGCACCACCTCGAACCCGTCCAGGTCGGGCAGCATCACGTCGAGCAGCACCAGGTCGGGCGGGGAGTCCCGGACCGCGTCGACGGCTTCGGCTCCGGTCGCGGCCGACGCGACGGTGAAACCGGCGAAACGCAGGGTCGCCGACAGCAGTTCCCGCATCGTGGGCTCATCGTCGACCACCAGCAGCCGCTCCCCGGGACGCGGACGCCCCGGGCCGGACGCGCGATCGTCTGAGTTCATCCGTCCCTCCTCGTCGTCGGCGCCCCGCACGGCCGTCCGCGACGGCGGCCGGCCACCCCCGCCGGGAAGCCCCCGCGCCCGCGGCGCCCTCGCCCTCCCCCGACGGTACGGTGACCGCCACCGGGACGCGGGGAACGTGGGGAACGCGGCAGGGACGCCTCAGGCGTCGCGCCCGCGCAGGACGGCGAACGCGCCGAGCAGCGCCACGGCCACGTAACCGCAGAGCAGGGCGTATCCCGTCCACGGAGCCAGGAGGTCCGGATCAGGGCGCACGCTCAGCAGCCGCCCGCCCGCGTTCGCCGGCCAGTACTTCACCACGAGCTCCGCCGCCCACGGCGGGAGGAGCGGCGCCATGGCCGGGACCAGGATGCCCACCATGATCATGATCGTCAATGCCCCCGCCGTGGCGCGTACCAGGAATCCGGCCGCCAGCCCCAGCAGGGCCGTCGCCGCCGCCAGGAGCCCGCCTCCGGCGAGGGCGCGGCCCACGCCGGGATCCGCGAGGGAGTATGCGGGGACACCCCCGGAGAGCAGCACCGCCCGCCCCACGACGAAGACGGTCAGGGTCGTCGCCCAGCCCACCGGCAACGCCAGGGCCGCGCAGGCCACGGCCTTGGCCGCCAGGAGGCGTCCCCTCCGGGGCACGGCCGTGAGGCTGCCCGGCATCGTGCCCGCGGCGTACTCGACGGTGACCGCCCGGAGCCCGAGGTAGCCGACGACGAGCTGGACGAACATCATGGAGCGGAAGACGGCGTCGAAAGGGTCGAAGCCCGCCCGCTCGGCCGCCGTGCTCTGCGTGTACTCCCTGATCCCCGCACCGGCGAAGAGCGTCGCGAACAGCGCGCCGGTCAGCACGACGGCGAGCGCCGTGACCCAGGTGGACCGCAGGGTCCGCAGCTTGGCCCACTCCGACCGCAGCAGGTCGGGGAACCCCGGCAGCCAGGGGGTGCCGGTGAGCGCGCCGCCGGCGTGTCCGGTCGTCGCCCCGGCGGACGCGCCCGCGCCGGACCGGCCGGCCCCGCTCCCGGCGATGCCCGCAGCGCCCGGTGCACGGCTCCTCACGGCCCGCGGATCCCTCACCCTCATCCTCGCCTCCCGTCCCGCGCGCCGTACTCGGCGTCGTCGCGCGTCAGTTCCATGAACACCTGCTCCAGGGAGGCCCCGCGCGACGTCAGCTCGTGCAGGACCACGCCCCGCGCAGCCGCCAGGCGGCCGACCTCCCCGGCGGTCATGCCGGTCACGACCAGCCCGTCACCCGCCGGGTCCTCCGGACCGGGTACGGCGGGCCGGACGACGGCTCCGGCGCCGGTGAGCTCACGGGCGAACTCCCCCGCGGCCGGCGTCCGCACCAGCACCTCGTCCGACCGGACGAAGGTCTCGAAGGGGGCGTCGGCGATCAACCGGCCGCGCCCGATCACGACCAGGTGGTCGGCGGTGAGCGCCATCTCGCTCATGAGGTGGCTCGACACCAGCACCGTGCGGCCCTGGGCGGCCAGCTCCCGCATCAGGGTGCGGATCCACACGATGCCCTCCGGGTCGAGCCCGTTCACCGGCTCGTCGAGGATCAGGACCCCGGGATCGCCGAGCAGCGCGGCGGCGATGCCCAGCCGCTGTTTCATGCCCAGGGAGAAGGACCCGGCGAGGCGCCCGGCCGCCGGGGCGAGGCCGACCTGGTCGAGCACCTCCCCGGCCCTCGCGCGGGGTATGGCGTTGCTCGCCGCGAGACACCGCAGGTGGTCACGGGCGGTTCGTCGCGGGTGGACCGCCTCGGCGTCGAGCAGCACGCCGACCGCGCGCATCGGCGCGGGCAGGTCGGCGTACCGGACCCCGAGGACCCTCGCCTCGCCGCCGTCCGGCCGGTCGAGGCCGAGGATCATGCGCATGGTGGTCGTCTTGCCGGCCCCGTTCGGGCCGAGAAAGCCGGTGACCTTCCCCGGGCCGACGTCGAAGGTCAGGTCCCTCACCGCGTCCACCGGACCGTGGCGCTTGCACAGCCCTCTCACCTCGATCATCGCGCTCCTCTCCGCGTACGGGTCTTTCCTCGCCGGACGAGGATGGCCCCGCCGGCCGCACGGCTCCGGAGAGGTTCTGTGAGATCCCTGTGAACCGGAGGGCGCCGAGAGGGTCCGGGGCGGCGAACCGGCCCCGGATGCCCCGTCTCCGGCCCGGGTTCCCAGGGGATTCCCAGATCCGGTCGCCCCCTGGGGGTCCGCCGGCGGCGCGGACGGTCCTTCCCGGTCCGCGTGTTGTGGAGGGTTGACGAGGCGCGCGGCGACGCCCCGGAGCAGACTCGGGCACGGGACGCACACGCGACACGGGAGACGGAGCGACACATGACCGGGGACGAGACGTTCTACCTGACCGCCGTCGAGATGGCCCGGCTGCTGCGCGCCCGTGAGATCAGCGCGGTGGAGCTGCTCCAGGCGCACCTGCGCCGCATCGAGGAGGTCGGCCCGCGCGTCAACGCGATCGTCACGCTGGTGGCCGAGCGCGCCCTGCGGGAGGCGGAGGAGGCCGACCGCGACCTGGCGCGCGGCCACTGGCGCGGACCGCTGCACGGCCTGCCCGTCGCGCACAAGGACCTCGCCGACACCGCCGGGATCCGCACCACGTACGGCTCGCCGCTGTTCGCCGGCCACGTCCCCGACGCCGACGCGCCCGTCGTGCGGCGGATGCGCGCGGCCGGGGCGATCACGGTCGGCAAGACCAACACCCCGGAGTTCGGCACCGGCTCGCACACCGTGAACGCGCTGTTCGGCGCCACCCGCAACCCCTACGACCTGTCGAGGTCGGCGGGCGGCAGCAGCGGCGGCGCGGCGGCGGCCCTGGCGAGCGGGATGGTCGCCCTGGCCGACGGCTCCGACATGGGCGGCTCGCTGCGAAACCCGGCGTCGTTCTGCAACGTGGTGGGACTGCGGCCCACGCCGGGGCGGGTGCCGTCCACCTCCGACACCGCGGCGTGGTTCACCCTGGGCGTGCCGGGGCCGATGGCCCGCACCGTGGACGACCTCGCGCTGCTGATGAGCGCGGTGGCCGGGTTCGACCCCGCCTCCCCGCTGTCGATCGCCGAGAGCGGCGCGGTCTTCGCCGGCCCCTGGGAGGAGGAGGACCTGTCCGGGGTGCGGATCGCCTGGAGTCCCGACCTGGGCGGCCTGCCTGTCGACCCGGAGACGGCGAGGGTCACCGCGGAGGCGCCGCGGGTGTTCGAGGGGCTGGGCGCCCGGGTGGACCGGGTGGACCTGGACCTCTCCGACGCCGAGGACGCCTTCCGGACCTACCGGGCCTGGTACTACGCGCTGTCCTACGGCGACCTGCCGCCCGGCGGCCTCGGGGAGAACGTCCGCTGGAACGTCGAGCGGGGCCGCGAGGTGACCGGCGCCGACCTGGCCAGGGCCGAACGGCTGCGCAGCGGCCTGTACCGGCGGATGAGCGCCTTCTTCGAGACCTACGACCTCCTGCTCGCGCCGGTCAGCCAGGTGCCGCCGTTCCCGGTGGAGGAGCCGTACGTCACGGAGGTCGCCGGGCAGGCGATGCCCGACTACCTGGCGTGGATGCGCTCGGCCTACTGGATCAGCGTGCTGCACGCCCCGGCCGCGTCGGTGCCGTGCGGCTTCACCTCCGGCGGGCTGCCGGTGGGCGTGCAGCTCGTCGGGCGGCCCTTCGCCGACCTGCGGGTGCTGCGGCTGGCCCGCGCCTTCGAACGGGCCACCGGCCACCACCTGCGCCGCCCGTCCTTCCGCTGACCGCCCCGCCCCGGACCCCCGCACCCCGGTTCCCGGGGCGGCGGGTGACGGTCAGCGGTCCAGCGGGCCGCCGTAGCCGGGGAGCGGGCCGTACGGTTCCTCGCCGCCGAAGGGGCGGCGCAGCGGCGAGTCGCGGTAGCCCGCGACGGCCTCCAGCGCGAAGAACAGACCGGCGGCGAGCGTCGGCCAGACGTAGAGCACGCCGTGGGCGGTGAGGTTCAGCGGCCCCGGCACCAGCTGCACCCCCGCCGGCGCGGACCCGGCCACGTCCGCCGCGCCGAGGTTCACCGCCCGGCCGACCGCCAGCGCCAGGTGGGAGCCGAGCAGGCCGCCCACCGCCAGGCCGAGCACCGTCGCGACCGGGCGGCGGCGGCGTGACAGCGCGTATCCGGCGACGCCGCAGGCCAGGCCCAGGACGCCGGTGACGACGGCGAACCAGCCGTCGGCCGCGATGAGGGTCTGGGTGGTGGAGTCGGCCAGGACCCTGCCCTGCCCGGTCACCGCGTACGGCGGGCGGGGGGCCAGCAGCGACCACACGGCGCCGGCAGCCACGCCCAGCACCGCGAGCGCCAGCACCGTGACGGCGAAGTCACGCACGTGTCGCAATGTGGTTCCCCTCACGCTCTGTACTGATGCGCCCGATGTTACCCATGACCCGCCCGGTGCTCCCGGTGAGCGGGGGTGAATCCCGTTAGGCTGTCCGGGTGAGCGAAGAGGTATGGCTGATCGAACCGTCCGGGCCGCTACGGGGCGATGTCGAGGTCCGCGGGTCGAAGAACGGCGTGTCCAAGCACATGGTCGCCGCGATGCTGGGCATCGGGGAGAGCACGATCCACAACGCCCCCGAGGTGGGCGAGGTGGAGATCACCGCGCGGATGCTGCGGGCTCTCGGCATCAATGTGGAGATCACCTCCCGGGCGATCACCATCGCCCAGGGGGAGCAGATAAACCCGCACGTCCCGGCGGCGTTCACCGGTCTCAACCGGATCCCCATCCTGATGCTGGGCCCCCTGCTGCACCTGGCCGGTGAGGCGTTCGTGCCGCTGGTCGGCGGCGACCCGATCGGGCGGCGGCCCGTCGACTACCACGTCGAGGCGCTGCGCGCGATGGGCGCCGAGGTCGAGGTGAGCGACACGGGGGTGTACGCCAAGGCCAAGCGGCTGCGCGGCACCCGGCTGGAGCTCCCGTACCCGAGCGTGGGCGCGACGGAGACGGTCCTGATGTCGGCGGTGCTGGCCGAGGGCAAGACCGTCCTCAAGGGCGCGGCCATGGAGCCCGAGGTCGTCGAGCTCGCCCTGTTCCTGCAGCGCATGGGCGCGCGCATCGAGCTCAGCCCGGACCGGCGCATCGTGATCGAGGGCGTGGAGCGGCTGCACGGCGCGTCCACCTGGCTGAACGGCGACCGGATCGAGGCGTTCTCCTATCTCGCGGCCGGGCTCATCACCGGCGGCGAGGTACGGGTGCACGGCTGCCCCCAGGACCGCCTGGTCACCGCGATCACCACCCTGGCGCGGATGGGCGCCGAACTGGACATCACCGACGACTACGTGTCGGCCTCGGCCCCGGACGGCCTGCGGGCGGCGGCGGTGCAGACCGACACCCACCCGGGGTTCATGACCGACTGGCAGACTCCGCTGATGGTGCTGTTCACCCAGGCCCAGGGCATGTCCGTGCTGCACGAGACGGTGTTCGAGAACCGCCTGGTCTACGTGCCGGCGCTGCAGAGGATGGGCTGCGAGATCGAGGTCTTCGACGTGTGCCTGGGCGGCCCGGCGTGCCGCTACCACGACACCAACGCCAAGCACTCGGCGGTCGTGCGCGGCGTGTCGAAGCTGCGCGGCGCCGACGTGACGCTGCCCGACATCCGGGCGGGCTTCTCGGCGGTGCTGGCCGCCGCGGCGGCGGAGGGCACCTCCACGCTGCGCGGGGTGCACCACATCGAGCGGGGATACCACCGCCCGTTCGAGCAGTTCGCCTCCCTCGGGCTGAAGATCAGCAGAGAGAACGCCCCCGAAAAGTAAAATCTTCCGGCCCGGTGTTTGGCTTTGATCAACCGGACGCACGTTACTATGCGTGACATCGCCACCACCGGAGGTGAGACGAAGCCTCATCGCCTGCCTGCGGGGCCTGCTCGTCTGCGGTGTGCTCGGCGGGTTGCTGGCCGCCGCCGCGGCGATGCCGCTGGCGGGCGGCGCCGGGCTGGCCGGCAAGGAGGTGGCCGCCACCTTCGTCGACCTGCCGCCCAGCCCGCATGAGGAGCCGCTCCCCCAGCGGACGGTCCTCCTGGACCGCAACGGCCGCAAGTTCGCGCAGTTCTACACGGAGAACCGCACGGTCGTGCCGCTGGAGCGGGTCGCGCCGGTCATGCGGCAGGCGATCGTGGCGATCGAGGACTCGCGCTTCTACGAGCACGCGGGCCTGGACGTCAAGGGGACGCTGCGCGCGCTGATCGCCAACACCCAGGCCGGCGGGGTACGGCAGGGCGGCTCCTCGCTCACCCAGCAGCTCGTCAAGAACATCCTGGTGGAGAACGCCGAGACCGACGCCGAGCGCGAGGAGGCCAGGGCGCCGAACCTCAGGCGGAAGATCATCGAGCTGCGGTACGCGCTGGCGATGGAGAAGAAGTACAGCAAGGCCGAGATCCTGGAGCGCTACCTCAACATCGCCTACTTCGGCGCGGGGGCGTTCGGGGTGGAGGCGGCGGCCCAGCGGTTCTTCTCGGTCCCGGCCTCGGAGCTGAGCCTGCGGCAGGCCGCGACGCTGGCCGGGGCGGTGCGCACGCCGTACGCCACCGACCCGTCGCTGGGCAGGCAGCGGCGGATACGGCTGCGGGAGCGCCGGAACATCGTGCTGGACCGGATGGCCCAGCTCGGCATGGTCCCCCGGGCGCAGGCCGAGGAGGCCGAGCGGTCCCCGCTGAAGATCCGGCTGAAGTCCGAGCCGGGCGGGTGCGCGGGCAGCGACTACCCGTACTTCTGCCTGTACGTGCATCGGGAGCTGCTGAACAACCCCGTCTTCGGCGCCGGGCGCGCCGAGCGGGAGCGCCGCCTGGCCAGGGGCGGCATCGTGCTGCGCACCACGCTCGACCCGGCCGCCCAGCGGGCCGCGCAGCGGGCGATCTCCGCGCGGGTCGGGGCCAGGGACACCGAGGTCGCGGCCGAGGCCATGGTGGAGCCGGGGACGGGACGGATCCGGGCGATGGCGGCCAGCAAGAAATACGGCCGCAACTCCGGCAACGCCAACGACGGCCCCCGCACCACCTACAACCTGCCGGCCGACGTGGCGCACGGCGGCGGCCTGGGCTTCCAGGCCGGATCGACGTTCAAGGCGTTCACCCTGGCCACCGCGCTGAAGCAGGGCTGGCGGTTCGACGACGGCTTCGACACCCCGGGCAGCTTCACCCCCGACCACGGCTTCACCGACTGCCGGGGGCGCAAGGTGAACGACCCCGGCGCCGAGATCCTCAACGCCAGCGGGGAGGGGACCGGCGGGCCGTACAGCATCTCCACCGGCACGTGGAAGTCGGTGAACATCTTCTACATGATGCTGGAGCAGCGGGTCGGGCTGTGCAACGTCGTCACGACGGCCAGGTCGCTCGGCGTCGCCCGCGCGGACGGCAAGCCGCTGCGGGAGGTGCCGACCTTCACCCTCGGGGTGAACGAGATGGACCCGGTGACGGTCGCGGCGGCGTTCGCCGCGTTCGCCGCCCGGGGCCGCTACTGCCACCCGATGGCGATCACCGAGATCTCCGAGCAGGGGGGCCGGCGCATCCAGGTGCCGCCGAGCTGTGGCCGGGCGATCGAACGCGACGTGGCCGACGCGGTCAGCCACGTGCTGTCGGGGGTGTTCACCAAGGGCACCATGACGGGGCAGGGCATCGGCCGGGACGCGGCGGGCAAGACCGGCACCAACAACGGCTACACCTCGGCGTGGTTCGCCGGCTACACCCCGGACCTGGCCGCGGCGGTCAGCCTGGGCGACATCCGCGGCTCCTACCGCTACCCGCTGCGCGACGTGACGATCGGCGGTGAGTACTACGGCGCGGTCCAGGGCGCCTCCCTGCCGGGCCCCATCTGGGTGGCCTCCATGGAGGCGGCGCTGCGCGACGTCCCGGAGCGGCACTTCCACACCCCCGACATGCGGCGCTTCGGCGGGGGGCACACGCCGGGCCTGGAGAAGGAGGAGGACGAGAAGAGACGGCGGGAGGCGGCCGGCCGGGACGGCGAGTGGCGCGACGGGGACCGGGAGCCCATCGGCCGCCGGGAGGGCGGGTGGCGGCGCGGTCACCGGGACCGCCTCTCCGCCGAGCGCGCCTACCGGGTGTGGCGGGAGGAGTGGCGCCGCTGGCGGCGCGGCCACCGCTGACCCGCCCCGCTGCTCCCCGCCCGGACGGTCCCGCCCCCGCCCGGAGGCCGGGCGGGCTCACCCGGTGGGGACGGACGGGGCGGATCCGTCCGGGGAGTCGCCCGGCGTCACGGGTTCGGCCGTCGGAGCCGGCCCCTCGGACGCGGCGCTCCCATCCGGCGGGTCGGGCCGGTCCATGGACCCGAGCCCCTCGCCGATCCTCCGCAGCTCGCGCCCGACCGCCTCCGGGCCGCCGAGGTCCCCGGCGTAGGACGGGCTGAGCATCACCTCGGCCCGCCGCGTGCCCCCCAGGTCGAGGAGGAGGGACGGGGTGCCCGGCCCCCCGTCCTCGTCGACCCATTGGTTCACCAGGTACGCGGTACGGCCGCCGACGGTCACCTCCTCGCCCTCGCCCCGGTCGCGGTGGTCCCGCAGCCGCTCGTCGAACTCCCCGGCCGCCGACCCCTCGTGGACGAAGATCTGGACGCAGTAGGGGCCGTTCTCGTCGCCGTCGTAGTTCCAGGCCGTGGTGTACTTCTCCGCCCGGTCAAGCCACCAGTGGGTCCAGCGCAGCCTCGGGGGCAGGTAGGTGACCTTGACGTGGCCGAGGACCCGTTCGTTGAAGACCCGGGAAGACCCGGCCGGGCCCGTGGCGACGGCGGAGGGCCCGTCGCTCGCCGTCACCGGCGCGGGGCCCCGGGTGAGGAACAGGTGGACCGGGACCACCGCCGCGACCACGGCCACCGCGACGGCCAGCGCGGCGCGCCCGGCCCGCCGGGTGTTCCCACCGCGGGCGGAACGCATGACGCGCTGGGCCAGATCCGGCGCGGCGCGCAGCTCCCGTGTCTCCTCCGCCATGACCCGGCGCAGGATCTCCTCAAGAGCAGGCACTTCCGAGCACCCCTTCCAGTGACTCGTGGCCGACGGCCGTCCTGAGCTTCGCGAGAGCCTTCGACGCCTGGCTCTTCACCGTGCCCGCCGAGCAGCCGAGGATCTCGGCGGTCTGCGCCTCACTGAGGTCCTCCCAGTACCGCAGGACGACCACGGCGCGCTGCCGGGGCGGCAGCGCGCGCAGGGCGTCCATGAGCATCCCGCGCAGGTCGAGGTCGACCTCCCGGGCCGGCCTCTCGGGCGGGGTGTGGGTGGGCAGGATCCGCAGGATCGCCCGGCGCCGGGCGCGGTTGATGGCGGCGTTGACGATGACGCGGCGGACATACGGTTCCGGATTGTCGTGCCGCACCCGATCCCACCTGCGGTACGTCCGTTCCAGCGCCGTCTGCAGGAGGTCCTCGGCCTCCCGCTCGTCACCGCACGCGAGGTGGGCGACGCGCAGCAGGCTGGTGCCCCGCGCGGCGACGAACGCGACGAACCCGTCGTCGTCGGGACCGCTCATCCCTGTTCGTCCGATCTCATGTCCCCTCAGACAACCGGGCCGGGCGGAAGGTTGCCCGGTACCCGCGACCTGCCTGACCGCGCCGGAACGTGCCCGGCTGTTGCGGAACGGGAGAATCCGATCATCCGGGCAACCCGGGACGCCGCCCGGTTGTATCAGGTGTCATGAAATCGATCATTCTCCGAGGGCCGTCCGGGCGCTCCGGCCCGCCCGCCCGCCGGGCGGCCTCGGCCGCAATCGCCATGGCCGTCGCGGGAGCCGTCATCCTGCCGGGCACGACCGCGACGGCGGGCACGGCGGAGGCCGCCGGGCCCCGGCCCGTGACCGCCGCCCGCGCGGGGACGGCCTCCGCGGAGGGCGCCTACTGGCACACGAGGACGCTGACGACGTACACCCGCCCCCGCCCGCTCGGGCGCGGCGCGAACCGCTACCGGGTGGTGGAGCGGGAACTCCTGGAGGAGTGGACCGCGCGCGACGGCGAATCCTGGTCCGGCGTCCGCAAACTGGGAGTGCGGCCCGCGACCGCGGCGGACGAGCGGGCGTGGCGCCGGGACGGCTCCCCCACCACGTGGAAGGACGGGGGCCTGCGGCTGTCCACCCGGCCGGACGCGGGCGCCCTCAACAAGACCAGGAACGTCACCGGTTTCTACCTGGTGGAGCGGTGGCGGCCGTACCGGGAGATCCAGGGGCTTCCCACGGAGCCGGAGGCGCTCAAGGCGTGGATCGAGAAGGCCGCGCGGAACGCGCCGAACCCGGACGACGAGCCGGATGCGAGGATCCCCGAGGAGATCCTCGACGGCTACACGGCCGAGGTGCTGGTCTCGCTGCTGTACAGCGTCCCGGTGTCGAAGGCGGTCCGGACGGCGGCCTACCGGGCGCTGCCGACGGTGCCCGGCGTCCGCTCCCTGGGCGGGGTGAAGGATCCGCAGGGCAGGGCCGGCAGGGGTTTCCTCATCCGGAGCGATTACAGGGGCTCCGCGTCGGCGGTCAGGGCGGTCGTCGACACCGGCGCCATGACGCTGCTCAGCGAGCACCACGAGAGCGGGGAGAGCGGCAAGCCCGCCATCAAGGACCGGACCTCGGTGATCCTCGAGGCCGGGTGGACGGACGACCGGCCCTCGGTCCCCGCCCTCCCCTGATCCCGCCTCCTCGGCCGGGCGGGCCGTGATCCGGTGGGGCCGATCACGGCCCACGAGGTCCTCTCCGGGCCGTGGTCCGGCGGGGGCCGATCACGGCCCGCGAGGGCTGATCCGGTGGCCGGGCCCCGCGTGGGCCCGGCCCGGAGAGGCCGGAGACCGTCCGCCCCCGGCCGAGGCCGCTCAGGCCCCCAGGCAGGCCGGGCCGAGGAGCTGCTTCAGGTCGCCCATCAGGGCCGGGGACAGGGTGACCCGCAGGCGGTCGTCGAGCCGCATGACGGTCGTCCGGGGACCGTTGTGGACCTGCAGGTGGACCTCGGTGGTGCCCGGATGGGTGACCAGGACCTCCTTCAGCCGCCCCACCACGGGCGGGGTGCAGCGGGTGAGCGGCATGCTGACGACCAGGGGGCCGCCGCCCTCGACGGACAGGTCGGGGGCGGTCACCTCCATCGCGATGATCTTGCCGACGTCCTCGCGCTTGTCCAGGCGGCCCTTGACGAAGACGATCGCGTCCTCGGCGAGGATGGTCGAGCAGAGCTGGTACGTCGAGGGGAAGACCATCACCTCGATGGCGCCCGCCAGGTCCTCCAGCATGGTCAGGACCCAGGTGTCGCCCTTCTTGGTGACCTTGCGCTGCACGCCGCTCAGGATGCCGCCGACCGTGACGATCTGCCCGTCCGGGCGGTTCTCGTCCTGGAGTGCGGCGACCGAGCAGTCCGCGCCGGAGGCGAGGATGTGCTCCACTCCGAACAGCGGGTGGTCGGAGACGTACAGGCCGAGCATCTCCCGCTCGAACGCCAGCAGGGTGGTCTTGTCCCACTCCCCCGGCGGGATCTGCACGTCGAAGGTCTGGTCCTCGGCGCCCTCGACCGCGCCGAACAGGGAGTCCTGGCCGATCGCCTCGTTCTTCTTGATGTCGATGATCGCGTCGACGGCCTGCTCGTGGACCAGGACCAGGCCCTTGCGGACGTGCCCGAAGGAGTCGAACGCGCCGGCCTTGATCAGCGACTCGATGACGCGCTTGTTGCAGACGATCGCCGGGACCTTGCGCAGGAAGTCCTTGAAGTCGGTGTAGCGGCCCTTCTCCTTGCGCGCGGCCAGGATCCCGTCGACGACGTTGCCGCCGACGTTGCGGATGGCCGACAGGCCGAAGCGGACGTCGGAGCCACGCGGGGTGAAGTCGAAGTCGGAGTCGTTGACGTCCGGTGGGAGCACCTTGATGCCCATCCGGCGGCACTCGTTGAGGTAGAGGGCCGACTTGTCCTTGTCGTCCTTGACGGAGGTCAGCAGGGCCGCCATGTACTCGGCGGGGTAGTTCGCCTTGAGGTAGCCGGTCCAGTACGCGACGAGGCCGTAGCCGGCGGTGTGGGCCTTGTTGAAGGCGTAGTCGGAGAAGGGCAGCAGGATGTCCCACAGGGACTTGATGGCCGCGGCGGAGAAGCCGTTGTCCTTCATGCCGCGCTCGAAGAACTCGTACTGCTTGTCCAGCTCCGACTTCTTCTTCTTGCCCATCGCGCGGCGGAGCAGGTCGGCGCCTCCGAGGGAGTAGCCGGCGACCTTCTGCGCGATGGCCATGACCTGCTCCTGATAGACGATCAGGCCGTGGGTCGTGTCGAGGATCTCCCTGAGCGGCTCCTCCAGCTCCGGGTGGATCGGGATGATCTCCTGCTGGCCGTTCTTGCGCAGCGCGTAGTTGGTGTGCGAGTTGGCGCCCATCGGGCCGGGCCGGTAGAGCGCGAGGGCGGCGGAGATGTCCTCGAAGTTGTCGGGCCGCATCAGGCGCAGCAGCGAACGCATGCCGCCGCCGTCGAGCTGGAACACGCCGAGGGTGTCGCCGCGGGCCAGCAGCTCGTAGGTCCTGCGGTCGTCCAGCGGCAGCTTGAGCAGGTCGATCATGGTGCCGGTGTTGGCCTCGATGGCCTTGAGGCAGTCGTCGATGATCGTGAGGTTGCGCAGGCCCAGGAAGTCCATCTTCAGCAGGCCGAGCGTCTCGCAGGTCGGGTAGTCGAACTGCGTGATGATCGCGCCGTCGGAGTCGCGGCGCATGATCGGGATGTGGTCGGTCAGCACCTCGGACGACATGATGACGCCCGCGGCGTGCACGCCGGTCTGCCGGATCAGGCCCTCCAGGCCGCGGCCGAGGTCGACCGCCGCCTTGACGTCGACGTCCTCCTCGTACAGCTTGCGCAGCTCGCCGGCCTCGTTGTACCGGGGATGATCGGAGTCGAAGATGCCCGACAGCGGGATGTCCTTGCCCATCACCGCGGGCGGGAACGCCTTGGAGACCCGGTCGCCCAGCGCGTACGGGTATCCCAGGACGCGGGCCGCGTCCTTGATGGCGGCCTTCGCCTTGATGGTGCCGAAGGTGGCGATCATCGCGACCTTGTCGGAGCCCCACTTCTCGGTCACGTAGCGGATCACGTCACCGCGCCGGCGCTCGTCGAAGTCGATGTCGACGTCGGGCATGGAGACGCGCTCGGGGTTGAGGAACCGCTCGAAGATCAGGCCGTGCGGGATCGGGTCGAGGTCGGTGATGCCGAGGGCGTAGGCCACCAGCGAGCCCGCCGCCGAGCCACGGCCGGGGCCGACCCGGATGCCGTTGTTCTTGGCCCACATGATGAAGTCGGCGACCACGAGGAAGTAGGACGGGAAGCCCATCTGGACGATGACGCCGAGCTCCTTCTCGGCCCAGGCGCGGTGCTCCTCGTCGACCCCCTCGGGGAAGCGGCGCTCCATGCCCTCCCAGACCTGCTGCCGGAAGAACTCCTCCTCGGTCATGCCGTCGGGCACCGGGAAGGTCGGCATCAGGTTCTTGAAACCGAACATGCCGGACGGGTCGACCTTCTCGGCGACCAGCAGGGTGTTGCGGCAGCCCTCGGCCCACAGGTCGGAGGAGTCGACGGCGCGCATCTCGTCGGCGGTCTTGATGTAGTAGCCGCTGCCGTCGAAGCGGAACCGGTCGGGGTCCGACAGCTGCTTGCCCGTCTGGATGCACAGCAGGGCGTCGTGGGAGGAGGCGTCGGACTCGTAGGTGTAGTGGGAGTCGTTGGTGACCAGCGGCGGGATGCCCAGTTCCCTGGAGATGCGGGTCAGGCCGTCGCGGACCCGGCGCTCGATGTCGAGCCCGTGGTCCATGATCTCCAGGTAGTAGTTGTCCTTGCCGAACAGCTCCTGGTATCTCGCCGCGGCGGCGAGGGCCTCGTCGTACTGGCCCAGGCGCAGGCGGGTCTGCACCTCGCCTGACGGGCAGCCGGTGGTGGCCATCAGGCCCTCGGAGTGCTCGGCGAGGATCTCGGCGTCCATCCGGGCCCACTTGCGGACGAAGCCCTCGGTGTAGGCCCGGGAGGAGAGCTTCATGAGGTTCTTCAGGCCGCGGTCGTTGCGCGCCCAGATCGTCATGTGGGTGTAGTAGCCGCCCGCCGAGACGTCGTCCCTCTTCTGGTGCGGCTCGCCCCACAGCACCGGCTTCTTCTGGTGCCGGGAGGCCGGGGCGACGTACGCCTCGATGCCGATGATCGGCTTGATCCCCGCCCCGGTGGCCTGCTTGTAGAAGTCGTAGGCGCCGTGCATGTTGCCGTGGTCGGTGATCGCGATGGCGGGCATGCCCAGGTCACCGACCTGCTTGAACATCTGCTTCAGACGGGCCGCTCCATCGAGCATGGAGTACTCCGTGTGAACGTGAAGATGAACAAACGAGTCTGGCATGCGGCCTCGCCCTCCCCTGGTCTCCTGTCGGCGTGGGAAGCCTACGCGTTCGGGCCCTCACCGGGTGCCGCACCACCCCGTGACGGCGGCGGGACTCGGCTACTTTGAGCGATGATTCATGTGAGAAGAGTGAACAGGGGGGTCACGTGAGGACCGAAGAGGGCTACAGCCACGCGCTCGGCAACCGCCAGGTGCAGATGATCGCGATCGGCGGCGCCATCGGCGTCGGGCTGTTCCTGGGCTCCGGGGGGCGCCTTCAGGCGAGCGGGCCGGCGCTGGTGCTGTCGTACGCGGTCGCCGGGCTGGCGGCCTTCTTCGTGATGCGCGCGCTGGGCGAGCTGGTGCTCCACCGGCCCACCTCCGGCTCCTTCGTGGACTACGCCGCCGAGTTCGTCGGCCCGTGGGCGGCCTTCGCCAGCGGCTGGATGTACTGGGTCAACTGGGCCTTCACCGGCGTCGCCGAGCTGACCGCGATCTCCGTCTACGTGCACATGTGGGCGCCGGACTTCCCCCGATGGCTCACCGCGCTCGTCGCGCTGGGGTTCGTGCTGACCGTCAACCTGCTGTCGGTGCGGCTCTTCGGCGAGCTGGAGTTCTGGTTCGCGCTGCTGAAGGTGCTGGCCATCTGCGCGTTCCTGGTGGTCGGGCTGGCGGTCGTGCTGCTGGGGACGGAGGTGGGCGGGACGCCCGCGGGGGCCGGCAACCTCACCTCCCACGGCGGTTTCTTCTCCATGGGGTTCCCGCCGGTGCTGATGAGCCTGCAGTCGGTCGTCTTCGCCTACTCGGCGATCGAGCTGGTCGGCATCGCCGCCGGCGAGACGAGGGACCCCGGCAAGGTCATGCCCAAGGCCATCAACAGCGTGATCTGGCGCATCGGGGTCTTCTACGTCGGCTCGGTGCTGCTGCTGTGCATGGCGCTGCCGTGGACGTCCTACGGCCCCGGCCGGTCGCCGTTCGTGACGGTCTTCGCCGCCCTCGGCGTGCCCTGGGCCGCCGACGCGATGAACCTGGTCGTGATCACCGCGGCGATGTCGTCGTGCAACTCGGGCCTGTACTCCACCGGCCGGATCCTGCGGGCCATGGCGGTCAAGGGCGAGGCGCCCGCCGTCGCGGGACGCCTCAGCTCGCGTCACGTGCCCTTCGGCGGCATCCTCATCACCGCGGGGGTGCTGCTGGCCGGGGTGGTGCTGTACTACTTCGTCCCCGAGCGCGCCTTCAACATCGCCACCGCCGTCGCGTCCCTCGGCGTGATCACCACCTGGGCCACCCTGCTCTACTGCCAGCTGCGGCTGCGCCGCGCCGCCCTGCGGGGCCTCGTCGAACGGCCGTCCTTCCGGATGCCCGGCTCGCCGTACACCAACTGGTTCACGCTGGCCCTCCTCGCGCTGGTGGTGGTGCTCATGGCGTTCGCCGACCCCGACCAGCGCATCGCCTTCTTCTGCGTCCCGGTGCTGGCCGCGGGGATCGCCCTGGGCTGGCGCGTCGTCGGCTCCCGCCGCCGCGCCGGGGCCCCGCTGGCCGACCGCATGCCCGGCTGAACCCCGCGTACGGCGGGCCCGCCGCGCCCCCGGCAGGCGGCGCGGCGCGGCGCGACGGTCAGGCCCCGTCCCGGGCGCGGCGCTCCTCGGCCACGTGCAGCCCCGCCTCGATGACGGCCTTCATGATGGGTGCGAGCCGCTCCTCGCCCAGCGTGGGGGCGCGGCGGGCCATCTCGGCCACCAGGCGGCGCTCGCGGTCGGGGTCGCGGCCCGCGAAGCCGCCGACCGGCTTGAGCCGCTGGATGACTCCGGCGAGCCCGATCCGGCGCTCCAGCAGGACGGCGAGGGCGGCGTCGACGCGGTCGATGGCGCCGCGGGCGGCGAGGATCGAGCCGGGCGTCTCCGGGCGGGTCAGCGCCCCGACGACCCGGGCGGCCTCCAGCGCGCCGCGGACGGCCTCCTCCGGGGCACCGGGCGACAGCAGCAGGCCGTCGGCGCCGGCGGCGACCGCCGCCGCGGCCAGGCCGGCGCCCTCGCCGAGGCCCGCGACGACGGGCCGGCCGGACCTCTCCCGGGCGGCGCGCAGCAACGCCAGGTCGGGGGCCGGCTCCGCGACGCGCGCCCGGCCCCCGCTCTCGCACAGCACGATCCGGTCGTTGCCCTCGGCCGCGCACTGCCCGGCCACGGCCAGCCACTCCTCCAGCGTCGCGGCGGGACCGCGATGGACCACCACGGGCAGTCCGAGCCGGGCGGCCGCGCGGACCAGCGGCAGGTCGCGCGTCCAGGCCGCGCCGACCACCACCGCGTCGGCGCCGGCGGCTATCGCCGGCAGGTCGTCCGCGGCGGACGGCTCGACGAGGAGCGGCCCCTCCCAGGAGGCGCGGACCCGGGTCAGCGCCTCGGCCGCCGGTTCCCGGCGGACCCGCAGGTCGAGCAGCCGCGCCTCGGCGCCAGGCCCGCCGATCACCACGGCGGGCCCATCGCCCACGGTGAGCGTCCCCAGGCGCACGGCCCGGCGTTCCAAGTCTGCGGTCAACATCACGGCTCCCTGACTGGGCCGGCACGCCCCGCGAGCCGGCGGATCGGAGAAACAAAAAAGGCAGAGATCTCAAGGTCTCTGCCTGTGGCCGGCTCCGGAAGGTCGCTACGTCACGTCGTCACGACCGGCTCCCCGGAGCCGGCCCGATAAACGCGAAGTTGCATGTCACGGCATCGACGATAGGCCATCTTCCGGCGACACGCCAGGTGGTGAGCAGATTCGTCTCATATGCCGAACACACCGCGCGCGAGAGAGTCGATCACCCCACCTGGCCTGTGAGAGTATTCGGTGGCTTAGAAAGGGGTAGGTGCGGTTGATGGCCGAAGCACAACCTGAGGGACGCCGCGTTGCCTCCCGCTACCACCTGCTCGAACCCATCGGCCGGGGTGGCATGGGCATCGTCTGGCGGGCCCACGACGAGCTGCTCGACCGCGAGGTCGCGGTCAAGGAGGTCCGCTACGCCGACACGCTCGGCGAGGACAACCAGGAGAACTTCAACCGGCGGACCAAGCGCGAGGCCCGCGCCGCCGGGCGGCTGACGCACCCCAACGTGGTGGTCGTCCACGACGTCGTCGAGGAGGACGGCCGTCCCTGGATCGTCATGCAGCTGGTGGAGTCCCGCGCCCTCGGCAAGGTGCTGCGGCAGGACGGGCCCCTGCCGCCCGAGCGGGTCGCGGAGATAGGGCTCCAGGTTCTCGACGCGCTGCGCGCCGCGCACGCCCAGGGCGTGCTGCACCGCGACGTCAAGCCCGAGAACGTGCTGATGGCCGACGACGGCCGCGTCGTCCTCACCGACTTCGGCATCGCGACGCTGGAGTCGGAGACCGCGCTGACCATGACCGGCATCGCGGGCACACCCGCGTTCATCGCGCCGGAGCGGATCAAGGGCGGCACCGCCCAGCGCGAGTCCGACCTGTGGTCCCTCGGGGCGACGCTGTACGCGGCCGTGGAGGGCCGGGCCCCGCACGACCGCGGCGGGGCGCTGCCGACCATGCACGCCGTGCTGAACGACGAGCCCGACCCCCCGGCGCGCGCGGGGCGGCTGGCCCCGGTGCTGGAGGGGCTGCTCCGCAAGGACCCGGCGCGTCGCCTGTCGTACGACGAGGCGGAGCGGATGCTGCGCGAGGTCGCCGAGGGCGGCCGGCGGAGCGCGCCCGCCGCCGAGCCGCGGGAGCCCGCGAGGACGGCCGTCATGCCGGTCGCCGAGGCGCCGGACGCCCCGAAGCCCCGCGAGGCGCGGGAGGCGCCGGAGTCCCCCGACGACGCGGCGGCCGCGGCGACCGACCCGCAGATCAGCCTGGAGGCCGGCGGCCCGCCGTCCACCGGGGCCAGGCTCGGCACGACCGCGCCGGCGGCGGAGGAGGACGTCCCGTCCGTCCCCGCGCCGGCTCCGCCCGCGTCCCCGGCCCCGGCCGGGCGCGCACCGTCGGCCAGGCCGGCCAAGTCAGCCAAGTCGGCCAAGGCCGGGCGCGAGCCCGTCCCCCCGGTAGGACGCGCCGGGGCGGACCCCGCGCCCGCCGCCCGGCCGGAGCGGGAGCCGGAGCCGCGCGAGGCCGTTCCGGCGCCCCGGCCGGAGCCCGTCGTCCCCCCGGCGAGCCGGGAGCCCGCCGTACGGTCCCGGCCGTCCGCGCCGCCCGTCCCGTCCACCGCCTCGTCGTCCGCCCCGTCCGCGGCGGCCCCGTCCGCGGCGTCCGCGCCGCCCACCGTGCCGCCGTCCGCGGCGGGCGACGTGCTGCCCACCTCGCCCGGGAACGGCGGCGGGGGGTCCAGGTCCGTGCTGCGGTGGGCCCTGCTGATCGTGCCGGCGATCCTGCTGGTGGGGGCGCTCGCGGCGTGGCTCGGAGCGCAGAGCGCCCGCAAGGACGACGGCTCCTCGGCCTCGCGGGCCGGCCGGTCGGCCGAGCCCACCGGCGACTCGAAGACCTCCGGGACGTCCCAGCAGCCCACCTCCGGCCCCACGTCCTCCGGGTCCCCCGGCACCGGCGAGAGCCCGAGCACCGCCCCCTCCCCGTCCCCCTCGGCGTCGGAGAGCGGCGAAGACGAGAAGGACGAGAAGAAGGACGAGCCCGCGCTGCCCGCCGGGTGGCGCATGCACAAGGACCGCAACGGCTTCTCCATCGGGCTGCCCAAGGGGTGGGACGAGGACAAGCGGGTCGGCAAGCAGGTGTGGTTCCGCAGCCCCGACCGGGCGAGCTTCGTGTTCGTCGAGTACGTCGACAAGGCCGGGCCCGACCCCAAGAAGGACTGGGAGAACCAGGAGCCCTACAGTCGCGGCAGGTTCCCCGGCTACAAGCGGATCCGCATCGAGAACGTCGACTACATGGAGAAGGCCGCCGACTGGGAGTTCACCTGGAACACGAGCTCGGGCAAGGCCCGCGTGATCAACCGGGGGTTCGTCACCAAGGGCGGCCGGGGGTACGCGATCTACTGGCACACCCTCGCCTCGAAGTGGGACGAGAACCTGCACTACTTCAAGGGGTTCACCGAGACCTTCTCCTCGAAAAAGTGAGGTCCGCCCCGAACGGCTACGATGCCTGGGTTTGGGAGGGGCGGCGACAATGACCGAACGGAAGGTGGCGGGCCGGTACCACCTGATCGAACCCATCGGCGAGGGCGGCATGGGCGTCGTGTGGCGCGCCCACGACGAGCTCCTCGACCGGATCGTGGCGATCAAGGAGGTCCGTTACCGCGACGTCGACGATGCCGCGCGGGCGGACCTGAACCGGCGGACCATCCGCGAGGCCAGGAGCGCCGGGCGGCTCGACCACCCGTCTGTGATCATCATTCACGACGTGGTGGAGGAGGACGGCCGCCCCTGGATCATCATGCAGCTGGTCCGGTCGCGGTCGCTGGGCCAGGCCGTCCGCGCCGGGGGGCCGCTCCCGCCCGGACGGGTGGCGTCCGTGGGGACGCAGGTGCTGGGCGCGCTGCTGGCGGCGCACGCCGCCGGGGTGCTGCACCGCGACGTCAAGCCCGAGAACGTGCTGCTGGCCGACGACGGCCGCGTGGTCCTCACCGACTTCGGCATCGCCTCGATGGCTCAGGAGACGGGGATCACCCGGACCGGCGGGGTCGTCGGCACCCCGGCGTTCCTGCCGCCCGAGCGGCTCCACGGGCTGCCCGCCACCCCCGCGTCGGACCTGTGGTCCCTCGGGGCGACGCTGTACGCGGCCGTGGAGGGCCGTCCGCCGTTCGAGCGCGCCACGGCCGCGGCGACGATGATGGCCGTCCTGCACGGCGAGCCCGCGCCCATGGCGCACACCGGGCCGCTCGCCACCGTGATCCTGGGGCTGATGGCCAGGGAGCCCGCGGAGCGGATGCCGGCCGAGCACGCCATGGCGCTGCTCACCCGGGCGTCCTCCGCGCCGTCCGGCGCGAACGAGACGGGCGCAACGGGCACAACGGGCATCGCAGGCACGGCGGGCACGGCGGGCGTCCTCCCGCCGCCGGGCACGCTCCCCGCGGCGGACGCCGGGGACCCCGCCGGGCTCACCGGGCCGCCGACGCGGCACTCCGGCCGCGGCTCCCGGACGGCCCGCTCCGGGGAACGCTCCCGGCCCGCCGAGACCGCGCCGCCGGGGTCGCCGCAGGGGTCCCACGCGCGGTACGGGCCGGACGAGGGGACATGGCACGGCCTCCCGGAACAGCCGGAGCGGCAAGCCTTCCCCGAGAGCCCGGCCACCCCCGGGCACGCGTTCCCCGGCGGCCCCGCCGCTTCCGGCCACACGTTCTCGGACGACCCGCGGCGGGCCCTCCACGAGGGCCCCGGGCACGGGGGGCGGCCCGGACGCCCCGACGAGCCGCCGTACCGGGACCGGTCGCCGTACGGGGGCCTTCCGCCGTACGGCGACGGCCGGGACCCGAACGGGCCGCCGCGGTCCGGGACGCCGTACCGGGAGGTGCAGGCGCATCGGGAGGTCCCGCCGTACCAGGGCGGTCCGGTGCCCGGCGGGCGCCCGTCGCACAGCGGCGACCCGGAGCTCCCCGCCTACCGGAGCGCTCCGACCCGGGCGGGGCACGGGGGACACCCGGACGCTCCGCCGCAGATGGGCCATCGGGCGCACCAGGACGCTCCCCCGCGGGCGGAACACCGGGCCTACCCGGATGCGCCCACGCAGGCCGGGCACCGGGCGCGTCCGGACGCCTCGCCGTACCCGGACGCCTCGCCGTACCCGGGCGAACGGCCGGGCCGCAGGCGGGCCGCCGGGGACGACGCGCCCGGGGAACGGCGGTTCCCGGTGGCGCAGACCGCGCTGGCGGCGGGGGCCGCCGCGCTCGCCGTGCTGCTCGGCATCGGCGGCTGGCTGGTGTTCCAGGACTGGAAGCCCGCGACCGGGACGGTCAGGGAGACGGCCTCCCCGTCCGGCGAGGCGACCGCCTCCCCCCGGCCCTCCGGGACGCCCCGCCCGACCGCCGCCCCGTCGACGGGCACGGACCGGACGCCGCCCAGGGGCTGGCGGACCCACCTCGACCGGCTGGGTTTCAGGGTCGACGTGCCGCGCGGCTGGACCGCCCGGCGGTTCCCCGACCGGGACCGCGTGGAGTTCCGGGCCCCGGGGTCGAAGACGTTCCTGTGGATCGAGTCGACCGAGGACCCGGAGAAGGACCCGGTCCGGCACTGGCTGAAGGTGGAGCGGAGCGGACGGGCCAGGAACCTGTGGCCCGGCTACCGCCGCGTCGGCATCAGCGCGCGGACGTACCTCACCCGGAGCGCCGCCGACTGGGAGTTCACCTACCTCAGGGACGGGGTCCGCACGCACGTCCTCGACCGGGGGTTCCGCACGGCCGCCGGCCGCCCGTACGCGATCTACATGGAGAGTCCCGAGTCCGACTGGGACCGGACCCTGTTCGACAACGTCGCCAGGAGCTTCCGGCCCTGACCGGCGCCCCGGCCGGGGCGCCGGCAGACCACCGGCAGACCATCGGCAGGCCACCGTCCGGCCCTGCCCGGCGCCGTCCGACGGATACGGCTCTGGAATTCCGCGAATGTGATGGTAAATCCTGGGTATTCGGCACCCCATGACCGATTCTCAGGTGATCATCAGCTCCCGATACCGGCTGTTGGAGCAGATCGGCCGGGGAGGCATGGGCACGGTCTGGCGGGCGCGGGACGAGGTGCTCGGCCGGGACGTCGCGGTCAAGGAGGTCATCCCCTCCCCCGACCTCTCCAGTCTGGAGCGTGAGATCTTCACCCTGCGGACGCTGAGAGAGGCCCGCGCCGCCGGGAGAATCGGTCATCCGGGCGTCGCGACGGTCTACGACGTCATCGAGGAGAACGGCCGTCCCTGGATCGTCATGCAGCTCGTGGACTCCAGGACACTGGGGGCCGTGCTCCGCGAGGACGGCCCGCTCCCGCCCAGGCGGGTGGCGGAGATCGCGCTCGACGTGCTCGGGGCGCTGGTCGCCGCCCACCGGGTGGGCGTGCTGCACCGCGACGTCAAACCCGACAACGTCCTGATCGCCAGGAACGGGCGGGCCGTGCTGACGGACTTCGGCATCGCGATGCTGGAGGGCGACTCGTCGGTCACCCGGACCGGGGCGCTCATCGGCACCCCGGCGTTCATCGCGCCCGAGCGGGCGAGCGGGGGGCCGGCGGAGTTCGCCTCCGACATGTGGTCGCTCGGTGTGACGATGTACATGGCCGTCGAGGGCCGCTCCCCCTTCGAGCGCGCGCATCCGCTGGCGACGCTCAGCGCCGTCATGCACCAGGACCCGCCGCCGATGCGGTTCGCCGGACCGCTCGCGCCGGCCGTCTTCGCCCTGCTCCACAAGGACCCGGCGCAGCGCATGACCGCCGAGGAGCTCCAGATCCACCTGCAGGCGGTCCTGAGCGGGGCCGAGCCGCAGTCCACCGCGCCCGTCGCGCTCCCCGCGGGCACGGTCCCGCGGCCCCGGAGCGAGTCCGGCGTCCTGCCCGTCGGGGCGGCCGCGGCCGCCCCGGGAGCGGAGGCCACTCCGTCGCCGGAGTCCCCCGGAGAACCCCCGGAATACGCCACGAGCGGCCCGCCGCAGCGGAGGCTGTCGAGCGGCGCCCTGGTGGCCGCGGCGCTCGCCGCGACCCTGGTCTCCGGCGCCTTCGCCTGGGTGAACGTCGCCGACCCCGGGTCGGACACCGTACGGCAGACCATCCCGGCGAGCGTCCCCGTCAAGAAGAAGGCCCCGGAGAAGGCGAAGCCGTCCGAGAGCCCCGCCGCGAAGGAGCCCGCCAGGACCGACGGCGGCGTCCGCGACGACGGCGGGACCGGGCGCTCCGCCACGCCGCCTTCGGCATGGCCCCGGCAGGGCGGCGACGCCCGGCGGGACGGCGAGGACGGCAAGGACGGCAAGGACCGCGCCGAGGACACCCCCGCCCCCGAGCCGGACGGCAAGCCGTCGAAGGATCCCGGGAAGGGGGCGGACAAGGCGGGGAAGAAGCCGGAGAAGAACTCCGGCGAGAAGCCGAAGGACCAGGGAAAAGCACCGGCGGACTCCGGCGAGGAAAAGAGCCCGGAGTCCGACGGGGGAACGGCGGAGGACACGCGGGATCAGGGAGAGAACCAGGGCGGGGACTCGGTCGATCCGTACAGCGAGCCGAACGCGTCGGGGGGAAAGGCGCCGCGAACGGCAAAGGACACGGGAAAGGTCACGGTCCTGGCGGGCGGTAGCGTCTGACCCCGCCCGGGAGGACCCCGCCCGGGAGAGGTCACGGACCCGGCGGGCGGCGCCCTCCGGCCGGTGGGCCCGCGGGCGGGCCCGGAGCCGTCAGAAGTCCGCGCCGACGAGTTCCAGCGCGCGCGCCAGGTCCTCGGGGTAGTCGGTGGTGAACGTCATCCACTCCCCCGTCACCGGGTGCTCGAAGGCCAGCGAGACCGCGTGCAGCCACTGCCGGGTCACGCCCAGCCGCGCGGCCAGCTTGGGGTCGGCGCCGTACAGCATGTCGCCGACGCACGGGTGACGCAGCGCCGACATGTGGACCCGGATCTGGTGGGTCCGGCCCGTCTCCAGCTTGATGTCCAGCAGCGACGCGGCGCGGAACGCCTCGATCGTGTCGTAGTGGGTGACCGAGTCCTTGCCGCCCGCCACCACCGCGAAACGGCCGTCGCCGACCGGGTGGCGGTCGATGGGCGCGTCCACCGTGCCGCGCAGCGGGTCGGGATGGCCCTGGACCAGCGCGTGGTAGCGCTTGTCGACGGTGCGTTCCTTGAAGGCCCGCTTCAGGCGGGAGTAGGCGGTCTCGCTCTTGGCCACGACCATGGCGCCGGTGGTGTTGGCGTCGAGACGGTGCACGATGCCCTGCCGCTCGGCGGCACCGCTGGTCGCCACCCGGTGCCCGGTGCCGAGCAGGCCGCCGATCACGGTGGGCCCGGTCCAGCCGACGGTGGGGTGGGCGGCCACGCCGACCGGCTTGTTGACGACGATGACGTCGTCGTCCTCGTAGACGATCGTCATGCCGGGGACCGGCTCGGCGACCGGCATCGGCGCGGTGGGCGGGGGCGGCAGCGTGACGTCCAGCCACGCGCCCGCGTGGACCCGGTCGGACTTGGCCGCGGGCGAGCCGTCCACCAGCACGTCGCCGGAGGCGACCAGCTCGGCCGCGCGGGTGCGGGACAGCCCGAACAGCCGGGACAGCGCCGCGTCGAGGCGCTCGCCCTCCAGGCCGTCGGGAACGGGGAGACTCCGCTGGTCGGTCATCACTTCTCTGCTCTTCCGGTGTCGCGGGTGCCGTCGATCTGGTAGCCCCTCCAGGCGAGGAAGACGGCCAGGATCCCGCCGCAGACGATCGCCGAGTCGGCGACGTTGAAGACCGGGAAGTGGCCGGGGAAGGTCTCGACGAAGTCGACCACGTGCCCCTGGAACGGCGAGGGCCGGCCGAAGCCCGAGGGCCAGCGCAGGAGGCGGTCGGTCAGGTTGCCGAGCGCCCCGCCGAGCATCAGCGCGAGCGTGACGGCCCACGGCAGGCTGCGCAGGTGCCGCGCGGTGCGCAGGATGGCGACCACCACGGCGGCGGCGACGAACGTGAAGACGATCGTCATGCCGGTGCCGATGCTGAACGCGGCCCCCGAGTTGAAGATCACCCGGAACTGGAGGAGATCGGGGATGATGACGAAGGGGTCTCGGCCCTCCAGGGTCTTCAGCACGAGCGTCTTGGTGAGCAGGTCGAGACCGTAGACGATCGGGACGATCGTGGCGAGGACGGCGATCCTCCGCCTGCCCGGCGGGGCGGCCGTCGCCGCCCCCTCCGCCGGGCCGCCCGTCAGCGGCGCTCCTCCCGCTGCTTGCAGGCCACGCACAGCGTCGCCCTCGGGAACGCCAGCAGGCGTTCCTTTCCGATCTGCTTGTGGCACGATTCGCACACTCCGTAGGTACCCGCGTCGATCCGGGCGATCGCTCGCTCATTCTGCGCGACCAGGTCGCGTGAATTCAGGGTAAGGGCGATCTCACGTTCTCGTTCATACGTCCGTGCCCCGGCGTCCGCCTGGTCGTCCCCCGCCCCGTCGGTCACGTCACGGGCGGCGATCTCGCTCTCCGCCTTGACGATCTCCTTGGTGAGCTCTTCGATCTCCCCGGCCAGTCGCTCGCGGACCTCAGCCAGTTCCTCGGCCGACCAGGTGGCGGGACCGTCCTGCGACGGCCCCGTGGCGCTCTCGTCTGCGCGCACAGTCGCGGCCATGCCGGCCTCCTCGTTCTGTCGGACCGTACCGATGCGGTAAACGGTGCGGGCAGCATAGGTCCGCGATAACAGAACGGCAAACGACCCGCCCATATGTTTACCGATCCCGTACGATCCGGCCCCGCGCCTCCCCTCCCGCCGTCCCGCGCGTGGACGGCGCCGCCGCGCCCCTCCCGCCGTCCCGCGCGTGGACGGCGCCGCCGCGCCCCTTCCCCCGTTCCGTGCGCGGACGATAACCGGGAAGATTCCGGCGGGCGGGTGCGTTATCGTGGGAGTTCGCAAAGGCGTTGACGGGGACGAGTACGTCCGGGGCCCCTCGCGCGAGCGACCCGGGGACGGTGTGAGCCCGGGGCGAGGACCCGGGCGGAAATCACCCCCGAGCCGCCGGAGGAACGGCCCGCGACGGGCTCAGTAGAACCGGCAGCGAACCGAAGGAAGAGGGCCTCCCACCGCCGTTCCCGGCGGCAGGGGGTCAAGGAGGGTGGTACCGCGGGGCCGCGAGGTCTCGTCCCTCCACGCCACTGCCAGCACCAGCGTGGAGGTCCCGCCCGTCATGTCAGCCCGCTTCCGCCCTCTTCCCGCGCAGGTCGACCTGCCCGCGCTCGAACACGAGATGCTCGGCCGCTGGCGCGACGGCAAGATCTTCGAGCGCTCCGTCGAGCAGAACGCCGGCGGCCCCACGTGGGTCTTCTACGAGGGTCCGCCCACCGCGAACGGCATGCCCGGCGTCCACCACGTCGAGGCCCGCGTCTTCAAGGACGTCTTCCCCCGCTACAAGTCGATGCAGGGCTACAGCGTGCCGCGCAAGGCCGGCTGGGACTGCCACGGCCTGCCCGTCGAGGTGGCCGTGGAGAAGGAGCTCGGCCTCTCCGGCAAGAAGGACATCGAGTCGTACGGCGTGGCCGAGTTCAACGCCCGGTGCCGCGAGTCGGTGCTGCGGCACGTGGACGCCTTCGAAGAGATGACCGAGCGGATGGGCTACTGGATCGACCTGGCCCAGGCGTACCGCACGATGGACCCCGACTACGTCGAGTCGGTCTGGTGGTCGCTGAAGGTCGTCTTCGACAAGGGCCTGCTGTTCCGCGACTTCCGCATCACCCCCTACTGCCCGCGCTGCGGCACCGGCCTGTCCGACCACGAGCTGGGCCAGCCGGGCGGCTACGAGACCGTCTCCAGCCCGTCGGTCTACGTCCGCATGCCCGCCACCTCCGGCCCGCTGGCCGAGCTCGGCGCCTCGCTGCTGATCTGGACCACCACGCCGTGGACCCTGGTGTCCAACACCGCGGTGGCCGTGCACCCCGACGTCACCTACGTCGCGGCGCGCCCCGCCGGGTCCGACGAGGTGCTGGTGGTGGCCGAGCCGCTGCTGGCCGCCGCCCTGGGCGAGGGGGCCGAGGTGCTGGCCTCCTTCCGGGGCGCCGACCTGGAGCACACCTCCTACTCCCGCCCGTTCGAGCTGGTCGACATCCCCGGCGCCCACTACGTGGTGCTCGGCGACTACGTCACGACCGAGGACGGCACCGGCCTGGTGCACCAGGCCCCGGCGTTCGGCGCCGACGACATGACGATCTGCAAGCGGTACGGCCTGCCGGTGGTCAACCCGATCGGCCCGGACGGCCGTTTCCTCGACACCGTGCCCCTGGTCGGCGGCCGGTTCTTCAAGGACGCCGATGACGAGCTGACCGCCGACCTGGACGCGCGGGGCCTGCTGTACCGCGGCGGCCACTTCGAACACAGCTATCCGCACTGCTGGCGCTGCCACACCGCGCTGCTGTACTACGCGCTGCCCGCCTGGTACATCCGGACCACCGCGATCAAGGACCAGCTCCTCGCCGAGAACGAGAAGACCAACTGGTACCCGGAGACGATCAAGTGGGGCCGCTTCGGCGAGTGGCTGCGCAACAACGTCGACTGGTCGCTGTCGCGGTCGCGCTACTGGGGCACGCCGCTGCCGCTGTGGGTCTGCTCCGCCGACGACTCGCACGTCACGTGCGTGGGCTCCCTGGAGGAGCTGGGCCGGCTGGCGGGCCGGGACGTGTCCGCGCTCGATCCGCACCGCCCCTACGTCGACGACGTCACCCTGCCCTGCCCCGACTGCGGGGCCGAGGCGCGCAGGGTGCCGGACGTGATCGACGCCTGGTACGACTCCGGATCGATGCCGTTCGCCCAGTGGGGCGCCCCGCTGCGCAACGCCGAGATGCTGGATTCGGCGTACCCGGCGCAGTTCATCTGCGAGGCCACCGACCAGACCCGCGGCTGGTTCTACTCCCTGATGGCGGTCGGCACGCTGGTCTTCGGCCGGTCCTCCTACGAGAACGTGCTCTGCCTCGGCCTGATCCTCGCCGAGGACGGCCGCAAGATGAGCAAGCACCTGGGCAACGTGTTGCAGCCGATCCCGTTGATGGACCGGCACGGCGCCGACGCCCTGCGCTGGTACATGGCCTGCGGCGGCTCCCCGTGGGCCGCCCGCCGGATCGGCCACGCGGCCCTGGAGGAGATCGTCCGCAAGGTCCTGCTGACCTACTGGAACACCGCGGCGTTCTTCACCCTGTACGCCGACGCCGAGTCCTGGACGCCGTCGGCGCTCGCCGAGGCCCCCTCCCCCGCCGACCGGCCGCTGATCGACCGCTGGGCGCTGGCCGAGCTGCACCGCACGGTCGCCGAGGTGACGGCGTCGCTGGACGGCTTCGACACCGCCAGGGCCGGACGGCGGCTGGCGGAGTTCCTCGACGACCTGTCCAACTGGTACGTGCGGCGCTCCCGCCGCCGGTTCTGGTCCGGCGACGTCTCGGCGTTCGCCACGCTCTACGAGTGCCTGGAGACCGTGACCCGGCTGATGGCGCCGGTGGCGCCGTTCATCACCGACCACGTCTGGGACGTCCTGCGTGACGACGACGCCCCCGTCTCGGTCCACCTGGCCTCCTGGCCCGCCGCGGACCCGGCGCTGCTGGACGCGGAGCTGTCGGAGCGGATGGCGCTGGTGCGCCGCCTGGTGGAGCTGGGCCGCTCGGCCCGCGCCTCCAGCGGGGTCAGGACCCGTCAGCCGCTCGGCCGGGCGCTGGTGAGCGCCCGCGGCTGGGCCGCCCTCCCGCCGGAGCTGCGCGAGCTGATCGCCGACGAGCTCAACGTGCAGGCGCTGGAGGACCTGTCGGATGTGGAGGCCGACCTGGTCTCCTTCACCGTCAAGCCCAACTTCCGGGCGCTGGGCAAGCGGTTCGGCTCGCAGACCAAGCTGGTGGCCGCGGCCGTCGCCTCCGCCGACGCGACCGGGCTCGCCCATGCGCTCCGCGCTGGTTCCACCGTCACGGTCGAGGCCGCCGGGCTGGGCCCGGTGGAGCTGACCGCCGAGGAGGTCATCGTCACCGAGCAGCCGAAGGCCGGCTGGGCGGTCGAGACGGGCGCCATCGGCACCGGGACCGGCGAGACGGTCGCCCTCGACCTGGCGATCACCGACGAGCTGCGCCGCGCCGGTCTGGTCCGCGAGGTCGTCCGCCTGCTCCAGGACGCCCGCAAGTCGACGGGCCTGTCCATCTCCGACCGGATCGACGTGTGGTGGTCGGCCGCCGACGCCGACCTGGCCGGGGCCCTGCGGGCGCAGGGCTCGGTCGTGGCCGACGAGGTGCTGGCCGTCTCCTTCACCGAGGGGGTCGCCGACGGGCTCGACGTGCACCGCGACGACGACCTCGGGCTGGCGTTCCAGCTCCGCCGTACGGCCTGAGCCCTCCCCGCGGTCCTCTCCTGGAGGGGAGGACCGCCGGGGCGCGGAGAGAAGGCGGAAAGGGCCGCCGGGAGGTCTCCCGGCGGCCCTTTCCGTGTCGTTCGGGCTCAGCCGCGGCCTGCGCGGCAGACCGTGCAGCCGCTCAGCCCGGCCTCCTCGGCCTCGGCCACGGTCATCGTCTCGACGCCGTCGTCGTCTCCGCCCCGGACCAGGGGGCAGGACGGGTCGTGGAAGCGGCGGGTGCCGACGATCACCTTGACGGTCCCGGCGGGCGGCTCGTCCCGGATGGCGGGGAACCCCCGGGGGGCGGTGTCGTCGTCGGAGGTGTCGTCGTCGGAGGTGTCCCCGTCGTCGGCGGCATCGGCGTTCCCGCCGGCGGAGGCGCTTCCGGCGGTACTTCCCGCGGCGGGCTCGCTCCCGGCTTCGGCGGCGCTTCCCGCGGCGGGCCCGCCGCCGGCCGCGGCACCGGCGTCGTCGGAGGCTTCGGCGGCGTCACGGGAAGCGGCGTCACGGGAGACGGCGTCCTCGGCGGTGGCGGCGCTTCCGGCGGGGTCGCCACCGTCCGCGAGGTCGTCACCGTTCGCGGGGTCGTCACCGTCCGCGGGGTCGTCACCGTCCGCGGGGCCGGAGGCGGCCGGGGGGTTCCCGGCGGTGGCCGGTCGCTCCGGGGAGTCGCTCCCGCCGGAGCCGGGAGACCCGGAGGTCTCGGAGTCATGGAGGGCCCCGGGGGCCCCGGAGGTCTCGGGGGTGACGCTCTCGCCCGAGCCGGGGGCCTCGGGAGCCCCGGAGGCGACGATCTCATCGGCGCCGGAGGATTCCGCCGAGGTGGAGTCGGCCGTCGGCCGCGACCCGGCGCGCCCGGGAACGGCCTCGGCCGGCTCCACCGGCTCGGAGTCGCCGGATCCGGGCTCGACGGCCTCGGACTCGGCGGGTTCGGACTCGACGTCCCCGGATCCGGTGTCCGCGGACTCGGCCGGTTCGGGCTCGGCGCCCTCAGGCTCAGCGGAATCAGGCCCGCCGGCCTCCGGCGTCGCGGACACGGGCTCGCCGGCCTCCGGCTTCACGGCCTCGGGCTCAGCGGGGTCGAGCTCCGCGGGCTCGGCGGGTTCGGGCTTCACGAGCTCGAGCTCCGCGAGCTCGGCGGGCTTCGGCTTCGCGGGCTCGGCGGGCGCGGAGCCGGCCGGAGCGGGCTCGGAGGGCGCGGAGCCGGCCGGAGCGGGCTCGGAGGCCGGCCGCCCGGTCACCGGGCCGGCCGTGGTGCGGCTGAACCAGCTCGTGGCGTTGGGATCGTCGGAGGGGGTCTCCGGCGCGGGCCGCGAGGGCCGGGCGGGGGACGGCGGCACGGCCGTCCCCGAGGCGCCGGAAGGCGGACCGGCCTGCGCGTCCGGTGCGGCGGACGCCTGGGCGGCGGGCCGTTTCGCCGGAGCCGGGGACGCCGGCTCGGCGGGTGAGGCCACGGCGGCGGAGGCCGCCGGGGGCTTCGAGGCCACCGGAGACGCCGGGGCCGTCGGCTGGTCGGGAAGGCACGTGGTGCAGGGCGTGAAGCCCTCCTCCCGCGCCTCCTCCTGGGTGAGCTCCTCGTGGTCCCGGCCTGCGAGCTGCCGGCATCCCACGACGTGGTAGCGCCTGCGTCCCGGGATCACCAGGACGATCGCCCCGGCGCCCGGCAGGCCCCGCCTCGCGGAGGGAGCGGCGGGGGCGGTGGCGGCGACCCGGCCCGGCCGAGGCCGAGCCGGGGCGGTCGCCGTCTGCCGCGCCATCGGGTGGGAGACCGGCGTGGCCGGTCGGCCCGGTGGCATGTGCGGCACGGGCGCGGGGCCGGTGGGCGCCGGCTCCCTCGGCTGGAGCGGCGGGGCCGCTCCGGCGCGCCCGCCGCCGGGGAACAGTTCGTGGCGGCGTAACAACGCCCCGATCACCAGGAAGACCGCGGACAGCACACTGATCGCGATCGACCACATGACCAGGAAAGGTTTGGCCAGCACGAATCCCACGATGAGCAGGACGATGGCCGTGAGGACCAGACCGGCGCTGATGAGGATCACAGGGGAACTCCCGGATACGGGTCAGGACGAATGACCCGACACCCTAGCGCCGGTCGTTGTGAGGACCGTCAACGCCCTGGAAGGCACCCGAGTGCTGCGCCTGCTCGCCGCCGAACGGACCGGGGGCGCCCTGCATCGGCTGCGGGCCTCCCTGAGCCACGGCGTGGGACATCGCCGGGGGACCGCCCACGATCGGGAACGCGCCACTGCCCTCGCCCGCGACGTTCAGCTCGGCGAGCTGGTTCTCCAGGTAGAGCTTCAGTCGGCTGCGATACTCCCGTTCGAAGCTGCGCAGCTCCTCGACCTTGCGCTCCAGCTCGTCGCGGTTCTGCACCAGCGAGCCCATGGCCTGCCGGTGCCGCTCCTGCGCGTCGCGCTCCAGCGTCTCGGCGCGTGCGCGGGCGTCGCCGATGACCTGCTCGGCCTGGCGGCGGGCCTTGCCGAGGATGTCGTCGGCCTCGCGGCGGGCCCGGGTCACCGTCTCGTCCGCCTCCCGGCGGGCGTCGGCGATGGCCTGGTCGGCCGTCTGCTGGGCCAGCGCGAGCACCCGCGCCGCGGTGTCCATGTTGTCCTCGGCCTGCGGCATGCCCATGGAGACGGGGACGGGCTGCTGGTGCTGGACGGGCTCCGGAGCGCGCATCGGCTCCGGCTGCTGCATCATCATCTCGGGCTTGGGCTCGGCGACGGGAGCCGGTGCCATGGCCATGTTGACGTTGCCGGGCACCTTGCCCCGCAGGCACTCCGCCAGCTTCGCGCGAAGCTCCTCGTTCTCCTGGATGAGGCGGTCCAGCTCGGACTCGACCTCGTCGAGGAAGGCGTCAACCTCTTCCTCGTCGTACCCCGGCCTCAGCCGGGTCGTACTGAACTGCTTGTTCCGCACATCAGCGGGCGTCAGCGGCATTTCGGTCTCCTTGGCGCGCTTGGAGTCTGTCCGGAGGGACGGTACCCGATCAACGAAGCGCGGACACGAGTCGGATCAAGACCAAGACCACAATGAACAGCACTGTGAAGCTTAGGTCAAAGGCCACCGTACCCAACCGGAGTGGTGGAATGAAACGGCGGAGGAACTTGAGAGGCGGGTCGGTGACCGTGTATACGGCCTCCGCCAGGACGAGTACGGCCCCGGTGGGCCGCCACTGGTGCGCGAACGCCTGCACCGTCTCAAAGATCATTCTGCCGATCAGCAGAACCAGATAGAGAGAGAGGACGATGACCAAGATCTCGCTAACGATCCCCAAGGTCCACCCTCGTCTCTGATCCGTTCCGCCGCCTCCGGTCTTGTGTGGACCTGTCCGGCCGGTCACTGTTCATGGTGGAACTCTAGCTCTGGTTGAAGAACCCGCGTTCCGCGATTCGGGCCTTGTCCTCGGCGGTCACCTCGACATTGGCAGGGGACAACAGGAACACCTTGTTGGTAACACGTTCAATGCTGCCATGTAGGCCAAAGACCAGACCTGCCGCGAAATCCACAAGCCTCTTGGCGTCGCTGTCAACCATCTCGGTCAGATTCATGATGACCGGGGTGCCGTCGCGGAAATGCTCCCCGATTGTCCGGGCCTCGTTGTAGGTGCGCGGATGAAGCGTGGTGATGCGCGCCAGATCGGTCGTACGGCGCTCGATGACAGCCGTCGCGGGCCTCGGGGCGGGCACCCCGGAATCGGCGTCGTCCTCGCGGTCGTGGACCGCTCCGGGACGCTCCTCCGCCGTCCGCCGCGAGTCGTCGAACTCCTCGTAGTCCTCGTCGGAATAGCTGTCGTATCTGTCGTAGCGGTCGTCCTCCACAAGACCGAGGTAGACCGCCATCTTGCGCATCGCGCCGGACATCGCTGCTTCTTCCTCCGTCTTACTTCGCTTCGCCTGGGGCGGTAGCCGCACCCCCTTGGAGCTCACCACCGATCGACCTCTATCCGGGTACGCGGACGCCAAGGTCCACTTGAAGGGACATTACCTGACCAAGGGCTTCCGGCGACCGAGCAACGCCGTACCGACACGCAGGTGTGTCGCACCGTTGGCGATGGCCTCCGCCATGTCGCCGCTCATCCCCGCCGATATGACGTCCGCGCCCGGATGGGCCTCCCGTACGGCCTCCGAGATCTCCCTCAGCCGGGCGAAGGCCCCGGACGGGTCCCCGCCCAGCGGCGCGACCGCCATCACCCCGCCCAGCCTCAGCCCGCCGGCCCCGGCGACCGCGTCGGCGAGCGCCGGCACCTCTTCCGGCCGGGCGCCGCCGCGTGCGGGATCGCCGTCCAGCGCGACCTGCACCAGGCAGGTGACCTCCCGGCCCGCCCGGACCGCCTCCCGGCCCAGCGCGGAGACCAGCCGGAGCCGGTCCACCGAGTGGACGACGTCGGCGTAGGAGACCACCGAGCGGGCCTTGTTGGTCTGCAGCTGGCCGATGAAGTGCCAGGTCAGCTTCAGGTCGGCGCACTCGTGCGCCTTGGCCGAAGCCTCCTGGTCGCGGTTCTCCCCCACGTCGGTCACCCCCAGCCCGGCCAGCAGCCGCACGTCGGAGGCAGGGTAGGTCTTGCTCACCGCGACGAGCGTCAGCTCCCCGCGGTCGCGGCCGGCGGCCCGGCATGCCTCGGCGATGTCCGCCTCGACCCTGGCCAGACCGGCCGCGATCTCTTCACGTCGTGTTGTATCCGTCACTTCTCCGCCGCTCGAACACCGACAAACCGGCGGAACCCATTCTTCCCTGTCACGGCCGGGCATTCCCCGGGCCCCCGGCCGTGAGCAAAGTCACTTCAGGAAGTCGGGGACGTCGAGCTCCTCCTCCTGCTCCTCGAAGACCACCGGACGCCGCCGGGCGGTGTCGGGGACCCGCGCGGAGATGGGCGTGGGAGCGGGCGGCTCGGGCGCCGGACGCGGGATCGACACCGGCGAGGCCGGCGGCTCCTCGGCGCGCGGCGGCTCGGGCTGCTCACCCGGCGCGTGGGCGGGCGCGGCGGGCTGGACCGGGTGGGCCTGCTGGGCCGCCGGGGGCTGCGCGGGCTGGGGCTCGGCCCGGAACTCCGGCTGCGGCGGGGTCGCCGGGCGGGCCGGCGCTGGCGGGTACTCGGCCCTGGGCTCGGCCCGGAACTCCGGCCGCGGCTCGGGACGGGGCTCGGCCTTCACCGTGGGCGCCGCCGGGACCGACGGCCGGGACGGCGGGGTCGCGGCCGGGCGGGCGGGCTGCTGCTGCGGCCGGGCCGCCTGCGGAACGGCCTTGTTCGCCTCCGCGTCGGCCTCGTCGAAGCCGGCCGCGATCACTGTGACGCGGACCTCGTCGCCGAGGGCGTCGTCGATGACCGTGCCGAAGATGATGTTGGCGTCCGGCGCGGCCGCGTTGGAGACGAGCTGGGCGGCCTCGTTGATCTCGAACAGGCCGAGGTCGGAGCCGCCCGCGATCGACAGCAGCACGCCGTGCGCGCCGTCGATGCTGGCCTCCAGCAGCGGGCTGGAGACGGCCATCTCGGCCGCCGCGACCGACCGGTCGTCGCCGCGCGCGTGGCCGATGCCCATGAGCGCCGAGCCCGCGCCGGACATCACGGACTTCACGTCGGCGAAGTCCAGGTTGATCAGGCCGGGCGTGGTGATCAGGTCGGTGATGCCCTGGACACCGGAGAGCAGCACCTGGTCGGCCGCCTTGAAGGCGTCCAGCACGCTCACCTGCCGGTCGGAGATCGACAGCAGCCGGTCGTTCGGGATCACGATGAGCGTGTCGACCTCCTCGCGGAGGGTCTCGATGCCCGCCTCGGCCTGCATCGCCCGGCGCCGGCCCTCGAAGCTGAACGGCCGGGTGACCACACCGATGGTCAGGGCGCCCAGGGACCGCGCGATGTTGGCCACCACCGGGGCTCCGCCGGTGCCGGTACCGCCGCCCTCGCCCGCGGTGACGAAGACCATGTCGGCGCCCTTGAGGACCTCTTCGATCTCCTCACGGTGGTCCTCGGCCGCCTTGCGCCCGACCTCGGGGTTGGCGCCCGCGCCGAGGCCGCGGGTGAGTTCACGCCCCACGTCGAGCTTGACGTCGGCGTCACTCATCAGCAGCGCCTGAGCGTCGGTATTGATGGCGATGAACTCGACGCCCTTGAGTCCCTCCTCGATCATCCGGTTGACGGCGTTGACTCCGCCTCCGCCGATTCCTACAACCTTGATGACCGCGAGGTAGTTCTGCGGTGCTGCCACGACGAGGGGCCTTTCCGCTCGTTGACTTGCAATTTCCCGCGGCACGGGGTCCCGTGCCGTCGCTTTCAAAACCCTCACCCTCAAGTTGAGATTTAGATTTATGTCAACCTGAGGAGTGATACGGACAGTAGGAGTTACGCTCCGGGCGGGTCAACTAACCGGGCCGCAAGCGCGCCCGGCGTGTCGCGCGCTGTCCTTTTCCCGGCGCCCGCGGCGGGGGCGTCACTTCACCGTCACGACCTCGGGGGAGCTCACGTCGTAGGTGGCCGCCCGGCTCCTCAGGAGCGTGGCGAGGATCCGCGCCTTGTCCTCCGAACGGTCCCGCCCGCCCCAGACCACCGCGCGGCCGTCCTTCAGCCGCAGCGAGACGGTCTCGGGCGAGGGCGCGGCCACCTCGGCCACCCGCCGGGCCAGGCTCTCCGGCAGCGCCCCGACCACGGCCAGCGCCGCGGCGGTCGCCGGGTCGCCCGCCCGCGGACGGTCCACCCGCAGCACGGGAAGACCCGGAGGCGCGACGTCCCTGACCTCGATCACCACGCCGTGGCGGTCCACCAGCGCGGCCCGGTCCCCCTCCGGCACCACGGCCGCCGGGCGGCGCTCCACGACCCTGACCGCCAGCGTGCCCGGCCAGTCGCGGCTGACGGAGACCGACTCGACCCGGCGGATCGCGCCCACCCCGGCCCTGACCGCGGCCACGTCCACGGTGGCGAGCGGCCGGCCGGCGGCCACCCCGGTGGCCCGCCGGATCTCCTCCGCGGGCAGGACCGCGTTGCCCGTCACCCGGATCTCCCGCACGCCGAGGACCGGCGAGAAGAACACCAGCCACACGACGCTGCCCACCACGCCCGCGGTCAGCAGGCCGAGGAAGGCCGTGCGCCAGACTCCGTTCAAGAGTCGCTCACCGCTTCCTTCCTCGCTCCGCGGGCCGCTCGTCCCTCACGAACCACTCCGCTCCCGCGTCGGGCTCGCTCCCTGCTCAAAGGTCGCTCACCGCTCCTCCCCCGCTCCCCCTCGAAGGCCGTTCACCGTGCGGACAGCTCCGCCACGATCCGCGGGCCCAGCTCGGTCACGTCGCCCGCCCCCATGGTGAGCACGATGTCGCCGGCCCTGGCCCGCTCCGCCACCAGGGCCGGGACGCTCTCCCGCTGCGGCGCGTAGCTCACCCGCTCCCCCGGGAGCGGCACCTTGCCCGCGACCAGCGCCCCGGAGACGCCCGGCTCGGGGTCCTCGCGCGCGCCGTAGACGTCCAGGACGACCACCTCGTCGGCCAGGGCGAGGGCCGCTCCGAAGTCGTCGGCGAAGAACCGCGTCCGGGAGTACAGGTGCGGCTGGAAGACCGCGATGACCCTGCCGGAGCCGGAGAAGGACGCCACCACGTCCCGGGCCGCGCGCAGGTCGGCCGCCAGCTCGGTCGGATGATGGGCGTAGCTGTCGAAGACCGCGACCCCGCCGGCCTCGCCCTTGGCCTCGAACCGGCGCTTGGCGCCGGTGAAGGCGGCCAGGCCGTCGCGGATGTCGCCGAAGGAGACGCCCAGCTCGGCCGCGACGGCGATGACCGCGGCGGCGTTGAGGGCGTTGTGCCGGCCGGGTACGGCCAGCCTGACCAGGCCCAGGCCGCCGACCGTGAAGGTGACGCCCAGGCCGTCCGGGGTGATGTCGCTCACCCTCAGGTCGGCGTCGCCGGCCTCGCCGTACGTGACGACCTTCAGGCCGCGGGCGCGGGCCGGCGCCACGAGGGCCGCGGAGCCGGGGTCGTCGGCGCAGAGCACCATGGTCCGGCCGACCCGCTCGACGAAGCGGGCGAAGCTGTCGTAGACCGCGCGGGGGTCGCCGTAGTTGTCCAGGTGGTCGGGCTCCACGTTGGTCACCACGGCGATCTCCGGGGCCAGCATCAGGAAGGAGCCGTCGCTCTCGTCGGCCTCGGCGACGAAGACGTCCCCGGCGCCCTCGTCGGCGCCCAGCCCGGTGGTCACCAGCTGCCCGCCGACGCAGTAGGACGGGTCGGCGCCGCACTTCTGCAGCGCCACCGTCAGCATCGACGTGGTGGTGGTCTTGCCATGGGTGCCCGCCAGGGCGACGCCCGTCCGGCCCGCCATGACCGAGGCCAGCGCGGCGGCCCGCGGGATCACCCGCAGCCCCTGGCGCAGCGCCTCGCCCAGCTCCGGGTTGGAGTCGCGGATCGCGGTGGAGACCACGACCGTGTCGACGTTCTGGACGTGCGAGGCGGCGTGACCGATGTGGATCCTCGCCCCCAGCCCCCGCAGCTCGTTGACCAGCTCGGAACCGCGGGAGTCGCTGCCGGAGACCCGCACGCCGCGCTTGAGCAGGATGCGGGCGATGCCGGACATGCCGGAACCGCCGATCCCGATGAAGTGGACCCGCCCCAGGTCTTCGGCCGCGACCGGATCCACCAACTTGACCAGGCTCATCGGCCGTTCACCATTCCCCGTTTCCCGTTCATCGGTCGCTCACCGCTCCCGCTCGCTCCCCGCTCAAGGTCGCTCACCACTCCTCGCTCGCTCCGCGGGCCGCTCGTCCCTCACGGACCACTCCGCTCCCTCGTCGGGTTCGCTCCCCTTTCACGCCACGCCCCGCGCGATCCGCAGCACCCGGTGGGCCAGCGCCGCGTCGGCGTCCTTGCGGCCCATCCGGGAGGCGGCCTCCGACATGGCGACCACCCGCTCCGGGTCGGACAGCACGGGCAGCACGTTGCGGACGATCCACTCCGCGCTCAGCTCGGCGTCGTCGACCAGCATGCCGCCCCCGGCCCTCGCGATCGGCTCGGCGTTGAGCCGCTGCTCCCCGTTGCCGTGCGGGAGCGGGACGTACGCCGCGGGCAGGCCCACCGCGGTCAGCTCGGCGCAGGTGATGGCGCCGCCGCGGCACAGTGCGAAGTCGGCGGCGGCGTAGGCGAGGTCCATCCGGTCGACGTACTGCAGCACGACGTACTGGGGGTCGCCGGGCGGCGGCTCCTCCTCCAGCGTGTTCTTCGGGCCGATGATGTGCAGCACCTGGATCCCGGCCCGGCGCAGCGCCGGGGCCGCGGCCAGGGCCGCCTGGTTGATCGAGCGCGCCCCCTGGGAGCCGCCGGTGACCAGCAGCGTCGGCAGGTCGGCCTCCAGGCCGAACCAGGAGCGCGCCTTGTCGCCCATGGACAGCCGGTCCAGCGAGGTGATCTCGCGGCGGAGCGGGATCCCGATGTGCTCGGCGCCGGACAGCGGCGTGTCCTGCTGGCCGATGAACACGTGGTCGGTCAGCCGCGCGCCCAGCCGGTTGGCCAGGCCGGGCCGCGGGTTGGCCTCGTGCACCACGATCGGCACGCCGCGGCGGCGCGCCCCGAGGTAGGCGGGGGTCGCGACGTAGCCGCCGAACCCGACGAGGACATCGGCCCGGACCCGCTCCATGATGCCCGCCGCGGCGCTGATCGCCCCCGCCAGACGGCCGGGAACGGTCAGCAGCTGCGGGGTGAGCGACCGGGGCAGCGGTACGGCGGGCACGAGCTCCAGCTCGTACCCCCGGGCCGGGACCAGCCGTGTCTCCAGGCCGCGTTCGGTGCCGAGGCAGGTGATCCCGATGCCGGGATCGAGTTGGCGCAGCGCGTCGGCCAGGGCCAGCGCCGGTTCGATGTGACCGGCCGTCCCGCCGCCGGCGAGGACCACCCTCATGTCGGTCCTTTCCCCTGTCGTCTTCCGTCTGCCGGCCGCCGTCCGCGGGCCGGGCCACCCAGGCCAAGCCAGCTTAGGCCCCGCGCCACCGGTCCCGGGCCACGCGCGGCCAGGGCCTGCCGCGCGCCGGGTTCCTGTTTGGCGAAGCTCAGCAGCATCCCGAGCGCGGCCAGCGTGGGCAACAGCGCCGACCCGCCGTAGGAGACCAGCGGCAGCGGGATGCCGGTGATGGGCACCACGCCGATCACCGCGCCGATGTTGACGATCGCCTGCCCGGCGATCCAGGCGACGGTGGCGGCCGCGGCGAGCCGGACGAAGGTGTCCCTCACCCGGACGGCGACCCGCAGCCCGGCGTAGCCGAGCAGCCCGAAGAGGGCCACCACCACCAGGGTGCCCATCAGGCCGAGCTCCTCGCCGATGATCGAGAAGATGAAGTCGCTCTCGGCGTGCGGGATCCAGCTCCACTTCTGCCGGCTGGAGCCCAGCCCCAGCCCGAACCAGCCGCCGCTGCCCATCGCGATCTGCCCCTGGACGGCCTGGTAGCCCTCGTTCTGGGCGTACTTCCACGGGTCCAGCCACGCCTGGACCCGGTCCAGGCGGTACCCCTCGGTACTGATCATGACGACGGCCGCCAGCACCGCGACGGCCATGATGCCGCCGAACAGCCGCAGCGGCGCCCCGACCACCCACAGCAGGGACAGGAAGATCAGCATCAGCACGATCGTGGTGCCGAGGTCGCTGCCCAGCATGACCAGCAGGGAGAGGATGACCGCGCCGGGCATGAGCGGGATGAACAGGTGCCGCCACTCGATCGTCCCGGCGCGCGCCCGGCGCGCCAGCAGGTCGGCCCCCCACAGCATCAGCCCCAGCTTGGCCGGCTCGGAGGGCTGGATGGTCAGCGGGCCGATGTAGATCCAGCGCTGCGCCCCGAGCTCCGCCCGGCCGATGAACAGCACCAGCACCAGGCCGAGGATGGACAGGACCATCATCGGGTATCCGGCCAGCCGGAAGAACCGCGCGGGCAGGCGGGAGCACAGCCACATCAGCGGCAGGCCGAGCGCGACCGAGATCGACTGCTTGAGGAACCAGTAGAACGGGCTCATGTCCTTCTGCAGCGCCTCGATGCTGGAGGCCGACAGCACCATCATCAGGCCGAGGGCCAGCAGCAGCGCGCAGCACCCGAGGATCAGGTAGTAGGAGGTCAGCGGCCGGTTGAGCAGTTCGCGGAAGGCGGTCAGCCGCTCGCGCGCCTCGTTCCCGCGCCGGGCGTCCGCCGGGCCCCCGGCCTCCGTCGCGCGGCCCCCGCCGTCCCGCTCCCCCACGGCCCCCGACGGGACCGCCGGAGCCGCGGGGACCGCCGCGGCGCGCCCGCCCGCGGAACCCGCCGTCGCGGTCGCGGCACGTCCGGCGGCCCCGGCGGGCCGCCCGTCGCGCGCGCTCACGCCCGCTCCCCTTCGCCCGTCTCCGCGAGCCGGTGTACGGCCCGCGCGAACGCCTCCCCTCGCGCTGGGTAGCCGGCGAACATGTCGAGGGAGGCTCCTGCGGGGGCGAGCAGCACGGTGTCCCCGGGGGAGGCGAGCCGGGCGGCTTCGGTGACGACGCGATCCATGACCCCAGTGTCTTGCCCCGCCACCTCCACCACCGGGACATTCTCGGCGTGTCGCGCCAGAGCCTGACGGATCCGCTCGCGGTCGGCGCCCAGCAGCACCGCGCCGCGCAGCCTCGGCGCGGCCCGCCGTACCAGGTCGTCGACGTCGGCTCCCTTGAGCTGCCCGCCGGCGACCCAGACGATCGAGGGGTAGGCGGCGAGCGAGGCGGCCGCGGCGTGCGGGTTGGTGGCCTTGGAGTCGTCGACGTAGTCGACGCCGCCCACGCACGCGACGTGCGCGATGCGGTGCGGGTCGGGGACGAAGTCGGCCAGGCCGCGCCGTACGGCCTCCGGGGGCACCCCGTAGGAGCGGGCCATGGTCGCGGCGGCGAGCGCGTTGGCGACGTTGTGCGGCGCGAACGGCCGGATGTCGGCGAAGCCCGCCAGCTCGGCGGCCTCGCGCACCGGGTCGTCGGTGAACGCCCGGTCCACCAGCAGGTCCTCGACCACGCCGACCTGTCCGGGACGCGGCACGTCGAGCGTGAAGCCGACGACGCGGGCGGCCCCGCCCGCGTACGGCCCGGCCAGGCGGGCCGCCTGCTCGTCGCCGGCGTTGAAGACCACCGTGCCGGCCCGCTCGAAGATCCGCCCCTTGTCCCGGGCGTACGCCTCCAGGGAGCCGTGCCAGTCGAGGTGGTCGGGCGCCACGTTGAGCACGGCGGCGGTGTGCGGGGCCAGGCCGGGCGAGCGGTGCAGCTGGAAGCTGGACAGCTCCACGGCCAGCACGTCCCAGGGCCCGCCGACGGCCTCCACGACGGGGGTGCCGACGTTCCCGGCGGCGAGCGCGCGGTGCCCGGCGGCGGACAGCATGGCGGCGAGCATCCGCACCACGGTGGTCTTGCCGTTGGTGCCGGTCAGCGCGAGCCACGGCGCCGCGCCGGCCGGGCGCAGCCGCCAGCCGAGCTCGACCTCGCTGATCACCTCGATCCCGGCCTCCGCGGCGGCGGCCATCACGGGGTGACGCGGCGGCCAGCCGGTGGTGACGACCAGGGAGGCGCCGGCGGGCAACCCGGCGGACTCGCCGAACCGGACCTCGACCCCCAGTACGGCCAGTTCCGCGGCGGCGGCCCGGGCTCCCTCGGTGTCGCGGCCCTCAAGGACGACGACCTTCGCGCCCCGCCCGGCCAGCACGCGGGCGGCGGCGGTGCCGGAGACGCCGAGCCCGGCGACCACGACCGTGCCCCCGGCGCCCCCGGCGCCCGTGAGGTCCGAGGTCGTCACGGCTTGGGCATCCATTCGACGTAGAACAACCCGAGGCCGGCGGCGGCGCACAGGGCGGCGATCAGCCAGAAGCGGACCACGATGGTCGTCTCGGCCCAGCCCGACAGCTCGAAGTGGTGCTGGAGCGGCGCCATCCGGAAGACCCGTTTGCCGGTCATCTTGAAGAACCCGACCTGGATGATCACCGACATCGTGATGACCACGCACATGCCGGCCAGGATGATCAGCAGGCCCTGGGTGCGGGTGGTGATGGCCAGGCCCGCGATCACGCCGCCCAGGGCCAGCGAGCCGGTGTCGCCCATGAAGATCTTGGCGGGCGGGGCGTTCCACCACAGGAAGCCGACCAGCGCGCCGAGCACGGCGGCGGCGACCACGGCCAGGTCGAGCGGGTCGCGGACCCAGTAGCAGTTGGGGCTGAGCTGGACCGTGCAGCTGTTGCGCAGCTGCCAGTTGCCGATCAGCACGTAGGAGGCGAGCACCACGCCGGTCGCGCCGCTGGCCAGGCCGTCGAGGCCGTCGGTGAGGTTCACCGCGTTGGAGAAGCCCACGATCATGATGAGCACCCAGATCGTGAACCCGATGATGCCGATGGAGGGGCCGAAGTCCCGCAGGAACGACAGCCGGGTCTCGGCGGGGGTGATGAGGTAGGCGTTGGGGAAGCGGGTCACCAGGACCGCGAAGACCGCGCCGACGACGAGCTGGCCCAGCGCCTTGGCGCCGCTGCGCAGGCCCAGGCTGCGCTGCTTGTAGATCTTGATGAAGTCGTCGAGGAAGCCGACCATGCCCAGGCCGGTCATCAGGAACAGCACCAGCAGCGCCGAGACGGTGGGCTGGGTCCAGGCGACCAGGTGGGCGCAGGCGAACCCGATCAGCGCCGCGATCACGATCACGGTGCCGCCCATGGTGGGGGTGCCGCGCTTGTCGTGGTGACCGGAGGGGCCCTCCTCCCGGATGCTCTGGCCGTAGCCGCGCCGGGAGAACAGACGGATCGCCAGCGGCGTGCCGAACATGGACAGCAGCAGGCTGACCGCCGCCGCGATGAGGATCTCCCTCATCGGCGTTCACCCCCGAGCAGGGCCTCGGCCACCCGTTCCAGGCCGGCCACCCGCGAGCCCTTGACCAGCACCACGTCGCCGGGCGCGAGGATCGCGGAGACCTCGGCGACGGCCGTCTCGACGTCGGGGACGTGCGTTATCCGGGGGACGTGGCCGCCCGCGGCACGGGCCTCCTCCGCGGCGGCCCCGGCCCCGGCCAGGACCGGCTCGGCGTCGGCGCCGACGACGAACAGCGCTTGGAGGCCCGCGGCGACGGCCGTACGGCCCACACCCTCGTTCAGCTCGGCGCCGTGCTCGCCCAGCTCGCTCGGGGAGGCGATGACCGCGAGGCGGCGCCGGCCCCCGGCGATGGAGCCGAGGGCGCCGAACGCGGCGCGCATGGACTCGGGGTTGGCGTTGTAGGCGTCGTTGATCACGGTGACGCCGTCGGCCCGGTCGGTGACCTCCATCCGCCAGCGGCTGCGGGGCTCGGCCTCCGACAGCTCCTCGGCGATGGTGGCGACCGGCAGCCCCAGCTCGTAGGCGGCGGCCGCCGCGGCGAGCGCGTTGTCCACGGCGTGCTCGCCGTACAGGCGCAGGGAGACCGGCGCGGCCCCGGAGGGGGTGCGAAGCGTGAAGGAGGCGCGACCGCGCCCGTCGAGGACGACGCCCTCGGCCCGCACCGTGGCGCTCTCGCCGCGGCCGTACCAGGTGACGCGGGCGCGGGTCCGGTCGGCCATCGCGGCCACCAGCGGGTCGTCGGCGTTCAGTACGGCGACGCCGTCGGCGGGCAGCGCCTCGACCAGCTCGCCCTTGGCCCTGGCGATGGCGTCCCGGCCGCCGAAGACCCCGATGTGCGCGCTGCCGACGTTGAGGACCACGCCGATCTTCGGCGGGGCGATCTTCGCGAGGTGGGCGATGTGCCCGACCCCGCGGGCGCTGAGCTCCAGCACCAGGTAGCGGGTGCCCTCGTCGGCCCGCAGCACGGTCAGGGGGTGGCCGATCTCGTTGTTGTACGAGCCGACCGGCGCGACCGTGGGGCCGATCCGCGCGGTGAGGCGGGCCAGCAGGTCCTTGGTGGTGGTCTTGCCCGCCGACCCCGTCACGCCGATGACCGTGGCGGCCGGCAGCGCGGCGCAGACCGCCGTGGCCAGGTCGGCCAGGGCCCCGACGACGTCGCCGACGACGACCGCGGGGGCCTCGACGGGCCGGGAGGCCAGCACGGCGACGGCGCCCGCCTCCACGGCGGCCGCGGCGAAGTCGTGCCCGTCGGACCGCTCGCCCTTGACGGCGACGAACAGCGACCCCGGCTCGACGGCCCGGGAGTCCACGACGACCGGGCCGCGCACGACCGCGCGGGGGTCGGCCATGCCCGCGAGGGCGCCCGAGGTGATCTCGGCGATCCTGCCCAGCGGCAACGGGATCATGATGAGGCTTCCTTACTCTCCATACACGCCTGACGCCCGGTACGGCTCCGCCGCCTGCCGATCGCGTCGGCCACCACTTGCCTGTCATCGAACGGGAGGACCCGGTCGCCGACGTACTGGCCCTGCTCGTGCCCCTTGCCGGCCACGACGACCACGTCGCCGGGGCCCGCGCGGCCGATCGCCAGATCGACGGCCGCGGCCCGGTCCGGCTCAATGATCACATGAGCCCGCTCCTCCTCGGGCACGCCGAGGACCCCGTCCATCATCTCGGCCAGGATCCGCAGGGGGTCCTCCGAGCGGGGGTTGTCGCTGGTGAGGATGGCGACGTCGGCCAGCCGGGCGGCGGCGGCGCCCATCAGGGGGCGCTTGCCGCGGTCGCGGTCGCCGCCGCAGCCCAGCACGACGGTCAGCCGGCCCCCGGTGACCTCGCGCAGCGAGCGCAGCACCGACTCCACCGCCCCGGGCTTGTGGGAGTAGTCCACGATGGCCTCGAAGCCGTCGGCGCCCGGCACCCGCTCCATCCTGCCGGGCACCCCGGCCAGCGTGCCGATCCCGGCCACCGCGGCGCGCAGCGGCACCCCCGCCTCCACCAGGGCGACGATCGCGCCGAGGGCGTTGGCGACGTTGAACGGGCCGGGCAGCGCCACCGTGGCGTCCTCCTCGACGCCTCCGGGGCCCACCACGCGGAAGGAGCTGCCGTCGCCGCCGAGGCGCACGTCGGCGGCGCGCCAGTCGGCCTCCGGGGCCCCCTGGGCGGAGAAGGCGGTCATCGGGATCTTCGCCGTGCCGAGGAGCTCGCGGCCGTGGGCGTCGTCGATGTTGACGACCCCGGCGCGGCTCATCTCGGGGGTGAACAGCCTGGCCTTCGCGGCGAAGTAGTCGTCGAGGTCGCGGTGGAAGTCGAGGTGGTCCTGCGACAGGTTGGTGAACAGCGCGACGTCGTAGAAGAGCCCGTCGACGCGGCCGAGGGCCAGCGCGTGGCTGGAGACCTCCATCGCGGCGGCGGTGACGCCCCGCTCGCGCATGAGGGCGAACAGGCCGTGCAGGTCGCTGGCCTCCGGGGTGGTCAGCGTGGACTCCAGGCGCAGGTCGCCCACGCGGATCTCCACGCCGCCGACCAGGCCGGTGGTGTGCCCGGCGGCCCGCAGCCCGGCCTCCAGCAGGAAGGTGCTGGTGGACTTGCCGCTGGTGCCGGTGACGCCGATGAGCGTGACGGCGGCGGCGGGCGCGCCGTACACCCAGGAGGAGACCTGGCCGAGCACGGCCCGCGGGTCCGGCACGACGAGGACCGGCAGGCCGGTCGCGACCGCCGCCTCCCGGCCCGCCTGGTCGGTCAGGATCGCGGCGGCGCCGGCGGCGAGCGCCTGGGCGCAGAAGTCCGCGCCGTGGACCGTGGCGCCCGGCAGCGCGACGTAGAGGTCTCCGCGCCGCACCCGGCGGGAGTCGATGGTGACCCCGGACACCGCGGCGAGCGGAGCCCGCGACGTGCCGGAGGGCGCGCCGAGCAGGCTCGCCAGCCCCGACAACGGCCGGGGCGAACTGTTTGAGGGTCGCATGGACGACGGGGGACGCACGGCGAGAGCGTACCTTCCCTCGTCAGCGGCCGGTGCGGATCGGCACCGAGGCCGGCGGCCTGGTCGCGGTGGGCGGGATCTTCTGGCTCTTCAACGCGAACGTCATCACTTTCTTGAATACCGGGGCTGCGACCTCTCCACCGTAGTGGGCTTTCTGAGGATCTTGGACGACCGCCAGGACCACCAGGCGGGGCGCGTCCGCCGGGGCGAAGCCGACGAACGTCGAGGTGTACCCGCAGTATCCCCGGCACTCGGCGTCGTAGCGCATCGCGGTGCCGGTCTTGCCCGCCACCCGGTAGCCGTCGATGGCGGCCAGGTTGCCGGTGCCCTCGGCGCCGACGGCGGCCTCCAGCATCCCGGCGACGTCCGCGGCGGTGCGCTCGCCGATCACCCGCGTCCGCGCGCCGGGCGCGGCCGGGGTGAGGACGCCCCGCTCGTCGGTGGTGCCGGCCACGATCCTCGGGGCGACGCGCACGCCGCCGTTGGCGATGGTCTGGTAGACGCTGGCCGTCTGCAGCGCGGTGACCGAGACGCCCTGGCCGTAGGCGATCGTGCAGCGCTGGCTGCCCGACCAGTTCCGCCAGTCGGGCAGCAGGCCGGCCTCCTCGCGGTACAGGCCGCTGCCCGGCTTGGCGCCGAACCCGAAGCGCCGCATCATCTCGTACAGCCGCTGGTCGCCGATCTTCTGCGCGGCCATGATCGTCCCGACGTTGCTGGAGGTCGCGACCACGCCGGAGAAGGTCAGCCGCTCCACGGGGTGCGGGTGGGAGTCGCGCAGCACCTGGTCGGCGCAGCGGATGTTGTCCGGGACCCGCATGGCGGTCTCCGGCCGCAGCGCGCCCGACTCCAGGGCGGCCGCCGCGGTGATGACCTTGTTGGTGCTGCCCGGCTCGAACACGTCGGTCACGGCGCGGTTGACCCAGTCCTCGGGGGAGGTCCGCCGCCAGTCGTTCAGGTCGAGTTCGGGGGCGTTGGCCATGGCGTACACGCGGCCGTCGCGGACGTCCATCACGATGACGGTGCCGGTGCGCGCGCCGGTGGCCTTCACCTCGTCGGCGATCGCCTTCTGGGCGGCCCACTGGATGTCGCGGTCGATGGTGAGCCGGACGTCCCTGCCCTCGACGGGCGCCTTGACCGTGCTGCGGGTCATCGGGATGCGCTGCCCGGCGCGGCCGGTCTCGATGATCTGCTCGCCGTCGCGGCCGGCGAGCAGGGTGTCGTAGGTGCTCTCCAGCCCGCTCAGGCCGTTCCCGTCGTCGCCGACGAAGCCGATGAGGGTCCCGGCGAGGTCGCCGCCGGGGTAGTCGCGGACGTACCGGCTCCTGGTGCCGAGTCCCTCCAGCTTGAGCTTCGGGGCCCGCTGCATGATCCGCTCGGCCACGGACGGCTCCACGGCGGCGGCCAGCTTCTGGTAGCGGCTGCCGGGTACGGCGAGCTTGGCCGCGATGTCCTGCTTGGGCTGGTTCAGCTCCGCGGCGAGGAAGGCGGCCATCTGGTCGCGCAGGGCCGGCTTGACCTGTGAGGGGTCGACGTAGACCTCACGGGCCTCCCGGGTCAGCGCGAGCTCGTGCCCGGCCGAGTCGGTGATGGAGCCGCGGCGGGCGGTCAGCTTCTCGCCCTGGACCCGCTGCTTGGCCGCCTCGGCGGCGTAGACCTTGGAGTCGAGGCCCTGGAGCTGGATGAGCCGCCCGGCGAAGATGGACAGCACGAAGGTCATCGCGATCAGGCCGACGCTGATCCGCCGGCCGGGGTTGCCCAGGCGCAGCACCGCGGGCGGCCGGGCGGGCGGCCTGGGGGGCCTGCCGCCGCCTCCCTTCTCGCCGCCGCCCTTTCCGCCGCCTCCGTTCCCGCCGGCCGGGGGGGCGGTCCGGGGCGGGCGCGCCTGGTCGCCGGGCGGACGGACGCGCGGCCGGCCCGCCGGGCCCGCCGGCTCCTCGGGGCGCGGGGAGCGGCCCGGCCTGCGGGGCGCGTCGGGGCCCGGCGGGCGGCCGGGCCGGCCCGTCGCACCCGCGGGGGCGGGCCTGCCGGTCGCGGGACGGCCGGACGCCGGGTGCCTGGCGGAGGACTTCGCGGAGGCGGAAGGCTTGTTCGCGGAGGCGGAAGGCCTGGAGGAGGCGGAGGGGCCGGAGGAGGCGGGACCGGGCTTGGCCGCCGGAGACTTCGCGGAGCCGGAGCCGGAGCCGGAGCCTGAGCCGGGCCGTCCGCCGCGGGCGGGGCCGTCCCCGGCGTCGCGGGCGTTCCGGGCCGGCGACCCGGCGCGGGGCCTGCCCGGCGGTACGGCGGAGCCGCCGGTCCGGCCGGCGGAGGCGGATCCGCCCGCGCCACCGGAACGGGCGCCACGGCCCCCTGAATCCTCCCGGCGGTCCGGCCGGCCGGACCCGGAGTCCGGACGCGCGGAACGGCCCGGAGCGGCCTGCGGGCGTGAGGGACGGCCGGAAGCCCCCTCGGAGCGGGGGGGACGGCCGGATGCGCCCTCGGGGCGCGCGGGCCTTCCGGGCGACTGGTCGCGGGAGGACCCGCCGGTCCCGCCACCGCCGGACGCGGAGGATCCGCCCCGGCCGCCGGAGCCGTCCTGCTCGGGGCGGCCCCGGCCGGACGTCCCCCGGGGGGCGTCCGGACCGCCGGAGCCGCCGGGACGGCCCGGCCCCTTCGGGACCCGGCGGCCGGATCCTCCGGCGGGGCCGCCGGAGCCGCCGCGGCCCGGGCCGGAGCCCCGCCCGCCGGTCTCCCTCACCTGCCCGTGCCCTCCACCCGCTCGGGCGCGAAGGGCTCCTGGCCCTGGCCGGCGACCCGGCTGTCGATCGTGTTCATGTCGTCCCAGTCGGGGGCCTGGCCCTGCAGCTCGGCCCGCTTGGCGAGTTCCTCGGGCGTGTCGAGCCGGGCGTTCTCGTTCCTGCGCTCCTCCCCCTGCTGCTTGAGCTTGCTGATGCCCTGGCGCAGCTCGTTGAGCCGGTAGGAGTCCTGGGCGAGGACGACGTTCAGCAGCAGCAGGCTGACCAGCCCGCCGCAGAGGAGACCCACGACGAGCAGCACGAAGGGAGCGCGCGGCGGGCGGGCCTGCCGGGACGGCCGCGCCGTACGGGCGGCGGAGGGCCGGGCGGGCCGGCCCGGAGCGGCCTTGGCGGGCGCGGGCTTGGCGGGCGCGGAGGTCCGGCCCGGCACGGTCCTGGCGGGCTTGGCGGGTTCGACGGTCCGGCTCGGGGCGGGCGCGGCGGGCTTGGCGGGCGCGGTGGCCCCGCGTCCCCGCGGCACGGCGCGGGAGACGCGCCCCGGCCGCGCGGTGCGGACGTCTGTGTCACTCCTCGTCAACTGCCTCACGGATCCTCTCTGCAGCCCGGCACCGGGCGGAGGCCGCCCGCGGGTTGCGGGCCACCTCCTCTTCGCTCGGGAGTTCGGCACCCCTCGTCAGCAGCGCGAACCGCGGCTGGTGGGCCGGCAGCGGGACCGGCAGCCCGGGGGGGCTGGTGTCCCTGGTCCGGGCCGCCAGGACCTGCTTGGTCAGCCGGTCCTCGAGGGAGTGGTAGGCGAGCACCACCACGCGCCCGCCGAGCGTCAGAGCGTCGAGCGCCGCGGGGAGCGCACGTTCCAGCGCCGTCAACTCCGCGTTCACCTCGATCCTCAGTGCCTGGAAGGTCCTCTTGGCGGGGTTGCCCCCGGTCCGTCGCGTGGCGGCGGGGATCGCCGTACGGACGATCTCCGCGAGCCGCTTGGTAGACGTTATGGCCTCGTTGCCCCTTTCTTTGATGATTAGGCGCGCGACACGCGGGGCGAATCGCTCCTCGCCGTAATCCCGCAGGATCCGGATGAGCTCGGCGGCCGGGTACGTGTTCACGACCACCTCGGCCGTCAGCTCTTGGTCGGGATCCATCCGCATGTCCAGGGGCGCGTCATAGGAGTAGGCGAAGCCCCGCCCGGCCTCGTCGAGCTGGGGCGAGGAGACGCCCAGGTCGAACAGGACGGCGTCGACCCGGGGCCGGCCCAGCCGGGCCAGCACCTCGGGCAGTTCGTCGGAGACCGCGCGGACCAGGGTGATCCGGTCGGCGTACGGCGCCAGCCGGGCGGTGGAGCGCTCGATGGCGGCGGGGTCGCGGTCGATGCCGATCAGGTGCAGCGAGGGGTGGGCGGCCAGCAGCGCCTCGGCGTGGCCGCCGAGGCCGAGGTTGGCGTCGACGGCCACCGGGGCGGGACCCGTCAGGGCGGGGGCCAGCAGTTCGAGCACGCGGTCGAGCATCACGGGCACGTGGCCGCCCGGAGACGCGCCGGAGCCCGGAAGATCAGACATGTCGTTTTCAGCGCGCATGAAGCGCAAACCCCCTCTTGCCGCCTCGCTCGCGGATGTGCGGCGACGCTCACCGGTGTTCCTGATGGCCCCCACCACGGGCCGCCCGGCCAGGTCCCCATCCGCACCCGCGTGCCGGCCCGTCACCTGACACCGGGGAAGGTGCATCAGCTGACGGGGGCTTGGTTGCGGGTGGAGACCTCGCCGAACGACATGCTCACCGATGAGTCGACCGTGGAGTCACAAGATCCCTGGCAGCACCTCCTCCGACAGGTCGGAAAAGGCCTGTTCCTGCTTGGCCAGATAGGCGTCCCAGGCACCCGACTCCCAGATCTCCAGGCGGGTGTTGGCGCCGATGACCGCGCAGTCACGGCTCAGGCCGGCGTACTCGCGCAGGGGCTGCGGGACGGTGATCCGGCCCTGCTTGTCGGCGACCTCGTCGGACGCGCTGGCGAAGAAGACACGGCTGTAGTCACGGACCGCCTTGGCGGTCACCGGCGCGGTGCGCAGAGCCTCGGTGATGCGCCTGAACTCCTCTACGGGAAAGACGTAGAGGCAGCGCTCCTGGCCTTTGGTGATCACCAGACCCTCCGCCAGCTCCTCGCGGTACTTCGCCGGCAGGAACAGCCGTCCCTTGTCATCGAGACGCGGATGGTGAGTGCCGAGGAACACCGGCCCCACCTCCCGTGCCTTGCGGAGGGCGAGCCACTTTCGTCCCTGCTCTCCACTGCGCACCACCATACTCCACTTCTCTCCACCGTCAACTGATTCCGCGGCTCCCGGCGATCGACTTCGGTGAAGAAATCCCAGGTCAGAGGGGGTGGAGCGAAGTGGAGGGGGTGGGAGGCCCCGGTACGTCACGGGCGTGTCGGGAAGACGGCCCATGGCCGAACGATCATGAAATCGGCGGACCGGCGGCGATGTGACGCGGGCGCGGCGCGGCGGGCAGCCCGAAATGAGGTCTCATGCCCACATCGGGTCGCCCGGGAACTTCCGGCACCGTAATGTCGGTACCCACAATGAAAAGGGGCGCTAAAGCCCCGAAATATGACCCCCGGCGCAAAACCGCCGCACCCTCATGGAGGCCTGGTGGCAGTAACCCATGACGTCCCTCCCCGGCTCGACGAGCTGGTGGTCACGGCCCAGCGGATCCACCAGGCGATCGAGTCGGTGATCGAGGGCAAGGCCGACGTCGTCCGCCTCACCCTCACCGTTCTCCTCGCCGAGGGCCATCTGCTCATCGAGGACGTTCCCGGAGTCGGCAAGACCATGCTCGCCAAGGCGCTGGCGCGGTCCATCGACTGCCCGGTGCGCCGGATCCAGTTCACCCCCGACCTGCTGCCCAGCGACATCACCGGGGTCAGCGCATACAACCAGCAGACCAGGGAGTTCGAGTTCAAGCCCGGACCGGTGTTCGCCAACATCGTGGTGGGCGACGAGATCAACCGGGCCTCTCCGAAGACCCAGTCGGCGCTGCTGGAGTGCATGGAGGAGCGCCAGGTCACCGTGGACGGCTCGACCTACGTGCTGGACGGCCCCTTCATGGTGATCGCCACCCAGAACCCCATCGAGATGGAGGGCACCTATCCCCTCCCCGAGGCGCAGCGCGACCGCTTCACCGCCCGGATCGCGATGGGCTACCCCGGGGCGGGCGCCGAGCTGGAGATGCTCGACGTGCACGGCGCCGCCTCCCCGCTGGACAAGCTGGAGCCGGTGGCGACCACCGCCGAGGTGCGGGCGCTGATCGACGCGGTGCGCGCCGTCTACGTCTCCCAGCCGATCAAGAAGTACGCCGTCGATCTTGTGACCGCCACCCGCACCTCCCCCGACCTGCGGCTGGGCGCCTCTCCCCGGTCGACCCTGCAGCTGGTCCGGGCCGCTCGGGCGCACGCCGCGCTCTCCGGCCGCGACTACGTCATCCCCGACGACCTGCAGGAGCTGAGCGGTCCCGTGCTCGCCCACCGGCTGCTGCCCAGCGTCGAGGCCCAGGGCCAGCGCCGGATGCCCGAGCAGGTGGTGGCCGAGCTGGTCCGGCGGGTGCCCGTCCCCGAGGCCCCGGCCAAGTGACCTCGGGACTCAGGGCTCTGACGTCGCGCGGCCGGTCGTTCATCGCCTCCGGCCTCGCGGCGATGCTGTGCGCCGTCGTCCTCGGGGAACAGGACCTGCTCAGGATCGGCGTGCTGATCGCCGCCCTGCCGCTGCTGGCGGCCGTGGTGGTGGCCCGCACCCGCTACCGGCTGAGCTGCGCGCGGCGGCTGGATCCGCCCAGGGCCGAGACCGGCAGCGACGCCACCGTGACGCTCCGCCTGGAGAACATCACCCGGCTGCCGACCGGCCTGCTGCTGATCGAGGACACCGTCCCCTACGCGCTCGGGGCGCGCCCCCGGTTCATCCTGGACCGGGTGGAGTCCCGCGGCGTCCGGGAGATCGACTACCGGGTGCGCTCCGACCTTCGCGGCCGCTTCCCCATCGGCCCGCTGACGGTCCGGATCAGTGACCCGTTCGGCCTGGTGGAGCTGAGCAGGTCGTTCACCGTCAGCGACACCCTCGTGGTGACCCCGCGGGTGGTGGCGTTGCCGCACGTCCGCCTCTCCGGGGAGTGGAGCGGCGGGGGCGAGAGCCGTACCAGGAGCGTCGCCGCGGCCGGCGACGACGACGTCGCGCCCCGCGAGTACCGGCAGGGCGACGACCTGCGGCGTGTGCACTGGCGCTCGACCGCCCGGTACGGCGAGCTGATGGTGCGGCGCGAGGAGCAGCAGTGGCAGAGCCGCGGCGCGCTCCTGCTGGACACCCGCAGGTACGCGCACCGCGGCGAGGGCCCCCGCTCGTCGTTCGAGGTAGCGGTCTCGGCCGCGGCGTCCATCGGGGTCCACCTGGCCCGCGAGGGGCTGGGGCTGCGGCTGGTCACCGACCAGGGGGCCCAGCATCTGGACGACGTCGGGACGAGCTGGTCGCTGCTGGACGCCCTGGCCGTGGTGCGCACCGGTTCCTCCCGCTCGCTGGAGTACGGCGTGGGCGCCCTGCGGCAGGGCGGCGGCGACGGCCTGGTGGTGGCCGTGCTCGGCGGGATCGATGTGGAGCAGGCCGAGGCACTGGCCCGGCTCAGGCACGGGAACATGACCGGGGTGGCCGTGCTGCTGGACGTGGCCGGGTGGGAGCGTCCGGAGCTGGGCTCGAACGAGGAGTACCGGGCGGCGCAGGCCGTCCTCGCCGGGGCGGGCTGGCGCGTCGTGCGCCTGCCGTCCGGCGTCTCGATCGCCGACGTGTGGCCGGAGGCCGGGCAGCGCGGGCGGTTCGCCACCAGTGGAGGTGCCGTATGAGGCTTCAGGGACGGTTCGCACCCGGCGGGGCCGCCGCCGGGGCCGCCGGGGCGGTCCGCGACCGGTGGACGCCCCGCATGAGGTGGTCCGCACGGGGTGGAGGCGCGGCATGAGGCTCACCGTCGCGGCGGGCGCGGCCACCGGAGCGGTCGCGGTCGCTCTCTACCCCCTGTTCTCCGGCGGCGCCTGGTTCTGGTCGAGCCTCGGGGTGATCCTGGTGGTGACCGGGACCGGCCTGCTGGCCGGCCGCCACGCCCTGCCGGACTGGCTGGTGGCCCCGCTCCAGCTGCTGGCCGTCCTGATCTTCCTGACCGCGGTCTTCGCCCGGGACGAGGCGTGGGCCGTCCTGGTGCCCACCGTGTCGTCCGTGCGCGTGCTGGGCCGGCTGCTGGCCACCGGCTTCACCGACATCCAGCGCTACGCCGCCCCGGTGCCGGCGAGCCCCGGCATCGTCCTGCTGACCTGCGGCGGCGTCGGCCTGATCGCGATCGTCGTCGACCTGCTGGCGGTCCGGATGCGCCGGGCCGCGCTGGCCGGGCTGCCGCTGCTGACGCTGTTCACCGTCCCGGCGGCGGTGATCGCCGACCCGATCAACTGGCTGGCGTTCATCATCGCGGCCACCGGCTACCTCGGGCTGCTGGCCGCCGACGGGCGGGAGCGGATCAGCCACTGGGGCAGGGCGGTGCTGGTCCGCCGGGCCCCCTCCTTCGTCGCGCCGAGACCGTCCGACGCCGAGACGGGAACGCTGCGCATGTCGGGCAAGCGCATCGGCTTCGCCGCGGTCGCGCTGGCCGTCCTGGTGCCCGCGCTGCTGCCCACCCTGGAGCCCGACCCGCTGTTCGGTTTCGGCGTGGGCAACGGCAGGGGGCGGGGCGGCAACTCGATCAGCGTCTCCAACCCGATGGTCAGCATGCGGGGGCTGCTGTCGCTGCCGGAGAACTCCACCGTGCTGAGCTACACCAGCAGCGACGGCCTGTCCCGCTACCTGCGGACCTACGCCCTGGACGTCTTCGACGGCGAGCAGTGGACGATGTCGGAACCGCACGGCCGCCCCGAGGACCGCACCTCGGAGGGGCCGCTGCCCGCGCCGCCGGGGCTGGCCCCGGCCACGCCGGTCACCCGTGCCACCACCTCGATCACGGTGAGCGAGGACGTCAGTGGCATGAGCTTCCTGCCGCTGCCGTACCCCGCGGGCCGGGTCGACGCCGAGGGCGACTGGCGGCCCGACCGGGACACGCTCATGGTGTTCTCCACCAGCGACACCGCCGCGGGGCTGACCTACCGGGTCACCAGCGCCGAGCCCATACCCACCGCCGAGGCGCTCAAGGCCGCCGGGACCCCGCCGGACTCCGTCGGCGAGCGCTACCTGCGGCTGCCCCCGGACCTGCCGCGGGAGGTCCGGGCGCTGGCCAGGCGGGTGACGGAGGACGACGCGAGCCCGTACGAGAAGGCGATCCAGCTCCAGGAGTTCTTCACCAAGAAGGGCGGGTTCACCTACAGCCTCGCCACCCGGGGGCACACCGGCTCCGCGCTGGCGGACTTCCTGCTGCGCAGCCGGACCGGCTACTGCGAGCAGTTCGCCGCCTCGATGGCGGTGCTGGCCCGGATCCTGGGCATCCCCGCCCGGGTCGCCGTCGGCTACACCGGGGGCACCAACGTCTCCGGCGTCTGGCAGGTGCGCGCCCACGACTCGCACGCCTGGCCCGAACTGTACTTCGAGGGGACCGGCTGGCTGCGGTTCGAGCCCACCCCGGCCGGGTCGGCGGGCCAGGGCACCGCGTCGGTGCCCGTCTACACCCGCCCTCAGGTCACCACGGACGGCTCCGACCGGCCGGACTCCGCCCCGGAGACGGATTCGGGCGGCGCGGACACGCCGCGCGACCCCTCGGCCCGCTCCCGCGACGACCGGACGCTGCAGCGCGACCTCACCGGGGTGCCGGTCGCGGTGGACGAGGGCACGCCGGTCGCCGCCTGGGCCGGCCTCGGCCTGCTGGCCGTGCTGCTGGTGGCGCTGGTGCCGGCGGCGCTCCGCTGGGAGCTGCGCGCCCGGCGCCGCAGGTCCTTCTCCCGGGGCCCGGGCCGGCGGCCCGGGGAGCCCGGCGGCCCGTCCGCGACGGCGCCCGCCGAGGCGGCGGAGGCCCGGACCGGCCGCGGCGCCGCGGAGGGGGCGGTGCCGGCCGCCTGGGCCGAGCTGGACGACGTCCTGTGCGACTACGGCATGCGCCGGCTGCCGAGCGAGAGCCCCCGCGCCCTGGCCGGGCGGCTGGCCGGGCAGCACGGGTTCGACGCCGACGAGGCGGCCGCGCTGAGCAGGATCACCACCCTGGTCGAGCGGATGATGTTCGCCCGCACCCCCGGTGAGACCGGCCCCCTGCGGGAGGACCTGCGGCTGGTACGGCGGGCGCTGGCGGCCCGGGCGACGCGGGGCCGGCGGATCCGCGCGGTGCTGATGCCGCCGTCCACGCTCCTGCGGATACGCCGGGCGGGCGGGCGCCTGCTGGAGGCCGCCGAGCGGCTGGAGAGCGCGCGGCTGCGGCTGACGGCCAGGCTGGACGGCCTGACCGGCGGCCGGCTGACCGGCCGCGCCTGACCACGGGACCGGAACGGGCCGCCTCCGTCGAAGGAGGCGGCCCGTGGCGCGCCGGTGGGCGGGGGGCCGCCCAGACGCGGGTTCCGTGCCGCGGACTCCGGTCACGCCGGAGGCCCACGGGACGGAACCTGACGATCAGAACCCGGCGATCGAACCTAGCGATCGTCGTGCCGGCGGCGCCAGCGTTCCTCCATCCGCTCCATGAAGGTCTGCCGGGGCCCCGGATGACGGACCGCCCCGCCCTTCTGCCGGCCCGGCTTGGCCCCTGGGGCGTCACCGAAGCCGTTCATCCGCTTCCAACTCGACAGACCCCAAAGACACGCGGCGAGCATGACCACGAAACCGCCGACACCGATGGGGATCTCATTGATCACGACGCCGACCATCAGAAGGGCGATGCCGAGGACGAAGCCGATGGAGGCTTTCACCAGGCGGCGCCGGTAATGGCTGCGCGGGTCACTGATCCTGACGGTGTTGGCCCACTTCGGGTCCTCGGCGTAGAGGGCCTGCTCGATCTGTTCGAGCAAGCGCTGCTCGTGCTCAGAGAGCGGCACGGCGCCTCCCAAGGACGGCCCCAGGACGGGGAAGACGGTGACGGACGACACGGGGTGTCCGAACCTCGCGGTCGGTTATCCCCAGAATACGAGGCTGTAGACGTAGACGAAAGAAAACGTCCAACGTAGTCCAAACCGGAGGTGACGTCATAGATCTATTTCATCAAACGGAGGGCGGACAAGAGAAGCCGGGAGCACCACATCCCGTCCGAACCTGCGGGCCGCCCGGTCCATGGCCCGCTCCGCCTCCCGCCAGCCCTTCTCCCGCTCGTCCAGCCCGAGCTGCCGGGGGGTGTCGGCCGCGGGGCGGAGGTTCTCCACCCGCACCCCGACCAGCCGCAGCGGCGTCCGGACCAGGCCGGAGGCGGCGTACAGCTCGCAGGCGACGGTGTAGAGGTCGCGGGCGACGTCGGTGGGCTCCCGCAGGGTCCGCGACCGGGTGATGGTGCTGAAGTCGGCCCGGCGGAGCTTGACGCCGACCGTGCGGCCCACGTGACCGCCCTCGCGCAGCCGGGCCGCGACCCGCTCCGACAGGCGCAGCAGCTCGCGGCGGATCTCCACCGGGTCGCCGACGTCTGTGGCGAACGTCTCCTCGGCGCCGATGCTCTTGTCGGGCACGTCGGCCCGCACCGGGCGCGGGTCACGCCCCCAGGCCAGCTCGGCCAGGTGCGTCCCGGCCGCCTGGCCCAGCTCGCGCCGCAGGGTGTCGACCGGGGTGTGGGCGAGGTCGCCGACCGTCTTCACGCCGAGCCGTACCAGGGAGCGCTCGGTGCGCTCGCCGACGCCCCACAGGGCCGCGACGGGCAGGGGGTGGAGGAAGTCGACGACCTCACCGGCGGGGACCACCAGCAGGCCGTCGGGCTTGCAGTGCTGGGAGGCGAGCTTCGCCACGAACTTGCTGCCGGCCACCCCGACGGAGCAGGTGATCCCGTGCTCCCGGACGACCTGCTCGCGGATCGCCGCGGCGATCACGGCGGGGCGGCCGAGGCGCTTGCGGGCCCCGCCGACGTCGAGGAACGCCTCGTCGGAGGCGATGGGCTCCACGTCGGGGGTGATCGAGCGGAAGATCTCCATGACGCCGCAGGAGACCTCGGTGTACTTGTGCCGGCTGGGCGGGATGACCACCGCCCGGGGGCAGAGCCGGCGGGCCCGGGTCATGGGCATCGCCGAGTGCACCCCGAACCGCCTGGCCTCGTACGTCGCGCTGAGCACCACGCCCCGCGCGCCGGGGTCGCCGATGATGACGGGGACGCCGCGCAGCTCGGGGCGCTCGCGCAGCTCGACGCTCGCGTAGAAGGCGTCCATGTCGACGTGCAGGATCGGGCAGCCGGTGTCGTCGGTGCCCAGCGCCGGCCCGGGACGTGGCACCTGCTGTTTCCTCGACACCCCGCCATCCTATGGGAACAGGCGTTCGGCACAACCCTCATCGGTGACCGAGGACGTGCAACTGGGTCGCGATGTCCCGGAGCACCGGGTGCGCGGCGGCCGCCTGCTCCAGCGCGACCAGCGCGCGGGCCGCGCCCGGCTCGCCGTCGAGCAGCCGGCTGGGGACCAGGTCGGCGAAGATCCGCACGCCGTGGGCGTCGCCGGGGGCGAAGCCGGCCCCGGCGAGGAGCCGTGACAGGGCCTCGCGGGTGAAGCGCCGGGGCGTGGGGTCGCGGTCACCCCAGCGGCCCTCGGGGTCGTCCAGGACCTCGCGGGCCTCGTCGAACCGGCCGGCGACCGAGCGGTGCAGCGCGGCGGCGACCGGGTTGGCGGCCAGCACGCTGATCACGCCGCCCGCGCGCAGCAGGCCGCCCATGGCGGCGAGCGCCCCCGCCGGGTCCTCGACGTACTCCAGCACGCTGTGGCACAGCACCAGGTCGGCGGAGCCTGCCGGGAGCAGGTCGCCGAGGTCGGCGGCGTCGCCCTGCAGGGCGCGCACGCCCACGCCCGCCTCCGCGGCGCGCCGTTCCAGGGCCGCCAGCGAGTCGGGGCTGGGGTCGACGACCGTGACGGCGTGCCCCAGTTCGGCCAGCGGTACGGCGAAGCCCCCCGTGCCGCCCCCGGCGTCGACGATGTCGAGCCGGTCCCGGCCGGTCGCGGACGACCGTTCGGCGAGCACCGTCCGCAGGACGTCCCAGACCACGGCGGTGCGGACCGCCGGGGTGCCTGACTGCCGTGAAGTGCCTACGGCGCGCAACTTCTGATCGCCTCCCTATGGCCTGTGACGAGCCCAGCCTACGGCCCGGACCCGGGTGCGGCCCCGGCGGCCTCCGGGGAACCGGGGGCCGCGGGGGTCCGCGAGGGGGCCGGCGGGCTCGCGCCCTACAGCGCCAGGGAGGGCTTGAGCTGCTTGAACCGTGCCATCAGGCCGTTGACGAACTGCGGCGACTCGTCGGTGGACAGCTCCGAGGCGAGACCGACCCATTCGCTGATGACGACGCCCTCGGGGACGTCGGGCATCCACAGCAGCTCGTAGGTGCCGCCGCGCAGCAGGTTGCGGTCGACCGCGGGCATGCGGTCGAGGGTCCAGCCCTCGGAGTACGTCGTGATCAGCTCGTCGATGCGGTCCCGGTGGCGGCACACGCCCTCGACGATCGCCGCGGTGTACTCGTTGACCGGCGGGTCGGCCCGCTCCAGGCGCTCGGCGAGGATCTTGAGGGGGTCCTCGCCGCGCGCCTCCGCCTCGAACAGGATGTCCAGCGCGCGCCTGCGCGCCTTACCGCGTGCCGACATCAGGCGCGGCCGAGGTAATCGCCGGTGCGGGTGTCGACCTTGACCTTCTCGCCGGTCGTGATGAACAGCGGCACCTTGATCTCGGCGCCGGTCTCCAGCGTGGCGGGCTTGGTGCCGCCGGTGGAGCGGTCGCCCTGCAGGCCCGGCTCGGTCTCGGAGATGGTCAGCTCGACGGCGGCCGGGAGCTCGACGTACAGGACGTTGCCCTCGTTGATCGCCACGGTGGCGAGCATGTTCTCCAGCAGGTAGTTCGCGGCGTCGCCGACCGCGACCCGGGAGACGTGGAGCATGTCGTAGGTCTCGGTGTCCATGAACACGAACTCTTCGCCGTCCATGTAGGAGAACTGCATCTCCCGCTTGTCGACGTTGGCCACCTCGACCTTGACGCCCGCGTTGAAGGTCTTGTCCACGACCTTGCCCGACAGGATGTTCTTCAGCTTGGTGCGGACGAACGCACCACCCTTGCCGGGCTTGACGTGCTGGAACTCCACGACGGTCCAGAGCTCGCCACCGTCGAGCTTGAGCACCAGGCCGTTCTTGAGGTCGTTCGTCGTCGCCACTAGTTTCTCCTGCGTACGGCCGCTCTTAAAGGACAAGCAGCTCTTTGGTCGTCCGTGTGAGAAGTTCCGGTCCGTCATCACGCGTCACGAGCGTGTCCTCGATGCGGACGCCGCCCCTGCCCGGTATGTAGACCCCGGGCTCAACGGTGACCGGCACTCGATCCTCTAGTCTAGCGTGCTCGCGCCCTGGCTCGGCCTTCGCTGCGGCCGGGGCCGGGGACAGGAACGGCACCTCGTGGATCTCCAGCCCGACGCCGTGACCGAGGCCGTGACCGAAGTGCCCGCCGTGGCCGGCCGCCGCGATGAGGTCGCGGGCGGCGGCGTCCACCTCGTGGACGGAGACGCCCGGCCGTACGGCCTCGCGGCCCGCGCGCTGGGCGGCGCGGACCAGGTCGTACAGCTCGCGCTGCCAGCCGGCGGGCTCGCCGATCGCCACCGTCCGGGTCATGTCGGCGTGGTAGCCGCCGTGGCGCGCCCCGAAGTCCATCGTGACGAGGTCGCCGCGGGCGAGGGGCCGGTCCGAGGGCGAGTGGTGCGGGATGGAGCCGTTGGGCCCGCTCGCCACGATCGTGGCGAAGGCGGGCGCGTCGGCGCCCAGGTCCGCCATGTGGCGCTCCAGCGCCCGCGCGACCTCCCGCTCGGTCAGGCCGGGCCGCAGCGCAGGCAGCAGCTCGGCGAACGCTCCGTCGGTCAGCTCGCACGCGGTGCGCAGCAGGCCGATCTCCTCCTCGTCCTTGACCCGGCGCACCGACTCCACCAGGCCGGACAGCCGCAGCAGCTCCCCGCCCAGCGCGAAGTAGGCGTCCGCCGTCATCCGGTGGGCCTCGACCGCGAGGCGGCCGGGCGGCGAGTCCGCCAGGGCGGCCGCGGCGAGGACCCCGGCGACGTCGCGGTCCTCGATCACCTCGACGTCGGGGCAGAGCCGCCGGGCGGTCTCGGCGTAGCGGGAGTCGGTGGCGAGCGCGGCGCGGGCGTCGGCCCGGACCAGCAGGGCCGCGTTGGAGCTGTCCAGGCCGGTCAGGTAGCGGACGTTGACGCCGCCGGTGACCAGGATCGCGTCCGCCTCGCGGGCGGGGAGCAGGGCCGCCAGCCGCTCGCGGCGCCGGGTATGAGTGACGGTCATCACGGCATGGTATTGCCCGTTCCGCGGCTCTCTCCGCGCCGCCCGGCCGGGGCGGGGTGCGGCGCCGTACGGAGGTCACCCGCGTGCGGGCCCGGATCGTCCGGGACACCGGGGCGCGCGGGACGGCCGGTACGCGCGCCGGGCACCGGCCGCGGGACGCGCGGAGGGCGGGCCCCGGCGGACCGGGACCCGCCCTCCGGCGGGGTGCGTCAGGCCGGCAGGGGCTCGGCCCGGCCGGGGGTGGGAGCGGGGGCGGGGGCGGGGGCCTCGTCCAGGGACTGCGGCGGGGCGTTGAGGACCGCCTCGTCGAGCCTGCCCTCGGAGCGGGCCACGATGACCGGGACGACCATCTGGCCGGCCACGTTGGTGGCGGTGCGGATCATGTCGAGGATCGGGTCGATGGCCAGCAGCAGGCCGACGCCCTCAAGCGGCAGGCCGAGCGTGCTGAGGGTGAGGGTGAGCATGACGATCGCGCCGGTCAGGCCGGCGGTGGCGGCGGAGCCGACCACGGAGACGAACGCGATCAGCAGGTAGTCGCCCACCCCGAGCGGGACGCCGAACACCTGCGCCACGAAGATCGCGGCGAGGGCGGGGTAGATCGCGGCGCAGCCGTCCATCTTGGTGGTCGCCCCGAACGGCACGGCGAAGGAGGCGTAGTCGCGGTCCACGCCGAGGCGCTCGGTGGTGACGCGCTGGGTGAGCGGCATGGTGCCGACCGAGGAGCGGGAGACGAAGGCCAGCTCGATGGCGGGCCAGGCGTTGCGGTAGAAGGTCAGCGGGCTGACCCTGCCGGCGAGGGCCAGCAGCAGCGGGTAGCTGACGAGGAGGACCAGGGCGCAGCCGATGTAGACGCCGGCGCTGAACTTGGCGAGGGGGGCCAGCAGGTCCCAGCCGTAGGTGGCCACGGACTTGCCGATGAGGCCGGCGGTGCCGATCGGGGCCAGCCGGATGATCCACCACAGGGCCTTCTGGACCAGTTCGAGGACCGACTGGCTGATGTCGAGGAACGGCTTGGCCTTCTCCCCCACCGCGATGGCGGCGGCGCCGAGGGCGGCCCCCAGGAAGACGATCTGCAGGACGTTGACCTCGGTGAAGGAGGTCACGATGTTGGTCGGGATGATGCCGGTCAGGAAGTCGACCCAGGTTCCGGCGCCCTCCAGGTCGGGGGCCTTGGCGCCCGCGGTGGAGATGGTGACGCCCTGGCCGGGGTTGAGCAGCAGCCCGAGGCCGATGCCGAACGCGACGGCGATCAGTGAGCTGCCCAGGAACCACAGCAGCGTCTTTCCGGCCAGCCGGGCGGCCCCGTTGACGTTGCGCAGGTTGGCGATGCTGACGATGACGGCGGTGAAGACCAGCGGCGGGACGGCCAGCTTGAGGAGCTGGACGAAGATCTTGCCGACCTCGGTCAGGGTGGCGGTGAGCCAGGCGACGTCGCCGGCGCGGGCGACGAAGCCGAGGACGAGGCCGACGGCCAGGCCCAGCAGCAGTTGCAGGGAGAAGGAGAACTTCTTCATGGTGAGACTTTCCGGAAGAAGGCACGCCGGGGCGGACACGGTCGTGCCGGTGAGGAGAAGGGGGTGATCGGGGGTGGACCGGGTTCAGCGACAGAGACGGCTGCTGGTACGGCACAGATCGACGTGCAGCCGCTCGACGAGCCACACGATCACCGGGAAGAACCTCACGAGGGGGTAGAACCGGCACATTCGCCACACAATTCCCCCTTTCCCTGTGATCCACCTCACATTTCATGGAAGATAAGGGGGTTTGTCAATACTCCGGGTTCCTCAGGGAACGACTCCGGGTCCCCAAGGAACGACGAGGGGCCCGGCCGGAACCGGGCCCCTCGGAGATCGCCCACGCCGAAGGCCCTCCCCCGCGTCCTCACCCGGGCGCGGAGCCTCAGGAGATCACCGGAGCGGCGGACGCGGGAGCGGGCTCACAACGGGAACTGCGCCTCCACCTCCCGGTCGACGGCCGCGCTCATGGGCGAGTAGCGGGCGTAGAACTCCCTGCCGCACTCGAGGTCGTCGAGCGCGTCCTCGATCTCCTCGGTGAGGTACGGCCTGGCCTGCGCGGGCGTGAGCTCAGGCCAGGACTTTCCCTGTTCCTTCCCGAACCTGCCGACCTGCGCCAGCGCGGCCTTTCTCCCCCTGTCGGCCAGGTGGCTCGGCGTGAGCGAGGTGATCGTGTAGCCCTTGCCCCTGAGGCAGGCGCCGAACGGCTTGGCCAGACTCACCAGCCGGGCGTCGCCGTCGAGCCGCTGGACGGTGAGCCGCTTCTTGAGCTCGATGTGCTTCATGAGCACGTCCATCCGGTTCTTCACGTCCTTGTTCAGGACCGCCTTGAACGCCTTGGCCAGGCAGGCATCCTCCGCCGCCTTGTAGGCGTCGAACTGCGTCTCGTTCATGCGGGCCCCCGGGTTGGGGTCCTCCCCGCGCTCCTCGACGACCAGCGCGCCCGAGGCGGAGTCGTCGGGATAGACGAACTGGGCGAAGATCCGGTAGCCGTACTTCGTCCTGACCTCCTTGGCCGCGGCGTAGTCGCCGGCCTCGGCCTTCCTCTGCGTCTCCGTCTCCTTGGGCCCGGACTCGACGAACGGGGTGTACTTGAAGCCCTTCTGCTTCATGCAGCCGGCCTTGAACCGCTCCAGCTTCCACTTCGTCTCCTGCGCCGCGTCGGCGGTGGCCGGAGCGGCGGGGCCCGGCGCCGCGGCGGCGTGTCCGGTCAGTACGGCGAGCGTCAGGGCGGTCGTGACGAGCACTCTCATGAGATCTCCAAGGGAATGTCGCGCCGGAGGATCGGCGCGGGACGGTTCTGCGGTGCCCGCGCGCCACCAGGACCGCGGTGACGGCGGGGAGAAGGAATGTCGCGCCGGAGGATCAGCGCAGGGCGGTTCTACGGTGCCCGCGCGCCACCATGACGGCGGTGACGGCGGGGAGGGCGAGCAGGGCCCAGTAGGCCAGGTGCCGCACGGTCAGGTACGGCCCGTGCTCGGCGAGCGCCACGGTGACGGCGAGCAGGTGGACCAGGGCCGCCACCCCCCAGCGCGGGTCTCTCGCCAGGCGGGCCGCCCAGACGGCCAGGACCAGCAGCCCCGGCTCGACGACCGCCCGGACCACGCCGACGGGGAAGACCGACTCGCCCATCAGGACGGGACCCGCGCAGAGGGCGGGCGCGACCGCGAGCCACCACCAGGAGCGCGTCCTCAGCGGACGGGCGCCCGCCGCCAGCACGAGCGACCCGGCGAGGGTGAGCGCGTAGGAGAGGGCGACGACCTGGGGGCCGGTGGTGGCGAACAACCCCTCGTGGGGCCGGAGGCCGGACTCGATCGGCATCAGGGCGTGGTCGAACAGGGGAACCCCCGCCGCGATCGCCGTGGCCTTCGCGCCGGTGAGGAGCAGGAGGGGCAGGGCCGGCCGTACCCGCCCCCGCAGGACGGCCAGTACGGCGAGGGCGGACAGGGCGGTCCACAGCGGGATCGCGGCGGCGAAGGGGAGCAGCGCGGCCAGGTTCGCGACGGCCAGCGCGGTGACCCCCAGGTGCAGGCCGTCGCGCCGGGCGGGCCCCGTCGCCGCGTGCTCGACGCGGGTGCGCAGCCCGCCCATCAGCAGACCCAGGGCCTCCCTGGGCTCGGGCCTGCGCCGCCCCGGTTCCGCCGTGTCGAGCAGGACGTCGACGAGCTCGTCGCCGTGCGCCCTGCGGTAGCCCGCGGGATAGGCCAGGAGCAGCCTGCGGTAGCCCCGCTCCAGCCGCGTCACGCGAGGGCCGTGCGGTCGAGGACCAGGGCGGCCGCCTCGTTCATGCGCCTGGCCTCGCTCCTGGCGATCGCCGCCCCCTCGTCGGTGATCCGGAAGTAGCGGCGGGCCCGGCCGTTGACCGTCTCCTCACGGTCGACGACGAGCACTCCCCGGGCGGCGAGGCGTTCGAGGATGGCGTAGAGGGTGCCGACCGTCGGCCGGACCCGGCCCGCCGACAGCTCGCCGATCCGCTTGAGGATCGCGTGGCCGTGCAGCGGGCCGTCGAGCAGCGCGGCGAGCACGAAGTACATCGGCTCGCTCACCTCTGATGATCTTCTGGGCACGACCGAGACCATACTCTGTTCAACAGAGTATGGCAACGGGCCGGCCGGCCTCCGGCGCGCGGAACGTCAGGCGGTGAGGTCCCTGACCTTCTCGATGAGCCGGACCCGCTCGGCGTGCGTGCGGCCCAGCGGGGCCACGTTGATCGTGGTGACGCCCGAGTCCCGCATCACCGCCAGGCGCTCGCGGACGTGGCTCTCCGGGCCGATCAGCGACATCTGCTCCAGCAGCTCGTGCGGGACGAGCGCGGCGGCCTCGTCCTTCTTACCGTCGAGGTAGAGGTTCTGGATCTGCTCGGCCTCCCTCTCGTAGCCGTAGCGGCGGGCGAGGTCGTTGTAGAAGTTCTTGCCCTTGGCGCCCATGCCGCCGATGTAGAGGGCGGCCATCGGCCGGCCCAGCTCCAGCCACTCCGACACGTCCTCGCCGATGGCCAGCGGCGCCTGGGCGATGACGTCGAGCTCACCCAGGGCCGGGTCACGCCTGGCCTTTCCCGCGGCCAGCGACGCCCCCCAGACGTCGGCGGCCTTCTCCGGCATGTAGAAGATCGGTTCCCAGCCCTCCGCCAGCTCCGCGGCCAGCTCGACGTTCTTGGGCCCGATGGCGGCGATCACGATGGGGATGCGGTCCCTGACCGGGCGATTGATGATCTTCAACGGCTTGCCCAGGCCGGTGCCCTGGCCGGCGGGGAGCGGGACGTTGTAGTACCTGCCCTCGTAGGTCAGGCGCTCGCGCTTCCAGACCCGGCGGCAGATCTCCACGACCTCGCGGGTACGGCCCAGCGGCGCGGTGTACGGCACGCCGTGGAAGCCCTCGATCACCTGCGGCCCCGAGGCGCCCAGGCCCAGGGTGAAGCGGCCGTCGGAGACGTAGTCCATGCCGGCGGCGGTCATCGCCAGCAGGGTCGGGGTGCGGGAGTAGATCGGCAGGATGCCGGAGGCGATCTGCAGCCGCTCCGTCCTGGCCGCGATGTAGCCCATCTGGCTCACCGCGTCGAAGCTGTACGCCTCGGCCACGAAGACGATGTCGAGTCCCGCCTTCTCGTAGTCGGCCAGTTCGGCCACCGTCTCCTTGAAACCCCCCGAGTAGTTCAGGGCCATGCCGATGCGCATCGTGAGATCGTCCTTCCGCCCGCGTCCGGGCCCGCCCGCGGGCCTTTTTTCCGGATCGCCCGGCCTCCCGGACGGCCCGGGAGAACCGAATGATGTTCCGTTGTCTTCGCGGGACAGGCTATCGACTCACCGGCCTGCCACCAAGCGCCCCCCTTCCCGCCGCGAAGCGGGTAGCGTACGCGTTTCGGGGCAGTAGAGGATCATCATCAGACGGGCGGGGAGCGGTGCTGTGCTCGAGCGGGTGATCATCGTGTTGGCGGGAGCGCTCGCCCTGGTCCTCGGCGGCCACGGACTCCTGCCGGATCTCGGCGGGTTCACGCCGGTGCTGGAGAGCGGGCTGCCCTGGCTCGGCGTCGCCGTGCCGTTCCTGCTGCTGGGCGCGCTGCCGGCCCGCTCGTGGAAGGCCGTCGCCGCCGCGCTGGTCCCGGCGACCGTGTGGGGGGTCATGTTCGGCCCCGCCCTGCTGCGCAGGCCGCCCGGCGGGCCGAGCGACCTGTCGGTCGCCACGCTCAACGTGGGAGTGACCAACGCGGCCTCCGGGCGGGCCGTACAGCGCCTGGCCGAGGGCAGGGACCTCGTCGCGCTGCAGGAGCTCACCCCGGGCGGCCCGGCGGCGAAGGCCCTCGGCGAGACCTTCCCGTACCACTACCAGGTCACGACGGTGGGCCTGTGGAGCCGGTTCCCGATCGTCGAGGCCCGCAAGGCGGACATCGGCCTGGACTGGGCGCGGGCGCTGCGGGCCGTGGTGAACACCCCCAAGGGCAGGGTGACCGTCTACGTCATGCACCTGGCCTCGGCCCGTCCCGGCGAGACGGACCTGCGCGACAAGAACCTCTCCTACGTCCGGCGGATCGTCGACGCCGACGACAGCCGGCGACTGCTCCTGCTCGGCGACCTCAACACCGCCACCACCGACCGCAACCGCTCCGGCCTGGTGCCCCCGCTGCTGGACGCCCAGCAGGAGGCGGGGTCGGGGCTCGGCTTCACCTGGCCGGCGTCCTTCCCCGTCACCCGGCCCGACCACATCCTCTACCGCGGCCTGACCGCCACCGGCGCGGCCGTCGAGGAGGCCGCGGGCAGCGACCACCGCGCGGCCGTGGCCACCCTGCGCTTCTAGGCTCTGTCCACGGGAGGTCCGGGAGGTCCCGAAAGGTCCCAGGCGGTTCCGGGAGCCCACCGGAGGTCCCGGAGGTCCCGGAGGTCCGGGAGCTTCCGCCCGGATCACGGCCGTGACGGCGCGGCACGCGGCACGGCCCACGGCGTACGGCACGGCCCGCGCCGTCCGGCGCGGGTCACCGCTCCCGCAGCGCCGACAGGTCGGCCGAGGTGTCGATGTCGGCCGGATCGCCGACGTCGTCACAGGCCACCGGGACGACCAGTTCGGGGTGGGCCCGCAGGAACGGCCGGGCGCCGACGTCGCCGGTCGCCATCGCGGCGACCCGGCCGAAGTGCTCCCTCGCGATCAGCACCGGGTTCCGCCGCGCCCCGCCGTAGACGGCGACGGCCACCGACGCCCCCTGCCGCGCCGCCCGGATCAGCCGCCGCACCGCCTCCGGCCCGACGAACGGCTGGTCCACCAGGGCGATCACCACTCGCTCGGCGTCGTCCGGCAACGCGGCCAGGCCGGCGCGCAGCGAGGAGCCCATGCCGGTGCGCCACCCGGGGTTGCGCACCGTCACCGCCCCGCGCACCTGCGCGGCCGCGGCCCCGAGCACGACGACCACCGGGTGGCAGCCGCCCTCGCGCAGCGTCCGCACCCCGCGGTCGACCAGCCGCTCCCCCCGGAACTCGACCAGGGCCTTGGGCGTGCCGAGCCGCGAGCCCGCCCCGGCCGCCAGCAGCAGCCCGGCGGTGACCGGCTCGGCGGACCCGCCCGGCTCCCGGAGCCCCGGATCCCGGATCCGTGGATCTCGGATCCCCGGGCCCCCGAGATCCGGGTCCGGGTTTCGCGGGTCCGGGGTCCCCGGGGTCACGGCCGGGCCCCATCCCCGTGGATGCGCCCGGAACCGCCGGTGAGCGGCCGCCCCGAGCCGCCCCAGCGCAGCTGGACCAGTTCGGCGGCGATGGACACCGCGGTCTCCTCGGGGGTCCGCGCGCCCAGGTCGAGCCCGATCGGCGAGCGCAGCCGCGCCAGCTCGGCCTCCCCCAGCCCGGCCTCCCGCAGCCGCTCCAGCCGGTCCTCGTGGGTACGGCGCGAGCCCATCGCGCCGACGTAGCCGGCCGGGGTGCGCAGCGCGACCTCCAGCAGCGGCACGTCGAAGCGGGGATCGTGGGTGAGCACGCAGATCGCGGTGCGCTCGTCCACGGAGATCGAGGTCAGGTAGTCGTGCGGCCATCTGACGACGACCTCGTCGGCGTCGGGGAAGCGCTTGGCGGTGGCGAAGACCGGCCGGGCGTCGCAGACGACCACGTGGTACCCGAGGAACTTGCCGATCCTGGCCACCGCGGCGGCGAAGTCGATCGCGCCGAAGACCAGCATCCGGGGCGGCGGGGCGAAGGAGTGCACGAAGACCGCCAGGTCGTCGAGCCGCCGCTCGCCCTGCGGGCCGTACCGGCGGATCCCGGTGATCCCCTGGGCGAGCATGCCGCGGACGTCGTCGTCGACGGCGTCGTCCAGGCGGTCCCCGCCGAGGGAGCCGGAGGCGCGGTCCGGCCAGACGACCCGGCGGGCGCCGGTCCGGCCGGGCCCGGACAGCACGGTCGCCACCGCCACCGGCTCGCGGGCGGAGACGGAGGCGGCCACCTCCCCCAGCTCGGGGAACGCCTCCCGCGAGACCGGCTCGACGAACACGTCGAGGATTCCCCCGCAGGTCAGACCAGCCGAGAAGGCGTCGTCGTCGCTCACGCCGTACCGCTGCAGGACCGGGGCGCCCGAGGCGGCCACCTCGCGGGCCAGCTCGTAGACGGCGCCCTCGACGCAGCCGCCCGAGACGCTGCCCTCGGCCTCCTCGCCGAACACGGCCATGGCGGCGCCCGGCGGGCGGGGCGCGCTGCGGAAGGTGCTCACCACGGTGGCCAGGCCGAACGTCGCCCCGGCCGACCACCACCGCACGATCTGCGACAACACGTCACGCATGAGCCCCTCCCAGGAGCGCGGCCAGTTCCTCGAACGCCGCCAGGCTGTGCCCGGCGACGAAGTCGTCGATGTACGGCAGGGCCGCGCGCATCCCTGCGGTGAGCGGCCGGTAGCCCTCCCGCCCCCGGTGCGGGTTGACCCAGATCACTCGGTGCGCCACCCGCGACAGGCGGGCCATCTGCGCGCCCAGCAGCGAGACGTCGCCGCGTTCCCACCCGTCGGAGGCGATGACCACGGTCGCGCCGCGGGCGTCGTTCAGCGCGAGGAGCCGGCGCAGCTCCTCACCGAGGCGGGTGCCGCCGCTCCAGTCGGGGATGGCGCGGGAGGCGGCGTCCATCGCCGCGGCCGGGTCGCGGCGGCGCAGCTCGGCGGTGACGCGGGTGAGGCGGGTGCCGGCACTGAACACCTCGGTGGCCCGGGGCTCGGCGGCGAGGAGGGCGTGGCCGAGTCGCAGCAGCGTGTCGGCGTAGGGCGTCATGGAGCCGCTGACGTCGACCACCAGGACGACCCGGCGGGGCCTGGTGCGGCGGACGCGGCGGCGCAGCCGGGCGGTCTCCCCGCCGCGGCGCAGGGTCTCGCGGATCGTCGCGGCGGGGTCGAGCCGTCCCCGCCGCGACGGCCGGGACCGCCGCGACCTGCGCCGTTCACGCCCGGCCCGGAGCAGGGCCAGCAGCCGGTGCACCTCGGCCAGCTCGGCGGCGGTCAGCCCGGCCACGTCCCGGTTGCGCAGCACCTCCAGCTCGCTCGCCCCGGCCGGACGCGCCGTGGACTCCCGCTCGCCGCCGTCGCCGGACTCGCCGCCGAGGGTGGCGACGTGCCGGGTGACGGTCACCGTCGCGGATCGGGCGGGGCCCGCCCGCAGGCCCCCGAAGTAGGCCGCGAACACCCGGTCGTAGCGGGGGAGGTCCTCGGCGGAGGCGCACAGGGTGAGCCGGCCCGCCCAGTAGACGTCCCCGGGCCGGGCGGCGTCCAGGCAGGACAGCGCGCGCAGCAGCCCCTGGGTCCTGGCGTGGTCGGCGGGGACCCCGGCGGCCCGGAGCGTCCTGGCGAACCCGGTCATGACGGCGACCAGGTCGCGGCCGTCAGCGGCGGAGGTCATCGAACAGCCCGTCCCCGAGCGCGGCCTCGTGGTCCTCACGGTGCTTGAGCAGGGCGCCGAGCGTGGCGGCGGCCAGGGCGGGATCGAGTTCGCGGGCGCCGAGGGTCAGCAGGGCCTCGGTCCAGTCGAGGGTCTCGGCGATCCCCGGCGGCTTCACCAGCCCGGCCCCGCGCAGCCGCCCGGCCGCGCCGGCGACCTGCCGGGCGAGCGTCTCGGAGCAGGTGGGCAGGCGCCGCAGCAGGATGGCGACCTCCCGGTCGAAGGAGGGATGCTCCAGCCAGTGGTAGAGGCAGCGCCGTTTCAGGGCGTCGTGAACCTCCCGGGTGCGGTTGGAGGTCAGCACGACGACCGGGGGGTGCTCGGCGCGGATCGTGCCGAGTTCCGGGACGGAGATCGCGAAGTCGGAGAGCACCTCCAGCAGGATCGCCTCGAACTCCACGTCGGCCCGGTCCACCTCGTCGATCAGCAGGACGCTGGGCCAGGTCTCGATCGCCCGCAGCAGCGGCCGGGCGATCAGGAAGCGCCGGTCGTAGACCTCCGTCTCCAGCCGGGCCGGGTCGGCGGTCCCGCCCGCCTCGGCGGCCTTGAGGTGCAGGAGCTGGCGGGCGAAGTCCCAGTCGTAGAGGGCCTGGGGGCCGTCGAGGCCCTCGTAGCACTGGAGCCTGATCAGCGGCGCGTCCAGCACGGCCGCCAGGGCCCTGGCCAGCTCGGTCTTGCCGACCCCCGCGGCGCCCTCCAGCAGCAGCGGGCGGCCCATCCGCAGCGCCAGGAAGGCGGCGGTGGTCAGCCCCTCGTCGGCGAGGTACGCCTGCCGGTCGAGCAGCCCGGCCAGCTCGCCGGGCGAGCCGAGGCCCGGCACGTCGGTCAACCGCACCACATCAGGCTACGCCCGCCCACCCGTTTCCAGGGGTTCCGGCGGTGTCCGGTTCCGGCGGGTTCGGGGCCGCTCAGTGGCGCTCGTCGGTCTCCCCGCGCTCCCGGATGAGCGCCAGCAGCTCGCGGACCTGCCGTACGGTCCGCTCCTTCTCCGAGCCCTGCAGGCCCATGGCGCCGACGGTCGCGCCGTCGGCGAAGTCGATCTTGGCCCAGGGTTCGCTGTCGATCAGCGTCACCCCCAGGACCTCGGGCCACTCGTAGCGGTGCACCCGCAGCGGGTTGACCACGGTGACGCCCCGCTCGTCGGCCTCCACCCGGCACCGCCCGAGCAGGTGCAGCAGCCAGGCGATCACCCCGCCGAGCCCGACCATCGCGATCCGGTCGGGCAGGTGGAACGGCGCGGGCAGCACGAACGCCATCACCAGGGCGCCCAGCATGACCAGCCCGGCGAAGCCGTAGGCCACGGCCCGTCCCTTCTTCGGCCGCCACACGACGGGCAGCGGGGGCGCGGGGACGCTCTCGGGGCTCATTCGGGGCTCACTGAACGATCACGATCCTTCGAGAAACCGCCGCTCAGAGCGGTCGTGGCGGCAATCACGGCACCTGACGAAATCTATCGCACACCCGGCCGGCCCCTGCTCTCCGGTCCGGCCGGCGTCCGGCGTCGCGTCCCACCGCGGTCGTACCCGTGTGCGACCACGGGATCATCCGGAACTCGATCTCGGCGACGAGGCGGACGCCCGCCCGCGCGCCGAGGATTGATCTCGTTCCCACGCCGCCGGAGGACGCCGAAGCGCTCCCCCACCGGAAGACACCGAAGCGCTTCCCGCCAGCGGCCGCCGAAGCGGCTCCTCCGCCGGCGGCCGCCGCCGGGAGTCCGCCGGGCGGCCCGCTCCCCCGAACCGATGAGGACCCCCTGATGTCACGTACCGTCGCGATCGCCCTGGCCGTCACCGCGTTCCTCGGGGCCGCGGCACCCGCCCACGCGACGACGCGCCCGCGGGACGACCTGGCCGAGGTGCGGAGGACGCTGGACGGGATCGTGGCCGCCGGGGCTCCGGGGGTGCTCGCCCGCGTCGACGACGACGAGGGCGCCTGGATCGGCACCGGCGGCGTCGCCGACCTGACCACCCGTGCCCCGATGCCGCCGCAGGCCCGGTTCCGGGTGGCCAGCCTGACCAAGAGCGTCGTGGCCACCGTCGTCCTGCAACTGGTCCAGGAGGGGAAGGTACGGCTCGACGACCCGATCGCCGCCCTGCTGCCCGGCCTGATCAGGGACGGCGACCGCGTCACCGTCCGGCGGCTGCTCAATCACACCGGGGGGCTGGCCGACTACATGGAACACGCCGAGTTCGCCGATCCCGGGCACTACGCGCGGCGCGCCTACCGGCCCGAGCGGCTCGTCGCGTACGCCGAGCAGGTCGAGAGGCCGGAGCCCGGCGCCTTCCACTACTCCAACGCCGGGTACATCGTGCTGGGGATGCTGGTGGAGAAGGTGACGGGCCACACCCTGAGCGCCGAGGTGGACCGGCGGATCCTCGGGCCCGCCCGCATGACCCGCTCCTACCTGCCGGTCACCGACCCCCGCATCCACGGCCCGCACGCCACCGGCTACTACCTGCCCGAAGGCGCGGACACGGACGGGCTGCGGCCGCTCACCCGCATCGATCCCTCCTGGGCCTGGGCCGCCTTCGGCCTGGTGAGCGACGGCCGCGACGTCAACCGCTTCTACCGGGCGCTCTTCGGCGGGCGTCTCATCGGCCCGCGGCTGCTGGCGGAGATGCGGACCGGGGTGGGGACCCCGCAGGCGCCGGTGTTCCCCCGGTACGGCCTCGGCCTGGAGGCGGTGGCGCTGACCTGCGGGGAGAAGTGGGGCGCGACCGGTTCCATCCCCGGATACGTCACCTTCGGCTTCGCCGACGACACCGGGAGGAGGCGTATGACGATCTCGGTCAACGTCCAGCGGAACGACCCCCGGGCCGGGCTGCTCATCCTCGCGGCCGTCAACTCCCTCAACCAGTACTTCTGCGGCGAGCCGTACGAGATGCCGCGGGGGTGAGCCCGGGCCGGCGGTGCGGGTGGCGCCGCCCGCCGGCCCGTGTGTCCCGCGGCCGTCCGGCCGCGGGACATACGGGTCCGTGCCCGGCACGGGGTCTCCGGCGCCGGACGCTAGCGGGGCCGCCCGCCGGAGGCGAGGCCGCGCAGCAGCAGCGCGGTCTCCAGGGCGGCGACGGTGGCCTCGTAGCCCTTGTCCTCCTTGCTTCCCGGCAGCCCGGAGCGGTCGAGCGCCTGCTGGAGGGTGTCGCAGGTCAGCACGCCGTTGCCGACCGGCGTCCGTTCGTCGAGGGAGATCCGGGTCAGGCCGGAGGTCACCGAGTCGCAGACGTAGTCGAAGTGGGCGGTGTCCCCGCGGATCACCGCCCCGAGGGCGACGACCGCGTCGCAGCGGGCGGCCAGCGCCTGGGCCACGACGGGGATCTCCAGCGACCCGGCCACCCGGACGACGGTCTCGGTGGCGCCGCTGTCCCTGGCGGCCTGGACGGCCCGCTCCACGAGCCGGTCGGTGATCTCCGCGTGCCACCGGGCGGCCACGATGCCGACGGTCAGCCCGGCGGCGTCGGCGGCGTCGGCCGGGGGCCTTCCGGTGCCGCTCACGCGTCCTCCCGCCCGCCGCGGACGCCCGGCGCGACCGGCACACCGATGTCCCCGGCCGCCGTCCCTCCCGGCGGCTCCTGCCCGATGTCGTGGCCGAGGCGGTCGCGCTTGGCCGTGAGGTACCTCTCGTTGTACGGGTTCACCGCCACCGGCATCGGCTCGCGGCCGAGCACCTTGACGCCGTAGCCGTCCATCCCGCGCAGCTTGGCCGGGTTGTTGGTGAGCAGCCGTACCGACTTCACGCCCAGGTCGGCGAGGATCTGCCCGGCGTTGGAGAACTCGCGGGCGTCCACCGGCAGCCCGAGCTCCAGGTTGGCGTCCACGGTGTCGCTGCCGGCGTCCTGAAGGCTGTAGGCCCGGAGCTTGGCCAGCAGCCCGATGCCGCGCCCCTCGTGCCCGCGCAGGTACACGACCACCCCGCGGCCCTCCTCGGCGATCATCGACATGGCGTTGTCGAGCTGCACCCCGCAGTCGCAGCGCAGCGAGCCGAGCACGTCGCCGGTCAGGCACTCGGAGTGGGCCCGGACCAGGACGTTCTCGCCGTCCTCCAGGTCGCCGTAGACGAGGGCGAGGTGCTCGCCGCCGTCCAGGGCGCTGGAGTAGCCGAAGGCGCGCCACATCCCGTGGCGGTTCGGCATCCGGGTCTCGGCGACCCGGGTCACCATCCGCTCGGTACGGCGGCGGTACTCCGCGAGCTGCTCGATGGAGACCAGCGCCAGGTCGTGCTCGTCGCAGAACTCGCGCAGCTCGGGCAGCCGCTTCATGGTGCCGTCGTCGTTGACGACCTCGGCGAGCGCGCCCGCCGGGGTCAGCCCGGCCAGCCTGGCGAGGTCCACGGCCGCCTCGGTGTGACCGCGCCGCGCCAGCACGCCGCCCTCGCGGTAGCGCAGCGGGAAGACGTGGCCGGGCCGTACCAGCTCGTAGGGCTCGGTCGCCGAGTCGCACAGGGTCCGGATCGTCTTGGCCCGGTCGGCGGCGGAGATGCCGGTGCTCACGCCGTCGCGGGCGTCCACGCTGATCGTGTAGGCGGTGCGCAGCCGCTCGCGGTTGTCGTTCACCATCAGCGGCAGGCCGAGCCGGTCGAGGGCCTCGCCGGGCATCGACACGCAGATCACGCCGCTGCTGTGCCGGATGGTGAAGGCCACCAGCTGCGGGGTGGCGCGGGCCGCGGCGAAGATGATGTCACCCTCGTTCTCGCGGTTCTCGTCGTCGACGACCACGACGGGCAGGCCGTCGCGGATGTCGTTGACGGCACGTTCGATCGGGTCGAGCACGGTCACAACGCCTCCTCGGGGACGAGTGCCGCCCGGGAAGAGCGGTACTCCTTGAGCCAGTTGAGGAACCCGGCCAGGACGAGCACGAAGAACACCCCGTACACCGCCCCGGACACGACGAGTCCGGACTTGAAGGCCAGCGGCACGCCGACCAGGTCGACGGCCACCCAGACGATCCAGAAGTCGACCAGCGCCCGCCCCTGCGCCCAGGTGGCGACGGCGCTGCCGACGAAGATGTAGGCGTCGGCGGCGACCAGGTAGTAGCCCTCGGGCGGCGGGACGGCCGCGCCCCAGGACAGCTTGGCGACCCAGAAGACGACGCCCACCGCGATCGTGCCGACCAGCAGGGTCGCGATCATCCCGGCGCGCTCGAAGAACCGCGCGGGCCGCACGGGCAGGCTCCCGCCGTCGCGGACCCCGCGCGACCACCGCCACCAGCCGTAGACCGCCAGGCCGCCGAACATGACCTGCTTGAGGGCGTTGCCGGTGACGTGCGCGGTGAGCGAGGCGATGAGCAGCAGCACCGCGCCGGTGAGCTGCACCGGCCAGGTCCACAGCGACTTGCGGATCGCCAGCAGCACCGTCGCCAGGGAGGCGACGTTGCCGACCAGGTCGGTCCAGAGCACCTTCGTGCCGAGGACCTCGAATCCCGCCTGCGTCCAGTTCACGCCCGGCCCCCGGGGGCGTAGGCGGCGGTCAGCTTCTCCACGTGCTTGGCGATGACGTCGGCCTCCAGGTTCACCGGGTCGCCCGGCCGCTTGGCGCCGAGGGTGGTGAGCCGCAGCGTGGTGGGGATCAGGCTGACGGTGAGGCTCTCGCCGTCCACGCCCGCCACGGTCAGGCTGACGCCGTCCACCGCGATCGAGCCCTTCTCGACCACGTAGCGGTTCAGCTCGGCCGGCAGCGAGATCCTGACGACCTCCCAGTGCTCGCCCGGCTCGCGCGACAGCAGCGTGCCGGTGCCGTCGACGTGGCCCTGGACGATGTGGCCGCCCAGGCGCGCGTCGGCGCGGACGGCCCGCTCCAGGTTGACCGGGGAGCCGGGCCGCAGCGCCCCGAGGGAGCTGCGGTCCAGGGTCTCCTTCATCACGTCGGCGGTGAAGACGTCCCCGTCCACCTCCACCACGGTCAGGCAGACGCCGTTGACGGCGATCGAGTCGCCGTGCCGGGCGTCGGCGGTCACGACCGGTCCGCGGACCGACAGCCGCGCCGCGTCCGGCAACGGCTCGACCGCGGCGATCTCGCCGAGCTCCTCAACGATTCCGGTGAACATCCGCATCTCCTCGAAGGGGTATCGGCCGGGCGGTGAGCCGCAGGTCCGGGCCGGTGGGGGTGACATCCTCGAACTCCAGGCGGTGGGTGCCGGCGATCGTGGCGACGCCGGCCGGGCCGAGCGCGGCGGCCCCCGCGCCCAGCAGCGCGGGCGCGAGGTAGCCGACGACCCGGTCCACCAGGCCCTCGCGCAGGAACGAGCCGGCGAGCGTGGGACCGCCCTCCAGCAGCACGCCGACGACCTGGCGGCGGCGCAGCTCGGCGAGCAGCTCCGCCAGGTCGAGGCCGTACGGCTCGCGCCGGGTGAGCCGTACCACGTCGGCCCGGCCGGCGAGGGCCTCGACCGCGGCGGGGTCGGCGTCGGCGGCGACCGCCACCAGGGCGGGGGTCCGGCCGTCCAGGACGCGGGCGCCGGCGGGGACGCGGGCGGCGGAGTCGACGACCACGCGCAGCGGCTGCCGGGCGGGCGGCCCGCTCGCGGGGCGGGCGGTCAGGAGGGGGTCGTCGGCGAGGACCGTGCCGATGCCCGCCACGACCGCGTCGGCCTCGGCGCGCAGGCGGTGCACGTCGGCGCGGGCCTCGGGGGAGGTGATCCACTGGCTGGTGCCGTCGGCGGCGGCCGAGCGGCCGTCCAGCGTCGCGGCGTACTTCCAGGTGACGTGCGGGCGGCCGAGCCGTACGGAGGTCAGCCATTCGGCGTTGCCACGCCCGGCCTCGGCGGCGAGGACGCCGGTCTCCACCGTCACCCCGTGCCGCCGCAGCCGCTCGGCGCCGCCCGCCGCCTCCGGGTTGGGGTCGCGCACCGCGACGACGACGCGGGCGACGCCCGCCGCCAGCAGCGCGGCCGAGCAGGGCCCGGTGCGCCCGGTGTGGTCGCAGGGTTCGAGGGTGACGTAGGCGGTGCCGCCCCGGGCACGCTCACCGGCGGCGCGCAGCGCGGCCACCTCGGCGTGGGGGCCGCCGGCGCGGGCGTGGAACCCCTCCCCCGCCACCCGGCCCGAGGCGTCGAGGACGACACAGCCGACCACGGGGTTGGGGCTGGTGGTGCCGCGTCCGCGTGCGGCGAGCTCGATGGCCCGGCGCATGTGCGCCAGATCGGTCACCCGGGTCTCCTCGTCGCCAGTAGCTTTGCCTGCCACGGCGGCCCCGGGGGAGATCACGACGGCACGCGCGCCGCTCACGGCGGCGGCCCGCACCGTCATCGGCGAAAGGAGTGCCCGAAGACACCTCTTCCGCCCGCGCGCTTCCTCCCATCCGGACTTTGACCGTCGGTCCCGGAATTCCACCGGGTCAACCGGTCGATGGATTCGACCGGGTCGCGGACTGTAACCGCCGGTTCGGAGTTTCACCGACCCCGGAGCACGCTGCTCTTGCTTTTCCTGCCTTCTTGCTTTCGTACGGACGCCTCGCCGAAGGCCGGCGTCCGTACATCAGTGTGCCACGCGTGGCAAACCGCATGGAACACCCCTACCGGATGCCGCAACCCCCTCAAGGGCGGTCCGGAACGCTCAGGCGGCCCGCTCGGCCGTCAGGCGCCGCGCCCGGCGGGCGTCGGGGCTGTAGCGCACCGGAGTGGGGACCAGGCCGATGCCGGTCTGCAGCGCCCGCAGGGTGGCGGTGGCCCACAGGTCGCCGAACGGCGTGCCGGGCAGGCCGTACAGCCTGCGGGCCCAGCGCGGCATGGTGGCGAAGGCCAGCACGGTCAGCGCGGGCAGGACCGGCTTGAACGGCACGAGGTACGGCGGGAGCGGCGCGCTGATCGACTGGGTGATCGACTGGCGCAGCGGGTGCGGCACCTCGGGGGCGAAGTAGAGGCCGGGCCGTCGGGCCTCGATGTAGTCGCGCATCTCACGGACCGAGCCGGGCACGGCGTCCGGGCTGAGGCCGACGACCTCGGCCGCGCGCCGCTGCTCGGCCACGAACAGGTCGGCGTCGGCGTCGCTCAGCCGCACCCCGGCCCGCCGGGCGACCGACAGGTAGGAGTCGACCTCGCCGACGTGGACCCAGGCCAGCGCGTCGGGGTCGTCGAGACGGTAGCGCTCACCGGTGTCGGGGTCGAAGGCCCGGAGACTCTCGTGGATCCTCCTGACCCTGGCCCCGGCGGCGGCGACCTCGGCGGTCGTGCCGTAGGTCCGCACCCGGACGAACTCGGAGGTGCGCAGGAAGCGCGACCACGCCTCGCCCGGGTCCATCAGCGCGGAGTTCTGCGCGACCCCGCGCATCGCCCTGGGGTGGAGGCCCTGCATCAGCAGCGCCCTGAACCCGCCGACCAGCAGGATCGGCTCGCCCATCACGCGCCAGGTCACCGAGCCCGGTCCGAACAGCCCGTGGTCCATGCGCCACCTCCCGTCGGATGCGCGTGGGCGCCCCCGGTGGCCGGGGGCGACACGTCTCGGGTCCATGACACAAGCATCGCAGAACACCGGCGGGACCGGACGGGCCGGCCGGGCTTTCCCGGCGGCCGGGCTTTCCCGGCGGCCGGCTGCGCCCGCCGGGGTTCCGCTCCCGTGGCCGGGGTTCCCCGCCGGTCAGGGTTCCCTACCGGTCGGGCCTTCCCACCGGTCACCGGGAAAACGCTCCCGCCGGTCGGCTACTCCCATGGTCAGGGTTCCCCGCCGGTCGGGATCCCCGCCGGTCAGGCGTTCTCGCCGGCCGGGTCCGTCTTGGCGGCGATGGACCGCAGGACGTCCACCGCGTGGGCCGGGTCCTCGGCGCCGTAGACGGCGTTGCCCGCCACGAAGACGTCCGCGCCCGCCTCGGCGCAGCGCTCGATGGTGCGCTCCGACACGCCGCCGTCCACCTGCAGCCAGACCCGGCCGCCGTGCGCCTCGATCAGCTCGCGGGACCGGCGGATCTTGGGCAGCACCATGTCGAGGAACTTCTGGCCGCCGAAGCCGGGCTCGACCGTCATGAGCAGCAGCATGTCGATCTCGCCGAGCAGGTCCTCGTACGGCTCGACGGGGGTGGCCGGGTTCAGCGCGAGACCGGCGCGCGCCCCGGCGGCGCGGATCTCACGCAGGGTGCGGACCGGGGCCTTGGCGGCCTCGGCGTGGATCGTCACGCTGCCCGCCCCCGCCTCGGCGTAGGCCGGGGCCCAGCGGTCCGGGTCGTCGATCATGAGGTGGCAGTCGAGCGGCAGCGGGCCGGCCTTGACCAGTGACTCCACGACCGGCAGGCCGAGGGTCAGGTTGGGCACGAAGTGGTTGTCCATGACGTCCACGTGCAGCCAGTCGGCGTTGGAGACCGCCGCGGCCGCCTCGGCGAGACGGGCGAAGTCGGCGGACAGGATGCTGGGTGAGATCTGTACGGCCATGATGCGGCCGAGTCTATTGTGCGGCCCCCACCGGCCCTCCCCCGGCCGCCTCGATCACCCCGTCGGTCCGCCGGCCTTTCGGCACCGGCCACGTCACCCGTGATCCTCCTCGCCGCACTCAGCCGATCTCCATCACCTCACCCGCCCCGATCACCCGGCGAACGCCGTCCCCACCCGGACCGTCCGGACGCGGGACCCCGGAATGTCGTAGATGATCTACGTTCGTGGGTGTTCTAAGCTGGAAGCCGATGCCGATGCCGATGCCGGAGCCGGTGCTCGTCCCCGCTCCCCGCCGGGCCGCGCGGTTCGCCGGGCGCGCCTGGCTCGCCCTGACCGGCGCCTCCATCGCGGCGATGCTGCTCCTCTGCCTGGCGGGCCCCTCGGCCGCGGTGCCCGCCCTCGGAGACGGACCGCCCTGGTCCTTCGCGTCCGCCTCCGCCGCCACTCCGGTGATCCTGCTGAGCGCCGCGGCGATCGTCGCCGGCGCGCTGGGAACCGGTGCCGGGCTGTACGCGCTGCGCCGGGGCCGGCACCTCGCGCCGGGCGCGATGCTCGCGGCCTCGGCGGTGGCCGTCCTCGTCTTCGTCCTCGTGCCGCCCGCCGGTTCGACCGACGCCCTCAACTACGCGATCTACGGGCGCATCGCCGCGCTGGGGCACGACCCGTACGTGGTGACCCCGGCGTGGCTGCACGCCGTGGGCGACCCGGTCGGCGCGTTCTCCCCCCCGGCCTGGCGGAACGCCCCGTCGGTGTACGGGCCGGTGGCCACCTGGGCGCAGCAGGCCGCCTCGTGGCTGGGCGGCGCGTCGATGGCCCGCACGGTCTTCGCCTGGAAGGCGATGGCCGGGCTGGCCTTCCTGCTGTCGGCGTTCCTCCTGGACCGGCTGGCCGGGCCCGCCCGCGAGCGGCGGGTCCGCGCCCACCTGCTGTGGAGCCTCAACCCGCTGATGCTGTGGCACGTGGTGGCCGGCGGCCACGTCGACGGGCTGGGGACGCTCCTACTGCTCGGGTCCTTCCTCGCCGCGCGGCGCAGCGGCCTGGCTGCGGGTGTGCTGCTCGGCGCGGCGGCCGCCGTCAAGGCGCCGTTCGCGCTGGCCGGGGCCGGGCTGTTCTGGGCGGCCCGCCGGTCGCCCGCCACGCTGGCGGCCACGGCCGCCGGGGCGGTCGTGGCCCTGACGGCTGCCTACGCCACCCGGGGCCCGGAGGCGCTGGCGAACGTCGCGGGCAAGGTCGCCTCCCGCGCGCTGGCCGACCCGTGGCGGGTGGCGGTGGCGGCGTGGCTCGGCGAGGGGCCGGAGGCGGTCGCGCTGGAGGGGCGGCTCGCCCTCGGCGCGGCCGTCCTGGTCGGCGCGCTGCTGTGCCTGCGGCTGCCCGCGGCGCCGTACGGACCGCACTCCGGACCGCATTCCGGGGCGCAGGCCGGGCCGGGGGCGGGGACGCCGGCCGTACGGACGGCGCTGGCGTGCTGCCTGGGCTGGCTGCTCACCTCGCCGATGCAGCACCCCTGGTACGACGCCCTGCTGTTCCCGCTCCTCGCGCTCATGCCCGCCTGCCGCCTGGACGGGCTGATGCTGGTCCGCGGCGTCGTGACGAGCCTGGTCTACCTGCCCGGGGCCGCGGGACTGCTCACGCTCCCGCCCACCCCGGTCGTCCGCTGGGCCGCCGAGGTCTACCGTCCCTGGGTTGCCCCGCTGGCCTCCGACGTCGTCATCGCCTGCGTCGTGGCGCTGGCCCTGGCCGGACGGCTGGGCGCCCGGCCGCTGCCGCCGGACACCGCACCTCCCACCGGAGCGGGACGCGCGGGACGGGCGGCGGGCCGGACGGGTCCGCCGGGCTGAGCGTCTCCCCGGACGGACCCGCCGGACCCCGCTGGACCTCACTGGACCCCGCCGGACCCCGCCGGGGATCCGAGCCCGGTCAGAGGTCGAGCCGGACGTCGTACTCGGCCATCCAGGCGTTGAGCTGGAGAAGCCCCTCCAGCTGCGCCCGGGCCCCGTCCGGGGCGCCGCCGGGACCGGCGGGCCTGGCGAGCGCGGCCCGCGCCCTGCCGACGTCGATCAGCGGTGCGACGGGGATGTCGCGGCGGTCGAGCAGCCGGGCCGCGCGCTCGCGCAGCGCCGCGTCGTAGCCGGGGTCCTGCGTGGAGGGGTAGGGGCTCTTGCGGCGTTCCAGGACCGAGCGGGGCAGCACGTCCGTGGTGGCGGCTCGCAGCAGGCTCTTCTCCCGCCCGTCGAAGGTCTTCATCGACCAGGGCGCGTTGAAGACGTACTCCACCAGGCGGTGGTCGCAGAACGGCACCCTGACCTCCAGCCCCACGGCCATGCTCATGCGGTCCTTGCGGTCGAGGAGGATCTGCACGAACCGGGTGAGGTGCAGGTGGGAGATCTCCCGCATGCGCCGTTCCAGGCCGCTCTCACCCGGCAGGCGCGGCGACTCGGCGAGCGCCTGGTGGTAGCTCTCGGCGCGGTAGGCGGGCAGGTCGAGCTTGCGCAGCAAGGCGTCGTCGAGGAGCGCGGCCAGCCCGCCGAACCGCCCGGCCCCCGGCGTCACCAGCCACGGGAAGGTGTCGGCGGCGACCGTCTCCGGATCGTGGAACCAGCGGTAGCCGCCGAACACCTCGTCGGCGGACTCCCCGGACAGCGCCACGGTGGAGTGCCGGCGGACCGCCGTGAACAGCAGCAGCAGGGAGGCGTCCATGTCCCCGATGCCGGTGGGCAGGTCGCGGGCCCGCAGGACCGCCGCCCGTACGGAGGGGTCCATGAGGTCGGCGGAGTCGAGCGTGATGTCGCTGTGGTCGGGGGCGACGTGCCGTACGACGTCGTGGACGTAGGGGGCGTCGGGGGTGTCCCGCATCTCGTCGGGCCGGAAGTTGTCGCTGTAGCCGGCGAAGTCGACGGCGAACGACCGGATTCCGCCCGCGCCGTGCTCCTTCGACGCCTTCGCGGCCAGCGCGGTGACGGCGCTGGAGTCGAGGCCGCCGGACAGCAGGGTGCACAGCGGGACGTCGGAGACGAGCTGGCGCTCGACGATGTCGTCCAGCAGGTCGCGCACGGTCCGGACGGTGGTGTCGAGGTCGTCGGTGTGCTCGCGCGCCTCCAGCCGCCAGTAACGGCGCCGGGCCAGGCCCCGGCGGCTCACCGTGACGATCTCGCCGGGACGGACCTCGTGCATGTCCCGGTAGATCGCGTGCCCCGGTGTCTTGACGAGCGCGAGCGCCTCGCGCAGGCCGTCGGCGTCGACCGCCGCCGGGCGGGCGAGCGGATTGGCCAGGATCGCCTTGGGTTCGGAGCCGAACAGCACGCCCGCCGGGGTCGGCCGGTAGTACAGCGGCTTGACGCCCATCCGGTCGCGGACCAGCAGCAGTTCCTCGCGGAGGATGTCCCAGATCGCGAAGGCGAACATGCCGTTCAGCCGGGTGACGAAGTCGCCGCCCCACTGGAGGTAGGCGCGCAGCACGACCTCGGTGTCGCTGCGGGTGCGGAAGCGGTGGCCGCGGGCGGCGAGCTCGTCGCGCAGCTCACGGAAGTTGTAGACCTCGCCGCTGTAGGTGAGGACGGCCAGCGGCCGGCCGTCCTCCTCGGCGACCATCGGCTGCCGGCCGCCCTCGACGTCGATCACGGCCAGCCGCCGGTGTCCCAGCGCCACGTGCGGGGCCAGCCACAGCCCCTCGTCGTCGGGCCCCCGGCAGGCCATGGTGGCGGTCATGGCCAGCGCGGTGCGTCCCGCCTGCCCGAGGTCGCGGTCGAAGTCCACCCAGCCGGATATTCCGCACATTTTCCGCACCCCGTCCCGTCGCCGGTCGTCGCGCGTCCGGGACGGCCCGCCGTACCCGCCGCCACGCCGGTTGCAGCGGCACGGCGGCCGGCGAGCGCCCGCGAACGCGCAAAAGACCATTGGAACCCGGTGAAGCCGTCAGGTCCACAGGGGCGCGCCAACGAGTCGGCGGCGCACCGGACCCGGTCCGGCCTCCCCCGTCCCGCCTTCCAGCGTACGGTCACCCGCTCCGGGACGGCCGTCCCCACCCGGCGGATGACCCGGCGGCCCGGTGGCGTGCGGGAACGGACAGCGGCCCCAGCCGGCCTCAGCCGCGGCGCAGCAGGGCCAGGAACATCGCGTCGGTGCCGTGCCGGTGCGGCCAGAACTGGGCGTACGGGCCCTCACCCAGCCCCTCGATCCCGGGGAGGTACGCGCGGGCGTCGAGGGCCTCGACGTCGTCGCGACGGCGCAGCAGGTCACCGACCACGGCGGAGGTCTCGGCCAGGTGCGGCGAGCAGGTGACGTAGGCGACGACCCCGCCGGGGCGCACGGCCTCCAGGGCCGAGTCCAGCAGCGCGCGCTGCAGCCGTCCAAGCTCGGGAAGGCTGCGCGGGTCGCGCCGCCAGCGGGCCTCCGGCCTGCGGCGCAGCGCGCCCAGGCCGGTGCAGGGGGCGTCGACCATGACCCGGTCGAACGCCCCGGGCCGCCAGGCGGGGGCCGTGCCGTCCGCGGTGATCACCGCCGCCTCGCGGGTGGACTGCCGGACCAGCCGGGCGCGGTGGTACTGCAGCTCGGCCGCGACCAGCCGGGCCCCGCCCCCGAAACCCGCCGGTCCCGGCTCCCCGGTCGCCCCGGCCCCGGTCGCCTCGGCCCCGGTCCCGGTGGCCGCGGACTCTTCGGCTCCGGTGACCGTACCGGCTCCGGCGTCGCGGGCGGCCGGGTCGCCGTGCGTGGCGATGGCGTCGAGCAGGCCCGCCTTACCGCCGGGCCCCGCGCACAGGTCGAGCCAGCGGGTGTCGCGGCCGCGCACCGGGACGCGGGCCAGGGCCAGCGCGACGAGCTGACTCGCCTCGTCCTGGACGGCGGCGCGCGTCTCGGCCACCGCCGGGACGGCGCCGGGGTCACCCTCGGGGAGGTAGGCCGCATAGGGGGAGTACGCGGCGGGCAGGGCCCCTTCCCGGAGCAGCTCCTCGACCGACGCGCGGCCGGGACGGGCGACCAGCGTGACGCGGGGGCGTTCGTTGTCGGCGGCCAGCAGCGCGGCGGTCTCGTCGAAGCCGCCGCCCACGGCGTCGCGCAGCGCGGTGACGATCCACCGGGGGTGGCTGTGGACCACGGCCAGATGACCGACCGGGTCGGCCTCCGGGCCGGGGGCCACGATCCCCAGCCACTGCTCACGCGACCGGGTCGCCACCTTGCGCAGCACCGCGTTGGCGTACTTCGACGCGCCGGTGCCGACGCGCAGCCGTACCAGGTCGACGGTGGTGCCCACGGCGGCGTGCGGCGGCACCCGGGTGGCGAGGAGCTGGTGGACGCCGAGGCGCAGGGCGTCGAGCAGCGGCGGGTCCACCTCCTCGGGGGCGCGGTCGCTGCAGACGGCGATGACCTCGTCGTAGGTGCCGAGGCCGCGCAGCGTGCCGTAGGCCAGCTCGGTGGCCAGGCCCGCGTCACGGCCGGTCAGGCGGCGTTCGCGCAGCAGTGCGGGCATCAGCAGGTTGGCGTAGGCGTCGCGCTCGTCGACGGCGCGCAGCAGGTCGTAGGCGGCGTTGCGCGGCTCGTCGCGCGCCGGCCGCCTCGGACGGCCGCCGCCCGAGCCCCGGCCGCCCCGGCCGCCCGAGCCGCCGTTCCGGCCGGGGCCGTGCCCGCCGCGGGACGCGCCGCCGCTCCCCTGGCCGCTCATGACGCGCCGCCCATGAGGTCGTCGTCGCCCGGCCGCACGCCGCGGGCCCACTCCAGGGCGCTCATCACGCGCTTGCCCTGCGGCTGCACCTCGCCCAGCTCCACCGGGAAGGTGGCCGTGCCGACCAGCACCGACCTCCTGGAGGCCAGGATCCGGCCGGGGGCCGGGGCGTCCGGGCCGGCGGCCTCGGGGACGGGCCGTACCGGGCCGAGCTTGAGCCGCAGGCCGCGGAACTCCGTCCACGCGCCGGGAGCGGGCGTGCAGGCGCGGACCAGCCGGTCGATCCGCATGGCGGGCGCCGACCAGTCGACCCTGGCGTCGTCCACGGTGATCTTCTTGGTGAAGCTCACCCCCTCGGGGGGCTGCGGGACGGCCTCCAGCGTGCCGTCCTCGATCCCGTCGAGGGTGGCGGCGAGCAGCCCGGCACCGGACTCGGCGAGCCGGGCGAGCAGGGCGCCGCTGGTGTCGGAGGCCCGGATCTCCTCGGTGAGGACGCCGTAGACCGGGCCGGCGTCCATCTCCTTGACCAGCCGGAAGGTGGTCGCGCCGGTGATCTCATCGCCGTGCAGGATCGCGTGCTGCACCGGGGCGGCGCCCCGCCAGGCGGGCAGCAGCGAGAAGTGCAGGTTGACCCAGCCGTGGCGCGGGACGTCCAGGGTGGCCTGCGGCAGCAACGCGCCGTAGGCGACCACCGGGCAGCAGTCGGGGGCGATCAGGCGCAGCCGCTCCAGGAACTCCGGATCGCCCGCCTTCTGCGGCCGGAGGATCTCGATGCCCGCCTCCTCCGCCAGCTCCGCGACGGGGCTCGGGTGGACCTTCCGGCCGCGGCCGGACTGGGCGTCCGGCCGGGTGACGACGGCGGCCACCTCGTGGCGCGAGGAGTCGAGCAGGGCCCGCAGGGAGGGCAGGGCGATGTCCGGGGTACCGGCGAAGACCAGACGCAAGGTCCTACAGAGCCTTCCCGTGGGTGGTGTGCGGGGAGAACTTGATCGCGGGCGCGGCGATCCCGCTCCACTCGGCCTCACGGATCGCCTTCATGGCGAGCTTGCGCTGCTTCGGATCCATCCGGTCGATGAACAGGATGCCGTCGAGGTGGTCGGTCTCATGCTGGAAGCAGCGGGCCATCAGGTCGGTGCCCTCAAGGGTGACGGGCTCGCCGTGCATGTCGAACCCCTTGGCCACGGCCCGGATCGCCCGGGGCGTGGGGAACGACAGGCCGGGGAAGGACAGGCAGCCCTCCTCGCCCTCCTCGTCTTGGTCGTCGGACAGGTCGAGGTCGGGGTTGATCAGGTGCCCGAGCCGGTCGTCCACGTAGTAGGTGAAGACGCGCAGGCCCACGCCGATCTGGGGCGCGGCCAGGCCGGCGCCGGGGGCGTCCATCATCGTGTCGGTGAGGTCCTTGACGAGCTTGCGCAGCTCCTTGTCGAAGTCCTTCACCGGCTCCGCGGGGGTGCGCAGCACCGGGTCGCCGAAAAGACGGATCGACTGAATGGCCAACAGGCTCTCCTCACGCTTCTCAGGGGATCCCCCAAGTCTAAGGGCCCGGACCGGGTCCACCGGCTGTGCTCATGGCGACGCTGCGCGTCGCGGCTCGGGGCTCTTGATCCGGTGCCTTCCCTCGTCACTCCGTCGCTTCGCTCCCTGTTGATGGCGACACTGCGTGTCGCGGCTCGGGGCTCTTGATCCGGTGCCTTCCCTCGTCACTCCGCCGCTTCGCTCCCTGTTGATGGCGACACTGCGTGTCGCGGCTCGGGGCTCTTGATCCGGTGCCTTCCCTCGTCACTCCGTCGCTTCGCTCCTGCGTTCCTCAGTCCAGACACCGGCGCCCCTCGCGGCGCCCCTCAGTCCAGACACCGGCGCCCCTCGCGGGTCAGCGCGAGCGGGCCTTCATCGCGGCCTTGCGGGCGGCCTTGGCGACGGCCGGTTCGCCGTGCCGGGCGGCCAGCAGGTCGAGTACGGCGATCGTGTCGGGGTGGCCGGCCCGGGACATCTCCTCGATCACCCGGACCGGGTCCTCGCCGGGTTCGAGCAGGTCGAACTCGCGCGCCACGTCGGAGGCCCGGCCGGGGCAGGTCATCGCGGCGAGGGTGTCGACGGTGAGCCAGGTGCGGTCGGCGAGCGTGAGGGCGGGCGCGGGCAGGTCGCGGATGTGCAGCCAGGAGGCGGCGTAACGCCACATCGCGGGCTCGGCGAGGGCCTCCCGCAGCGGGACCTCGGCCTCGGGGCCGAGCTCCTCCAGGATGGAGCCGACGGTGGCGCGCTGGGCGGCCGTGCCGGACGCGGCGATCTTGACCAGTTCCCGGGCCGCGGCCTCGGGGGTGCGGGAGGCGAGCCACACGGTGACGGCGCTGGGGGCGGCCGAGCGGTTGGTGACCGCGTCGACCAGCTCGGTGGCGTCGATGCCGGCGAAGACCGCGACCTCGGCCGCGGTGGGCGCGTCGTGGCCCTCGCGCAGCAGGTCCTGGCGGACGGCCCACATGCCGAGCGGGGTCAGCCGGGGCAGGCCCGCGGGGGAGGTCTCGATGATCCCGCAGTAGCCCAGCAGCTCCAGCGCCGCCTCCAGCTCGGCGGGCAGCGCGGCGGCCAGGGCCCGCATCTCCGCCGGGCGGGCCTGGCAGGCCACCTCGTGGGACTGCAGGATGCCCTTGACGAGCGTGGCGCGGGACAGGCCCTCGTTCACGGCGTACATCGTGGCGAGCATCTCGGCCAGGTGGTCGTCGACCACGGCGGAGCCGGTCAGCGACTCGTCGGCGCGGTCCAGGACGTCCATCACCACGCCGTCCCAGAACTCCAGCAGCACGGCGGGGGGCGGCGAGGCCGGCGGCGCCAGGGGGCCGGGCGACGCCACGCCCCGCATGATGCGGATCATGCGGGTGTTGACCGCGACGACCCACAGCAGGTGCAGCCGGGCCGGACCCGGCAGGCCGAGCTCGGCGCAGGGCAGGAACGGGTCGGGCAGCAGTCCCTCGGGCGTCACCTGGCGGGTGCCCGTCCACGCGGCCAGCCGCCGGGCGTCGCGCACCAGCGGGACGTCGAGAACGGCGGCGGCCAGCTCCTCGTCGGGGGCGAGCCGGACCGGCGGGAAGCTCAGCGCGTCGGGACCGCAGCCGGGGCAGTCGCAGTCGCCGTCCGCGGCGACCTCGTCGAGGACCGCGGCGCGCGCCTCGCGCGACCCCGATCCCAGCTCCTCCACGAGCCTGCGCAGCTCGCCGAGATCGAAGACGTTGCCGGAGTTCCCGCTCTTTGCCACCCGAGCAACTTACTGCACTCGAGCCCCACGGGTGTACGGCTAGCCGATGGCGCGGGAACGTGCCTTGAAAGCGGCCTTGCGGGCGGCCTTGGCGGTGGCCTGGTCGCGCATGGAGCGGCCGAGCAGCTCCAGGACCTCGACGACCTCGGGGTGGTCCACCCGCCACATCTCCTCGATCACGTGGGCCGGCGGGCCGGAGGCCGAGATGTTCTCGGCGAACGCCTCGGGGTCGTCCTCGGCGGCGGAGATGGCCAGGGCGAGCATGTCGACGCTCATCCACAGCGCCTCGTCGGGGGTGAGCCCCGGCGCGGGCAGCCCCCGGGCGGAGAGCCAGTGGATGGCGTGCGGGCGCAGCTCGGCCTCGTCCAGGCGGCGGCGGACCGCCTCCTCGGCCTCGGGTCCGAGCCGGTCGACGATCGACACCGCGACGCCCCTGACGACCGCCGCCGCGCCGGAGGCCGCGTCGAGCAGCTCGACGGCGGCCTCCAGCGGCGGCCTGCCGCGCAGCCAGCCCTCGATGTCGGCCTCGGCCATCTCCTCCGGGATGCCCGACAGCAGCTCCTCGATGAGCTCGGGGGCGCCGACGGCGACCATGTCGGCCACCTCCGGCGCCTCGATGCCGAAGGCGCCGTACAGCTCCCGCATCCCCCACACGGCCAGCGGGGTCAGCTCCAGGGCCTCCGGGGCCGGGTCGTCGTCCTCGCCGTCGCCGGGACCGTCGCCGGGACCGCCGCCGGGACCGCCGTCGCCCTCGTCGTCGGCGGGGCCGTCCACGCCGGTCTCGGCCAGCCCGCAGTAGGCCAGCCGCCGCACGAACGCGGAGAGGTCCACCGGCCCGTCGTCCAGCAGCCCGATCCCCTCCAGGTGTTCGGCGACCGTGGGCAGCGGCACGGGCTCCTGGAGGCGGTAGGCCATGTCGAGCAGGGTGTAGAGCTCCTCGTCGAGGGCCGGGTGGCCGGTGACGGCGCCACCCGGGCCGGAGGTCAGCAGGAAGCCCACGGCCGCCGTCCAGACGTCGAGCGGAGCGGGGTCCTCGCCGTCGAAGACGGCGTTGCGCTCGACCCGCACCAGACCCGCGTGCACCGCCAGGTCCCACAGCAGGACCGGGTCGGCCACCCCGAGCTGGGCGCGGGCCTCCGCGGCGTCGCGGACCCGCAGCCGCCCCCTGACGGTCGGCGTGCGGCCCCCGGCCAGCATCCACTGGGCCAGCCGCCGGGCGTCGCGCACCAGGGGCACCCGCACGACGTCGGCGGCCAGCTCCTCGCGGGGCGCGAGCCGTACCGGCGGGAGCGGCGGGGAGCAGGCGGGGCAGTCGCACGGCTCGTCGCCGTGCTCCCCGTCGTGTCCCCCGGCCCCGGCCTCCGACGGCTCCGGCGCGTCATCCTGCTCCAGCGAGTCGGCGCCCATGGCGCTGAACAGGCTCTTGGCCATGCCGAACAGGGAGGTGTCGGCGAGCGCCACCGGCATCTCCGGCTCGATCCGGTCGAGGGTGGAGCGCATCCGCGCGGCCATCTTGCCGCCGATCTCCTCGGTGGCGAGCAGGAAGTCGACGAGCGTCCGGGCGGCGGCGACGGTCTCGGCGGCGCTCTCCGGCGGGGCGATGACCTTCCGCGGGTAGATGTCGAGCAGCAGTTCCTCGAAGGTGACCGGGGTGAAATCCCCCAGTTCGTGCACGTTCAGATAGTCGCTCGCGTAGTCGCAGAGCAGCCGGACCTCGTCGACGTCGACGTCGACGTCCCGCGTGCGCCCCCACTCGCGCAGGTCGGCGACGGCCCGATTCACCCATTCGATCGACACAGGGGAAAATTAACGGCTTACCGACGGCACCGCGAATCGGGGAAACACGTCAAATCACATCGAGAGGGTCAATGCACACCCGGACCGGCTCCGGGCTCTTGCGTGCCGAGCGCACTCCGACGGCCCCTTTCAGCGCGGTGGCGAGCGCCGTCCCCGACCCCTGTGAGACCCGTATCATGGCGCGTTCCCGCACCTGGTCGCCCCTGTGCGTCTCGACCGGCACGGGTCCCAGAACCTGCGCCCCGTCCGGCAGCGTCACCTCGCCGAGCATCTCCCTCACCGCCGCCGGCGAGCCGGTGAGGGTCGCCATCCGCACCGCGGGGGGGAAACCCAGTTCTGTCCTGTCGGCCAGTTCCCGTTCGGCGTGGGTGATGGGATCCCAGCGCAGCAGCGCCTGCACGGCCGGCGCCCCGGAGTCGGCCATGACGACCAGCTCGGCGCGGGGCCGCAACAACGCCGCGGCGTTCATCCAGCGGCGCAGCGTCTCCTCGCCCGCCCGCAGGTCGGGCCGGCCGAGCAGGGCCCAGCCGTCCAGCAGCACGGCGGCGGCGTAGCCCTCCTCGGCCACGGGCTCCGCCCCGGGCGTGGCGACCACCAGCGCCCGGCCGGGACCGACCGTGGTCAGCACGCCGTCCCGGCCGGAGGTCCTCACCTGGATCGAGGGGAAGGCGCGCCCCAGCTCCTCCGCCGTCCGGCGGACCCCGACGATCTGCGCGCGCACCCGGGACGCGCCGCAGGCCCGGCAGCGCCAGTCGCCCGCGATCCGCCCGCACCAGCGGCAGTACGGCACGGCGTGGCCCGACCGCAGGGCGAGCGGCCCGGAACAGTGCCCGCAACGGGCCCGCGCCCGGCAGTTCTGGCAGGCCAGCGCGGGGAGGTAGCCGCGCCTCGGGACCTGCACCAGCACCGGGCCGCGCTCCAGACCGGCCCGCAGGGCCCGCCAGGCGAGGCTGGGCAGCCGGGCGGCCCGCGCCGCCTCGTCCCTGGCCAGCTCCGCGTCCTCGCCGGCCGGCCGTACCCAGGGGGCCCTGGTCCGGACCGTCTGGCGGGCGGCGACGAGGGTGCCGGCCCAGCCGGTGGCCAGCAGCCGGGTGGCCTCGGCGGTCCGGGCGTGTCCGCCGACGAGCAGGCCGGCGCGGCTCTGGTGGGCGCGCAGCGCGAGCACCTCGCGGGCGTGCGGGTACGGCGCGAGCCGCTCGGCGTGCAGGTCGTCGCCGTCGTCCCAGATGACCGCCAGCCCGAGACCGGTGACCGGGGCGAACGCCGCGCCCCTGGTGCCGACGACGGCGCGCACCCGTCCCCGGGCGACCCGCAGCCACCGGCGGTAGCGCTCGGCGGGCCCCAGGTCGGCGGTGAGGGCGACGTGCGCTCCCGGGCCCAGGACGGCCGTCAGCGCCGCGTCGGCCAGCGCCACGTCCTTTCCGTCGGGCACCACCACGAGCGCCCCCCTGCCGCCGCGGAGGGTCTCCCGTACGGCGACCGCGACGGCGCGGGGCCACTCGGGACCGTCGCCGGTGACGCCGGGCAGCGCGGTCCACACGGCGCGCGGCGCGCGTCCTTCGGCGAGGGCCGAGAGGAACGCCTCCCCGTCGGGGTAGTCGGCCCAGGGCCCCGGGCCGCCGGAGACCGGAGGGGAGGCGGGACCGTTGAGATCGCCGGGATCACCGGGACCGCCGGGACCGCCGGGATCGCCGGGACCGTCCCCGGGAGCGGTGCCGCGCCCGGGATCGCCGGGCGTCTCCGCGCGCTCCTCCGCCTCCGCCCGGGCGTGGCGCGGGGGCACGGCCAGGCGCAGCACGTCGGCCATGGTCCCGGCGTAGCGGTCGGCCACGGCGCGGGCCAGCGCGGCGATCCCGGGGGTGAGCACCGGTTCCGGGGAGACCACCCGCTCCAGGCGTGCCAGCCGGCCCTGGTGCTCGCTGGCCTCGGCCCGCTCCAGCAGGAACCCGTCCACGAGCTTGCCCGCGAAGCGGACACGGACCCGCACGCCCGGCACCGCCTCGGCGTCCATGGCGGCCGGGACGAGATAGTCGAACGGCCGGTCGAGGTGGGGCAGCGGGGTGTCCACGGCGACCCTGGCGACCGGCAGCACAGCGGCCGGCTCCGGCACCCCCCTGGCGGGCGCCCCGGCCCGCCGCGACGCGCCCGGCGCCGCCTCCCCGGCCCGCTCCCGGCGCACGGCGTCGAGCGGCAGCAGCGCACCTTCGTCGCAGGACGGGCGGGCGCCGGGTGCGGGTCGGGTCTCGGTCACCCACCTGGTCTACCAGACCCGGCCACCCTGCCGGGCATGGGAGGATCCGGCCGCCGCCATCGCCGGCGGCGCCGTGGGCCGGCCACCCGCCGGGCATGGGTGGAACACCCCACCCGGCGGCGGACGCCCGGGCCGCGTCGCGCCGCGCCACCGGGTGGGAGACGCGTCCAGGGCCAGTGGGTCACGCCCGACACGGGGCGCGTCCCGGCGACAATCAGGTGGAAGGGGACCCCTCCCATGTCCCACCCGAACGCTGCGGAAAGCCGGCACACGCGTGGTGCCCCACTGGCCGCGTCCATGATGACGGCCCGGCTGGGCGTTCCGCATCGGTTGATGTGCCTATATCGGGCTCGTCCCTGTCCGTTCCCATCCGTCCTTGGGCGTTCCCCGGCGTTCCATCCGTCCTTGGGCGTTCTCCCACGTTCCCGCCCGTCCTCGGGCGTTCCCCGGCGCTCCCGGCCGTCTCCGGGCACGGGGCCGGTCGCCGTACCGGAGCCGGTCACCGTACGGTGTCGTCCCCGGACGCACGCGCGGGCGGCTGCCGGTCGCTCTCGGCCACCCAGGCGGCCACCTGGGTGCGGGAGGCCAGTCCTCCCTTGGCGAGGATGTTGCGGACATGGGCGTCCACGGTGCGCTTGGCGATGCCCAGCCGCACGGCGATCTGCGGGTTCGACAGCCCCTCGGTGATCAGCTCGGCCACCTGGAGCTCCCGGGCGCTGAGCGTCCCGGCGACCGCCTGTCCCGTCCGCGCCGGCTGGCGGGCCCCGCACACGGGCCGCCAGACGCCGCGTGGCTGCCGTGGCGCGGACGGCCGCGCCCGGTGCCCCGCCGGGTGCTCAGGGCGCTCGGGATGCGCGGGATGCTCGGGGCGCTCCGTGAGCTCCGGGGGCTCGGGGCCGAACCGCCGGTAGAGCTTCGGCATCCGGTACCGGTCCCCCGGCTCGCGCAGCACCACCGACGACTCGACCAGCTCGGCCAGGACCGGCGCCACCCGGTCCGCACCGAGCGCCGCCGCGCAGGCCCGCTCGGCGGCGGCCAGGTCGAAGGGGCCGGGCAGGGTTCCGAGCATCGACCACATCCTCCGCTGCTCGGCGTCGCACAACCGGTGACTCCACTGCACGGCCGCCCGCAGGTCCCGGTGGCGCGGCAGCACGCTCCGGCTCACGCCTCCCAGCAGGGTGAACCGGTGGCGCAGCTCCTCCAGCAGATCCCCGGCCGACATCGAGCGCATCCGGGCCGCGGCCAGTTCGACGGCCAGCGGCAGCCCGTCCAGCCTGTCGCAGATCTCGGCGACCACCGGCGCGGCGGCGGCGGTCAGGGTGAAACCGGGGTCGGCGGCCACCGCCCGGTCCTCGAACAGCCGCACGGCGTCCGCCTGCGGCAGCGGCGCCAGCCGCAGCACCCGCTCCCCCGGCAGGCCGAGCGGCCTGCGACTGGTGGCCACCACGGTGACGCCGGACGCGCCGGCCATCAGTGACCCGGCCAGCCGGGCCGCCTCGCCGAGGAGGTGCTCGCAGGTGTCGAGGACGAGGAGCATCCGCCTGTCACGCGGCCTCGGCGCCGCCGGAGCCACGCCCGCGGGGGCCGGGCCTCCGGGAACCGCGTCCTCGGTGACGGCGATGGCGTCGGTGGCGGCGGCGACCGTGACGGCCTCCCACACCGTGCCCGGCGCGGCGTCCCGGGCCCCGCTCCCCCTCGCCTCCCGTGGCCCGCTCGACGCCGCCTCCCGCGCCTCGTCCCGTGCGGGGAAGGGCGCGTGCCGCCCCAGAGTCGCGGCGACGGCCGCCGCGGGGTCGCCGGTGCCCGACAGCTCGACCCGCCACACCCCGTCGGGGAACAGGCGGCGCAGACCGCCGGCCAGGCGCAGCGCGGTGCGGGTCTTGCCCACTCCGGCGGGACCGGTGACGGTCAGGAGCCGCGCACCGGCCAGCAGGCGCGCGGCGTCGGACAGCTCCCCGGCCCGTCCCACGAAGCTGGACAGGTCCACCGGGAGGTTCCCCGGCCGCCGTCTTCCCGGCCGTGCCGTCATCACCGCCTCCTCTCCCCCTCCGGCTCTCGTTCCCCGGCTCTCGTTCCCCGGCTCTCCGGCGGATCTTCGGCTCTCCGGGGAACAGAACCTAGCAGCCGGCGCTCACGAGCCCCGGCGGCGCCGGGTCGCCCACGCCGCGATCTGGGCGCGCGCCGAGAAACCCAGCTTGGCCAGGATGTGCTCGACGTGCGAGTCGACGGTCCGCTGGACCACCATCAGCCGGTGGGCGATCTGCCGGTTCGTCAGCCCGTCGGCGACCAACTCGGCGACCTCCCGCTCCCTGCGGGTCAGCGGCGCCCAGTCCCCGGCGTCCCGTACGGCCCCGCCCGGCGCGCCCGCGGTGTTCCCGGCGTCTCCGGCGTCCCGGGCGCCCTGGCCCGGCTCCTCGCCCAGCGCGTAGGCGACCGCCTCCGCGAGGCCCATCCCCGCGCCCTCGCGGGCCGCCCGTTCGGCCTCCCGGGACGGAAGCCCCCTGCCCACCGTCTCGGCCCAGCGGGCGCTGTCGGCCGTCATCACCGGGTAGCCCCCCTCCGGCAACCCCTTGTCGCTCCGGCCGGCCCGCGCCGCGGCGAGCAGTCGCCCCGCCCGGGGCAGGTCGCCCTCGCAGGCCGCGGCGCAGCCCAGCAACTCCAGGCAGAAGACGATGCCCACCGCGTCCGCCAGCCGCCGTTTGACCCGCAGGGAGTCCCGCGCGTACGCCGCGGCCCGGCCGGCGTCGCCCTCGGCCAGCGCGACCAGGCCAAGGCCGTAGTCGGCGTAGGCGCTCGCCCACTCCTCCCCCAGCTCCATGCAGATCCGGCGGCACTCCAGGAAGACCTCCCCCGCCCGTGCCGTCTCCCCACCCCAGGCCAGGCTCGTGCCCAGCTCGATCAGCGCGGGCAGGAACACCTCGGGCACCTCCCCGGCGGGGACGAGCCGCTCGGCGGCCTCACCCAGCATGCGCTCCGCACCGCGCATGTCGCCCTCCAGGAAGGCGGCCGTGCCGCTCATCTTGAGATGGACCAGGGGGATCAGGGGGGCTCCGGGCGGGGAGTGCCCGGCGCACTCCTCCAGGAGCGACCGGGCGAGCTCCAGATCTCCACGGGCCTCGGCGATGTAGACGAGGGTGAGCGTCCCCCAGGCGCGGGCGTCGTCCCACGGCCCGGGAAGGGCCAGCAGCCGCTCCAGGTGGTGGCGGCCCTCCCGGAGCATCCCGCAGGCCACCCAGAGGTACCACAGCGACGCGGCCGTCATCAGCCCGATCTCACGCAGAGCGGCGTCCTCGGCGCACAGGTCCAGGGCCGCCCGCAGGTTGGGCCAGTCCCGCCGGACCCGGATCCACATCCGCAGCTGGTCGCCGTGCCGGCCGGCGTCCTTGCCCCGCCGCGCCAGACCGGAGTAGTGGTCCAGGTGGCGGCGGCGCAGCCGTTCCCGGTCGACGCCCCCGGCCGCGACGCCGTACTCGCGGATGATGCCCGGCAGCCGGTAGACGGTGTCCTCGTCCTGCCTGACCGGCACGGCGATCGACTTGTCCACCAGCCCCAGCAGTGCCGGGAGCACCCGTTCGGGAGGCAGCTCCCCGTCGGAGCACACCACCTCGGCCGCCGCCACGTCGAAGGAGGAGACGAAGACCGGCAGCCGCGCCCACAGCAGCCGCTCGTCGGCGGTGCACAGCTCGTGGCTCCACTCGACGGTGGCCCCGACGGTCGGGTGCCGCCCGCCCGCCGTACGGCCCGCCAGCAGCCAGAGCCGGTCGCCGAGGAAGCGCAGGATCAGCCCCAGCGGGATCTCGCGGGCCCGGGCGGCGGCCAGCTCGATGGCCAGCGGGATGCCCTCCAGCCTGACGCAGATCTCGGCGATCCTGGCGGCGTCGGCGTCGGAGGGCGCGTAGCCGGGGTTCGCCGCGGTGACCCGCTCCAGGAACAGCGCGACCGCGTCGTACCGGGCGAGCGCGGCCGGGGAGGTCCCGGCCCGCGGACCGGGCAGAGCCATCGGCGGCAGCGCCACGATGTGCTCACCCGGCACGCCGAGCGGCTGCCTGCTGGTGGCCAGGATCCTCAACTCGGGACTGTTCTCCAGCAGGGTCTGCGCCAGCTCCGCGCAGGCGTCCACCAGGTGCTCGCAGGAGTCGAGGACCAGCAGCGCCCGCCCGTCGCCGAGCCGGCCGGCCAGCCCCGGGTCCCCGGGACCGGCGAGCGTGCCGGTGGGGTCGAGCGCCCGGGCCACCGCCAGCTCCAGGTGGCCGGGGTCGCCGACCCCGGCCAGCTCCACGACGTGGACGCCGTCGGCGAAGGCCCGGCGCACCCCGGAGGCGGCCTCCACCGCCACCCGCGACTTGCCGACGCCCGCCACACCGGTGACGGTGACCAGCCTCGACGCCTGGAGGAGGCGCCTGATCTGGCGGACCTCCTTCTTGCGCCCCACGAAACCTGTGATCTCCACGGGCGGTTCGCCCGCCCCCGACCGCCCGTCCACGTTCTCCCCCAAGATCCTTCAGGGAGAAAATACCCCCTGCAGGTGACCGGCTCGCGATCAAGGTCGCCCGAACGGCACAGCCCCCGTGAGCGAGCTCACGGGGGCTGCCGGGCGGATCCGGTCGGCGGATCCGGGTGCGGTCTGCGATCTACAGGCCGGCGGCGGTACGCAGGGCCTCGGCCCGGTCGGTCGCCTCCCAGGAGAACTCCGGACGGCCGAAGTGGCCGTAGGCGGAGGTCGCCGAGTAGATCGGGCGCAGCAGGTCGAGGTCACGGATGATCGCGGCCGGACGCAGGTCGAAGACCTGGAGCACGGCCTCCTGGATCTTCTCGATCGGCGCCTTCTCGGTGCCGAAGGTCTCGACGAAGACACCGACCGGGTGCGCCTTGCCGATGGCGTAGGCGACCTGGACCTCGGCACGGTCGGCCAGACCGGCGGCCACGATGTTCTTGGCGACCCAGCGCATGGCGTAGGCGGCCGAGCGGTCCACCTTGGACGGGTCCTTGCCGGAGAAGGCGCCGCCGCCGTGACGGGCCATGCCGCCGTAGGTGTCCACGATGATCTTTCGGCCGGTCAGGCCGGCGTCGCCCATGGGGCCGCCGATCTCGAAGCGGCCGGTGGGGTTGACCAGCAGGCGGTAACCCTCGGTGTCGATGTCCAGGCCGGCGAGCACCGGGTCGACCACGTGCTCCTTGATGTCCGGCGCCAGCATCTCCTTGAGATCGATCTCGGCCGCGTGCTGCGTGGAGACGACCACGGTGTCGAGGCGGACCGGCCTGTCGCCGTCGTACTCGACGGTGACCTGGGTCTTGCCGTCCGGGCGCAGGTAGGGAACGGTGCCGTCCTTGCGGACCTGGGACAGGCGCTCGGACAGGCGGTGGGCCAGGGTGATCGGCAGCGGCATCAGCTCGGGGGTCTCCCGGCAGGCGTAGCCGAACATCAGGCCCTGGTCCCCGGCGCCCTGGCGGTCCAGCTCGTCGCCGGCCTCGCCCTCACGGGCCTCGTAGGCGTCGTCGACGCCCTGGGCGATGTCGGGCGACTGGGCGCCGATGGACACCGAGACGCCGCAGGAGGCGCCGTCGAAGCCCTTGTGGGAGGCGTCGTAGCCGATGTCGAGGATCTTCTCCCGGATGAGACCGGGGATGTCGACGTAGGTCTCCGTCGTCACCTCTCCGGCGACGTGGACCTGGCCGGTGGTGATCAGCGTCTCGACCGCGACGCGGCTCCTGGGGTCACCCTTGAGCATGGCGTCGAGAATCGCGTCACTGATCTGGTCGGCGATCTTGTCCGGGTGGCCTTCGGTGACCGACTCGGAGGTGAACAGGCGACGGGACAAGTCAGTGGCTCCTCATGCAGCGGCTGCTGGCGTCTGGGGCTCTGGCGTCGGCACGACGCCAGTAGCGCTCCGCCGAAGTCTAGCCCCCCCTGTGACGGCGCCGCGAAACCATCACGTTCGTATCATCTCGTGTCGGGGCCGGTGCCGACATCTCGCATCGTGCCGCTGTGCTCATGGCGACGCTGCGCGTCGCGGCTCGGGGGCGGGGTGGGGGTCAGAGGTCGGGGAGGGGGTCCGGGGGGAGGGTCTCGGGGGCGAAGACCTCGGCGTCGGCGGCGGAGATCACCGCCGCGTACTCCTCCTCGATCTCGAAGACCATGCCGCCCAGCTCGATGGCCGCGCCCACCGAGAACTCGACGGGCCCCAGGCGGGTACGGCGCGCGTGCGTGGCGTACACCGAGGTCGGCATGTCCCGGTCGAAGAACCGGGTGGACAGGACGAAGATCGACCGGCTGGAGACCACGATCAGGAAGGTGGCCATCCCGGGTGAGCCCACCGACAGGGCGGGCAGGACGTAGCGGATGTCCTCACCGGGGGGCAGCAGGGCGCGGCACCGGGCCCGGACGGCGGCGGACACCGGCATGGTGGACTCCTCCCGGCCGGACGCGTTCCACGACCTTCCGGACGAAGTATCCGCCTACGGGGGAACCCCGGCAAGCGCTTACGGAGATCCGCCGGGAACCTCGCCCGTCACCGGTCGGCGTCAGCCGGGACGGACGCCCCCTGCGGGCACCGGCCGGGACCCCGCCGAGAACCCGGAAGGTGCCCGCCGTACCCGCCGGAGGACACGGCCGGGGTCCGCGGAGGACCCGTGGCGGGCGGCGGGTCAGGCCAGGCGTTCGGCGACGAGGTCCCAGACCACGTCGGCGAGGTCCTCCTTGGGACCGCGGGGCACATCTGTCCGGCCGCCGTCCGCGCCCAGCACCACGGCCGCGTTGTCCGGGGTGCCGAAGGCCAGGCCCGCACCCACCTGGTTGACGACGAGCAGGTCGCAGCCCTTGCGGGCGAGCTTGGCGCGGCCGTTGGCCAGGACGTCGTCGGTCTCCGCGGCGAAGCCCACGATGACCCGCGGGTACGGCTTGAGCCCCTCGCGGCGGCGCTCCCCCAGCTCGGCGAGGATGTCGGGGTTCTCGACCAGGTGGACCGGCTCGGGCCCGGCCGAGGTCTTCTTGATCTTCGAGTCGTGCTGCGCGGCGGGCCGGAAGTCGGCCACGGCGGCGGCCATGACGACCGCGTCGGCGCCCTCCAGCGCCGCCAGGACGGCCTCGCGCAGCTCCAGGGCGGACTCCACCCGGACCACCGTCGCCCCCGCCGGGTCGGGCAGCGAGACGTTGGCGGCCACCAGGGTGACCTCGGCCCCGCGGGCGACGGCCGTGCGGGCCAGGGCGTACCCCTGGAGGCCCGAGGAGCGGTTGCCGATGAAGCGGACCGGGTCGATGGCCTCGCGGGTGCCCCCGGCGGAGACCACCAGGCGGCGGCCGGCCAGATCGGGGCCGCGCCCGCGCAGCGCCCGGCGGCAGACCTCGAAGATCTCGCGGGGGTCGGGCAGCCGGCCGCGGCCGGTGTCGGCGCCGGTCAGACGGCCCACGGCGGGGTCGATGACGATCGCGCCGCGCTCGCGGAGCGTGGCGACGTTGGCCCTGGTCGCCGGGTGCTCCCACATCTCGGTGTGCATCGCGGGGGCGAACACCACCGGGCACCGGGCGGTGAGCAGGGTGTTGGTCAGCAGGTCGCCGGCCAGCCCGTGGGCGGCGCGGGCGAGCACGTCGGCGGTGGCGGGCGCCACCACCACCAGGTCGGCGCCCTGGCCGATCCGGACGTGCGGGACCTCGTGCACCGAGTCCCAGACGTCGGTGGCGACCGGGTTGCCGGACAGCGCGGCCCAGGTCGGCTCGCCGACGAACCTCAGGGCCTCGCGGGTCGGGACGACCCGGACGTCGTGGCCGGACTCGGTGAACAGGCGCAGCAGCTCGCACGCCTTGTAGGCGGCGATGCCCGCGCTGACGCCGAGGACGACGGAGGGGCGGTGCGGCCGGCCCTCCGCGCGCGCCGCGGCGTCAGCGGGGAGGCCGTGCCGGTCACCGGCCGGGTCGCCGATCAGACCGTCGATCGGGCCGTCGTCCGGCGCGGCCGGGCGGCCCGCCGCCGGGCCCTCGCCAGACGTCATCGGTGTGACTAGCCCTCGATCGGCTCGGAGGTGAGCAGGCCCTCGCTGACCTCGCGCAGCGCGATGGACAGCGGCTTCTCCTGCGCGTGGGTCTCGACCAGCGGGCCGACGTACTCGAGCAGGCCCTCGCCGAGCTGCGAGTAGTAGGCGTTGATCTGCCGCGCCCGCTTCGAACCGAAGATCACGAGGCTGTACTTGCTGTCGACGATCTCCAACAGCGCGTCGATCGACGGGTTGGTGATGCCTTCGGAGTAGGAGGAGGTGTTGGTAGCCACGTGTGATTTCCCCTAGCTAGGTGAACGGCCGGGGCGCGAGGCCTCGGGAGCATCAGCCATCAAGGCTATCAGCCGGTGGCATACATCCCGGACGGACGTGTTGACAAGAGTCAGGTCGAACTCGCTCTCGGCCGCCATCTCGACGCGGCCGGCCGCGAGGCGCCGCTCGATGACGTCCTCGGGCTCGGTGCCCCTGCCGCGCAGGCGCTTCTCCAGCTCCTCCCAGGTCGGGGGGGCCAGGAAGACCAGGAGGGCCTCGGGCATGGTCGCGCGCACCTGCCGCGCGCCCTGCAGATCGATCTCCAGTACGGCGGGCACCCCGGCGGCGAGCTTCTCCAGCACGGGGCCGCGCGGCGTGCCGTACCGGTTGCCGGCGAACTCGGCCCACTCCAGCAGCTCGCCGGAGGCGACCAGGCGGTCGAACTCCTCGTCGTCGGCGAAGAAGTACTCCACGCCGTGGGTCTCGCCCGGACGGGGCTTCCTGGTGGTCACCGAGACCGACAGCCACACCTCGGGGTGTGCCCGCCGGAGCTCGGCGACGACCGTGGACTTGCCGACGCCCGACGGCCCCGAGAGGACCGTCAGGCGCCTGCCGGCCGGGCCGGAGAGGGCTTGCGCCCGCTCGCGGCCCGCGGCCGAGGACGTGGAGCCGCCGGACCCGCTTTCAGCGGCTTTCCCCGAGGCAGGGCTGCCGCCCTGCCGCGTCGATCCGGCCACTCCAAACCCCCCGTGATGACATTTCCCGCCTGAGCGGGACGAACATGGTCCTGCGTGAACCGAGACTAGCTCTCGGCTCCGCCGAACTCACGCTCGAGTGAAGCCCGCTGGTTGGCACCCAGGCCCCGCACGCGGCGGGACTCTGCGATGCCGAGCCGCTCCATGAGCTGCTTGGCGCGGACCTTGCCCACGCCGGGGAGCGACTCCAGGAGGGCCGAGACCTTCATCTTGCCGATGACGTCGTCGGCCTGCCCGTCTTTGAGCACCTCAGCCAGAGAGATGGCACCGTGCTTGAGACGGTTCTTAACCTCGGCACGCTCTCGGCGGGCCTTGGCAGCCTTTTCTAGGGCTGCGGCGCGCTGCTCAGGGGTAAGGGGAGGAAGAGCCACGCCGGGTCACCTCGAATTTCCTGTCGATGTACTCGGACGGGAAGGGAAACTAGCTGGTCATGACGCTCCAAGCAACGTCAAGACCGGTTTCTCCCCCCAGAAAATCTACTTTGTCGCCCTGCGTGACGAGATTGTGACATGGTGTCGACGAAAGTACGGTCTACACGGCGTTTTCAGCGACGAAGATCACACCTGCCGTCCGCCCGTCACGACGCTCCTCCGGAGGGCCGCGGCGATGCCCGCGGCGGCCGCGCCGGGGTCGGCCGAACCGGTGATCGGGCGGCCGATCACGAGCAGGTCCGCCCCGTCGGCGAGCGCCCGCTCGGGCGTCGCCACCCGCGCCTGGTCCTGGCTCCCGGAGCCCGCGGGGCGCACACCGGGGGTGATCAGGGTGATGTCCGGCCCCACCTCGCCGCGCACCGCGGCGACCTCCTGCGGCGAGCAGACGAGCGCCTGGGCGCCCGCGCCGACGGCCATGGCCGCCAGACGGCGCACCGCGTCGCCGGACGGGCCCGCGAGGCCGATCCGCTCCAGGTCGGCCTCCGACAGTGACGTGAGCACCGTCACGGCCGCCACCTTCGTGTCTGGAAGGGCCTGTACGGCCTCTGAGATCATCGCGGGGCCGCCCCCGGCGTGGACGGTCAGGATGGCCGGTCTGAGCCGTCCTACGGCCCTGGCGGCGCCCGCGACGGTGTTGGGGATGTCGTGCAGCTTCAGGTCGAGGAAGATGTCGATGCCGCTCGCGCCGCGCACCGAGGCGATCACCTCGGGGCCGTAGCGGAGGTAGAGCTCCAGGCCGACCTTGATCGTGCTGACGTGGGGCGTCACCAGGGCCGCCCAGCGGGCCGCGGTCTCCAGGTCGGGCGCGTCCAGGGCGACGGCGATGGGTGCGGGCCTCACAGGGAACTCTCCTCCAGGTCTGTACGGTGCCGGGCCGATGAGCCCGGCGGGCGGTGGGCCAGCCCGACGGCGTCGGCGAGCCGGTTGAACCCCCGGGCCGCCAGCAGCTCCTCCAGCTCGCGCAGGATCCGCATGCAGGCGTAGGGGTCGTGGAACAGGGCCGTGCCCACGGCGACGACGCAGGCGCCCGCCAGGATGAGCTCGAAGGCGTCCCTGCCGGTCAGCACGCCGCCCATGCCGATGATGGGCACGCTGGGCAGCGCGGCGTGCACCTGCCACACGCAGCGTACGGCCAGCGGCCGCACGGCGGGGCCGGACAGCCCCCCGGTGACCGCGGCGAGCGCGGGCCGCATGGTCTCGGTGTCGATGCTCATGCCGAGCGGATTGTTGATCATCGAGAGCGCGTCGGCGCCGCCGTCCACGCACGCGCGGGCGACGCTGACGATGTCCGGCACGTCCGGGGAGAGCTTGGCCACGACGGGCACGTCGTAGCGCATCACCGAGCGCACCGAGGCGATCACCTCCGCCGAGGCGGCGCCGTCACGGGCGAAGACCCGGCCGCGGTCCTCGATGTTGGGGCACGACAGGTTGACCTCCACGGCGGTCACCCCGGGGGCGTCGGTGAGCCTGCGGGCCAGGGCGGTGTACTCGGCCACGGTGCCGCCGCCGACGGAGACGACCGTCCGCACGCTCCGCTGGGCCAGCCAGGGCAGCTCGCGCTCCAGGAAGACGTCCACGCCCGGCCCCTGGAGCCCGACGGAGTTCAGCATGCCCGAGGGCGTCTCTGCCATCCTGGGCGTCGGACGGCCCGCCCTGGGGGCCATCGTGATCGACCGCGTGGTGAGCGCGCCGATGCGGCCCAGGTCGAAGAACTGGGCCAGCTCGGCGCCCGACGCGGCGCACCCGGCGGCCGTGGTGATCGGGTTGACCAGTTCCACGTGCCCCAGGTACGTGCGCATGTCAACCGGCATGCCGCGATCCCCCACCGGGCGCTCCCAGCGCGTCGAACGGGATCGTTCCGACATCGTCGAAGCGGACGCGCTCACCCCGGAAGACCGGGCCCTCGACGCACGAGCGGACCATCCGGGTGACGCCGTCGTCCCCTATGACCGGCAGCACGCACGTCATGCACACGCCGGTCCCGCACGCCATCCGCTCCTCCACGGCCACCTGGACCGGGATGTCGAACTCGACCGCCACGGCGGTGACGCCGCGCAGCATGGCCATCGGGCCACAGGCGTAGACCGCGTCGGCCCGCACGTCGGCGATCACCCCGGGCAGCACGTCGGTGACCCTGCCGCGCATCCCCACCGAGCCGTCCTCGGTGGTCAGCGTGGTGGTCTCCCCCATCCGGCGGGCGCGCAGCGCGCCGAACACCCGGTCGGCGGAGGCCGCGCCGAGCACGAAGTCGACCCGGCAGCCGCGCCGCTGGAGCGCGTCGGCCAGCGGGAACAGCGCGGCCGAGCCGTGCTCCCCGCCGGCCAGGACGCAGCCCACCGGGTCGCGGGGCAGCGGGAAGGGGCGGCCGAGCGGCCCGACGAGGTCGAGTGTGTCGCGGGCCCGGCGCTCGGCCAGCCACTCGGTGCCCGGTCCGCGCACGGTGAAGACGAACTCCACGGTGCCGCCGTAGTCGGGCTTGACGTCGTGGACGAAGAAGGCACGGCGGGTCAGCGACGACGTCCGCGCGCCGCCGACCGCCACCGCCACGAAGTGACCGGGCCGGAAGCGCTCGGCGATGCCGGGCGCCACCACGGTCAGCGCATGGTAGGCGTCGACCCGGCGCGTCGTCAGCACCGTGCCGGTCACCTGCACCGGAGTAACAGGCGTCTTCCTCACCTCCGCCTGGGGCGTCCGCCCCGCAGATCCGCCGTGCCCGTGGTCTCCTTCGCCTCGCCCCCCGCCTACGTCCTCCCGGGTCTCATCCCCTCAGTCTGCAGTGCCCATGGTCGCGTTCGGCTCCTCGCTCACTCCGCGGACGGCTCATCCTTCGCCGGCCACTTCGCTCACTCGTCCCCTCAGCCGCCCGTCCACACGGTCGCGTTCGGCTCCTCGCTCACTCCGCGGACGGCTCATCCTTCGCCGGCCACTTCGCTCACTCGTCCCCTCAGCCGCTCCGCGTGCTCCTGGAGGGACCGTACCCCCACGTCGCCGCGTACGATCGCCTGGATGCCCTGCACGGCGGCGGCCAGGCCCTGGACGGTCGTGATGCACGGGATGCCCCGCAGCACGGCCGCGGTGCGGATCTCGTAGCCGTCCAGCCGCGGCCCGGACTGGCCGGGGCTGCCAAAGGGCGTGTTCACGATGAGATCCACCTCGCCGTCCAGGATCCGCCGGCCGATGGTCGGTTCACCGTCGGGGCCCGGCCCGTCACTCTGCTTGCGCACGATCTTGGCATGGACGCCGTTGCGGCGCAGCACTTCGGCGGTGCCCTCGCTGGCCAGGATCTCGAAGCCGAGATCGGCGAGCGCCTTCACCGGGAAGATCATGGCGCGCTTGTCCCGGTTCGCCACCGAGACGAACGCCCGTCCCTTGACCGGCAGCGAGCCGTAGGCGGCGGCCTGCGACTTGGCGTAGGCGATGCCGAAGAACTCGTCGATGCCCATCACCTCGCCGGTGGAGCGCATCTCCGGGCCCAGCACCGTGTCCACCGCGTCGTTCATGCTGCGGATGAACCGGTTGAACGGCAGCACCGCCTCCTTGACCGCGATGGGCGCGTCCAGCGGCAGGGTGCCGCCGTCGCCCTCGGCCGGGAGCATGCCCTCCGCGCGCAGTTCGGCGATCCCCGCCCCCATCATCACCCGGGCCGCCGCCTTGGCCAGCGGCACCGCGGTGGCCTTGGAGACGAACGGCACCGTACGGCTGGCGCGCGGGTTGGCCTCCAGCACGTACAGGATGTTCGCCGACATGGCGTACTGCACGTTGATCAGGCCGCGCACGCCCACGCCGCGGGCGATGGCCTCGGTGGCCGCGCGGATGCGCTTGATGTCGTGGCTGCCCAGCGTCATCGGCGGCAGCGAGCACGCCGAGTCGCCGGAGTGGATGCCGGCCTCCTCGATGTGCTCCATGACGCCGCCGAGGTAGAGCTCCTCGCCGTCGAACAGGGCGTCCACGTCGATCTCGACGGCCTCGTCGAGGAACTTGTCCACCAGCACCGGGTGGTCGCTGGCGGCCCCGGCCCGGGACATGTAGGTGACCAGGGTCTCGTCGTCGTAGACGATGGCCATGCCGGCGCCGCCGAGGACGTAGGAGGGCCGCACCAGCACCGGGTAGCCGATCTCGGCGGCGATCTCCAGGGCGTCCTGCTCGCCGGTCGCGGTGCCGTGCCGGGGCGCGGGCAGGCCCGCCTCGGCCAGGACGCGGCCGAACGCGCCGCGCTCCTCGGCGAGGTGGATCGACTCCGGCGAGGTGCCGACGATCGGGACGCCGGCGTCCTTGAGCGCCTGGGCCAGGCCCAGCGGGGTCTGGCCGCCGAGCTGGACGATGACGCCCGCGACCTGGCCGCTCTGCTGCTCGGCGTGGACGACCTCCAGGACGTCCTCCAGGGTGAGCGGCTCGAAGTAGAGCCGGTCGGAGGTGTCGTAGTCGGTGGAGACCGTCTCGGGGTTGCAGTTGACCATGACGGTCTCGTAGCCGGCCTTCGACAGCTCGAAGGAGGCGTGCACGCACGCGTAGTCGAACTCGATGCCCTGGCCGATGCGGTTGGGACCGGAGCCGAGGATGATGACCTTGGGCCGCTCGCCCGGCGGGACCTCGGTCTCCTCGTCGTAGGTGGAGTACAGGTAGGGCGTCCGCGCGGCGAACTCCGCGGCGCAGGTGTCCACCGTGTTGTAGACCGGCCGCACGCCGAGCGCGTGGCGCAGGTCGCGCACCCGCTCCTCGGTCATGTCGCACAGCTCGGCGATCTGCGCGTCGCTGAAGCCGTGCCGCTTGGCCAGGGTCAGCGCCTCGGCGTCGAGCCGCGGGGCCCGGCGCAGCCCGCCGGCGACCTCGTCGATCGCGAAGAGCTGGTCGAGGAACCACGGGTCCACCGAGGTGGCCTCGAACAGCTCCTCGGGCGTCGCCCCGGCGCGGATGGCCTGCTGCATGGCGCGCAGGCGGCCGTCGTGCGGGGTGCGGCAGGCGTCGAGCAGCGCGTCCTTGTCGCCGGGCTCCCCGGCCCAGGTGAAGACCGCGTCCTTCTTCTCCAGGGAGCGCAGCGCCTTCTGCAGGGCCTCGGGGAAGGACCGGCCGATGGCCATGGCCTCGCCGACCGACTTCATGTGGGTGGTCAGCGTCGCGTCGGCCCCGGGGAACTTGTCGAAGGCGAACCGCGGGACCTTGACCACGATGTAGTCGAGCGAGGGCTCGAACGACGCCGGGGTCTCCCGGGTGATGTCGTTGGGGATCTCGTCCAGGGTGTAGCCGATGGCGAGCTTGGCCGCGATCTTGGCGATCGGGAAGCCGGTGGCCTTCGAGGCCAGCGCGCTGGAGCGGGAGACCCGGGGGTTCATCTCGATGACGACCATGCGGCCGGTGGCCGGGTCGACCGCGAACTGGATGTTGCAGCCGCCGGTGTCCACGCCGACCTCGCGGATGACCGCGATGGCGACGTCGCGCATGTTCTGGTACTCGCGGTCGGTCAGGGTCAGCGCGGGGGCCACGGTGACGCTGTCGCCGGTGTGCACGCCCATCGGGTCGAGGTTCTCGATGGAGCAGACGATGACGACGTTGTCGGCCCGGTCGCGCATCACCTCCAGCTCGTACTCCTTCCAGCCGAGGATGGACTCCTCCAGGAGCACCTCGCTGGTCGGGGAGGCGTCGAGGCCGGCCCCGGCGATGCGGCGCAGGCCGTCCTCGTCGTGGGCGAAGCCGGAGCCGACGCCGCCCATGGTGAAGGAGGGGCGCACCACCAGCGGGTAGCCCAGCTCCGTGGCGGCGGCCAGGCACTCGTCCATGGTGTGGCAGACGACCGAGCGGGCCGACTCGGCGTTCAGGCCCCGCTCTGCGGCGACCTTGCCGACGATGGCCTTGAACATCTCGCGGTTCTCGCCCGCCTGGATGGCGTCCACGTCGGCGCCGATCAGCTCGACGCCGTACTCCTCCAGCACCCCGGCCTCGTGCAGCGCGATCGCGGTGTTGAGCGCGGTCTGGCCGCCGAGGGTGGGCAGGAGGGCGTCCGGCCGCTCCTTGGCGATGATCTTCTCGACGATCTCCGGGGTGATCGGCTCGACGTAGGTGGCGTCGGCGAACTCCGGGTCCGTCATGATCGTCGCCGGGTTGCTGTTGACGAGGATCACGCGGAAGCCCTCGGCGCGCAGCACGCGGCAGGCCTGGGTGCCGGAGTAGTCGAACTCGCAGGCCTGGCCGATCACGATCGGCCCGGAGCCGATCACCATGACCGACCGGATGTCCGTGCGCTTAGGCATCCTTATCCTCCGTCTTCATGGTCGCGTGCTGCTCCATCAGGTCGCAGAACCGGTCGAAGAGGCCCGCGGAGTCGTGCGGACCCGCCGCCGCCTCGGGGTGGTACTGGACGCTGAAGGCCGGCCGGTCCGTGAGCCGCAGCCCCTCGACGCAGTCGTCGTTGAGGTTGACGTGGCTGACCTCCGCCGGGCCGTACGGCGTGTCGAACGGCCCGTCCAGCGGCGCCTGTACGGCGAAGCCGTGGTTGTGCGCGGAGATCTCCACCTTGCCGGTGCTCCGGTCCTGGACCGGCTGGTTGACGCCGCGGTGGCCGTAGCGCAGCTTGTAGGTGCCCAGGCCCAGGGCCCGGCCGAAGATCTGGTTGCCGAAACAGATGCCGAAGAACGGCCTGCCCGCGGCGAGGACGCCGCGCAGCGCCTCGACGGCGGCGTCGGCGGTGGCCGGGTCGCCGGGGCCGTTGGAGAAGAAGACCCCGTCGGGGTCGAGCGCGAGGATGTCCTCGGCGGTGCTGGCGGCGGGCAGGACGTGCACCTCGCAGCCGCGCTCGGCCAGCCGGTGCGGGGTCATCGCCTTGATCCCGAGGTCCACGGCCGCCACGGTGAAACGCTTGGCGCCGATCGCCGGCACCACGTACGGCTCGGCGGTGGAGACCTCCCGCGCCAGGTCGGCGCCCTCCATGCCGGGGCTGCGCCGTACGCGCTCCACCAGCTCCTCGACGGTGGCGAGGGCGTCGCCGGAGAAGATCCCGGCGCGCATGGCCCCGCGCTCGCGCAGGTGGCGGGTGAGGGCGCGGGTGCCGGGGATGGCGATGCCGACGACGCCCTGCTCCCGGAGGTAGTCGTCGAGGGAGCGGCGGGCGCGCCAGCTGGAGGAGACGCGGGCGGGCTCGCGGACGACGTAGCCGGCGACCCAGACCCGCGAGGACTCGGGGTCCTCGTCGTTGACGCCGGTGTTGCCGATGTGCGGCGCGGTCATCGCGACGATCTGACGGTGGTACGAGGGGTCGGTGAGCGTCTCCTGGTAGCCGGTCATCCCGGTGTTGAAGACCATCTCGCCGAAGGTCTCTCCCTCGGCGCCGTAGGGCGCCCCTTGGAAGACACGGCCGTCTTCCAGCACTAGCACTGCGGTCACTCGAAAACCCCGATCATATCGGTCACTGCTCCGCAAAGTATGAAATATCAGGCATGTTGGTGGAGGGGGCCTCCACGATGTGAGACGCGCCGTCCGTCCGGCCCCGCCCGCCCGTTCCCGGGCGCGGGCCGGCCGTCACGCGTCCGCGCACGCGTCGTCGGGTGCGCTTCCCCCCGGCGCTCCGCGCCTTCGCGGGCCGGGATCCGGCGGCCCCTCCCGCCCGCCGTACGGAGCGGACCGTACGGCGGGCGGCGGGGTGAGGCGTCAGACGAGCTTGCCGTCCAGGACGGTCGGCCTGCCGCGCAGGAAGGTCGCGACGACCCGGCCGGGCAGCGTCCTGCCCTCGTAGGGCGTGTTGCGGCTGCGCGAGGCGAAGCCCGAGGGGTCCACCTCCGCGCGCGCCGAGGCGTCGTACAGCGTGATGTTGGCCGGGGCGCCCGCCTCGACGGGACGGCCGTGACCGGCCAGGCGGCCGATCCTGGCCGGGGCGTACGACATGCGCTCGGCGACACCCGACCAGTCAAGCAGGCCGGTCTCCACCATGGCCTCGTGAACCACCGACAGCGCCGTCTCCAGTCCGATCATGCCCATCGCCGCGGCGGACCACTCGGTCTCCTTGTCCTCGACCGGGTGCGGCGCGTGGTCGGTGGCGACGCAGTCGATCGTGCCGTCGGCCAGCGCGAGGCGCAGCGCCTCGACGTCGGCGCGGGTGCGCAGCGGCGGGTTGACCTTGTAGATCGGGTTGTAGGCGCCGACCGGGGAGTCCTCGACGAGGTCGTCGGTCAGCAGCAGGTGGTGCGGGGTCACCTCGGCGGTGACGTCCCAGCCCTTGGACTTGGCCCATCGGATGATCTCCACCGAGCCGGCGGTGGAGACGTGGCAGACGTGCAGCCGGGAGCCGACGTGCGCGGCCAGCAGGCAGTCGCGGGCGATGACCGCCTCCTCGGCGACCGCGGGCCAGCCGGTCAGGCCGAGCCTGCCGGAGACCGCGCCCTCGTTCATCTGCGCGCCCGCGGTCAGCCGCGGCTCCTGGGCGTGCTGGGCGATCACTCCGTCGAACGCCTTGACGTACTCCAGGGCGCGGCGCATGAGCACCGCGTCGGAGACGCACTTGCCGTCGTCGGAGAAGACCCGCACCCGGGCCGCCGAGTCGGCCATCGCGCCGAGCTCGGCCAGCCGCTCGCCCTCCAGGCCGACGGTGACGGCGCCCACCGGGCGCACGTCGCAGTGGCCGGCCTCCTGGCCCAGCCGCCAGACCTGCTCGACGACGCCGGCGGTGTCGGCGACCGGGTCGGTGTTGGCCATGGCGTGGACGGCGGTGTAGCCGCCCAGGGCGGCGGCGCGGGTGCCGGTCTCGACGGTCTCGGCGTCCTCCCGGCCCGGCTCGCGCAGGTGGGTGTGCAGGTCGACGAGGCCGGGCAGGGCGATGAGGCCCCGGGCGTCGATCGTCTCGTCGCCGGTCAGCCCCTGGCCGACCTCCTCGACGACCCCGCCGCGGACGAGGATGTCGGCGGGCTCGCCGCCGAGGATCCGCGCTCCCTTGATCACTGTGCTTCGCTGCTCGCTCACTGTCGGATCTCTCCCCCGAGGTCGGCGCCGCCCAGCAGCAGGTACAGGACGGCCATGCGCGTGGTCACCCCGTTGGCGACCTGCTCGACGATCGTCGAGCGCGGTGAGTCGGCCACCTCGGCCGCGATCTCCATGCCCCGGTTCATCGGGCCGGGGTGCATCACGATGGCGTCGTCGTGCATCCTGGCGACGCGGTCGCGGTCGAGGCCGTAGCGGCGGCTGTACTCCCGCTCGGTGGGGAAGAACGCGGCGTTCATCCGCTCGCGCTGGACGCGCAGCATCATCACCACGTCCGATTTGGGCAGCACGGCGTCGAGGTCGTAGGAGACCTCGCAGGGCCAGGAGCCGACGCTCACCGGCAGCAGGGTCGGCGGGGCGACCAGGGTCACCTCGGCGCCGAGCGTGCTCAGCAGCAGGACGTTGGAGCGGGCCACCCGGCTGTGCAGCACGTCGCCGACGATGGTGACCTTCCTGCCGTCCAGCGGGCCCAGGCGGCGGCGCATGGTGAAGGCGTCGAGCAGCGCCTGGGTGGGGTGCTCGTGGGTGCCGTCGCCGGCGTTGACGACGCTGCCGCGGACCCAGCCGGCCAGGCGGTGCGGCGCGCCGGAGGCGCCGTGCCGGATGACGACGGCGTCGGCGCCCATCGCCTCCAGGGTCAGCGCGGTGTCCTTGAGGGACTCGCCCTTGGAGACGCTGGAGCCCTTGGCCGAGAAGTTGATCACGTCGGCCGACAGGCGCTTGGCCGCCGCCTCGAAGGAGATCCGGGTCCGGGTGGAGTCCTCGAAGAAGAGGTTGACCACCGTACGGCCGCGCAGCGTCGGCAGCTTCTTGATCGAGCGGTCCGAGATCTTGGCCAGCTCGTCGGCGGTGTCGAGGATGAGCAGGGCGTCGTCGCGGCTCAGGTCGGCCGCGGAGATGAGATGGCGCCTCACCGGTCGTCCCCCCTCAGCAGCAGGACGGCGTCGCGGCCGTCGTTCTCCTCCAGGTAGACCTTGACGATCTCGGACTTGGAGGTGGGGAGGTTCTTGCCCACGTAGTCGGCGCGGATCGGCAGCTCGCGGTGGCCGCGGTCGACCAGGGCGGCGAGCTGCACGGCCTGCGGGCGGCCCAGGTCGTTGAGCGCGTCGAGCGCGGAGCGGACCGTGCGGCCGGAGAAGAGGACGTCGTCGACGAGGACGACGACCCTGCCGTCGATGCCGTCGGCGGGCAGGTCGGTGCGGCCGAGGGCGCGGGCCGGGCGCAGCCGCAGGTCGTCGCGGTACATCGTGATGTCGAGCGACCCGACGGGCACCGGGCGGCCCTCGAAGCGGGCGATGTGGCCGGCCAGGCGGCGGGCCAGGTGGACACCCCGGGTGGGGATGCCGAGCAGGACGATGTCCTCGGCACCCTTGGTGCGTTCGAGGATCTCGTGGGAGATGCGGATCAGGGCGCGGTTGATGTCGGGTCCCTCGAGGACCGCCCGCGCGTCCTGGGCATGCGAAACGGCGTCAGCCAAAAGAACACCACCTTTCCCGCCTCACGGGACGGGTCTTAAAGGAAGTCGACGCCTCACGGTAGCAGGCGCGCCGTGATGCCTCCCAACCAGCCCCTTCGCGCCTCCGGCGTCGCCGGGCGGGGCGCGGGCCGTTCCGGCCTTCCGGCGGCGACCTGCGGGAAAAACTCCAAAAAGAGGGAAGAACCCGAAGAACCGGGAAAACCGGGAAAGCAGTGGATGAACCACCCCTGAAGCGCCCGATGCGCATCGAGGCAACACGGAGGACGAAAGACATGACCTTCCACGTCGGCTCCGAGGTGGGCAGGCTCCGCCGCGTCCTGCTGGACCGGCCCGAGCTGGCCCTGCGGCGCCTCACCCCCTCCAACAAGGAGGACTTCCTCTTCGACGAGGTGCTGTGGGTGGAGCGCGCGATGGAGGAGCACCGGCAGTTCGAGCGCATCCTGCGCGAGCGGGGCGTCGTCGTGCACCTGCTGGCCGACCTGCTGCGCGAGACGGTCGAGGTCCCCGAGGCGCGCAAATACGTCCTCGACAACGTCATCGACGAGCGCTACTTCGGGCCGATGGCCGTCGACGCGCTGCGCAACGCGCTGGACTCGATGGACGCGGCCGACCTGCAGCGCCACCTCGTCGGCGGCATCACCAAGCGCGAGCTGGTGGAGCGGGGCACCGACCCCAAGAGCCTGGCGTTCCACACGCGCGAGCCGGACGAGTTCGTCCTGCCGCCGCTGCCCAACCACCTGTTCACCCGCGACACCTCCTGCTGGATCTACGGCGGCGTCTCGATCAACGCGATGCGCCGCAAGGCCCGCCGCCGCGAGACCGTCAACTACCAGGCGATCTACCGCTACCACCCGATGTTCGCCTCCGGCTACGACCGGCCGGGCGAGGGCGGCTACGACGTCTGGATGCCCGGCATGTCGGCCGCGCCCGCCACCATCGAGGGCGGCGACGTCCTGGTCATCGGCCGGGGGGCGGTCCTGGTCGGGATGAGCGAGCGCACCAGGCCCGAGGCGGTGGAGATGCTCGCGCGCAGCCTGTTCGCCCGGGGCGGCGCCGAGCGGATCGTCGCGCTGCACCTGCCGAAGGCCAGGGCGTTCATGCACCTGGACACCGTCATGACGAACGTGGACGTCGGGGTGTTCACCAAGTTCGCCGGCCTGGGCATGCTGCCCTCCTACACGGTCGAGCCCGGCGACACCGAGAAGGAACTCAAGATCACCGACCACGCCCCCGAGGACATGCACCGGGCCATCGCCCGCGCCATAGGGCTGGACGACATCGAGATCCTCACGCCCACGCAGGACGTCCGCGCGGCCGAGCGGGAGCAGTGGGACGACGGCTGCAACACGCTGGCCGTCGAGCCGGGCGTGGTCATCGGCTACGAGCGCAACACCGTCACCAACGACCACCTGCGCGCGAACGGCATCGAGGTGATCACCACCCCGGGCGGCGAGCTCGGCCGGGGCCGGGGCGGCCCGCGCTGCATGAGCTGCCCCCTCGAACGCGACGGCGTCTGAGAAGGCCGCCGTGACGACCACCCCGGGAGGCTGAGCCGTGCGCATCCTGGTCGCCCTCGGAGGGAACGCCCTGCTGCGGCGCGGGCAGCGGCCCGACGCCGAGGCGCAGCGGGACAACGTCCTGGCCGCCGCCGCGTCGCTGGCGAAGCTGGCCGTACGGCACGAGCTCATCGTGACCCACGGCAACGGCCCCCAGGTGGGCGTGCTGGCCCTGGAGAGCGCGCACGACCCCGAGCTGAGCCGGCCCTACCCGCTCGACACGATCGGCGCCGAGACGCAGGGCATGATCGGCTACTGGCTGCTGCAGGCGCTGCAGAACGCCCTGCCGGGGCGTCAGGTCGCCGCGCTGGTCAACCAGACGCTCGTCTCGGCCGTGGACCCCGCCTTCGACGACCCCGCCAAGTTCGTCGGCCAGGGCTACGAGAAGGAGGAGGCCGAGAAGCTGGCCGCCCGGTACGGCTGGACCGTCAAGCAGGACGGCGACCGCTGGCGGCGGGTCGTGCCCTCCCCCGTGCCGCAGCGGGTGGTGGAGACCCGGCTGATCCGCCGCCTGGTCCGCGACGGCGTCCTGACGATCTGCGCGGGCGGCGGCGGCATCCCGGTCATCCGCAACGAGGTCGGCCTGCTCCAGGGGATCGAGGCCGTCGTCGACAAGGACCTGACCGCCGCGCTGCTCGCCGAGGCGCTGGAGGCGGACGTGTTCATGTCGCTGACCGACGTGCCGGGGGTCGCCAGGAACTTCGGCACCCCGCGGCAGGAGGAGATCGCCCGCACCACGCCCCACGAGCTGCGCGCCGAGCACTTCCCGGCCGGTTCCATGGGGCCCAAGGTGGAGGCGGTCGCCCGGTTCGTCGAGACGACCGGCGACATGGCCGCCATCGGCAGGCTGGAGGACGCGGCGCGGATCCTTGAGGGCACGGCGGGCACCATCGTCACGCCCGGCGGCACCTGGCCGCCGGACGGCGTGCCGTGACCTCCGGGGCCTCCGGGGCCCGGCCGCGGGGCCCCGCCGTACGGCCCCGGGAGGCCGGGGACCCCGCCGTACGGCCCGGCGGCCTCCGGGACCCCTCCGTACGGCCCGGCGGCGTCCGGGGCGCCCGGCCGGGGTAATGCCCTCCGCGAGGGGCGGAGCAGGGCGCGGGCCGCGCACCCGCGCGCGACGAGGGGAAGGGGGCGCCGATGGTCTCCATGGCGCGCCGGCTGCTGCGCACCAAGCCGGCCGACGAGATCGTCGCCGAGGGCGGCCACGGCGAGGGCGGCGAGCTGCGCCGGACCATGACCATGTGGCAGCTGACCCTCTTCAGCGTCGGCGCCACCCTCGGCACCGGCATCTTCGTCATCCTCGGCCAGGCCGTGCCGAAGGCCGGTCCCGCGGTGGTCGCCTCCTTCGTGCTGGCCGCGGTCACCGCCCTGTTCTCCGCGCTGTCCTACGCCGAGCTGGCCGGCACGATCCCGGTCTCCGGGTCGTCCTACTCCTACGCCTACGCGACGATGGGCGAGCTGGTGGCGTGGGTGTGCGGCTGGTGCCTGATGCTGGAGTACGCGGTCTCGGTGGCGGCCGTGGCGGTCGGCTGGGGCGAGTACCTCAACCGCTTCCTGGAGGACCTGTCCGGCACGCGCCTGCCCGACGCCGTCACCCACTCCCCCGGCGACCAGGGCGGCGTGCTGAACCTCACCGCGATCCTGATCGTGCTGCTGGCCACCTGGCTGCTGCTGCGCGGCGCCTCCGAGAGCGCCAGGGCCAACGTCGTCTTCGTGCTCATCAAGATCGTGGTGCTGGTGTTCTTCTGCGCGGTGGCCTTCAGCGCGTTCCGCGCGGGCAACCTCACGCCGTTCGCCCCGCTGGGCATGGCCGGCGTCACCGCCGCCGCCTCGCAGGTGTTCTTCTCCTACATCGGCTTCGACGCCGCCTCCACGGCCGGAGAGGAGGCGCGCGACCCCAAGCGCGACCTGCCGCGGGCGATCATCCTGTCCCTGGTCATCGTCACGATCGTCTACGTCGCGGTGGCGCTGTCGGCCGTCGGCGCCATGCACTGGCGGCTGTTCGACCCGAACACCACCGAGGCCAGCCTCGCCCTGGTCGCCGACCGGGCCACCGGGGCGACCTGGCCGGGGATCGTCATCTCCTTCGGCGCGGTCGTCGCCATCGCCAGCGTCGTGCTCACCGTCCTGTACGGCCAGACCCGCATCCTGTTCGCGATGTCACGCGACGGCCTGATCCCGAAGGTCTTCCAGCGGGTGGACCCGCGCCGTCAGGTGCCGGTCGCCAACACCCTCATCGTGGCCCTGTTCGTCTCGACGCTGGCCGGGTTCGTCCCGCTCGGCCAGCTCGCCGAGGCGACCAGCATCGGCACCCTGTTCGCCTTCGCGATCGTCAACGCGGGTGTGCTCGTGCTGCGCCGGACCCGCCCGGAGCTGCCGCGCAGCTTCCGCACGCCGTTCTTCCCCGTCACCCCGATCCTCGGGGTGATCTTCTGCTTCGTCGTGATGGCCGGGCTCGCGTCCGTCACCTGGCTCGCGTTCGGGGCCTGGATGGCGGCCGGTCTGCTCGCCTACTTCCTGTACGGCTACCGCCACTCCCGTCTCAACCGGAGCGCCAGATGAAGATCGAGCACATCCTCGCCGGGTTCATCCCCGAGACACGGGGCAGGGACGGGCTGGCGCTGGCCGTGCTGCTGGCCAGGCAGGCCGGGGCCCGGCTGACCGTCGGACACGTCCACCCGCCCGCCTGGCCCACGCCGGGCCCCGGGAAGGTCGACGCCGAGTGGCGGGCCTACATCACCGCGCAGGCCGCCCAGGCGCTGCAGCAGGCGCGGCTGGCCCTGACCGGCGTCCGGGACGTGCCGATCGACTACATGCTGGAGGCCGACCGCGGCAGCGGGCGCGGGCTGGTCGGGCTCGCCGGGCGGATCGGCGCCGACGCGGTGGTCATCGGCTCCGCGCCCAGGGGCTCCCGGGGCCGCATCGCACTGGGCAGCACCGCCGACCAGCTCCTGCACTCCTGCCCGGTGCCCGTCGCCCTGGCCCCGCGCGGGTACGCCGAGGACCACCCGCCGGCGATCCGGCGGCTGGTCGTGGCCTACCGCCGCGACCCCGCCTCCGACGACGCCGTACGGCCGGCCGCGGAGATCGCCGTGGCGCTGGGGACGCCGCTGCACCTGATCACCCTGGTCGTGAGCCGGGGGATGCGGGTGAAGGCGGCCGAGCAGACGCTCGACCGGCTGCGTGAGCGGGCCGCCGCCGACCTCGGTGAGGCGGCGCACGGGCACGACGTGGAGGTCACGACGCAGGTGCTGGAGGGCGGGGACGTGGCGTCCGCGCTCGGCGGCGCCGGGTGCGAGGGCGCGCTGCTGGTCTGCGCCTCCAGCACGGCCGGCCCGCTGCGCCGGGTCTTCCTCGGCGACACGTCAATGAAGATCATCCGCGCGTCGGCGTGCCCGGTGATGATGCTGCCCCGCAACCCGCCGCCGCGGCCGTCCGGCACGGCGACCCATGGGGCCGTATCGCCCATGCGGGACAACTGCGGCCTTTGAGGCGGAACCCACCGGACCGGATTCCGCATCTTTTTTCCAATCAGCTTGACCTTGGGCGTCCACCGCTTTACCGTCACTGTCCGTAACCGCACCTCGCGGCCTTATCGGGTAAACCCTGACGCTCCCGTCACCGAAGGTCCCTGTCCCGCGCACCAACCCAGCGGTTGGGGCATAAGTTGCGAGGGAGCACAATCAAGTGAAAGCAGTGCATAACAGAGCCGGGGGGCCACACTATGCCGTCTGAGTACGCCAAGTCGCTGGGTGCACGACTCCGTGCCATCCGCACCCAGCAGGGCCTGTCCCTGCACGGAGTCGAAGAGAAGTCGCGCGGGCGCTGGAAGGCGGTCGTGGTCGGCTCCTATGAGCGCGGTGACCGCGCCGTGACGGTCCAGAAGCTTGCCGAACTGGCTGATTTCTACGGCGTGCCGGTTTCGGAGCTGCTGCCCGGCGGCGCCGCGCCGAGTCCGCTCGGCCCGACGCCGAAGCTTGTCATCGACCTTGAGCGCCTTGCCCAGCTCCCCAAGGAGAAGGCCGGCGCGCTGGCCCGTTACGCCGCCACCATCCAGAGCCAGCGTGGCGACTACAACGGCAAGGTGCTGTCCATCCGCCAGGAGGACCTCCGCTCCCTGGCGGTGATCTACGACAAGTCCCCGGCCGAGCTCACCGAGGAGCTCATCAACTGGGGCGTGCTCGATCCCGAGGCACGGCGCGCCGTCGAGTCGTTCTGACCGTCGCCGTGGGCGTGCCGCCGCGGCGCGCCCACGGCCGCGGAGCGCGACACGCCGTATCCCCGGAAGATCACTCGCATACCGCCACAGAAGACCTTCGCTGTGGTAGGAAAAGGCAAATACGGCTTTAGCGAGATGTGGTGAACATGGCACGGAGAGAGGATCGGCACGATCACTCTCCTCCGTCCCCGAAAAGCCGCCTCGACGTCGTCGTGGCGATGCTCGGCTCGACGAAGACCCGCGCCTTCCTGCGGCTGCTGACCTCCGTCGGGGCCAGCAGGACCCAGGACACCCTACGGCTGCTGCCCTTCGTCGTCATGGCCGTGGTCGCCCTGGCCGACCTCGGCTCGGGCCCGGAGACCGGGCTGCTCCCCCTGCTGGCCCTCGGCCCGGCGTTCGCCAGCGTCGCCTGCGGCCTGGGCCGGACGACGGTGGTCGGGATCGTCGCGCTGGCGCTGTGCGTCGCCCTCGGCCTGCACTACGACGTCCTGTGGAGCTCCCGCACCAACATCACCATGATGGCCATCCTGGGCGTCACCATGGCCAGCGTGCTGGCCAGCGCCGGCCGGCTCCGCCACGAACGGCAACTCGCCGACGTCCGCTCGGTGGCCGAGGCCGCCCAGCGGGTTCTGCTGCGGCCGGTGCCGCGCCGGGCCGGACCCGAGATCGGCGTCGCCGTCTCCTACACCTCCGCCACCGCCGAGGCCCGGATCGGCGGCGACCTGTACGACGTGGTCACCACCCCGCACGGGGTGCGGATCATCGTCGGGGACGTGCAGGGCAAGGGCCTGGAGGCGGTGGAGACGGCCGCGGTGGTGCTGGGCGCCTTCCGGGAGGCCGCCCACGACGAGACCGGGCTGCTGCGCGTGGTGACCCGCCTGGAGAACGCCCTGACCAGAGAGCTTTCGGGCGAGCAGTTCGTGACGGCGATCCTCGCCGAGATCACCGGCGACGCCTCCATCACCATCGTCAACTGCGGTCACCCGCCGCCCATGGTGCTGGGAGCCGGCGGCAAGCAGTGCTTCGCCGAACCGCCCGAGGAGGCGCTGCCCCTGGGCATGGGCGCACTGCGGGTCAGCGAGCCGAAACCGTACCGCATCCCCTTCGAACCCGGGGAGCAGGTGCTCTTCTACACCGACGGGGTCATCGAGGCGCGCAACGGGGCGGGCGAGTTCTATCCGCTGGAGGCGCGGGCGCACCTGCTCGGCGGATCGGATCCGCAACTGGCCCTGGACGCCCTGCGCGCCGACCTGCTGCGGCACGTGGGCCGCCCGCTGGGCGACGACGCCGCGATGCTCCTGCTGCGCCACCGGGTGGACCGCCGGACGGACTCCTCGGACGCGTCAGCCCCCTCGGCGGTCCCCTGAGCCCGGCCCGGGTCTCCTGAGCCGCGCCCCCTGCCCCAGGTCTCCTGAATGCCCGGCAGGGGTCTCTTGAGCGCCCGGCAGGGGTCTCCTGAGTGCCCGGCAGGGCCACAGGACGGGACCGGGACGCCGCGGACGCGGGCGACGGGATGACGGAACGACGCGGTGAGGGGCGCGCCTGCCGGCGTGTGAGGGGGTGCGCCGGGCGGCGGGGTCAGCCGGCCAGCGGGACGCTGCCGGGCAGGGTGGGCTGGACGGGCACGCCGAGCATCTTCTCGACGGTGGCGACGAACCGCTCCGCCTCGGAGATCAGCTCCTCGGCGTCGCGCGCCGACACCACGCGCGTCATGCCGGCCTCGGCCGAGGCACGCTTGGTGGCGCTCATCTCGAAATAGGGGGCCCAGTCGGCCAGCCGGGGCTCCGCCTCCGGCAGCAGCTCCCAGGCGCTGCGCAGCCTGCGCCTGCGGCCGTCCATGGGGCGCGGGCGGGCGGCCAGGACCGCGGCGGCGGCACGCAGGGCCGCCAGGTGGGCCGCGACGTAGCGGGTGGCGGGGGTGGTCGCGGCGGCGGCCTCCTCCAGGCAGTCGCGCGCATCGGCCAGATGCGCCCGGACCGTGGGCGAGAGCCGGGGCCCGCCCGAGTCACCGGGTCGATGGATCACTGCGCTTCAACCTCCTTGGTCGCAAGCGGCTCCCGGCGTTCTCACCGGTGATGTCAAGGCTCGCAGACACCACCGACAAATCCGCCGGGCGGCCGGACGAGGAGCTTCCCCTCTCCCCGTCCGGTTCCCGCCCGCCGTCGCCGCCGTGACGGCGGCGACGGCGGACGACCGCCCCTGGACGCGAGCCGCGAGCCTCGCATCTTTACATCGAACATAAATTCGATCACCCGCACTGTCAAGCAGTGCGGCGAACAAAGGTTCGATCGGCGGGAAAAGCGAGAACCCCGGGAGATGGGGATCTCCCGGGGTTCTCCGCGCTCGAACAGGCGCTCGGGGACGGCCGGCGAACCGGCGGGACGGGCTCCCGCCGCGGCCGCCGCGCGCCCCCGCGGCCTCCGCCGTACCGGCTCCGCCGGGGAACGGCGGGCCGCGGCGGAGACGGCGTACGGGGAGGCGGCGGACGGGCCGCGGTGGAGACCGCGGACGGTCCCTGTGGGCTAGCTCACGAACCTCCTGCGGACGGTCCCCGTGGGCTACCGCACGAACCTCCCGCGGACGGTCCCCGTGGGCTACCGCACGAACCTCCCGCGGACGTGCACCGGCACCCCGGTGCCGAGCAGCTTGGGCAGTGCCGACGCGACGTTCATCGGCAGCCGCACACAGCCGTGCGAGGCCGGGGCCAGCGGCACCGACAACGCGCCGTGCAGGGCGATGCCGCCGTTGAAGAAGATCGGGTTGTACAGCTTGCCGAGGTAGGAGGTGTGCCAGCCGCTTCGCCGCCAGGTCGTCCGGTAGTCGCCCGTCGGCGTGCGGGCGTTGCCGCAGAACCGCTGGGTCCGGCCGTTCCAGGTGGCCGTCTCGCAGTAGGGGATCCCGCTGCCGGAGGAGATGTGGCTGATCAGCCGCACCCTCCCGCCGACGTACAGGACCATCACCTGCTGGGTGAGGTTCACCTCGACCCGGGTCGCCCGGCCGCCCGGCACGAGCACCCTCGGGGCGCGCGGAGCCTCCAGCGCCCGCCACGTCCTGCTCGCCACGGTGCTGGTCGGCGCGATGCCGTTGACCTTCTGGAAGGCCCACAGCGCGGTCAGGGTGCCCCCGCCGTACCGGCCGTCGGCCGTGCCCGGCATGTAGCCGAGCTGCTGCAGCCGCGTCTGGAGCACCTTGACCTCGGCCCCCTTGGCGCCGAGCCGGAGCGTCCGGCCGGGCGCGGTGAACGCGGGCGCCGCCGTCGGGACCGCGGCCGCGCCGACCGGGGCCCCGGTGACCGTGGAAGCGGTGACCGGGACCGCGGCGGCCGGGAGGGCGCCCGCCGGGGTGCGGGGAGCCGCCGCGGCGCTCGCGAGACCGGGTGAGGAGACAAGGAGGGCCGCCGCAGCCAGCGTGGCCGCTCCGAGCCGCCGTCGGACTCTCATCTGGACCATCCCCTCGTTACCGTGATTTCTGGATCAAGGGACCATAGTGCATCGGCGTCTCGTCCCCATCACGGTCAATGGGACGGCATGCAACGGTCCAACTGTTTAGAGTGGCCGCGTGCCAGAAAAGTTGCATCCGAATGTGGAGAAGGTCGCCGCGGTCCTCCGCGAGCACGGCGCCACCGGTGAGATCGTGGTGTTCGAGGAGGCGACCCCGACCGCGGCGACGGCGGCGGCCCGGCTGGGCTGCGAGGTCGGAGCGATCGCCAACAGCCTGGTCTTCGACGCCGACGGCGAGCCGCTCCTGGTGCTCACCAGCGGCGCCCACCGGGTGGACACCGCCCTGGTGGCCCGGACGGCCGGCGTGGCGAAGGTACGGCGCGCGAGTCCCGACTTCGTCCGGGCGGCCACCGGCCAGGTGATCGGCGGGGTGGCCCCGATCGGCCATCCGGCCCCCCTGCGGACCCTGGTCGACACCTGGCTCGGCCGGTACGAGACGGTGTGGGCCGCGGCGGGTCACCCGCACACGGTCTTCCCCACGTCCTTCGCCGAACTGCTCCGCCTCACCGGGGGCGTCGCGACCGAGGTGGAGGAGCCGGCCCTCGCGCGGGAGACGGCCTCGGCGGAGGAGAGGACCACCGCCGGGTAGGAGGCCCGTGACGCCGCGGGCCGTCGGCCGCCGGCGCGCTCACCGGGACGGCCGGCCGGTTCCCGCCGCGCCGCCGTACCGCCGGGCGTTCATTTCCCGGCTCGGTCCGGTTCGGGCGGCATCGTCCCTGCTAGGGTGCGGAAGGTGATCGGACTGCGCCGGGTCGGACCCGCTGAGTTCACCTCCCGGCTGGACGCGGTCCTCGCCGTCTACACCGCCGCGATGAGCCCGCCCGAGGAGCAGGTCCCGGGCCGCAGGACGATCATGGAGAACCACTCCGTCCAGCCCGGGTTCTCCTGCGTGTTCGCCGAGGACGCCACCGGCACGCCGGTGGGTCTCGCCTACGGCTTCCACGGGGTCCCCGGGCAGTGGTGGCACGACGTGGTCATGCGGGCCCTCGCCGACCGGAACGGCGAGGGGAGCGCGCGGGGCTGGCTGGGAGACGCCTTCGACCTCGCCGAGGTCCACGTCCACCCCGACCACCAGGGCGGGGGAATCGGCCGGGCGATGGTCGTCGCGGTGTGCGGCGGCCGTCCGGAACGCACCGCCGTGCTGTCGACCCGTGACCGGCCCACCGCGGCCAGGCACCTCTACCACAGCATGGGCTTCGTCGACCTGCTCACCCGGTTCGTCTTCCCGGGCGGCCACGAGCGCTACGCCATTCTCGGGACGGTGCTCCCCCTCAGGCCGATGGCCGGACGGCCTCCGGAGGCGTGAGCCGGACGGCGTGAGCGGGGTGACGCGGCGGGCAGCGCGAAGCCGCCGCCCACCGATCCGCCCGCCGTGCCGTCCGCGTCCGGCTCCGGTCCGCGGCCCGCCGTGCCGCCCGCCATGCCGTCCGCGTCCTGCTCCGGCCCGCCGCGCACCCGCGACCGGGCTTGAGGCTCCGGGACCCGGCTCAGGCGAGGGCGGCCTGCGGGGCGACGGGGAGCCCGGGGGAGATGTCGAGCGCCTGGAAGACCTCGCGGGTCGCGCTGGAGCGGTTGAAGGTGATGAAGTGGATGCCCGGCGCGCCCTCGTCGAGGAGCGTCCGGCACAGCTCGATGGCGTGCTCGATGCCCAGGCGGCGCACGGCGGCGGGGTCGTCGGCGACGGCCTCGAACCGCGCCGCGACCTCCGGCGGGAACGGCGCGCCCGACAGCTGCTCGGACCGGGCGATCGTGCTCATCTGGGTGACGGGCATGATGCCCGGGATGATCGGCGTGTCGCAGCCGGTGGCGGCCACCCGGTCGCGCAGCCGGAGGTAGTCCTCGGCGCGGAAGAACATCTGGGTGATCGCGTAGTCGGCGCCCGCACGGCACTTGCGCACGAAGTACTCGGTGTCGGACTCGATCGTGGCCGACCTGGGGTGCTTGTAGGGGAAGGCGGCCACGCCCACGCAGAAGTCGCCGGACTGGCGGATCAGCCGGACGAGGTCCTCGGCGTACTGGACGCCCTCGGGGTGGCGCACCCACTCGCCGGTGGGGTCGCCGGGCGGGTCGCCCCGCACCGCGAGGATGTTGCGCACGCCCGCGCCGGCGAACCGGCCGACCAGGTGGCGCAGCTCGCGCAGGGAGTGGTTGACCGCGGTGAAGTGGGCGACCGGGGTCAGCGTGGTCTCGTGGGCGAGCCGCTCCACGATCTCCACGGTGCGGTCGCGGGTGCCGCCGCCGGCGCCGTAGGTCACCGACACGAAGGTGGGACGCAGCGCCTCCAGCTCCCGGATGACGCGCCAGAGCTGACGCTCGCCCTCGGCGCTCTTCGGCGGGCCGAACTCGAAGGAGAAGGAGCGGCCACCGGCGGCGAGGAGCTCGCGGACGGTGGGCACGCGGTCGGGAAGGACGGACGGGCGACCCAGAGCCATGCCCCAAGGGTACTCGGAGCGCCGCCGCCCGCCGTACTCGTGGGATGCGCTGTCGCGTCGCGCCGCCCGGTGCGCGGCGGGACGGTCGCGCCGCGCGGCGGAGTCGTCGCGCCGCGTCGCCCGGTACGCGGAGGGTCGCGAGGGCCGGGGGGCACGGCCGCCCGCACGGCCCGATCCATGGGGACGCGGCCGCCGCACGGCCCGATCCGCGGGGCGTCGTCGCACCGCGTCACCCCGGGCGCGGGGGCACGGCGGCCGGCGCGGCCCGGTTTCCGGCGCCCTTCCTGCTCGGGGGCCTTTCGGGTGTCCCTTCCTTCGGTAACGGTGCGTGCGAAACGCCGTAGTGTCCCGCGGATAGGAATCCGTCCGCTTGGACCGATAATGTCTGGGCATGACCACTTCCGCAGCCACACTCGATATCGTCCGCATCGAGGTGGACCGCGCCCTCAGGGAGTTCGTCGACCGGCAGCGGCCCCAGGTCAGCGCACCCGAGGCGGCGCCGCTCATCTCCGCCGCCGAGGACTTCCTCTCCGCGGGGAAGCGGCTGCGCCCGGCGTTCTGCTACTGGGGCTGGCGCGGCGCGGGCGGCGAGGACGACCCGGCGTTCTTCAACGCCGCCGCGTCCCTGGAGCTCCTCCAGGCGAGCGCGCTGGTCCACGACGACGTGATGGACGCCAGCGACATGCGCCGGGGCATGCCGTCGGCGCACCGCAGGTTCCAGGCCCTCCACGAGGACGCCGGCTGGCACGGCTCGGCCGCGCAGTTCGGCATGGGCTCCGCCATCCTGCTGGGCAACCTGATGCTCATCTGGTCGGGCGAGATGTGGCGGTCCAGCGGGCTGCCGCCGGCCGCCCTGGCCGCGGCCCAGGACGTCCACGACCACATGCGCACCGAGCTGATGTGCGGCCAGTATCTCGATCTGCTGGAGCAGGCCCACGGCGAGGGCACCTTCGACAGCGCGCTGCGGGTCGCCCTGTTCAAGAGCGGGAAGTACTCGGTCGAGCAGCCGCTGCGGCTGGGCCTGGTGCTGGCCACGCGGGGGCGCGAGCCGTGGATCGACCGGCTCTGCGAGGAGTACGGCCAGTGCGTGGGCATCGCCTTCCAGCTCCGCGACGACATCCTCGGCGTGTTCGGCGACCCGCTGGAGACCGGCAAGCCGGCCGGCGACGACCTGCGCGAGGGCAAGCGGACCATGCTCATCGCCCGCACCCTCGCGGCGGCCTCCCCGGCCCAGGCGGCCCAGGTGCGCGCCATGCTCGGCGACCCGGCGCTGGACGGGGCCGGGGTGGACCGGCTGCGGCAGATCATCCAGGAGACCGGGGCGCTCGCCGCGTGCGAGAGCCTGATCCGGGAGTATCTCGACGACGCCCTGCGCTCGCTGGAGCACGCCCCGATCACCTCGGAGGCCCGTACGGCGCTGGCCGAGCTGGCCGTGGCCGCGACGTCCCGCCGCACCTGACCGGCCGCGGCCGGTCAGCCTCCGGCGGTCAGCCGGCGCCTGAACTCCTCGGCCGCGGCCTTGGGGTCGTCGGCCTCGGTGATGGCCCGCACCACCACGACCCGGCGCACGCCGTACGACATGACCTCGTCGAGGTTGGCGAGGTCGATGCCGCCGATGCCGAACCAGGGCCGGTCGGTCGCGAGGGCCGCGGCGTGCCGGAGCAGGCCGGGGCCCGGCGCGGACCGCCCGGGTTTGGTGGGCGTCGGCCAGATCGGGCCGCAGCAGAAGTAGTCGACGCCGGGCTCGACGGCCGCGGCGGACGCCTCCCCGGGGGCGTGGGTGGAACGCCCGATGAGGATGTCGTCGCCGAGGATGTCGCGGGCGACCGGCACGGGCAGGTCGTCCTGGCCGAGGTGGAGCACGTCGGGCCGGGCCGCGTAGGCGATGTCGGCGCGGTCGTTGACCGCCAGCAGCCGGCCGTGCCGGTCGCAGGCGTCGCGGAAGACCTCCAGCAGCGCCAGCTCCTCGCGGGCCTCCAGGCCCTTCTCCCGGAGCTGGACGATGTCGACGCCGCCGCTCAGGGCGGCGTCGAGGAAGTCCGCGAGGTCACCGCGGTCACGGCGGCCGTCGGTGCAGAGGTACAGGCGGGCGTCAGAAACCGAGGGCCTGGGCACGTCTCTTGACCTCGGTGTGTCGGCCCGCGGCGATCGCCTCCACCGGCGATCCCGGCAGGCTGTCGTCCGGGGTGAAGAGCCAGCGCAGCGACTCGACGTCGTCGTATCCGGCGTCGAGCAGCACGGTGAGCGTGCCCGGCAGTCCCTTCAGGACGTCGCCGTCGGACAGGAACACGGCCGGGATCTGGGGTTCTCCCCCGCCCCGGCGCACCCCGATGAGCTTGCGGTCCTTGAGGAGCTGCTTGGCGCGGCCGGCACTGAGGCCGAGCCTCCGGGCCACCTCGGTCAGGGTGAGCCACTCGCCCACCAGCTGGTCGGTCTCCCGGTCGATCTGCGCAACAGAAAGCGTCACGAATCCACCACTACCACATCGAGCCTTTCGCCAAACACCGGCGCGGGATCACGCCGCGCAGTCGCGCAACGCTACCGCAGGGTCGGCCAGGCGCTCGACGTCGAGGGGCCGGCCGCCCTCGATGAGGCGCCTGCCCTGGACGAGATCGCGAGGCCGGTCGACGGACAGCACCGCGACGAGCCGGTCGCGGTGGTCCACCCAGCAGGCCCCCCACTTCGGGTCGGTCCCGGGGTCGCCGCGCATGACCATGCGGCCGCCGTCGTGCCGCCCGGCGTACTGGACCATGTGGCCGAACTGCTCCGACCAGAAGTAGGGCACCGGGTCGTAGACCGCCGTCTCCCCCATCAGGGAGGCCACGGCCACCTCGGGGGCGTTCAGCGCGGTGTCCCAGTGCTCGACCCGCAGGCGGCGGCCGTAACGGCGCGACCACCAGGCGGTGCAGTCGCCCGCGGCGACGACGCCGGGCAGCCAGGTGCGCAGGTGCTCGTCGGTGACGACGCCGTCGTCGAGCCCGACGCCGGAGCCGGCCAGCCACTCGACCGCGGGGCGGACGCCGACACCGGTGACGACGACGTCGGCCTCGATCGCCGAGCCGTCGGCCAGGATCAGCCCGCCGTGGTCGACGGAGGCGACCGCGGTGCCGAGCCTCAGGTCGACGCCCGCCTGTTCGTACCAGGGAACGGTCCGCGCGCCGACCGGGCCGAGGGCGGCGGCCAGCGGGACGCCGGCGGCCTCGACCACGGTGACCTCGCAGCCTGCCCGGCGGGCGGCTGTGGCCACCTCCGCGCCGATCCAGCCCGCGCCGACGACGGCGATCCTGACCCCCGGCGCGAACAGGGCGCGCAGCGCGAGGGCGTCGTCGATGGTGCGCAGGACGTGCTGCGGGCCGTCGCCGAGCAGCCGGACCGGGCGGGCGCCGGTGGCGATGACCAGCCCGTCGTAGGGCAGCTCACCCTCGGTGGTCTCCACCACGCCGGGCCGCAGCCCCTTGGCGGCCACCCCCGGGCGGAACGAGACCTCGAGGGCGCCGAGGTCGGAGTCGACGACCGTGGAGTCGGTGCCGCCCAGCAGGACGGCCTTCGACAAGGGGGGGCGGTCGTACGGCCGGTGCCGTTCCTCCCCGATCAGGGTGATCGTGCCGGCGAACCCACGGGCCCGTAACGCCTCGACGCTGCGCACGCCGGCCAGGCCGGCGCCAACCACCACGACATGATTCACACCTCATCAGCCTAGGCGGCCGGAGGACCTCCGGCTATCTGCTACGTGCGCTGAAACCGACATTTAACTCACGGAGGGTGCTACGCCCTCCCCGGGAGGCACCCCTTATGGTTGGGATGTCAAGACGCGCGGGAGCCCGGCACGCACCGGGCTGAGAGGAGGGCCGCGAGACCGCTGAGGAGCGCGGAGCCGTGCACCGCGACCGGAAGCGCCCCCGGTGGGCGCCGCCGGGCGACGCGGGCGGGCCGCGACCCGGCGTGACCGCGAGCGGGCCCTCGACCGCCAGGAACCTGATCCGGGTCATGCCGGCGAAGGGAGCGGGATGGGAATGCCGCAGCGGTTCGACCTCCTGGTCGTCGGCGGAGGGGTGATCGGCCTCTCGGTGGCCTGGCGCGCCGCCAGAGGAGGCCTGCGGGCCGCGGTGATGGACCCCGCCCCCGCCTCCGGCGCCTCGCACGCGGCGGCGGGCATGCTGGCGCCGGTGAGCGAGGTCACCTACACCGAGGAGCCCCTGCTGCGGCTGGGCCTGGCCTCGCTGGCCAGGTGGCCGTCGTTCGCCGCGGAGCTCGCCGCCGACGCCGGCCGCGAGGTGCGCGACCTCGACTACGGCGACGGCGGCACCCTCGACGTCGCCTTCGGCGCCGACGACATGGCCGCGCTGGAGGAGCTCGCCGCGTTCGCCACCGGGCTGGGACTGCCCGCCCGGCGGCTGACCGGCCGCGAGTGCCGCCGCCTGGAACCGATGCTGGCCCCGTCCGTCCGCGGCGGCATGCTCGCCGAGCGGGACGCCTGGGTGGACCCCAGGCGGGTCACCGCGGCCCTGCTGTCCGCCCTGGAGCGCCGGGGCGTCACCCTCCTGCGGATGCGCGCCGCCGCCCTGGAGACGTCCGCCGGGCGGGTCACCGGGGTACGGCCGGCCGGCGGCGCGGCCGTCGGGGCCGACCGGGTGGTCCTGGCGACCGGGGCGTGGTCCGGAGGCCCCGCCGGCTCCGGGGGCGCGGGCGGACCCGTCGCGATCGAGGGCCTGCCGCCCGGGGCCCTGCCGCCGGTCCGGCCGGTCAAGGGCCAGATCATGCGGCTGCGCTCCCCCGAGCCGATCCTGGGACGCTGCGTGCGCGGCACGGTCCACGGCTCGCACGTCTACCTCGTGCCGCGCGCGGACGGCGAACTGGTCGTCGGGGCCACCCAGGAGGAGCTGGGCTTCGACACCAGGGTGACGGCCGGGGGGCTGTGGGAGCTGCTGCGCGACGCCCGGGAGCTGGTGCCGGGCGTGACCGAGCTGGAGCTCTCCGACACGGTCGCGGGCCTGCGCCCCGGCACGCCTGACAACCTCCCGGTGATCGGCCCGGCCGGCCCGCCGGGCCTGTGGCTGGCCACCGGCCACCACCGCAACGGAGTGCTGCTCGCCCCGCTGACCGCCGACCTGTGCGCGGGCGACGGCGACCCCGACCTTCTGAAGATCTGCTCACCCCTCCGCTTCCAGGAGCCCTGTTGAACGTGACCATCAACGGCGTCGCGCGCGAGCTGCCCTCCGGGGCCACCGTCGCCGAGGCCGTGAAGACCCTGACCGAGACCCGGAACGGGGTGGCCGTCGCCGTGAACGGCGAGGTCGTCTCGCGGGGCGCGTGGGACTCCACCGCGCTCGCCGACTCCGACGCGGTCGAGGTGCTCACCGCGGTGCAGGGAGGCTGAGGGACGTGGACGACGACCTGATCATCGGCGGCGAGAAGTTCGCCTCCCGGCTCATCATGGGCACCGGCGGCGCGCCCTCGCTGGAGGTCCTGGACGCCGCGCTGGCCGCCTCGGGCACCGAGCTGACCACGGTCGCGATGCGGCGGCTGGACCCGTCGGCGCGCGGCTCCGTCCTCGACGTGCTGCGCCGGCGCGGCATCAGGGTCCTGCCCAACACGGCCGGCTGCTTCACCGCCCAAGAGGCGGTGCTGACCGCCCGGCTGGCCAGGGAGGCGCTGGAGACGGACTGGGTCAAGCTGGAGGTGATCTCCGACGAGCGCACCCTGCTGCCCGACCCGATCGAGACCTTCGACGCGGCCGAGCGGCTGGTGGCCGACGGGTTCACGGTGCTGCCGTACATCGGCGACGACCCGGCCCTGGCGCGCCGGCTGGAGCAGGCGGGCTGCGCGGCGGTGATGCCGCTCGGCGCGCCGATCGGCTCCGGCCTGGGCATCCGCAACCCGCACAACATCGAGCTGATCGTGGAGGCGGCCGGGGTGCCGGTGATCCTGGACGCCGGGATCGGCACCGCCAGCGACGCGGCCCTGGCGATGGAGCTGGGCTGCGACGCGGTGCTGCTGGCGACCGCGGTGACCCGGGCCCAGCGGCCCGACCTGATGGCGCGGGCCATGCGGTCGGCGGTCGACGCGGGGCGGGCCGCCCGCCTGGCGGGACGGATCCCCCGGCGCCGCTACGCGGAGGCGTCCTCCCCCATGACCCCCTGAGAGGCCGGGGCCCCGGCCCGGGGCGGCCGTACGGCTTCGTGAAGGACGTTCCCGGACACCGGGCGGGGTGCCCGGCGGTTCCCGGCGAGGTGCCCGGCGGTCCTGGGCCGGGACACCGGAAACGGGCGCGGCGGGCCGTCCCGTGGATCTCGGAATGCCCTCGGAATCCGCAGAAAACAGTCAACTTCTCGGCATCGGTTTGGAACACCGGCACCCTGTGGACGCCAAAACGCCCGTAAACTCAGCCGGGTGGACACGACGGTTACTGACCCCCTGGTCGGGAGACTCCTGGACGGGCGTTACCGTGTCGAGTCCCGGATCGCCCGAGGCGGAATGGCTACCGTCTACCTGGCCATGGACATCCGGCTCGACCGCACGGTCGCCGTGAAGGTGATGCACCGATCCCTCGCCGAGGACCCCTCCTTCGTCCGGCGGTTCATCGGCGAGGCGAAGTCGGTGGCGAGCCTGTCGCACCCCAACGTGGTGCACGTCTTCGACCAGGGCACCGACGGCGGCAACGTCTATCTTTCGATGGAGTACGTCCCGGGGCGCACCCTGCGCGACGTGCTCCGCTCCCGCGGCCGGCTGCCCGCCCGCGAGGCGCTGGAGGTCATCATCCCGGTGCTCGCCGCGCTGGGCGCCGCGCACCAGACCGGGATGATCCACCGCGACGTCAAGCCGGAGAACGTCCTCCTCAGCGACGACGGCCGGATCAAGGTGGTGGACTTCGGCCTGGCCCGCGCGGTCGAGGCGACCAACCAGACGCGGACCGGCGTCATGATCGGCACCATCGCCTACATGTCGCCCGAGCAGGTCACGGCGGCCGCCGCCGACGCCCGCAGCGACGTCTACGCGGCCGGGATCATGCTGTTCGAGCTCCTCACCGGCAGCCAGCCGTACGAGGGCGACACCCCGATGTCGGTGGCCTACCGGCACGTCCACGACACCGTGCCGCCGCCGTCCGGCCTGCTGCCCGACATCCCCCCGCAGCTCGACGCGCTGGTGGCCCGAGCCACGGCCCGCGACCCCGAGGGCCGTCCGGCGGACGCCACCGCGATGCTGGTCGCCGCGGTGGAGGCGCACCGGGCGCTGCCCGCCGACAGCGGCCCGGCGCCGCAGGTGCCGGTCGCCCCGGTACGGCCCGCCGGGCGCCCGGGGCCGGCGGGCGCCACGGCGGTGCAGCCCGCCGTCAGCCACACCCTGGTCCAGCCGCGCGGCGACCTGCTCACCACCCCCGCCTCCGATCACCCCGGCGCCCCGGCCGCGCCCGGGGCGCGGGCGGCCGCTCGGCGCCGCGGGTCCCGGCCCACGTGGTTCCTGATCGCGCTGGCCCTGGTGATGGTGGCCGGGATCGGCCTGACCGGCTGGTGGTTCTCCCAGACCCGCACCGTCAAGGTGCCCGACTCGCTGGTGGGCATGAACGTCAAGCTGGCCGAGAAGGAGGCCGCGCGGCTCGGCTTCGACGTCGTGATCGGCCAGGCCCAGTACGACGAGAAGGTCCCCAAGGACAACGTCCTGTCGACCGACCCGGCCGGCGGCACCGAGGTCGAGCCGAAGTCGCGGATCACCCTGATCGCCTCCGCGGGCCCCAAGCGGGTCCCGGTGCCCAACGTCGTCGGCATGGACCAGAACGCGGCCCGGTCGAAGCTCGCCGAGGTCAAGCTGGTCGCCGGGAACGTCCGGCGGCAGGGCAGCGGCACCGTGCCGCGTGATCAGGTCATCAGGACCAGCCCGGCGGTGGGCAACCCCGTCAAGGAGGGCAGCAAGGTCACCCTGGTGGTCAGCGCGGGCCTGCTCATGCCGGACGTCAAGGGCATGCCCCGCGACCAGGCCGACGCCACGCTGCGCACCGCGGGCTTCCTGCCGGAGTTCCTGGAGCAGACCGACGCCGCCACCCCCTGCACGGTCATCGCGCAGGACCCCAGGCCCGGGGCGGAGGTGGACAAGGGCATCACCGTGCGGATGACCCTCTCCAAGTGCGACAACCCCGGCTGGCACTGGCCGTGGGAGAACGACGGCCAGCCCGGCGACGGCGACGGCAGGCAGGTGATCGTCGTCCCCAACGTGATGTTCAAGGAGGCCAAGGCGGCCCGCGAGGAGCTGCGCGCCGTGGGGATGAACGTGAAGATGCGCAGGGGTCCGGGCCGGGGGCTGGTGGTGGCGCAGCTCCCGGGGGGCGGTCAGCAGGTCCCGCCGGGCACCGAGGTGACCCTCTGGTTCTGACCGGCCGCACGCTCTGACCGGCCGCACGCTCTGACCGGCCGGGTGCCCGGCGGGCCGTACGGCTCAGGGCCGGTGGAGCAGGCCGTGCAGCCGGACCCGGGCCAGGCCGCCGTCGGGGAAGACGTCCACCTTGACGTGGGTGGTCACCGGCGCGTCCGCGAGGCGGAAGCGGTGGCGCGTGTCGGGCAGCAGCGGGGTCCTGGGCAGCAGCTCCGTCCAGGTACGGCCGTCGGCCGTACCCCGGAGCGACACGGCGGCCGGGGCGTTGAACAGCAGGTTCGTCGTGTCGATCTCGGCGAGCCCGATCACGCCGGGCCCGGCCAGGCGGATCACCAGCCAGTCGTTGCCGCCGTCGCGGCGACGGGCCGTCTCCCAGCCCTCGGCCTGGTGCCGGGCGAGGCCGGGGGCGATGACGTTGCCGGGCGGGGAGTAGAACCCGTCGGAGCACTCGGTGACCAGCCCGCCGTTCTCCAGCGCGGCCAGGTCCAGGCCCAGGCCGTCGTAGACGGTCAGGTCCGGCCTGGCCTCGCCGTGCACGCGCAGCCGGGCCACGCCGCCGTCGGGGAAGATGTTCAGCCGCACGTGGGTGCGGCGCCGCTCCCCGGTCACCGCGAAGCGGTGCTCGGCGTCCCCGGTGAGGGCGGCGCGCGGGACGATCTCCTCCCACTCGGCGGCGGCCAGCTCCGCCGCGGTGGGGTACCCGGTGACCTCGGCCGCCTCGACGGAGGCGTGCGACGGGTGGTTGGCCCGGAACCAGGCGGTGTCGATCACGACACCGCGGACCACGCCGGGCACGCCGAGGCGGACCACGGCCCAGTCGTGGCCGGGCTCGCGCCGCCGCCGGGTCTCCCAGCCGTCGTAGACCTGCCCCTTGGCGCCGAAGGTGTGGGCCTGGAAGCCGGGCCGGCCGGGCCGGATGAGGTTCTCCCGCTCGGCGAAGGACTCGTCGCTGGCCGCGACGACCGCGCCGCCGTGGGTGCGCAGTGCCAGGTCGGGCAGGGTGGTGAAGTCGTTCACGGCGGGGTCCTTCCGATGTCGGGCCGGCGCAGCAGAACTCCTCGGGGCTCACCACCGGGTTCGCCGCCGGGCTCACCACCCGTGAGGCGGCCGCGCAGCCAGGTGGCGCGGACCACGCCCCGCAGCGTCCTGCCGTGGTACGGCGTGACCGGGTTGCGGTGGTGCAGGGCGGCGGCGTCCACGGTGTGTTCGGCGTCGGGGTCGAAGGCTACCAGGTCGGCGTCGCGGCCCTCCTCGATCGCGCCCTTGCGGGTCAGGCCGGCCAGCGCGGCGGGGCCGGCGGCCATCCACCGGACGACGTCCTCCAGGCCGTGCCCGCGCCGCGCCGCCTCGGTCCAGACGACGGACAGGCCGAGCTGGAGGGAGGAGACCCCGCCCCAGGCACGGGCGAAGTCGGGCACCTTCAGGTCCGGGGTGGACGGCGAGTGGTCGGAGACGACGCAGCTCAGCACCCCGTCGGCGAGGCCGCGCCAGAGCGCGTCGCGGTTGGCCGCGACGCGGATCGGCGGGCAGCACTTGAACGCCGTGGCGCCGGGCGGCACCTCCTCGGCGGTCAGCGCCAGGTAGTGCGGGCAGGTCTCGGCGGTGACCCGCGCTCCCCGCGCCCGCGCCGCGGCCAGCGGCGCGAGGCACAGCGCCGACGACACGTGCAGGATGTGGACGCGCGCGCCGGTCTCCCCGGCCAGCGCCGCGACCCGCTCGACCGCCCGGCTTTCGGCCTCGCCGGGCCGGGAGCCGAGGAAGTCGGCGTAGCCGGGCCCCGGGGGGTCGGCGAGCAGCGCCGGATCCTCGGCGTGGACGATCAGCAGGCCGTCGAAGGAGGCGATCTCCGTCATGGCCCGCCGCAGCCCCTCGTCGTCGAGCGGCGGGAACTCCTCCACGCCCGACGGCGACAGGAAGCACTTGAAGCCGAACACCCCGGCCTCGTGCAGCGGCCGCAGGGCGGCGGCGTTCCCGGGGACCGCGCCGCCCCAGAAGCCGACGTCCACCGCGCACCGGCCCTCGGCGGCCCGCCTCTTGACGTCGAGCGCGGCCACGTCCACGGTCGGCGGCAGCGAGTTGAGCGGCATGTCCACGATCGTGGTGACGCCGCCGGCCGCGGCGGCCCGGGTGGCCGACGCGAAGCCCTCCCAGTGGGTACGGCCGGGCTCGTTGACGTGCACGTGGGTGTCCACCAGGCCCGGCAGCAGCGCGACGTCGCCGAGGTCGGCCCGTTCGGCGGCGTCCGGGGGCGCGTCGTGGGGGTGCAGGCCGGTGATCCTGCCGTCCCGTACGGCGACGGCCGCCGGGGCCTCGCCGCCGGGCAGCACCACCCGGCGGGACCGGACCACCAGGTCCGGCCGCCGCCCGTCCGTTCCCCACCCGGTCACGGGCCGTCCTCCTCTTCCGTCGACTTCCGTCAACGGCGCTCCCCGGCTGCTCCCCGGCTCTCGTCACCGGCGTTCCCCGGCTCCCGTGGACTCCCGGATCCGGTCACAGGCGTTCCGCGGCGATCCGGCGCGCGAGGCGCTCCAGCAGGGGGCCCGCCTGCGCCATGCACACCTCGGGGTCGGGTTCGAGGTCGGTGAGAGCGTAGGCGGCCGAGATGCCCGCCGCGGCCAGTTCCTCGTCGCCCAGCGACCGGCGGCCGCACACCGCGACGACCGGGATCCCAGCCTTGGCCGCCGCCGCCGCGACGCCCGCGGGCGCCTTGCCGCGCAGGGTCTGCTCGTCCAGCGACCCCTCCCCGGTGACCACCAGGCGGGCGCCGGGGAGCCGGTCGTGGAAGCGCAGCAGGTCGAGCAGGTACTCGATGCCGGGCCGCAGGTCCGCCCCGAGGAAGGCCAGGGCGGCGAAGCCCACTCCCCCGGCGGCGCCCGCGCCCGGCCGGGCCGCCACGCCCATGGCGCGCACGACGCCGTCGTGCTCGGCGGCGCCGCCCAGGCCGTGGGTGTGCGCGGCGACCGCGGCGAGCCGCCCCAGCGCCTTCTCCAGCAGCGCGACGTCCTCGGGCCCCGCGCCCTTCTGCGGGCCGTACACGGCGGCGGCGCCGTGCGGGCCGAGCAGCGGGTTGTCCACGTCACTGGCGATCACGTACTCCACGCCGCCGGACGGGCCGAGCCCGGACGCCTCGAACCCGGAGGCGTCGATCCTGTCGAGGTCCGCCAGGGCCGCGCCGCCCGGGGGCAGCTCCCGCCCCTCGGCGTCCAGGAACCGGACGCCGAGCGCCGCCATCATGCCGGTGCCGCCGTCGGTGCAGGCGCTGCCGCCCAGTCCGAGCACGACGCGCCGCGCGCCGCGCCGTACGGCGTGGGCGATCAGCTCGCCGGTTCCCCGGCTGGTCGCGGTGAGCGCCCGTGGGCCGGCGGGCAGGCGGCGCAGCCCTGACGCCTCGGCCAGCTCGACCACGGCCGTCGCCGTCCCGGCGTCCTCACGCCAGGCGTAGGCGGCGAGGACCGGCTCCCCCGTGGGCCCGGTGACCTCGGTCTCGACGCGGCCGAACCCGGCGGCGACGGCCGCGTCCACGGTGCCGTCACCGCCGTCGGCCACCGGCACCGCGACCGTGGCGATGTCCGGGCCGAACCCGGCGGCGACCCGCGCCGCGACCTCGGCCGCGGTCAGCGACCCCTTGAACTTGTCCGGGGCGATGACGACGTGTCCCGACGACTCAGACAACCCTGCTCCCTGGTGTGCGGCGGGCCGGCGCGGTCCGCCCGGCGCACCCGGGCGGCACCGGCCCGGGTCCGGTGAGGTGGGTCACCATCATCACATCACCCCGGAAAGGGATTTCCAGGGTGTCCCGGATTCTCCGGGAGTCCCGGCCCCTCCGGAGCCGCCGGATTCCTCTGACGTCGTGGGTCTCCCGGGCCTTCCGGGCGTCCCCGGTCCTCCGCGGGTCACGGCTTCCCGTCCTTTCCGCCCCTCACGGGCCTCACGCACGTCACGGGCGAGGAGCCGGAGGGGAGACGCCCCGTTCGGCGGCCAGGCGCATGAGGCGGCGGTGGGCCTCGGTGCCCGCCCGGCCCAGCTCGTCCTGCGGCGCCGTGCGCAGCTCGTCGTCCGCCACGACCGTCTCGCCGCCCACCAGGAGCCGGACCAGCGGCGGCTGCCGGGTCCCGAGGACCAGGGCGTGCACCGGGTCGGCGACGGCCCCGGCGAAGGAGTCGATCCGCCACAGCGCGATGTCGGCGAGCTTTCCCGGCTCCAGGGAGCCGAGCTCCGCCTCGCGGCCGAGGTTGCGCGCCCCGCCGAGGGTGGCGGTCTCCAGGGCCTGCCGGGCGGTCAGCGCCCCGGGCCCGTGCCTCGCCCGCTGGAACAGCAGCGTCTGACGCATCTCCCCGGCCATCGAGGTCAGCTCGGCCGAGGCGCTGCCGTCCACCCCGAGGCCGACGTTCGCGCCGCGGCGGAGCAGCTCCGAGACCCGGGCGATCCCCGCGCCGAGCCGTCCGTTGGAGCTGGGGCAGTGCGCGACGCCGGTGCCGGTGCGGGCGAGCCGGTCGATGTCGGCGTCGCTCAGGTGGACGGCGTGGGCGAACCACACGTCCGGGCCGAGCCAGCCGAGCTTCTCCATGTGGTCCACCGGGCGCACGCCGTACCGGGCCAGGCAGTGCTCCTCCTCGTCGAGGGTCTCGGCGAGGTGGGTGTGCAGACGCACACCCCTGTCCCTGGCCAGCGCGGCGGACTCGGTCATCAGCTCCGTACTGACCGAGAACGGCGAGCAGGGCGCGACCGCCACCCGCAGCTTCGAGGAGAAGGAGGGGTCGTGGTGGGCGTCGATCGCCTCGGCGGTCGCGGTGAGGATCGTGTCGAGGTCCTCCACCACGTCGTCCGGCGGCAGACCGCCGTCGGAGGCCCCGCGGTCCATGGAGCCCCGGGCGGGGTGGAAGCGGACGCCGACCGCGCGGGCCGCGTCGATCTCGGCGGCCAGCAGGTCACCGCGCCCGGCGGGGAAGACGTAGTGGTGGTCGGAGGACGTGGTGCAGCCGGACAGCGCGAGGTGGGCCAGGCCGGCGCCGGCCGCCCCCCTGACGACCTCGGCGTCCATCGCCGCCCAGACGGGGTAGAGCGCCACCAGCCACTGGAACAGCGTGGCGTCCCGGGCGAACCCCTGGGAGGCCCACTGGTAGAGGTGGTGGTGGGTGTTGACCAGGCCCGGCGTGGCCAGGCAGCCGGCCCCGTCGACACGGCGCGCGCCGGGGAGGTCGGGCGCCGGTCCCGGGCCGATCGCCTCGATCCGGTCGCCCCGGACGACGACGTGCCCCGAGGGGATCTCCGGGCCGGTCACCGGGACGAGATAGGCGCCCTCGATCACCAGCGCGCCGTCCGCCGCCCCGGGTACGGCCGGTGTGCCCGCGACCTCCCGCCCGCCTGGAAGGCCCGCGGAGGAGCCGCCGGTCACAGCGCCTCCGGTCACAGCGCCTCCGCCTTCCGGGTGGCGGCGAGCCGTACCGCGTCGAGGATCTTCTCGTAGCCGGTGCACCGGCACAGGTTGCCCGCCAGCGCCTCGCGGATCTGGGCGTCGGTGGGGCGGGGCGTCCGGTTCAGCAGGTCGTGGGCCTGCACGACGAGGCCGGGGGTGCAGAAGCCGCACTGTACGGCGCCGCACTCGGCGAACGCCTCCTGCACGGGGTCGAGCCGGCCGTCCCCGGCCAGCCCCTCGACCGTGCGGACCTCGCGGCCCTCCGCCTGCCCGGCCGCGACCAGGCAGGCGCAGACGGGCAGACCGTCGAGGTAGACCGTGCAGGAGCCGCACTCGCCCTGCTCGCAGGCGTTCTTGGAGCCGGGCAGCCCCAGCCGCTCGCGCAGGACGTACAGCAGGCTCTCGCCCTCCCATACGTCGTCGGCCGTACGGCGCCGGCCGTTGACGGTGAGGCTGACGCGCATCAGCCCTCCTTCCACAGATCGTGCCAGGCCCAGGTCAGGGTGCGGCGCGCCAGCACGGCGACGGCGTGCCTGCGGTAGTCCGCGGTGCCGCGCACGTCGTCGATGGGCGAGGCGGCCTCCGCGGCCAGCTCGCCGAAGCGCCGGGGCAGCCCGGGGTCGAGCCGGCCGGTGTCCCAGTCGAGCTCGGCCGCGAGGAACTCCTCCGCCGCGACCGCCCGGCGCGGGGTGGGGGCGGCCGACCCGAGGCCGGTCCCGGCCCGCCGCTCGGCGGGGTGCAGGACCAGCGCGAACGAGCAGACCGCGATCACCATGGCGTTGCGGGTGCCGACCTTGGAGAAGTACTGCGGGCCGCCCGCCGGACGCGTCCAGAACGCCCGGATCAGTTCGTCGGGTTCCAGTGCGCTGCGCTTGACGCCGAGATAGAACTCCTCGGCCGGGATCATCCGTACCCCGCGGGCGGCCGACTCGACCTCGATCTCGGCGCCGGCGGCGAGCAGCGGCGGGTGGCCGTCCCCGGCGGGCGAGGCCGCGCCGAGGTTGCCGCCCACGGTGCCCCGGTTGCGGATCTGCGGCGAGCCGACCGTGCGGGCGGCCTGCGCCAGCCCGGGAAGCCGGTCCCCCAGCTCGTCGATCAGCCGCGCGTACGTCACGCCCGAGCCGACCCGGAGCCGCCCGTCCTCCTCGGCGCTCCACTCGCCGAGCGTGGCCACCCGGTTCAGGTCGAGCAGCGCGTCGGGCCGGCGGACGTCGAAGTTGAGCTCGACCATCACGTCGGTGCCGCCCTGGACGGGCACGGCCCCGGGCCGCTCCGCCTTGGCCTCCAGCGCCTCGGCCCAGGTCGCGGGTCTCAGGAAGTCCATCGTCACTCCCACGCGAAGCGGGCGTCGGGGGCCGCGTCGTCGAGGACCGTGCCCTCGATCAGCCCGTAGGGGCGGTCGGCGGCGTGGAAGATCTCGCCCGGGTTGTCCAGCCCGAACGGGGTGAGGTCCACCGCGAAGTGGTGCCGGTTGGGCATCGCCAGCCGTACCTCGCAGATCCCGGGGCACGTCCGGAGCACCAGGTCGCCCATCGCGTAGAGGGTCTGCTGCAGCGACAGGCTGTAGGTCCCGGCGAACGCCTCCAGCAGGCGGCTCCGCACCTCCTCGTACGACTCGCCGAACCCGTACGGCCGGGGCGGCCCTGACGCGCCGGATGACCCGGGCGGTTCGGGCGGTTCGGGCGGCCCGGCGGATCGGAAGCCGTCCGGCAGGTGCCGCCAGCGGGCCGAGACCTCGGTGGCGAGGACGCGGTCCCGGGTGGGCGGCAGGGTGGTGTACTCGTCCTGGATGAAGCCGTGGAACTCCGAGCCGGTGGAGTTCAGCACCACCAGGTCCCGCAGGCCGGAGACCACGGTGGAGGAGCCGTCGCGGTCGTGGTGGACGACGCAGGTGCGCGTCTCCCGCCCCGAGCGGACGAAGGAGTGCCGCTCGTCCCGGCCGTCCGGCGGGGGGATGCGGTCCCAGAAATACTCCTCGATCTCCACCCGGGCGTGGTGGATCGAGGGGTGGGAGTCCACGTGGTGGCGGGCCAGCAGCAGCGCGAAGTCCTCGATCTGGTCCACGCCGTGCTTCCTGGCGAAGGCGTAGACGATGTTCTTCTGCGTGTCGGTCGGCAGGACCGCGGAGTTGTCCCCGGTCAGGTGCGCGTCCTCCATGTCCCCGGAGAGGGACGTGCGGACGTTGAGGTCCTTGAGGTGGTGGACGGCGCCGTCCCTGACGACGCGGACCAGGCGGATCTCCGCCTTGCCGTAACGGTTGGGTCCCAGCACGACCGCCATGCCCCGTCTCAGCTCCCTCGGTACGTCGAATAGGCGAACGGGCTCAGCAGCAAGGGGACGTGGTGGTGCTCGGCGGGGTCGGCGACGGTGAAGTCGACCGTCACCTCCGGGTAGAAGGTCGCGATCCCCTGGGCGGCGAAGTACTCGCCGGTGGCGAAGACCAGCCGGTGGGCGCCCGTCTCGGTCGTCTCCCAGCCGCCGATCCGGCCGTCGGCGCCGGTGACGCCCTCGGCCAGCACCTTCCCGCCGTGCTCCAGCCGTACGGGGACGCCCGGGGCGGGCCGGCCGATCGATGCGTCCAGGAGGTGGGTGGACAGGCTCACGTACTCTCCTCTCCCGTGTCCGGGTGGTTTCCCGTGCCGGAGTCTCCGGGTCCTCCGGATCCTCCCGATCCGGCCGCCCGGTGGGTGCCCGTCCGGGGACGTCCGGCCGTCACGCCGTTCCCTCCGGGCCCTCCAGCAGCCGCGCCACGCGCAGCCGGGCGATCCCGGCCAGCTCGGCCCGGACGACGTCCCGCTCGGTCCCCTCGTCGTTGCGCAGCCGTTCCCGCAGGCGGTCCAGCATCTCCCCGGCGGTCAGGCCGGCGGCGCGGACCAGGTAGACGTGGCCGAAGCGCGCCTCGTAGGCGCGGTTGCCCTCGGCCAGCGCGGTGAGCACGGCGGGGTCCGCCCCGGCGACCCCGGACTGCTCCCGCCGTGACCAGGACGCCTCCCGCCCGCCCGCACCGGAACCGGACGCGCCGGGGCCGGACGCGCCGGGGCCGGACGCGCCGGAACCGGACGCGCCGGAACCGGCCACATCGGGGCCGGTCACGCCGGGACCGGGCGCGCCGGGCGCGGCTCCGTCGTCGCGGGGCGGCTCGCCGATCCTGGGGTGGGCGGCCAGCGCCGTCAGCACCTCCGGCCAGCTCAGGCCGAGCACGGCCTCCTCGACCGCCGACTCCAGCGCGGCGAGGTCGCGGCAGGGGCGCCGGGCGGCCACCTCCCGCGCGAAGACCGGGGACGCGCAGCACGACAGCAGCCCGGCCTCGGCCTCGGCGGCTCCGAGCGCGTTGAACCCGGCGAGTCCCGCCTCGGCGGGGGCGTCGATGTTCGGCATGTGAGCAGTACACACAGCGCCGCCGCGCCGGTCCAGCAGCGGGAACTCCCAACCGGGCCAAAGGTTGGTCCCGGTTTTTCGTGTCATGCTCCAAAACGCCGACGACGGAGGCGGCCGGGAAACGTCGGGGCCGGCGCATAAACTGACGGCACCATGTCTTCTCTCTCCCTCATCGGCGGACACGTCTCCGTCACCGGCGGCCTGGGCAAGGGCGGCCTGAAGTGCGCCGCCGACATCGGCGCCGAAATGATCCAGGTGTTCGTCACCAACCCGCGGGGCTGGGCGCTCGCCGACGGCGACCCCGCACAGGACGCCCTGCTCCGCGAGTCGGGCATGCTGTCCTTCGTCCACCTTCCCTACCTCGTCAACATGGGCACGCCGAGTGCCGAGACCCTGGAGAAGTCCACGGCCGTCGTCCGGCACGGTCTCCGGCGGGCGTACGCGATCGGCGCCCCCGGCGTGGTGGTCCACACCGGCTCGGCGGTCAGCCAGCCGCGCGACGACGCCATGCGCCAGCTCCACGAGCACCTGCTCCCCCTGCTCGACGAGATCCCCGAGGACGGCCCCGACCTGCTGCTGGAGCCGATGGCCGGGCAGGGCGCGATGCTGTGCGCGACCGTCCAGGACCTGGAGGCCTATCTCGCGGCCCTCGACTGGCATCCCAAGGCGGGCGTCTGCTTCGACACCTGCCACGCCTTCGCCGCGGGCCACGACCTCTCGACCGCCGAGGGGGTCGCCGAAACGCTCGACGCGCTGCACGCGATCGCCCCCGGGCGGCTCCGGCTGATCCACGTCAACGACTCGAAGGACCCCCACGGGTCGAAGAGGGACCGCCACGAGAACATCGGCGCGGGTCACATCGGCATCGACCCGTTCGCCGTCCTGATGCGCCACCCGGTCGCGGCGGGCATCCCGCTGTGCGTGGAGACCCCGGGCGGCCCGGAGAAGCACCGCGAGGACATCGAGCTGCTGAAGAAGCTCCGCGACACGCCCGGCGCCTGACGTCCGCCGTCCCCTCCGGACCGCCGCGCCCCCCGTGGCGCGGCGGCCCCCCGCCGCCCGCGCCGCCCCCCGTGGCGTGGCGGCTTCCGCGCCGCCGGGCGGGTCGTGCCCGCCGGCGGGGCGGAACGGGACGCCCGTTCCCGCGATCCGGCCGCCCCCGCGGACCGGATCACGGCTCCCCGCCGCCTCAGGGCGGCGCGGGCGTCCCGTCACACCGGAGCCGGCCGGGCCCTCCCCCGATGTCGGAGCCCGGCGCGGGTGGCCGCAGGAATCGGCCACCCGGAAATCCCGTCGCGTCAGACCACGTCAGGGGCCTTGCAGGCCCCTCGTCCCCCCGCTGACCCGGCGGTTTCGGCTCTCCGGTGTGTGAGAACACTAGAGCGGCGCCCCGGCGGGTGAACCGGGGTTCCCGCGCAGCGCGGTCAGCGGCGCGTAGTTGTCGCCGTACGGAGGGTGGCGGCGCGACGAGCGGCGCCCGGGAGACGACGAGCGGTCGCCGGAGACCCCGTGAACCCCATCCGCACCATGAGACACATGAGCATCGGGCGTCCGGACTCACGATCAGCCGGCCGCGCCGGAGGGCACCGGCCGGTCCTGGAACTGGCGGACGAGCCGCTCGCGGACCTGCCGGGTGTGGCGGCGGCTGACCGGCAGGGTCTCCTCGCCCACCTGGAGCACCACCCGGCCGCCGTCGAAGCGCAGCTCGCTGACGTGCCGCGCCGAGACCAGCGTGCTGCGGTGGACGCGGATGAAGCCCGAGGCGGCCCAGCGCCGCTCCAGCGCGGCCAGCGACATCCGTACGAGGTAGGCGCCGTCCACGGTGTGCAGCCGGACGTAGTCGCCTTTGGCCTCGGCGAACCGGACGGTCTGCCGGGCGACGAACCTGGTCCGCCCGCCCAGCTCCACCGGGATGACGTCCTCGGCGGGCGGCTCCGCCTGGGCGGGCTGCAGGGACGCCGCGGACTCCAGGCGGCGCACGGCCTCGGCCAGCCGGTCGGCCCGCACCGGCTTGAGGAGGTAGTCGACCGCCTCCACCTCGAACGCCTGGAGCGCGCAGTCCTCGTGGGCGGTGACGAACACCAGGCGGGGAGGGTTGGGGAAGGCGCCGATGAGCCGGGCCAGGTCGAACCCGCCGAGACCGGGCATCCGGACGTCGAGGAACACCCCGTCGAGCCGCGCCCCGGAGCCGACCATCTGCACCATGTCCTGGAGCGCGGTGACCCCGCCCTCGGCGGTGGAGACGTGCTCGATGCGGGGGTCCTGGCGCAGGAGGTAGGCCAGCTCCTCCAGCGCGGGGACCTCGTCGTCGACGGCCAGGACTCGCAGCATGCCCCCACGCTGCTCCCAAACCGCGCTCACCGCAAGAGACATGTCAACTTTAGGTAATGCTATGACTACAAATAGCTATTGGAGGAGAGCGGCTCAGGAGACGAGCTTGGGGACGCGCAGCCGGACGGTCGTCCCCGCGCCCGGCGCGGTCTCCAGGACCAGCCCGTACTCCTCACCGTAGATGCGGCGGAGCCGCACGTCCACGTTGGACAGGCCGATGCCGCCCTCCCCGCACCGGTCGTCCCGCCCGGCGCCCGGAATCGTCCCGGCTCCGGCGCCCAGGAGCGTCCTGGCGCGCTCCGGGTCCATCCCGAGGCCGTCGTCGGCCACGCTGATGTGCGCCTCCCGCCCGGCGTCCACGGCCACCACCCGCACCCGCCCCGCACCGCCGCACAGGGCGGTGCCGTGCTTGATGGCGTTCTCCACCAGCGGCTGCACGCACAGGAACGGGACCGGCACCGACAGCACCTCGGGGGCGACCTCGACGGTGAAGCGGAGCCGGTCGCCGAACCTGGCCCGTTCCAGCTGCAGGTAGCGGTCCACGCAGTGCAGCTCGTCGGCCAGGGTGGTGAGGTCGCCGCCGCTGCGCAGCGCGTACCGGGTGAAGTCGGCGAAGTCGACCAGCAGCTCGCGGGCGTGCTCGGGGTCGGTGCGCACGAAGGAGGCGATGGTGGTCAGGCAGTTGTAGACGAAGTGCGGGGAGATCTGCGCGCGCAGCGCCCGCGTCTCCGCCTCCGTCGCGCGCCGCCGGGAGGAGTCCAGCTCGGCCAGCTCCAGCTGGGCGGAGACCCAGCGGGCCAGCTCGGCGACGGTCCGGACCGGCGGCTCGCCCGCCCCGGCGCCGTAGGCGGCCAGCGCGCCCACCACCCGGCCGTCCACCGTCAGCGGCGCGACCGCCGCCCCCCGTACGGCGCAGCCCGGCGTGCCGCAGGCCGCGGCATCCCCCGCCTCGGCGAGCGGACGGCCGGCGGCGAGCGCGGCGCGGGCGTGCCGGACCGCGTGGCCGCGGTGGCAGCCGGCCGCGCCGTCCCAGGCGAGGACCTCCTCGGTGTCGATCACCGCGACGGCGTCGGCGCCCAGCAGGGCGCGCAGATGGCGGACCGACTCCCGGGCGGAGCCGCGGCTCAGGCCGGTCCGCAGTGACGGGGCCGCCCGGGCCGCGACGCGCAGGGTGGCGAAGGTGGCCGCCGCCGCGTCCGTCGCCTCCTCCGGTGGTCCCTGCGGGTTCCGGCGGGTGGCCGCCCACCGGGACAGGACGAACCCGAGGAGCACACTGGCGGCGCACAGGAGCGCCCAGCCGCTGGTCGACATGACGCAAACCGTAGTCAAACCATTACGGTCCATCACGGGAAAACCTGGATCAGGGGGGACCTTCGCCTGGTTCCTCCTGATACGAGTAGCGCTGCTCGCTCCAGGGGTCGGCGACGTTGTGGTAGCCGCGGTCCTCCCAGAAGCCGCGCCGGTCCTCGACCATGTACTCCACGGCCCGCACCCACTTGACGCTCTTCCACGCGTACAGGTGCGGGACGACGAGCCGGACCGGGAAGCCGCGCTCGGGGGACAGGGGCGCGCCGTCCAGCTCCAGCGCGAAGAGCGTGTGGTCGCGGGTGAAGTCGGCCATCCGCACGTTGGCGCTGTAGCCGTACTCGGCCCAGATCATCACGTGCCTGGCCTCGGGCGCCGGCGGGGCCAGCTCCAGCAGCGTCGCGGCGGCCACCCCGCCCCACTCGTTGCCCATGATCGAGAACTTGGTGACGCAGTGGAAGTCGGCGAGGACCGTGGCGCGGGGCAGCTCGGAGAACTGCGGCCAGGTGAACCGGTGCTGATCCCCGGAGGCGGTCGCCCCCATGACCTGGAACGCCCACGTCGCCGGGCGGAACGTCGGCACCCTGCCGTAGTGGATCACCGGACGGCCCCGGGGGACGTACTGCCCCGGAGGCAGGCGAGGTTCCTCCCGTGGAGGTTCGGACTGCTCCACCATCATTCCCCTCGCCTTCCCCGACGGCACGGGGTAATCCTGCCACCGCGCCTCCGGCGGCCTTCCGGTGCCCCCTCCCGCGGTCGGCGGCGCGGACCGGCGGCACGACACGGGGCGGCACGACACGGGGCGGCGCGGCGCGGGGCGAGGCGGCGCGGGGCGGCCGGTCCACGGCGCGGGGATGACGGTCCGCGGCGCGGGGATGACGGTCCGCGGCGCCGGACGCCGGCCATGCGCTAGTATTGCCCGCGATGCGTACCGCGTTCTGGTTTTGGTATGGCGACGGACCCGTAGGTCGGACCGATCGCCACCGGATGCTGCGCTGACATCCAGGCGAACGAAGGCCCCGGGTCCACCAAGGACCCGGGGCCTTCGCTTTCCCCGGGGCCCCTCGGAGGATCTCCCGCCGGCCTTCGGCGAACTTCCAAAGGTTCCTAAGGAGAGACATGGTCATCGTCATGAGCCCCGGCGCGACCCCCTCGGACATCGAGGCGATCGTGGAGACCATCGGCACGGCGGGCGGCGAGGCGTTCGTCAGCCGGGGTGTGAACCGCACGATCATCGGCCTGGTGGGCGACATCGTCCGGTTCGAGGCCCTCGACCTGCGCGCCATGCCCGGGGTGGCCGACGTGATGCGGGTGAGCACGCCGTACAAGCTGGTCAGCCGGGAGAACCATCCGGAGCGGTCCACGGTCCGGGTCGGCGGCGTGCCCATCGGGCCCGGCACGGTGACCCTCATCGCCGGCCCGTGCGCGGTGGAGACGCCCGAGCAGACCCTCCAGGCCGCCGAGATGGCGAAGGCGGCCGGCGCGACCCTGCTGCGGGGCGGCGCCTACAAGCCCCGCACCTCCCCTTACGCGTTCCAGGGCCTCGGCGAGGCGGGCCTGCGCATCCTGGCCGATGTGCGCGAGGAGACGGGCCTGCCGGTGGTGACCGAGGTCGTCGACGCCCACGACGTCGACCTGGTCGCCTCCTACGCCGACATGCTCCAGGTCGGCACCCGCAACGCGCAGAACTTCGCCCTGCTGCAGGCGGTCGGCGGGGCGGGCAGGCCGGTCATGCTCAAGCGCGGCATGAACGCCACCATCGAGGAGTGGCTGATGGCGGCCGAGTACATCGCCCAGCGCGGCAACCTCGACGTCGTGCTGTGCGAACGCGGGATCCGCACGTTCGAGACCGCCACCCGCAACACCCTGGACGTCTCGGCCGTGCCGGTCGCCCAGCGCCTGTCGCACCTGCCGGTGATCGTCGACCCGTCCCACTCCGGCGGCCGGCGCGACCTGGTGCTCCCGCTCGCCCGCGCCGCCATCGCGGTCGGCGCCGACGGCGTGATCATCGACGTCCACCCGCACCCGGAGCAGGCGCTCTGCGACGGGCCCCAGGCGCTGGTGGACGGCGACCTCACCGAACTGGCCGACGTCATGCGACGCTTCCCGGCGCTGCTGGGCAAGACGGCCGCCGGTGAGCTGCTGACGCCCGCCTGACCCTGCCCTCCGCGCCCCGCCGGACCGGCTCAGCCCTCGATCTTGTACTCCTGGAGGGAACCGGCGAGCTGTACGGCGAGCTCCTCGGCGTCGAGCCGCTGCTCGATCCGCCTCAGGTCGGCGACCTTCGCGGCGGTCTCGGCCCGGCGGGGCGCCAGGAGGGTGCAGCAGTCCTCGTCGGGGAGCTCGGAGATCTCCAGGGTGCCGATGCGCCGGGCCTCGGCCATGATCTCCGTCTTGTCCAGGCCGATGAGCGGGCGCAGGATCGGCATGTCCACGGCGTCGTCCTGGGCGGTGATGTTCTGCAGGGTCTGCGAGGAGACCTGGCCGAGGGAGTCGCCGGTGACCAGCGCTCCGGCGCGGAGCCGCCGGGCGACCTCCTCGCCCGTCTTGAGCATCAGGCGCCGCTGGGCGATCACCGCCAGGCGGTCCTGCCCGGACGCCTTGATCGACTGCTGGGCCTTACCGAACGGCACGACCCACAGCCGGGACCTGCCCTGGAACTTGTCCAGCGCCCGCACCAGCGCGTACGCCTTGTAGATCGACTCCGACGTGGTGAACGGGATGCCGGAGAAGTGCAGGAAGTCGACCCGCAGGCCGCGGCGCATCATCCGGTAGGCCGCCACGGGCGAGTCGATGCCGCCGGACATCAGGACCAGGCCGCGGCCGCTGACGCCGACCGGCAGGCCGCCCTGGCCGGGCAGGCCCCCGGTGAAGACGAACACCTCGTCGCGGTCGACCTCGATGGAGACCACCAGGCCGGGGTTCTTCAGGTCGACGGGCAGGCCGTAGATGTCGTTGAGCTCTCCGCCGACCGTACGGTCGAGCTGCATGGACGTCAGCGGGAAGCGCTTGTCGCGGCGGCGGGAGCGGACGGCGAAGGAGACGCCGCGCCGGACGTCCTCCCGGTCGGCCAGCAGCTCGATCGCCGCCTTGGTCACGGCTCCGGGGTCCTTCTCCACCCGCCAGGCCCGGTGGACCCAGACCAGTCCGGGGACGTGGGAGAGCCGCCGGGCCACCTCGTCGGCGACCTCGACGCCGGTGCCGTCCGGCAGGAAGACCGCGATGACGCCGTGGCGCTGGCGCACGTCCGGTTTCGGGCCGAGGTCCTTCAGCGCCGCCTTGATGTTGGACTGAAGCCGCCGTTCGAAAAGCTCGCGGTTGTCCCCCTTGAGGACGACCTCGCCCAATTTGAGCAGCACGCAGGGCTCGCCCAAGGCGGACATGGTCATGGTGCAACCTCCGGTGGCGCTTCGAGGGGAATGTAGGGGTACGGCCAAGTCTGGCGCGGTACCGCGTAAAGGCAATGGCTCGACCTCGCCACTTTAGTCGCCGTCATGACCTGTCAGCGCCCGCGCAGAGGCGGGACGGGGCCGGGAAGCGGGCGCGCGAACGGGACACGGGCGGGCGCGAGCAGAGCCGGAGCGGGGCGGAACGGGACCGGAGCGGGGCGGAGGTCCGGGGCAGAGTGAGACGCGTCCGGGACAGGGTGGCGCGGGCAGGGCGCGAGTCGAAGAGCGGGGCACGGGAGCGCAGGGACAGGCCGCGGACGGCGCGGAAAACGCCGAATGGGAGAACACCGCGCGAGAGAACATGGCGCGGGAAAGCCCGAGCGGAAAACCCGAGCGGAAAGCCCGAGCGGAAATCCTGGGCGGAAATCCTGGGCGGAAAGAACGGACCGACGGCGCGCGGAACGGCTCCGCGGCGCGGGCGCTCCTTCCCCGCACCACTCGGGGCGGGCGGAAAAGGAGCGCAACGGCCGTTCAGCGGCTCTTCGGCATGGGCGCCGGCCGGGGCGGGTCAGCCGCCACCACCGCCACCGCCACCGCCGCCTCCGCCACCACCGCCGCCTCCGCCACCGCCGCCACCGCCGCCACCGCCGCCGCCACCGGCAGTGTTGATGTTGGTATTGGTGTTGGAGACGTTGGCGCCGCCGCCACCGCCGCCTCCACCGCCACCGCCACCTCCGCCACCGCCACCGCCACCTCCGCCACCGCCACCGCCACCGCCACCTCCGCCACCGCCGCCACCTCGGCGGGCGTAGCACCTGGCGGGATTCCTCTTCTTCCAGCAGGGCGTCGCCGCGGAGACGACGGCGGACGTGGAGGAGACGGTCTCGACTGTGGTTCCGGCGCTGGCCGGCTGGGCGGACATCGTCACGGGGACGGCGAGAGCGGAGGCCAGCAGCGCGCCGGCGGCGATCGCGTTCTTCGTCTTGATCATGGGAGATCACTCCATGTCGTACGGGGCCGGCCCGGCCGACACCCGGGGCTGAGTGAGACGTGGAATCGGCGCCGGAGAAGGCGCCGGAGCGGCACAGAACCGCAAGTCCCACGGTAAATCGCAGCAAGTCCGACGCTCATCACACCGAAGCAAAAGCATTGATCCGCACGAATTACCTTTCGATTCAACCGCGAAACAGAAAGGAATCGACCGGTCACCTTATGTGACAACGATTCGGCGGAGGGCTTTCCCGGCGAAGATTCTCAGCGGCCCCGGAAGGCAACGGCCGGGTAGGTCGTCACGACCCGGCCCGGCCGTCTGGGGGAAATGATTCCGTCCGGCTTCTGGGACGGAAAGGCGGGGGTTACCGCCGTTTGGGAATGACGACGGCGTCCGTCGCGGGCGCGCGTCCCACGGGAGGGGCGGAACGGAGGAGGGCCCGCGGAGACGTCGTCCTCCGCGGGCCCTCACCGGCGGCCGGCCGGCACCGGATCCGCCCGTTCGGCCGACCCGGCGACTCCCGTCGGCAGGCCCGGCGACCCCGGTCATCCGATCCGGTGATCTCCATCGACCGGCCCGGAGACCTCTGCCGTCCGGCCCGGTGGCTCCCGTCAGCCGAAGAAGACCTCCGCCTCCTCGTAACGGCCGACCGGCACCGTCTTCAGTTCCTCGGTGGCCTCGCCGAGACCGGCCCGGACGATGTCGGTGCCCCGGAGCGCCACCATGACGCCGAACTCGCCGTCGTGGACGGCGTCGATGGCCTGCAGCCCGAACCGGGTGGCCAGGACCCGGTCGAAGGCCGTGGGTGTGCCGCCGCGCTGGATGTGGCCGAGAACGGTGGTGCGGGCCTCCTTGCCGGTCCGCTTCTCGATCTCCTTGGCCAGCATCTCGCCGATGCCGCCCAGCCGGACGTGGCCGAACGCGTCGAGCTCGCCGGCCTGGAGGGTCATCTGACCCTCGATCGGGTGGGCGCCCTCGGCGACCACGATGATCGGCGCGTACCGGGTCTGGAAGCGGGACTCGACGTAGGCGCAGACCCGGTCGATGTCGAACGGCTTCTCCGGGATGAGGATGACGTTGGCGCCTCCCGCCATGCCCGCGTGCAGGGCGATCCACCCGGCGTGGCGGCCCATGACCTCGCAGATGAGCGCCCTGTGGTGGGACTCGGCGGTGGTGTGCAGGCGGTCGATCGCCTCCACGGCGATGTTGACGGCCGTGTCGAACCCGAAGGTGTAGTCGGTGGCGTTCAGGTCGTTGTCGATGGTCTTCGGCACACCGACGACCTTGACGCCGCGGTCGAAGAGCTGCTTGGCGACGCCGAGGGTGTCCTCGCCGCCGATGGCGATCAGGGCGTCGACCCCGGACTCGGCCAGGTTCGCCTTGATCCTCTCAACGCCGCCTTCGATCTTCAGGGGGTTGGTCCGGGAGGAGCCCAGGATGGTCCCGCCACGTGGCAGGATCCCCCGGACCGCATTGATGTCCAGCGGCACCGTCTCACCTTCGAGCGGGCCGCGCCAGCCGTCGCAGAATCCGACGAACTCATGTCCGTAGACGCCCACACCCTTGCGCACGACGGCGCGGATCACGGCGTTCAGTCCGGGGCAGTCGCCGCCCCCGGTTAGCACTCCGATACGCATGGCATCCTCCGGTGGTTCCGAAACAAGACAGCCAGAACGAGTGGGGTGACACGACCGGCGAGGTCTCCCGCGCCGACCTCACGCATTCTGCCTGCTGAAAGACCAATGGTCTAGACCAAATGGAGGAGACTTCGACGTTGTCCGCGCCTCCCGTGCCGGTACGCCGCGGGCCCGCTCCCGGATGTCCGCCGCGACGGGCGGGGCCGGTGCGGCCCGGGATGCGCGAGGAGATACCTTCCCGCATCCGGGCCGCGCGACACGGGTACGGCCGTACGTTCCGGGCCGGTCAGCGCGCGCCGAGGCCCGCCGAGGCGAGGTTGTCCACCGCCGGGTGGCTGCGCCCGGCCGGGCCGGCGGCGAAGGCCCGCAGGATGTTCACCGTGCTGCGGCGGACGAACGCCCTGGCCCGCCCGGTGACGCCGTGCCCGCATCGGGCGCCGCGCAGCGCGCAGACCCAGCGCATCGTGCCGGAGTTGAACACCCCCGCGCCGCTCGGCGCGGTGTAGTAGGCGCTGTGCGCGACCGTGGACCGCCCGCCGCAGTCGACGGGCGAGACCGACAGCACCTCCACGGGGCGGGGCGCGTTCAGGCCGATCCGGTCGGTCTCCACCCCCGCCATTCCGGGGAAGCGGGTGCCGCGCCGTACGCCGGTGCCCTGGAAGATCCAGCTCCGCGGGCGGTGGACCACGTAGGCCGCCTCGGCGGGATAGCAGTCGTACATCGGGCCGGTCAGCGAACTCTCGGGACGGCGGTCGCGCCACAGGCCGGTGCGGGGGTCCTCGGCGGTGTCCTTGTGGCAGACGACCAGCCGGCCGGGGCCCAGCGGCGTCGCGGCGAACCTGATCCGCCAGTAGACGGCGTTGGCGCCGAGGAAGGCGATGTTGACGCCCCTGTCGCGGGCGGTCTCGACGACGCGGCGCATGCGCGGCGACCAGTACTCGTCGTGCCCGAGGGAGACCAGGCCCCGGGCGCCGTCGAGGGCGTGCGGGTCGTCGTCCAGGTCAACGCTGGTGAGGTAGGCGAGCGGGACGCCGGTGCGCTCGGCGAGGGCGATGGCGTCGTACTCCATGTCCAGGAAGAGCCGGGCGCCGGAGGTGTCGTAGGGGCGGTCGAAGCTGACCGCCCGGGAGCGGTCCTCGAAGCCCCCGGGACCCAGGTAGAGGCTGCGGCCGCCCCAGTCGTTGTACGCCTGCCAGGTGGTGACCGCGTTGACGACCGCCGTCCGCCCCCGCGCCGAGGCGGACCTGACGGTGACGGGGACGTAGCGGCCGCCGCCGGTGGCGGCGTCCAGGCGGATCAGGTAGGAGCCCTCGGGCCAGCCGGTGGTGTCCACCTCCGGGCCCGGCCGCCAGCGGGCGGCGGTCACCGTGCGGGTCGCGGCGACGACCTTGGGCGCCGGCTGCCGGACGCCGGGCAGCCCGGCCACCCGCCACACCCGCCGCGCGCCGGCTCCGCCGTACCAGCCCATCCGGAAGGCCGTGGCGGTGTAGCGGTCGGCCGTGGTCGAGACGTACAGCCGGAACCTCTCCCCCGGCAGCACGCTGACCCGGTCGGCGAACCCCTCGATCTCGTGCGCGGCCCCGAGGCGGCGCAGCCGCCAGTGCGGGTCTCCCGGCCTGGCGTTCTCGGCGGCCGTGTCGTTCCCGGCGGCGCCGCCGGGACTCCCGGGGTCCCCGGCGGCGCTCCCGCCGCGGGCGTCACCGGGCGCGGCGGGCCGGGAGCCGGAGGGCGCGAGAGTGCTCGCGGGGTGGTGGGCGGCGGTCGCGCACCCCATGACCAGTGCCGTGGTCATCAGCAGGGTGACCACCAGATGCGAGGGCGTGCGGGACATGCCCGGCATCATCGCCGCCCGGCGTACGCCCCGTCCGCGACTTGACCGGCTCCTGCCCCATCCGTGGGGAAACCGTCAGGACGGCGGCAGGACGCACGAGGGCGTGCCGACGGCGAACGTCTCCTCGGCGTCCCCCGGGACGCCGTCCCTCATCGGCAGTACGGCCACGCCCGCGGACCGCTGGTTGGCCACGTACATCCGGTCCCCGGCGACGGCGAAGTGCCGGGGCCACGCGCCGCCGCAGGGCACCTCGGCGACCGGCTCCAGGCCGGGCGTGGAGAACACCGAGATCGTGTCCGGGCCCCGGTTGGCGACGTAGACGAAGCGCCCGTCCCCGGACAGCTCCAGGTGCGAGGGGTGGTTCTCGCCGCCGGCCGCGCTGGCCGGGACGGCCCGGACCTCCCGCCAGCCGTCGTCTCCGGCGTCGTAGGCGCGGACCGTGCCGTCCAGCTCCCCGGCGACGTACCAGCGGTCCCCCGCCCTGGCCATGTGCCGGGGCCCCATGCCCTCGGCCAGCCGCACCGGGCCGCCGGGGTGCGGGGTCACCCGGGCCTCCGCCCGGCCGGGTTCGGCGACCAGGTAGCGGCGGATCTCGCCGGCGCCCAGGTCGGAGACGTACAGCACGCCGTCCGGCCCGAAGACGGACTGGTGGGCGTGGGAGTCCTCGCGGTGCGGGAAGACCTGGGGGGCGGCGAGGACGCCGGTCTCGTCGATCGGGTACACGCTGACGACGCCGTCGCCGTAGTTGGCCACCGACAGCAGGGTCCCGGAGGGATCGACGGCCAGGTGGCAGGGGGTGTCCCCCTCGCTGGGCCGTCGGTCGGTCTCGGTGAGCGTCCCGTCGGCGGCGCGGGCGAAGACCGCGACCGTGCCGGGCTCGCCCTCGCCCACCGCGTACAGGACCGGCAGCCGGGGATGGACGGCGAGGAACGACGGGCTCGGGGCGGGCGTCTCCGCGACCCGGGTGAGCCCGGCCGGCTCCATCAGGGTGATCCCTGGGCCCGTGCCCTCGGTCCCCGGCGTGTCTCCCGGTGTGTAGCCGCCGATGTACGCGATCTCCGCCATCACTCTCCCACCGCAGTGGGGACCGGCCCGCGCCGTCCCCGAACCTTTCCCGGCCTTCCGTGCCGCGCCGGACCCTTCCGGGCCCTCCGGGCCTTTTCGCCCGTCACGGCCAGGTTGAGAACCTAGCGCACCCGGCCTTCCCACGAGAGGACGCTTAATTCATTGACTCGGTCATCGAAATGGTTGATCGTGTCAGGCATGGTTTCGGACATCGACCGCCGTGTGGCGGACATCCGCGCGTTCAACCGCTTCTACACCGGCGTCATCGGCGTGCTCCACCAGGGCATCCTGGACACCCCCTACTCCCTCACCGAGGTGAGGGTGCTGTTCGAGCTGAACGGCGGGGACCGGACGGAGACCGGCGAACTGCGGCGGCTGCTCGGCCTCGACGCCGGCTACCTGAGCAGGATCCTCGGGCGGTTCGAGAGCGACGGCCTGGTCACCCGCGAGCGGTCGGCGGCCGACGCGCGGCGGCAGGTGGTCTCGCTGACCGCCGCCGGCCGCGCCACGTTCGCCACCCTCGACGAGCGCTCGGCGGCCGAGGTGCGGGGCCTGCTGGAAGGGGTCACCGAGGAGGACGCGCGGCGGCTGGTGGCGAGCATGGCGACGATCCGGGAGATCCTCGCCCCCGCCCGGCGGGCGGAGCCGTACGTCATCCGCCCGCCGCGCCCCGGCGACCTGGGGTGGGTGGTGCACCGGCACGGCGTGCTCTACAGCCAGGAGTACGGCTGGGGCGCCGACTTCGAGGCGCTGGTGGCGAGGATCGTCGCCGACTACGTCGACCACCACGACCCCCGGCGCGAGGCCGGGTGGATCGCCGAGGTGGACGGCGAGCGGGCCGGGTGCGTGTTCTGCGTGCGCAAGGACGACGGGACGGCACTGCTGCGGATGCTGCTGGTCGAGCCGTCCGCCCGGGGCATGGGGATCGGCGGGCGGCTCGTCGGCGAGTGCGTGGCCTTCGCCCGGGCGGCGGGCTACCGGCGCATGGAGCTGTGGACCAGGAGCGTGCTGACCGGCGCCCGGCGGATCTACCGGGCGGCGGGCTTCGAACCGGTCGAGGAGCGGCGGGCGGGCGACGTCGTCGAGGAGGTCTGGGCGATGGACCTCTGACCCGCTCCGCCCGGGAGCCGTGGCGGGGCCCGAGCCGGACCGGGGCCCGGGCCGGACCGGGGCCCGGGCCGGACCGGGGCCCGAGCCGGACCGGGGGCCGGACGACGGGTGAGGGTGACCGGGATCCGGGGCGGGCGGTGGCCGACGCGGTGGAGCCGCCCCGGCGTGGGGCCGCACACCGGGCGAAGGCAAAGTTCCAGCAAGGACACGGGCGGGCGTCCTTCAAATCGGACCGTCCCATCCTCAAGATCCGCATCCGTGGACCCCCGGGGGTCCACAGTGGATCTACGCAGATCTCGCGCGGACCCCGCGTGGACCGTGGACCCCCGTACAGGGACCCGCGGGTCCCGCGTGAGATCCCTCGCCGCCGCCCCGGGAGGACCGTTGAGCGAAGGACTCGCGTTCGCCGAACCGATCCCCGAGGTCCCCGAGGCCCCCGAGCCCCCTGGGACCGCCACCCGGACGGGCGCGCGACGGGCCCTCGTCTTCCTGGACGCGCCGCCCGCCACACCCGACCGGCCCTTCGACCCCCCGGCCGCCGGACGACCGGACATCCGCCTGGCGGCGGTGCTGCGCGCCGAGGGCTTCACCGTCGACGCCCGCCCCGGCGAGGGCGCGCGGGACGACGGCGAGCGGGTGTGGGAGTTCCTGCGGTCTGCCGGGGACGGCGACGTGCTGATGATCCGGCTGCCCGGAGGCAACGCCTGGACCTCCGGCCAGCTCGGCTCCATGATCGGCGCGTTCGGCCGGCGGGTCGGCGAGTCGGCCGCGGCGGCCGTGCTGCTGGTCGTGGACTTCGGCTGGAGCGCCCTGGACGGCTCGGCCCCGCCGCTCAGGCAGCTCGGCGTGGCCGGTGAGCCCCGCCTGTCCGCGGCGGCGCTCACCCTGGCCCTGCGGTTCGGCGAACCCGCCCACGGGCCCGCCCCCAGCCTGACCGGTGTCCTGGCCGACGGCCTGGCCGCCCTGGCCGCCGACCCGGCGCGCGGCCCGGTCACCGTCGGAGACCTGCACGCCCACGCGCTGCGCCACTACGCCGCCGTCTCCTCCCCCCGCACCCCCATCCTGCTGGCGTACGGCCCCGCCGCGGCCGTCCCGCTGACCCCGCCCCGTCCCCCGGCCGTGCCCGTGCCCTCGCCGGTGCACGCCGCCTTCGCCCGCACCCTCACCGTGCTCGGCGACCCCGCTCCCCCGGCCTCGGGCACCGAGATCGTCCGGCGGGTCTACGAGCTGCACCTGAGCGAGCACGCCCGGCAGGTGCTGCGCGGCGCCTCCCTGCTGGAGGAGGGCGAGCCGGTCGAAGAGATCCTCGGCGACGCCGCCGAACTGCGACACTGGGGACTGCTCGGCGAGACGGCCCTGTTCGCCCACCCCGACGTGCGGGCCTTCGGCTACTCCCGGCTGAGCCCGGCGGAGCGGGCGCGGACGTCCGCGCTGCTGCGGCGATGGCGGGCCGGGCGGCGGGCCGTACAGCCCCGGGCCAGGCTCACCGCCGACCGGTGGACCACCGACGACCAGCTCGGCCACCGGGTCTACGCCGAGGCGATCGCCGCGTTCGTCCGCCACCCCGAGACCCGGCCACCGCTCACCATCGGCGTCAAGGGCCCCTGGGGCGCCGGCAAGACCTCCCTGATGCGGATGATCCAGGACCTCCTGGACCCGGGGGCCGCCGGGGACGGCCCCGCCGAGATCCACCTGCCGGACCCCGGCGGAGCGGGCGACCTCACCAACGCCGAGGTGCTGTCCAGGGCCGGGCGGCGACGGCGCGGCGACGCGGGCCGGGCCGAACCCGGAGCCCTGCCGGTGCGGCGGGCCGACTGGCGGCCGACGGTGTGGTTCAACCCGTGGATGTACCAGAGCGGGGAGCAGGTCTGGGCCGGGCTGGCGCACGAGATCATCAGCCAGGTCACCCGGCGGCTGCCCCGCACCGAGCGGGAGCGGTTCTGGCTGGAGCTGAACCTGTCCAGGATCGACCCCGAGGCCGTCCGCCGCCGCGCCTACCAGCTCGCGGTGACCCGGCTGGTGCCGCTCGCCCTCGGGCTGCTCGCCGCCCTCGTCCTCACCGGCGCGCTGCTCGCCGGGGCGGCGCTGCTGCCGGCGTTCGACGCCCTGCTGCGGAGCACGGCCGCCGCGGTCGGCGCGGCCGGGGCGGTCACCGCGGTCGGGGCGGGAGCCGTACGGCTGGCGAGGTTCTTCGGCGAGTCCGCCGGAAACGCCTTCTGCGACCTGGTCAGCCAGCCGGACCTGTTCGCCCCCGGACCGGCCGACGGCCCGGCCGGCGAGCTGATGGGCGGCCCCGGTTACCGGTCCAGGGCGGGTTTCCTGCACCTGGTGCAGACCGACATGCGGCAGGTGCTCGACCTGGTGGCCACCGAGGAGCGGCCCCTGGTGGTGTTCGTCGACGACCTGGACCGGTGCTCGCCGGGGACGGTGGCGCAGGTCATCGAGGCGATCAACCTGTTCCTCGCCGGGGAGTTCCCCAACTGCGTGTTCGTGCTGGCCATGGAGCCGGAGGTGGTGGCCGCGCACGTCGAGGCCGCCTACCGGGACCTGGCCGAGACACTGCCGGCCGACGGGCGGTCCGGGCTGGGCTGGCGGTTCCTGGAGAAGATCGTGCAACTGCCGCTGAGCGTGCCGCTGCTCGACGACGCCGACCGGCTGCCGGCCTTCGTCCGGGCGCTGCTGGGCCTGCCGGAGGCCGCCGACGTCCCGCCGCCGTCCCCGTGCGGCGAGCCCGGGAACGGTCACCGTGCGGCCGGCGACGGCCGGGACGCGACCGGAGACGGGCGGGATGGCGCGGGCGCCGGAGACGCGGGCGGGGACGGGGCCGCCGGGACGGCCCGCCCCGACGTCCCCGAAGCGCGCGCACCGGTCGGCGTGCCGCTCGCCGTATCCCGGCCGGGACCGGTGAAGCCGCCGGACCCGTCGCTGGTGAGCCGCCTGGAGGACGCGATCTGGGCGCTCCGCCCGACCGCCGCGACCCTGGACGAGGCGGCGCGGCGGGCCCAGGAGGAGCTGGGCGTGGACTGCCCGGACGCGATCGGCGGACTGGCCGCGGCGACCCGCGAGGCGGCCGACCGGGTCTTCGACGAGCTCTACAGCGACGAGAACGCCTACCGGGCCATCGAGTTCGTCCTGCCTGCCCTGATGTTCTTCAACCCCCGGGAGATCAAGCGCTACGTCAACGTCTTCCGCTTCTACTCGTTCATCGCCTACCGGCGGACGCTCGCCGGGGCGGAGCCCGCAAGCGACGGGGAGGTCGCCAAGCTCGCCGCGCTGACCATCCACTGGCCGCACCTGCTGACCTCCCTGGCCAGGGAGACGGGCGGGACGACCGCGCTGGAGCGGCTGGAGGCGGCCGCGGGCGACGACGCCGCCTGGGAGCGGGCCGTGCGCGAGTGCGGACTCGCGGCGGTCCGCGAGGCGGGGTCTCCGGGGCCGTTCCCTCCGGAGCCGTACGGACCTCCGGGACCGTACGGACCTCCGGGACCTGCCGGGCAGTGGGGAGCACCGGGGCTCCGGGGACCGTCGGTGATGCCGGGGACGCCGGGGCCGGACGACGACGGGGACGTCGTCCACCTGGACCCGCTGCGGAACCTGCTGCGTTTCCCGCACCCCGTCGCAGCCCTGGCCCGCCACCTCCTCTGACGGCCCGCCATCTTCTCTGACGGGAGGTACCGAGCCGGTCTCGCCCGCGGACCCGCCGCCGCATGGACGCCCCGCCCGTGAGGACCGGGAGACCTTCGACTTCGAGACCTGACCGGCCAGGACCGGACGCCCCGCCCGCGGGGACCGGGAGCCGCCCGGCCGAACCCGGCGGCGCGGCCGGGGCCTACCGGCGGCCGGCGGACGAGGGACCCCGCCACGCGGAGGGGTTCCGGGAGGCCCGGCCCGGCTGGCGCAGGGTGTCCTTGCGGACGTCGCCCTGCTTCTGGCGGCGCTTGCGCATGAACAGCCAGCCCGCCCCGAGGGCGACCATCCCGAGGGGCGTCTTGGACAGCCAGCGGGTCGCCACGAGCTGCAGAATCCTCTTCATCTTCTCCCTCTTCCCGGTAGCCTCCGTCCCCTCTACCCAGGCCCCCGCCCCCCATGCGGGGTTACGGTCCCGGCCGCCCGGCGTGGATCCTTGGGTTCGGCGGCGGCCGGATGTCCGGACCGGGGCGGCGGCTCCGACGTATCCGGCGGAAGGCGCCCGAGGGGGTGCCGGCGGAGGAGAAGACGATGAAATACATGATCATGCTGTACGGCTCGCAGCGGGACTACGACGCCCTGTCCGGCAAGGACTCCGGCGACCGGCCGGGCTGGACCGCCGAGGAGGTCGCGGCGATGCACGAGTCCATGGGGGCGTGGAACGCCGAACTGGCCGAGTCGGGCGAGTTCGTCGACGCCCGGGGCCTGTCGGCTCCCGTGCACGCCAGGAGGGTCGAACTGCGGGACGGCGTCCCCGTCGTGACGGACGGGCCGTACGCCGAGACGCAGGAGGTCATCGCCGGGTACACGATCGTCGAGTGCGCGAGCTTCGACCGGGCGACCGAGATCGCCGCACGCCTGGCCCGCACGCCCGCCCCGAAGGGCGCGACGCCGGACCGTGTCTGGTACGTGGATGTGCGGCCGCTCGACGACGGTCCCGGCGGGTTCGACGCGTAGTGATGGCCGGTGACGGTGTGGAGGACCTGCTGCGCCGGGAGGCGCCGCAGGTCCTCGGCGCGCTGGTGCGCCGCTACGGGCATTTCGACACCGCCGAGGACGCGGTGCAGGAGGCGCTGCTCGCCGCCGCGACCCGGTGGCCCGCCGACGGCGTCCCGGACAGCCCGCGGGGCTGGCTGATCACGGTCGCCTCGCGGCGGCTGACCGATCTCCTCCGCGCCGAGCAGGCCCGCCGCGCCCGCGAGGACACCGTCGTCCGGTGGACGCTTCCGGAGGACTGGCTGACGCCCCCCGCGGACGCCGGGACGCCGGACTCCGACGACACGCTCGTCCTGCTGTTCATGTGCTGCCACCCGGCGCTGTCCCCGGCGTCGCAGATCGCGCTCACCCTGCGGGCGGTCGGCGGCCTGACCACCGCGGAGATCGCGCGGGCGTTCCTCGTGCCGGAGGCGACGATGGCCCGGCGCGTCAGCCGGGCCAAGCAGCGCGTCCGGGACAGCCGCGTGCCCTTCGGCCCGCCGTCGGCCGCCGACCGGGACGGGCGGCTCGGCGCGGTCCTGCACGTCCTCTACCTCGTCTTCACCGAGGGCTACGCCGCCCCCTCCGGGCCGTCCCCGGACCGCGCCGGCCTGTCCGCCGAGGCGATCCGGCTGACCCGCATGGTCCATCGGCTGCTGCCCGGCGACGGCGAGGTTGCGGGGCTGCTGGCGCTGATGCTGCTCACCGAGGCGCGCCGTCCGGCGCGGACGGGCCCCGACGGCGCGTTGATCCCCATGGCCGAGCAGGACCGGGACCTGTGGGACGCCGGGCTCGTCGCCGAGGGCGTGTCACTCGTCACCGGGGCGCTCTCCCACCGCAGGCCGGGACCGTACCAGTTGCAGGCGGCGATCGCCGCGGTGCATGACGAGGCGGCGAGCGCCGGGGAAACCGACTGGCCGCAGATCACGGCGCTGTACGAGCTGCTGCTACGGATCTCCGACAACCCGGTGGTGCGGCTGAACCACGCCGTGGCGGTGGCCATGGCCCGCGGCCCCCGCGCCGGTCTCGACCTGCTCGCGCCGCTGGAGGCCGACGAGCGGATCTCCGGGGATCACCGGCTGCCCGCCGTACGGGCCCACCTGCTGGAGATGAACGGCGACCGCGCCGCGGCCCGCGCCGCCTACCTGGAGGCGGCCCGCCGCGCCACCGGCTTCCCCCAGCGCCGCCACCTGCACACCCGCGCCGCCCGCCTGACGGACGACTGATCCACGGTGGTGTCCCTTTTCGGGCCGGGCCGACGGATGACTCGTCAGCTCCACCTGGGCCGACGGCTTCGGCCCAGGTGGAGCTGTGATCCCAACGAGTCAGATGTCCGGATCCGGTCCCCGGTTCCGACGTCCCCGCTGAGCGGCACCCGGAAGGGGTGCCTTTTCCGGAAAGAGGAGAGATCGGTGCGGAACAGACTGCTGATGTGCGGGGTGATCGCCGGTCCGCTGTTCCTGGCGACGGTCCTGGTCCAGGCGCTCACCCGGGAGGGGTTCGACGTGACCCGCCACCCGCTGAGCCTGCTGAGCCTGGGGAACGCGGGGTGGGTCCAGATCGCGAACTTCACGGTGACCGGCGCGCTGTACGTGGCCTGCGCGGCCGGTCTGCGGCGGGCCCTGCGACCCGGCCGGGCCGGCACCTGGGGGCCGCCGCTGGTCGGCGTCCTCGGCGTCGGTCTGGTCATGGGCGGGGTCTTCCTCACCGACGCGGGCGCCGGGTTCCCGCCGGGCGCGCCGGCCGGGGCGCCCGAGATCACCTGGCACGGCGCCCTGCACGGCGCCGGGGCCATGGTGGCGTTCACCGGGATGAGCGTGGGCTGCCTGGTCTTCGCCCGCCGGTTCGCCGCGCTGCGCCGGTGGGGGTGGGTGACGGCGTGCGCGGCGACCGCCGTGGCCGTCCTCGCGCTGAGCTCCTGGCCCGACCCGGAGGGCATGAGCGTACGGCTCCTGCTCGCCTCGGCGATCCTCTTCGGCTTCGTGGCCGCCCTGGCGATCCGCGTGACGCGCGGCCTCCCGGACGCCCCCGCCCACCGGCGGACCGTCGCCCGGCGGGAAAGCCCGGTCCTTCGCAGCTGACACAGTCGGCGAACTCCTCGGCTCGGTCCCCGTCCCCGGTGACTCCACTGAGGCTTTTCCAACCTGGTCGGGCTGATCAGCAGGAGAGAACCGGGACGGGCCGGCATGAGAAGAGGCTCTTGGCAGCTCGTACGCCCGGGTCTGACCCCATGAAGACCAGTAGGCTCCTGGCTGCCGTATGTGCCGGCTGAGCGGTCTTTTGACGGCTCGGATCATGTGTGGAGGGATCTCGGTGATGATGATCAGCCAGCTCCTGATCGCCGGACTGTTGTTACCGAACCTGTCCGTACAGGCACGGCCACCTCTCCTCCACGTGATGACGTGGAACGTCTGCGCGGGCACCAACGCCGGGTGCGCGCTCTTCCGCCGCTCGAACGCCGAGCTGGCCTGGCACGTGGCAGTGCTGGCGACCGAGGCGGACGTGGTCTTCCTTCAGGAGTTCTGCACGGGCGCCGACGCCGACCTGGAGCGCGAGCTCGAACGCCGTACCGGCCGGAACTGGAGCGTCCGGTCGGCGGGGCTGATGTATTCGGACGGTTCTCCGTACCAGTGCCTGCCCGACAGAAACGGCAGGCCACGCGGGGTGCTGAGCGTCACCCTGGCCGTGGCCGGAACGGACACCGGCCTCGTCGTGCACGCGCTGACCTCGCCGCCGTGGGGAGCCCGCAGGTACGCCGTCTGCACGGCCGACCGGACGTTCTGCACCGCGCACTTCTCGTCGGGATCGAGCTACGACGACAGGCAGAAGGGCAGGCCCTACCGGCACATCCAGTTGCGCGAGCTGTTCAAGCTCGGCCGGGGTGTGATCGGCGGCGACCTCAACCTGGTGCCGCGCGACGCCGCCGCGGCCTACGAGGGCCGCGACGAATGCGACCCGCGCCGGCGCTGGACCTACGTGACCCGCAAGCGGAAGATTGATTACGTGTTCGCCGGCGAGGGCCGCGTACGGAAATGCTTCGTCGATTACGCCCGGAGCACGTGGTCTGATCACGTCCCGCTGCACGCCTGGGTGAGAGCAGGCTCAACGCCGCCTGCACCACGTTGAGCCGGCCAGCACCAGGTTGTTCATCATGCTCTACCGGCGAAACGCGGATTTGCGCATCCATCCTACCGGCCAGGGACGAATTGGGATGCGCCCTCACTGATTCACCGGGCTGGAGTCGTTCCCCGATACCGGGTCGGCGCGTGTACCGGCGACGTCGATTTCACGGCGATCCCGAATGAGACTCATCCCGACGACGGTGCCCGCCCCGGCGTCGCCGCCTAACCCTTCGAGCCCGGATTCCAGTCCTGGACGAGAAGTCCCAGCAGCACCTCGTCCAGGAACTCGCCCATCACCCAGGCCGAGGAGCGCAGCACGCCCTCGCGGGCGAAGCCGTTGCGCTCGGCGGAGCGCAGCATCGCGGCGTTGTCCGCCAGCGTCTCGATCTGCAGCCGCCGCAGGCCGCGCACGACGAAACCGTAGTGGCACAGCACCGCGACCACGTCGGTGCCGTAGCCCTTGCCGCGGGCCGACGGCAGCAGCCCCAGCCCGATGTGCGCGGACCGGTTGTGGCCGTCGATGCCCCACAGCGTCGCCGCCCCGACCAGCGTGCCGCCGCCCAGCTCCACAACGGAGAACGGGACGTGCCCTTCCTCCTTGTCGTCCACCGCGAACTGCGAGTGCTTCGAGCCGGGCGTGATCGGCCGCCACGGCCCGCTCGCGGCCCGCGAGGCGTTGACCACGTCGTCGTGGAGCTCGGTCTGCAGGATCGGGATGTCGTCCTCGTGCCGGGCCCTGAGCCCGATCTTGTCACCTCTCAGCACGCAGGCTTCCTACCGGACCGGGCCGTCCGGCGGCAAACCGATGAGAGCTCCCGCCTCTCCGCGACGCCCCAACGCTCATCACATCAGGAATCGCCCTGGAGTACTCCAGCGGTCTTCATTCGGGCCGGTATACTCAGCGGTATGACCTCAACCACCATTAAGGTTCCCAAGACGACCCGGGACCGCCTTCGTCGTCTCGCAGCCGCCGATGGCCTGACTCTTGCCCAAGAGATCGACAAATTGATCGAACAGCAACAGCCCCGGCCGAAACCATCTATAGGCGGCTTCCGTAGCGATCACCCGCTTGACGCGGAGGAGATTGACACCGAGCTTGCACGAGGTTTCGGAGCGTGACGGCGATCATCATCGACACGAGCGCCATCTTGGCGCTCTTCGATGAGTCCTACGACGAGCACAAGCCGATCGCTGACATCATCTCGTCCGCACCCGGGCCGCTGGTCGTCTCCCCTTTCGTCGTCGCGGAAGCCGACCACATGCTCTACAGCAGACTCGGTGCGGTGGCGGCGCGCCGGTTCGCCAATGACATCGTCACCGAAGCCTACGAACTCGTCGAATGGACACCCAGCGATCACGCGACTGCCTTGACGATCATCGAGCGACATCGAGAAGGCAAGGACTACGTAGGCGTTACCGACGCTTCCAACGTGGTGCTCGCTGATCGATACCGTACGACCGACATCCTCACGCTCGATCAGCGTCACTTTCGGCAACTACGGCCATTGTGGGGGGCCGATCACTTTCGAGTGCTTCCGCACGACGTGTGACCGGCCCAGCTGGCGCCAGTGGGCGCGGAGGCAGAAGAGACGGAGGGCAGAGAGAAGGTGCGCGGGGCGGCTACCAGCAATCGGGGCCGCTGGCGAGATCGGCTCGGCAGCTCCCATCAGGAGACGGGGAAGTCGAACTCGCCGTCCTTGACGCCGCCGACGAACGCCTCCTGCTTGGCGTGAGTGTAGGCGATCAACGGTCTTCCTTGGATGTTCGCCCTGGCCAGGCTGTTCGAGGACTCCGATGGGGTGAAGGGCCGTGAGCGGGTGCTGCCGTACGGGCTGGAGCTGCCGGACGGCACGGCGGCGACCGTCGGCGCGGACGGTCACGGGTTCGGCAGCTGGACGAACGCCGAGCGCGCCGCCCTGCGCCTCGACTCCGACCTCGTCTGGCTCGGCGGCGGCGAGAACTGATGTGCGGCCGCCGCGACGAGACGGCTCAGAAGTCGGCGCGCCACTCGTACCAGGGGCCGCGCAGGTGCGTGTAGCCGCCTTCGTGGCGGTGCGGCGGGCCGCCCGGGGGGCTCCAGGCGAAGCCGTGCGTGCCCAGGAAGCCGGTGTTCCTGACCATGAAGATCACATCGCCGTCCACCCGCCTGGCGTACACGGGGTAGAGCCCCACCCACCCCTCGTGGTACGCGGGCCCGTTCCCGGCCGTCATCTCCTGGGCCAGGCGCTCCAGGCCGGGTTCGGACAGGGCGAACCGCACGTCGTAGGGGACGTGGAAGCCGATGAGCGCGGCGGTCACCGCCCCCATGACCGGCAGTGCGGCCCAGCGCGCCCGGTGCCGGAGCAGGCCGGGGCGGCCCTCCGGCCGCAGCAGCCCCGCCAGGAAGCGCGGCACCCAGGCGACGGCCACGGTGAGGCCCAGCAGGATTCCGGAGCCCACCTCCGTCAGGTGGCCCCCGGGCGCGCTGGCGCCGTACAGCAGGCAGGCGCAGGCGAACGCGGCCAGCGGGATCATCATGAGACCGGGGGGACCGGTGAACATCCGCCCGAGCGAGGCGCGAACCGGTACGGCGAGCCGCGGCCGGGCGGCGTCTCCGGTGACGGAGGAAGCGTCCTCGGACGCGGAGGAGGCGTTCCCCGGCGGCTCGGGGGCGTTTCCCGGCGGCTGGGATGTGTTTCCGGGGGTGCGGGGGGCGTTTCCGGGCATGCCGCAATCTAGCGCGGCAGTGATCACATAGCGAGACGGATCCGGTGTCGGCGGGGCCGGGCACGGACGAAGCGGAGCCGGGCACGGACGAGGGCGGACCCCGTACCGGCGGGCCCGGACGCCGGCGAGGCGGATCCGGTGTCGGCGGGACCGGGCGTGGAAAGGCGCCCCGGCGGCCGGGGCGCCCGGGAGTGCGCCCCGGCCCTGGCCGGGCCGGAGCGCCGGGGACGTGCCGGACGGGTCCGGCGCGGAGAGGCGGCCTAGCGCTGGGCCTCCAGCATCCAGTGGTGCTTCTCCAGGTCCTGGGTGATCGTGATGAGGATGTCCTGGGTCACCGGGTCCGGCTCCTCGGTGGCGGCGACGCGCTCGCGCATCCTGCGGATCATGGACCCGAGGATGTCCGTCATCGCGGCGACGACCTTGCCGTCGTTGATGTAGCCCGCTTCCATCTGCTGCAGCTCGTTCGTGTTGGCCAGCGTGGACGGCCGGCCGTCGGGGTTGCATCCCAGGGCCACCGCGCGCTCGGCGACGGTGTCGGCGTGCTCCCGGGCGGCCGCGACGATCTCGTCGAGCTGCAGGTGCAGGGAGCGGAAGTTGTGGCCGATCACGTTCCAGTGCGCCTGCTTGCCCAGGAGCGAGAGGTTCAGCAGGTCGACGAGTGAGCCCTGGAGGGTCTCGCCGACGACCTTCTTGTTCTCGGGAGTGAGCGGGCTGGTGATCGTGGACATGAGATATCTCCCCGTTTTGGCTTTATGTCCCTCTATGTCGGAAACGGCCATACCCATCGAAGCGCTCCTTATGTTGACAGTGTCACGATGACAGTGTCACTGTGGAGGCATGGAGGCCATGGAGTGGACGATCGGTGAGCTGGCCGAGCGGGCGACGACCCTGCTGGGTCCCACCGCCCAGCTCAGCGGGCGTGTCCGGGACGCACCCAACGAGCGCCTCATCCGGTGGTACACCACGATCGGGCTCCTCGACCCGCCCCTGACCCGCAGGGGCCGCGTCGCCCTGTACGGCAGGCGCCACCTGCTCCAGCTCGTCGCCGTCAAGCGGCGTCAGGCCGAGGGCCGGACCATCGCCGAGATCCAGACCGAGCTGGCGGGGGCCACCGACCGGACGCTGGAGGCGATCGCCGACATCCCCGGGTCTTCCGGGCCGCCGGCCGCACCGCCCGTCCCACCACGTCCCGCGCGCCCGCGCTTCTGGGCCGAGCCACCCGCCGCGACCGGCGCCGGGGCCACCCCTCCCCCGTCGCCCGCCGCGCCGCCTGGTGCACCGCCAGGCATCCCGCGGTCACCCACCGGCCGGCCGCCCGTCACCGCACCCACCCCTCCCCCGCGCCCGGCGACGCCCGGGACCGCCGGGCGGTCCCTCCGGCGCGCACCCCACCCCGCCGGGGCACGACCCGCGCCGCTCCCGGAAGCCGGGCCGCCCCCATCCCCTCCCGCCGCCGCGAGGCCGCCGGCACCGGACGCGCCCGCCGGGCCGTCCACCCCGCCGGGACCGCGGGCCCCCGCCCCGCCCCCGGGCGTGCCGCAGGCCGTGGCCGTCCACGGCGTACGGCTCGCACCGGGCGTGACGCTGCTGCTCGACGGCGGCCGCGCGCCCTCCCCGGACGACCTCACCGCGATCGGCGCCGCCTCCCGGGCGCTCCTCGCGGTCCTGCGTGAACACGACCTCGTCCCTCCGGAAGGAGAGCAGTCATGATCAGCTCGATAGGAACGCTCAGCCCGGAGGAGTACGCGCCGGTACCGGACACCGGGCTGGGCGCGCTCGCCACCGAACGCGGCAACCTGCCGCTCGATGCCGTGGACGTCACCGCCGCGGTGTCCGGGCTGGTCGCCGGGGCCGAGGTGACCCAGGTCTTCCGCAACCCCCACGACGTCGCACTGGAGGCCACCTACGTCTTCCCGCTGCCCGACCGGGCCGCCGTCACGGCCTTCCGGATGGAGGCCGACGGCCGGGTCGTCGAGGGGATCCTCAAGGAGCGGGGCCAGGCCAGGGCCGACTACGACCGGGCCCTCGCCGAGGGCAGGCGGGCCGCGATCGCCGAGGAGGACCGGCCCGACGTCTTCACCATCCGGGTCGGCAACCTCGTGCCCGGCGAGCGGGTCACCGTACGCCTGACGCTCAGCCAGCCGCTGCCGTACGAGGACGGCGCCGCGACCTTCCGCTTCCCGCTGGTCGTGGCCCCCCGTTACATCCCCGGCGCCCCGCTCGACGGTGAGCGGTCCGGCGACGGCCGGTCCCCGGACACCGACGCGGTCCCGGACGCCTCCCGGATCTCGCCCCCGGTGCTGCTGCCCGGTTTCCCGGCCCCGGTACGGCTCTCGCTCTCGGTCACCGTCGATCCCGCCGGGCTGGAGCTGCGGGAGATCCGTTCCAGCCTGCACGCGGTCCTCCAGGAGGACGGCGGGGAGGGCGTCACGGTCAGCCTGCGGCCCGGCGAACGGCTGGACCGCGACTTCGTCCTGCGCCTGGCCTTCGACGCCTCGACCTCCCTGACACTGGTCCCCGACCCGGCCGGACCGGCCTCCGGAGCGCACGGGCCGTCCGCCGGTGCGGACGGGGCGGCCTCCGGTGCGGACGGGGCGGGCGCCGAAACGGCAGGGCAGGTCCCCGGCGCGGGCGGAACGCCATCCGGCACGACCGGAGCCGCCGATACGGCCGGAGCCGCCGGAGCGTCCGGGGGGACGTTCACGCTGACCGTCGTGCCCGGACCGGCCCCCGCCGCCGCCGGCCCCAAGGACGTCGTGCTCGTCCTCGACCGCTCGGGCAGCATGGGCGGCTGGAAGATGGTCGCCGCCCGGCGGGCCGCCGCCCGCATCGTCGACACGCTCACCACCGGCGACCGGTTCGCCGTGCTGTCCTTCGACCACGTGGTGGAACGGCCGCCCGGACTGGGCGAGGGGCTGGTGGAGGCGACCGACCGCAACCGTTACCGGGCGGTCGAGCACCTGGCCCGGCTGGAGGCGCGCGGCGGCACCGAGATGCTGTCCCCGCTGGAGGAGGCCGTCGCGCTGCTGAACGGCCGCCCGGAGCCCGTGTCGCCCGGACGTCCCGGAGCGTCCGGGGACCCCGCCGGGTCGGCCGGCGCCGTACCGGCCGGGCCGGCCGACCGAGTCCTGGTCCTGGTGACCGACGGCCAGGTCGGCAACGAGGACCAGATCCTGGAGCGGATCGGCGGCGGCCTGGCGGAGACGCGGGTGCACACGGTCGGCATCGACCGCGCGGTCAACGCCGGGTTCCTCGGCAGACTGGCCGGGCTCGGCGCGGGCCGCTGCGAACTGGTGGAGTCGGAGGACCGGCTGGACGAGGCGATGGAGCACATCCACCGCAGGATCGCCTCCCCGCTGGTCACCGACCTGTCCCTCGACGCCGACGGGCTCGACGTCGTCCCGGACACGACCGGCCGCCTCGGTTCGATCCACCACGGCGTGCCGCTGACCGTCCACGGCCGGTACCGGGGGGACGCCGCCGGGGCGCTGACCGTCCGCGGGCTGGACGAGGCCGGGCGGCCGTGGGAGCGCAGGGTCACCGGCGTCCGCGGCGGCAACCCGGCCGTGCGGGCGATCTGGGCGCGCGCCCGGCTGCGCGAGCTGGAGGACCGCTACGCCGTCGGGGACCGGTCGCTGGAGGAGGAGATCGTGACGACCTCCCTCGGGTACGGCGTGCTCTGCCGGTTCACCGCCTTCGTCGCGGTCGACTCCAGGGTGGTCGCCGAGGGCGGTCCGGAGCACCGCGTGATCCAGCCGGTGGAACCGCCCTCGGGCTGGGAGGGCGCGGGCGGCGCGCCGATGGCGATGATGCAGGCCGCGATGCCCATGATGCCGGCCGCCGCCTCCGGGCCGATGCCGGCGCCCGGCGGCCCCGCCCCGTCAGGTCCTCCCGTGGCCTTCGCTCCCGCCCCGGGTTCCGCTTCGGCCCCCGGCTTCGCGCGCGCGATGGGCGCCCCGCCGAGCGGCCCGCCGAGCGGTACGGCGGGCCGCCCCGGCTCGCCCGCCCGCGCGGCGAAGGCTCCGGCCCCGCGGGCGTCCGGTACGGCCCGGCGGTCGGAGACGCTGCGGGTCCGGCTCGGCGAGGAGCTGGAGCGGCTGCGCGCCGCGGAGTCCCTCCCGGCCCCGGCGAAGCTGCGCTACCTGGACGATCTGGGCAGCCGTCTCTCCGCCCTCGCCGCCTACCTGGGCGGTCACGCCGAACTCGCGGCCCTGGCCGAGGAGCTGCAGGCCGGCGGCGACCCGGACGCGCTGTGGCGCAGGGCCGTCGAGGCGTTGTCCGCCCTCCGGGACCCCGGCGGCCCCGGCGGCTCGGGTGGCCCCGGCGGCTCGGGTGGCTCGGGTGGCCCCGGTGGCTCGGGTGGCCCCGGTGGCTCGGGTGAGCCGGGCGGATCCGGCAGGCGCAGGCCGTTCTGGAAGCGCTGAGGACCGTTCCCTCCGGGTGGCCGGGCCGACGGGCCCGGCCACCCGGAGTACGCCGGGCTCCCCGGCGTACCGGTCGGTTAAAGTGCCGGGATGACCAGCCCGATTTTTGCGCTCTGCGATGAGTACGTGACCCGTTCGGCGGCCCTCGACCCGGTCGGCGCCGGCATGGAGGGCGTGGACGTCCCGTTCGCCCCGGCCACCGACTACAGCCCGGAGGGTCACGCCGCCCGCGCGGCGCTGATGAAGGACACCCTGGCCAGGCTCTCCTCCCTGGAGCCGCTCGGCGAGGCCGACGTGCGGGCCGCCGCCCACCTGCGGGAACGGCTGGAGGCCGAGCTGGCCCTGCACGAGACCGGCGAGCACCTCCGCGCGGTGCGCGCGCCGTTCGGACTGGTCTGCGAGCTGTGGGAGAGCACCGACCTGCTGCCGCACCGCACCGAGGACGAGTGGCGCGACGTCGCGACGCGGCTCGCGGCCATCCCGGGGATGCTCCGGGGCTGGCAGGCGAGCCTCTCCGCCGGACTGGACCAGGGGCTGCGCGCCGCGCGCCGGCAGGCGCTGGAGTCGGCCGTCCAGGCCGCGCGCTTCGCGGAGGACCGCACGCACCGGTCCCTGGTGGACGCCTACGGCGACGGCCCGCTCCGGGACGAGCTCGCCGACAGCGCCGACGCCGCGCACGCGGGCTACGCCGAGGCCGCCCGCTACCTGCGCGAGGAGTACACGCCCCGGGCGAGCGAGGCCGACGGGGTGGGCGCCGAGCGGTACGCCGTGCACTCGCGCCTCCAGCTCGGCGCCGACATCGACCTGGCCGACGCCTACGAGTGGGGCTGGGCCGAGCTGGCCCGCATCGAGGCCGAGCTGGCCGCCGAGGCCGACCGGGTGCGGCCGGGCGCCTCGGTGGAGGAGGCGACCGCGATCCTCAACGAGACCTGCTACGTCGAGGGGCGGGACGCCTACCGGGAGTGGCTGCAGGAGCGCCACGACCGGGCGATCGAGCGGCTGCACGGCACCCACTTCGACATCGCCGAGCCGCTGCGGCGGGTGGACGTCGTGCTGTCCTTCGACGCCAGCGCGGGCGCGGCCTCCTACATGAGCCCCAGCGAGGACCTGTCCCGGCCGGGCCGTACCAACTGGCCGGTGACCCCGGACCGGAACCGGTTCGAGGTCTGGAACGAGCTGACCACCGTCTTCCACGAGGGCGTCCCGGGTCACCACCTCCAGATCGGCACCACGCGGGTCGTCGGCGAGGGCCTGTCGCGCTTCGGCCTGGCCTCCTGGGTGAGCGGGCACGGCGAGGGCTGGGCGCTGTACGCCGAGCGGCTCGCCGACGAGCTGGGCTGGTTCGACGAGCCGGGCACCCGGCTGGGCATGCTGGCCGGGTCGGCCCTGCGGGCGGCCCGGGTCGTCATCGACCTCGGCGTCCACCTGGACCTGCCGCTGCCCGACGGTTCCCGGTGGACCTTCGAGCGGGCGTGCGAGGTGCTGCGGGACCGCGGCCGCTGCGAGCCGCACCGGGTGCACAACGAGGTGGTCCGCTACTTCGGCTGGCCCGCGCAGGCCCCCTCCTACAAGCTGGGCGAGCGCGCCTGGCTGGCCGCCCGCGAGGAGGCCCGGCAGCGGCTGGGCGCCGGCTTCGACCTGCGGCGCTGGCACACCGCGGCGCTGGAGCTGGGCCCGGTGGGCCTGTCGAGCCTCACCGAGGCCCTGCGCCGGATCTGACCACCCGGCGGGCCGCCCGGCCCGGCCGTACGACCCGGCCCCGCCGCACGGCGGGCGTCGTGGACCGGCCCGACCGGCCCGACCGGTCCCTCCGTGCCGCACCGCGCCGCACCGGATGCGGCCCGGCCGCGTACCCGGCGTGGGGTACGCGGCCGGACGGGCGGCCGGCCCGCGGTAAACCCACGCCGGTCACATGGATTTATTACCTCCGCGCCCAGTGATCCGCGGGGTTGCGGGAATGCTGTCCTCCCCGCCCCGGCGGGCCCTTTCCGAAGATCTTCGGGGCGGTGGCAGGTCGCCCCGAGTGCCTTAGGGTGGCGAGATGGTGATTCTGGACGGCGGACTGGCCACACATCTGGAGACGCTCGGCGCGGATCTCAAGGACGAGCTCTGGTCGGCGAAGCTGCTGGTGGAGGACCCTTCGGTGATCCGGCAGGCGCACCTCGACTACTTCCGCGCCGGAGCCAACGTCGCGATCACCGCGAGTTACCAGGCCAACGTCCCGGCGTTCATGCGCCGGGGGCTGAGCGCCGCCCAGGCCGAGAACCTCATCCTGCTGTCGGTGCGCCTGGCCGTGGAGGCTCGCGACCAGTACGGCGAGGGGACCGTGGCGGCCAGTGTGGGACCGTACGGGGCCTCCCTCGCCAACGGCGCCGAGTACACCGGCGACTACGACCTCGACGAGGACGGCCTGGCCGACTGGCACCGGGACCGCTGGCACATCCTCGCCGGGAGCGGGGCCGACCTGATGGCCTGCGAGACCATCCCCTCCTACGCGGAGGCCAGGGCGCTGGCCCGGCTGTTCGCCGAGACCCCCCGGATGCGGGGGTGGGTGAGCTTCTCCTGCCGGGACGGCGAGCGCATCAACGACGGCACCCCGCTCAAGGAGGCCGCCGCGTTGTTCGCCGGCAACCCGCAGGTGATCACGGTCGGCGTGAACTGCACGGCGCCGCGGCACGTCGCCGACCTCATCGGGCAGATCCAGGGCAAGCCCGTGATCGTCTACCCCAACTCCGGCGAGACCTGGGACCCGGTGGGCCGCCGCTGGCTCGGCCTGGCCGACCCGGTCGAGTTCGGCGCCGCGGCGGCCGGGTGGCACGCCGCCGGCTCGAACTTCATCGGCGGCTGCTGCCGTACCACGCCGGAGCACATCCGCCAGATCCGGCGGCACCTGCGGGCCGGCTGAGCGGAGGGTCCTCCCGGGTGCCCGAGTCTCCCGGGCGGCTCCGGGAAGGCCGCCACGTTCCAGGCTCTCCGGGCTGCTCCGGAGAGACCCCTCCCTGGCGCCGACAGCGACGAATCGCCACAATAGCCCCAACGCCACCGTTCCGTACCGCCGGTACGGCACGGCACCGGCCGGGTCCTCCCGGCCTCTCCGCACACGCCCGATCCCGGGAGACCTCTTGTTCGTCGACATGCCGCTGGCACAGCTGCTGGAGTACCGTCCCGACCGTCACGAGCCCGAGGGGTTCGACGCCTTCTGGGAGCGCACCCTGGCCGAGACCCGCGCCCACGACCTGGGCGCGGTCTTCACCGAGGTGGAGACCGACCTGGCGCTGGTGCGGGTGTTCGACGTCCGCTACGCGGGTTTCGGCGGCCACGAGATCCGGGGCTGGCTGCTGACGCCCGCCGCGGCCGAGGGGCCTCTGCCGTGCGTGGTGCAGTACATCGGCTACAACGGCGGCCGGGGCGTCCCGCACGACTGGCTGACCTGGCCGGTGGCCGGGTGGGCCGTCTTCGTGATGGACTCGCGCGGGCAGGGCGGCGGCTGGCGCGTCGGCGACACCCCCGACCCGGTGGGGGGCACCGGTCCGCAGGTGAGCGGCAAGCTCACCCAGGGGGTGCTCGATCCGGACGACTACTACTACCGGCGCCTGTACGCCGACGGCGTCCGGGCCGTCGAGGCCGCCCGGACCCACCCCCTGGTGGACCCCTCCCGAGTGGTCGTCTCGGGCGGCAGCCAGGGCGGCGCCATCGCGATGGCGGTCAGCTCGATGGTCCCGGACCTGCTGTTCGCCTTCATCGACGTGCCGTTCATGTCCCACATCCGCCACGCCGCCGTGATCACCGACGAGGACCCCTACGCCGAGCTCGGACGCTTCCTGAAGTCGCACCGCCACCGCCTCGACCAGGTGTTCGCCACCCTCGACCACTTCGACGGCGTGAACTTCGCGGCCCGCAACACCACCCCGGCGCTCTTCTCGGTGGGGCTGCGCGACGGCGTCACCCCGCCGTCCACGGTGTTCGCGGCCTACAACCACTACGCGGGCCCCAAGGACATCCGGGTGTGGCACTTCAACGGGCACGAGGGCGGGGAGTCCGCCCAGGTGGCCGAGCACCTGAAGGCGGCGCGGAAGCTGCCGGCCGGCCGCTGAGCACGCGAGCGTGACCGGGCCGCCGGTCCGGAGCCCGTACGGAGGCCGGGGCGGCGACGGTCGGCCGGACGGGGACGACGCCGTCAGCCGGTGAGGGCGCGGGCGATCGCGAAGCCGACGGTCGCCGCGCCCAGACCGGCGGCGACCGAGGCGGCGACGTTGGCGGCGGCGAGCGTCCTGAACCCGCTCTCGGCCAGCCGCAGCGTCTCGTAGGAGAACGTCGAGTAGGTCGTCAGCGCCCCGCAGAGGCCGGTGCCGAGCAGCAGCTGCGGGCCGGCGCCCACGGCTCCGGACAGCACCGCCCCGGTCAGCGCGCCCAGCACCAGCGAGCCGATCATGTTGACGACGAGGGTGCCCCAGGGGAAGGCCGTGGCGTGGCGGGCCTGGACGGCGCGGTCGGTGAGGTAGCGCAGGGGCGCGCCGAGGGCGCCCCCGAGCAGCACCAGCAGCCAGCTCACAGGATCGCCCGGGTGGCACGCGACCCGGCGGTCACCGCGGTCAGGGCGACCACGGGGGTGGCCGCGAGGTAGGCGAGGGCGGCGCCGGGACGCCCGCCGATCAGCAGGCCCTGGATGTCCACGCTGAAGGCGGAGAAGGTGGTGAACCCGCCCAGCACCCCGGTGCCCAGGAGCGGCCGGATCCAGGCCGGGGCCGCCGGGGCCGCGGCCAGGGCGGCCATGAGGACGCCGATCAGCAGGCAGCCGGCCGCGTTGACGCCCAGCGTGGTCCACGGGAAGGAGCCGTCCGGGGTGGGCCACAGCAGGCCGGCGCCGTACCGGGCCGCGGCTCCGGCGGCCCCGCCGGCGGCGACGATCGCCAGGACGGCGTGGTGCGAGCGGCTCAGCTCGCCCCGCTGGCGTTCGTCGGTGAGATCGACGTCGGGATCGATGGGCTCGGCGGCCATGACAGCCAGCTTAGGGTCCGTCCGGACCACGAGGCCCGGCCCAGCCGCACGTCCCGGGTTCCGTTCCGCGGTTCTCCGCCGTGGCGAGGATCCACGGAACAGGACCTAGTCGTGCTTGGCCTCCCCGGCCTTCCTGATGTTCCTGGCGTCCTTGGTCGCGCGGACGGCGTCCTTCGCCGCGTCCTTGGCGGCGCGGGCCGCTCCCCTGGCCGCCTCCTTGGCGGCGCGGGCGGCGTCCTTGGCGGCGCGGGCCGCCTCGGCCTTGGCGGTGGCGGCGTACTTGTCGACGTACTCCTGGCCGGAGAGCTCCATCAGCGCGTACATGATCTCGTCGGTGACGGCCCGCAGGACGAGGTGGTCCTCCTCCATCCCGTAGTAGCGGGAGAAGTCGAGCGGCTTGCCGAACTTCACCCCCGGGCGGATGCCCAGTCTGGGCAGCGGGCGGCCGGGGGGCATCATCTCGAAGGTGTTGACCATCACCCACGGGACGACCGGCACGCGGGACTCCAGCGCCAGGCGGGCCACGCCGGTCTTGCCCTTGTAGAGGCGGCCGTCGTGGGTGCGGGTGCCCTCGGGGTAGATCGCGAGCACGTGGCCCTCGGAGAGGATGCGCTTGCCGGTGCGCAGCGCGGCCTCGCTGGCCTTGCCGCCGGAGCGGTCGATCGGGACGGTGCCCACGCCGCTGAAGAACGCCTTGCTGGCGAGCCCCTTGAGGCCGCTGCCGGTGAAGTAGTCGGACTTGCCGAGGGTGATCACCTTGCGCGGCAGGGGCAGCGCCCCGAAGAAGTGGTCGGCGAACGACAGGTGGTTGCCGGCCAGGATCACCGGCCCTTCCACGGGTACGTTCTCCACCCCCTCCGCCCACGGGCGGAAGATGAGATGGAGGAAGGGCCAGAGGATGGCCTTCACCACCCAGTAGAACACGCGGGGCTCCTTCGGTTGACAGGCGTCGAACTGGAGTTATCTTCGCACTTTCGGACTCAGCCAACTACACCGCGAAACCACCCAAATCCACCTCTCGCAAAACACGGCCCACTCGTGCGACGATCGGGCGGACCTGACAAGGAGCTGCGATGCCAGTCATGCCTGGTGCGGAACCGTACCACCACAGAGGTGGACAGATCGGCGTGCTGCTCTGTCATGGGTTCACCGGCTCGCCCCAGTCGCTGCGTCCCTGGGGCGAGTATCTCGCCGCGGCCGGCCTGACCGTGTCGCTGCCCCGGCTGCCGGGCCACGGCACCACCTGGCAGGAGATGAGCCACACCCGCTGGGAGGACTGGTACGCCGAGCTGGACAAGGCGCTGGCCCGGCTGCGGGCCGACTGCGCCGAGGTGTTCGTGATGGGCCTGTCGCTGGGCGGCTGTCTGGCGCTGCGGCTGGCCGAGGTGCACGGCCGGGCGATCAGGGGCGTGGTGGTCGTCAACCCTTCGGTGGCCAACGACGTCCCACTGCTGAGACTCGCGCCGCTGCTGCGGCTGGTGGTCTCCTCCGTGCCGGGAGTGGCCGGGGACATCAAGAAGGAGGGGGTGTCCGAGCTGGGGTACACGCGCACGCCGGTCAAGGCCGCCGCCACCCTCCCCCGGCTGTGGGCGCTGACCCAGGCCGACCTGGAAAGAATCACCCAGCCGGTGCTGGTATTCCACAGCCCGCAGGACCATGTGGTGAAACCGACCAGTGTGCGCATTCTGCGTGAGAAGCTGACGAGGGGGAATCTCGATGTGGTGGAACTCCGCGACAGCTATCACGTCGCGACGCTCGACAACGACGCCGAACAGATCTTTGCGAGGAGCCTGGAGTTCATCGACACGAACGCCTCTGTACCCTTGCAAGGAAGTTGAACGCGGGTGGGGGATGTGCGGTTTCCGGGAGAAAGAGGCCGCCCGATGAGTGACGGGCCCAGCTAGGTGACGCCGCAGAGCGATGAGGACGAGGTCTGGCGTCAGATCGTCGCGTCCTTCAATGACACCGCCGAGCGCGACTCGGCGGATCAGCCGTGGCCGGACAGCGAGAACCTCCCGGCGGAGCCCGCCCCGCGGGTGGTCCGGCGCTCGGACGAGGAACTCCTCGCCGAGGACGACTACGGCGACGGCGACGCTCCCGGCGACGACGGCCGGGAGGACCCGGAGGACCGCGAGGAGACGGACGAGGGCCACTACGTGCCCCCGCCGCCGCCCCCGCTGCCCAAGACCGACGCCACCACGAAGATCGCCTGGCTCGGCCTGTTCGGCGGTCCGGCCTACCTGCTGCTCAGCGCGGCTCTCGACTGGAGCCTGCCCGGCTGGGTGCTCTTCACCGCGGTCGCCGCGTTCATCGGCGGCTTCGTGGCGCTGGTGGTGCGGATGGGCGACGGGCCGCCCAGCGACTCCGGCTGGGACGACGGCGCCGTGATCTGACGCGGCGCGCGAACGGACGGGCCAGGCGACGCCGTGGTCCGGCGCCGCACACGGCCGGGCGGGCCGGACCGCGACGCCGTGGTCCGGCGCGGCGTCCCGCCGGGCGGGTCAGGATTTGGCCCGCTCCGGGAGGCCGAACCGCTCGATGACGTCGGTGTAGCGGCCCTTGGCGTCCACGACGTGGCCCACGGCCAGCACGCCGCCGTCCTTGGGGAGGTAGGCGACCGACTGGAGCCGGACGGTGCGCCGGGCCTCGGCCGGGGCGCCGCGCACGGACTTGAGCGTGCGGCCGTCGTACCGCAGCAGGAACGCCTCCCCCGGCCGTTTCAGGTCCACGCCGGAGATCCAGAAGTGCCCCTTGTGGTCGCCGGTGACCCCGTACAGGTTCATCCGGTCTCCGCGCACGCGCACCCGGGACCACTTCTTGCCGTTCCACGACATGATCAGCGGACCGGCCTCGCCGGAGTCCCCCCGGTAGACGCCGCCGACCGCCAGTGCCCGCTTCGGTCCGTCGATGTGGACGTCGCGGAGGTAGCCGTCGGGGATGTCGGGGGCCTTGACGGTCTTCCACCGCCCGCCGGAGAGCCGGGCGAGCAGCGGCCCGTCGCCGTCGTCGCCCACCGCCCAGCCGTCGTCCTTGCCGGACAGCGCCACGCCGTACAGCGTGCCCTCGCCCTTGAGCGCGGTGACCTTCCGCTTGGCGGAGGTCACCGTGAGGATCATCGGCTGCTTGCCGCGGCGGCCGACCGAGACCATCCGGCCGCCGGTCGCGGCCACCCCGCCCAGCCAGTCGCCCACGCGCAGCCCGTCGACGGCGAACCGGTCGAAGCCCGTGCCGTCCCCCCGCGCGAGGTACGGCAGGCCGTCGTGGCCCTCGCCGACGGCCCACAGCTCCGTCGGGGAGGCCGCCGCGATCGAGCGCAGGACGCCCGCCCCGGTGGGGTCGTTCCGGACGCCGACCTCACTCCAGGCCGAGCCGTCCCAGTGGGCGATCGCCCCGCGGCTCTGCCAGATGTCCCAGACGCTCTGCTGGCCCACGGCCCAGGCGCTGCTCGCCGAGACCCCGGCCACGTCGGACAGCGACCCGTCGCTGCTCAGGCGAGCGCTGGTCGGCGTCTGCCAGACGACGCCGGCCGATGGAGGGTCGGCGGGCTCGGCGAACGCGGCGGGCGGGTGCGAGGACAGAAGGAGCATGCCTCCCGCGCACAGCGCCAGCGCACGCCGCGGAAGGCGACGGGTCATGCACCAAATGGTACGGGGCCGGAGGGGATCACGTGTGCCACTCCCCCCTCCCGGGACATCTTCGGCACACCGGGAGGGGGGTCATCCGCTCCGGCCGGCCGTACGGCGCAGCTCCGCGACCACCGGCAGATGGTCGGTGGCCGCCGTCAGATCGGCCGGGTCGGCCCCGCCCCCGCCTCGGGACACCACCCGGAGGTCCCCGGCCGCGAAGATCGCGTCGATGCGCAGCCGCGGCCCGCGCGCCGGGAAGGTGAGGCCGTCGCCGCGCGGCGAGACGGGGTGGCAGTCGGCCAGCCGTCCGGCGATGTGGCGCCAGGCCGGCTCGTGGGCCTGCTCGTTGAGGTCTCCGGCGAGCACCGGCAGGGCGTCGAAGCGGCGGGCCGTCGCACGCAGCAGGGCCAGCGCCTCGACCGCGTGGTACAGGCGGGCTCCCCGGTCGAGGTCGAGGTGGACCGAGCCGACCGCCAGCCGCTGCCCGCGCGCCTCCACCACGGCGATCGCGACCGCGCGGCGCTCCAGGCCGGGGAACCACCGCAGGTGGTGGCCCGCGCCGTGCAGCACCCGCACGTCCGGGCCGACCAGGACGGCCACCCCTCCGGAGCGAAGGCCGGCCGCCGGCGTCAGCCCGCCGAAGGCGGCCAGCTCCCGGCGTCTGCTCCGCCAGCGCAGGAACCGGGGCGCCTCCTGCACGCAGAGCACGTCGGCGCGGAGCGCGGCGATCACCCGGCCCAGGGCGGCGGTGTCGTCCTTCATGGAGCGCACGTTGTAGGCGGCGACCCTGATCGTCACCGCGTCACCGCCCGGCGTCCGCCGCCGCCGTCCCGCACCGGCACGGTCAGCATCGTGGTCCCGCCGCCGTCCCGCACCGGCACGGCCACCGTCGTGGTCCGGCGGCCGTGCCGCACCGGGCGCCCGGCACCGTCCGGCACCCCTCAGCGCCTCCTGGCGAGGTCGGCCGCGCCGACCAGGCCCGCGGACGCGCCCAACTCGGCGAGGCGGATCTCGGCCAGCGGACGGTGCCCCCTGCCGGTCACGATCCGCGCGTAGGTGTCGCGGACCTCGTCGAACCAGAACTCCGCGGCGCGCGAGACGCCGCCGCCGAGCACGAAGCAGCCCGGGTCGAGGATCGCGGTGAGATCGGCCAGCCCCTGGGCGAGCCAGCCCGCGACCGAGGAGAACGCGGCCAGCGCGGCCGGGTCTCCCTCGCCCGCCGCCTCGGTGACCTCCTGGCCCTCGATGCGGTCGGGCGTGCCACCGGCGATCTCCAGCAGCCGGGCCGCCCGGCCCGGCTCGGCGCCGGCGATCTCCTTGGCCTCGTGGACGAGGGCGTTGCCGCTGGCGTACTGCTCCCAGCAGCCGAGGTTGCCGCACCCGCACAGGCGCCCGCCGGGGACCACCTGCATGTGGCCCAGCTCCGCGCCCATGCCCCAGCGCCCCCGGTAGAGGGAGCCGTCGAGCACGATGCCGCCACCGATGCCGGTGCCGACGGTCAAGCACACCAGGTGGGTCTCGCCGCGCCCGGCGCCGAACCGCGACTCCGCCCAGGCCATCGCGTTGGCGTCGTTCTCCACCACGACGGGCAGGCCGACGAGGTCGGAGACCTTCTTCTGCAGCGGCTCCTCACGCCAGGCCAGGTTGGGGGCGAAGCGCACGACGGACCGCGTCTCGTCGACGAACCCGGCGGCGCCGAGCCCCACGGCCTCGATCGAGCGGTCCTCCGACAGCTCCTTGACCACCTCGGCGATGGTCTCGGCGACCTTCTCGGGGTTCTGGGCCGGGGTGGGCCTCAGCAGGTTCTCGACGATGTGGCCGTCCTCGTCCACCACACCCGCCGCGACCTTGGTGCCGCCGATGTCAACGCCGATGGTCAGCGCCATGTTCTCAACCTCTCTCGCCGGGGTCCGCCCCCGGCCGTTCCACTTCGGGGGTCACCCCAGGTCGATGTGCTCCACCGGGGTCTCGTCGCGACGGCGCTCCCGGGCCCGCTGTGCGGGCGAGGGCCGGTTGAGGCCGTCCACGGCGGTCCTGAAGGCGGCGAACAGCTCGCTGCCCGCCTGCACCAGGTGGTCGGTGACCGCGACGCCCGACTCGCGTTCCCGGTCCCGCCGGTCCGCCTTCGCCCGGCAGACGGGGCAGGCCCGGCAGATGTACTCGTCGTGCCCGGACACCGCCTCCTCCCACACGTCCCGGCCGGCCGTACGGCCACCGCCACCGCCACCGCCACCGCCGAAGACTCCGCCGACGGTGCCCCGGACGTCCCGGACGGCGCCCCTGACCAGGCTCTTGCCCAGCTCCCTGGCGGCCCGCTGCTGGAGGGAGTCGAAGAGCTTGAACGCCTCCTCGACGGCGCCGCCCAGCGGGTCCGCGGAGCCGCCGCGCGCGTCGTTCCGCGCACCGCCGCGCGGGTCGTTCCGGGCGTGGCCGGGCGCGCCGTCCCGTACGCCGCCGCGCGGGTCGTTCCGGGTGCCGCGTGGGGCGTCCCGCACCGTGCCGCCCACGTCGTCGCTCACGTCGCCCCACACGTCGTCCCGCGCGTCGCCGCGTGATCCGTCCGGCGCGATGTCGCTCACGCCGCTCCACACGTCGTCCCGCGCGTCAGACCCGGCGCTTTCCGCTTTACCGGTCTTGTCGGTCATGTCAGTCATCTGGCCCTCCCGACTCGAACCGTACCCGGAGAACCCCGTCGCGGAGCACCGCCTCACGCACCCTTCTGCGGGACAGGGCGGCGGGCAGGGCCAGCACCCGCCGGTGTGAGCCCGCGGTGACGATCAGCTCGTCGCCCTTGCGCGCCAGGTCCACCTCGTCCCGCTCGGCGAGCGGCAGCGCCAGGACCAGCTCACCCTCCGGGGTGATCCGCAGCGGCGGGTCCCCGGCGGGCGGCGCGAAGGGGTCGGCCGCGCCGTACACGGCCTCGGCGACCTCGGCGAGCGAGTCGGCGCCGACCGGCTCGGCGTCGAGGTAGGGAACCGTGTGCAGGGGCAGCGGAGAGAACGACTGGCGGACCTCCGCCAGGCGGCCGGTCTGGGCCTTCACCCAGCCGCGCCGCCACGGGTCGGCACCGCCCGCCGGGAAGACCCGGTTGGCGATCACCGCGTCGACGCGGTAGCCGTACAGGCTGAGCGAGGTGAGCGTACGGCGGGCCTCGGCCAGCACGACGGCCTCGGGGGTGAGGACCAGCCGGACACTGGCGTCCGGGCCGGTGAGCAGCTCCCGGACCTCCATCAGGCCCCGGTGCAGGCGCTCCCCCGCGCCGAGCACGTGGTCCTCCGGCACGCTGACCTGGGCCACCCTGCGGACCACCGGAGAGAGCGCGCGCAGCAGCCGCCGGCCGGTCGGCAGCAGCCGGTTCACGTGCCAGTCGAGGGCCTCGGGCAGGGCGAGCAGCCGGAGCGTCTCGGCGGTGGGCGCGCAGTCGACGACGATCACGTCCCACCGGTCGTCGCGGGCCTGCTCGCGCAGCTCCAGCAGCGCGATGACCTCCTCCGCGCCGGGCAGCACCGTGATCTCCTCGGCGGTGATCTCATCCAGGCCGAGGTCGGCGAGGACGTCCCTGGCGTAGTCGCGCAGCTCGCCCCACTGGCGTTCCAGCGCCTTCTGGGTGTCCACCTGGTACAGGTGCAGGCCGGGCTCGACCTCGGCGGGGCCGTCCCCGGCCGTCACGCCCAGCGCGTCGGCCAGCGAGTGCGCGGTGTCGGTGGAGAGCACCAGCGTCCTCCGCCCCGAGCGGGCGGCGAGGACGGCGGTGGCGGCCGCCACGGTCGTCTTGCCGACCCCGCCCTTGCCGGTGAACAGCAGGACCCGGCTCACGCGGCCTCCAGGCCCGGCGCGACCCCGGTACGGGCCGCCATGACCCGGGGACGGCCCGGCACGGTCTCCAGACCCGCCGGAGCCCGCCCGCCGCGGCTCATGCGGCCTCGACGCGCTTCTTCAGTCCCTTCAGGGCGGTGTCGACGATGACCTTCTCGGCCTTGCGCCTGATCATGCCGATCATCGGGACCTTGAGGTCCGCGGTGAGCTCGTACGTCACCTCGGTGCCGCCGCCCCGCTCGTCCAGGACGTAACGCCCGGTGAGCCCGGAGATCATCCGGCCCTCCTTCGCGATCCGCCAGCCGACCGACTCCTCGCCGTCCCAGGTGTAGGCGAGGGTGTACTCGTCGTTGATGACGCCCGCGTCCAGGACGAACCGGACCTCGGCCGGGCGGCCGTCCGGCCCGGTGGACAGGACCTCGGCCTCCTTCACCTGGCCGGCCCACCGGGGATAGGCGGGGAAGTCGGCGATCACGGCCATGACGGCCGGGCGGGCGGCGTCGATCGTGATGCTGGAGGAGGTGCGATCAGCCATGGGGTTACCGTACTCGTTTCCGCTCTCCCCGGATCACCGCCGCGCGCCCGGCTCACCATTCGAGGACGAAGGGCGTTCCCCGGCCGCGGAAGTGACCCACGTTGACGCATTCGGTCCGGCCGATCCGGGTGCGCGGCGACAGGGGCTGGTGGACGTGCCCGAACAGGGCGTAGCGCGGCTGCGTCCGCCTGATCGCCTCCAGCGTGGCCTCGCTGCCCCGCTCGAAGCGCCGGGCGACCACGTCGTAGAGCAGTTCGGGGACGGCCGGGGGGATGTGGCAGCAGAGGACGTCCACCTCGCCGACGGCCTCCACCTTGCGGGCGAACTCCTCGTCGTCGATCTCGTTCGGCGTCCGGTACTGCGTGCGCAGCCCGCCCCCGACGAAGCCGAACCGCAGGCCGCCGATCTCCACGGTCTCCCCGTCGAGCACGCGGTGGCCCTCGCGCAGGTAGTCGGGCCACAGGCGGGGCAGGTCGACGTTCCCGTGGGTGAGGTAGGCCGGGGCCGGCATCGCGGCGAAGGTCTCCTCGTACTGCCTGCGGACGGCGCGCTCGATGTGGTCGCGGGGGTCGCCGCCGAGCGAGGCCCACAGCGCCGCCGACATCTCCCGCGCCTCGCCGAACCGCCTGGCCGTGCGCAGGGCGATGAAGCGGGCGGCCTGCTCGGCGCCGAACAGCTCGGCGAAGATGCCCCGGGAGTGGTCGTCGTAGTCGACGAACAGGATGAGGTCCCCGAGGCAGACGAGCGCGTCGGCCCCCTCTCCCGCGCGGGCCAGGGCGTCGGTCCTACCGTGCACATCACTGACGACATGAACCCGCATGGCGGACATCCTAACCGGGCCAAGAAAGCGGACATAAGTAACAATCAATTCGCGACCGGTACGGTGCGACCGTCCCGGACGGCTGGGCTGATACCGTGAATCCGCCTCGGACAACGCCTGGTCGGCGGCCTTACCCACGCGTAACATGTCGCGTCGAACCTCAGGCAGACCCATCGATCCGTGTGACCTCAGGAGTGCCCGTGCGCGAGTACAGCGTCCCCGTGCTGGTGGATGTCCCCCCCTCCGCCAATCTGACCGACACGGTGTTCCAGCGTGCCGATCGGGAGCCGGGCGCCGTGGTCATGCGCCGCAAGGTCGGCGAGGAGTGGAAGGACGTCACCGCCGGGGAGTTCCGCGACCAGGTCGCCGCCCTGGCCAAGGGTCTGATCAGCGCCGGGATCGAGCCCGGCGACCGGGTCGCCCTGATGTCGCGCACCCGCTACGAGTGGACCGTCGCCGACTACGCGATCTGGGCCGCCGGCGCGGTGGGCGTCCCGATCTACGAGACCTCCTCCGCCGACCAGGTGAAGTGGATCGTCTCCGACAGCGGCGCCAGGGCCGCCTTCGTGGAGCTCGCCTCGCACGAGGAGACGGTCCGCGAGGTGACGGACGAGCTGCCGGACCTCAAGGACGTCTGGCGCATCGACGGCGGGGCCCTGGAGGAGCTGAGCGCGGCCGGGGCCGGGGTGCCCGACGAGACCCTGACCGAGCGCAGGACCTCCCGCGGCATCGCCGACCTGGCCACCATCGTCTACACCTCCGGCACCACCGGCCGGCCCAAGGGCTGCCGGCTGACCCACGACAACCTGCTGTTCACCGCGCGGAACGTGGCGGCCGGCCCGCTGGAGGCCCTGTTCACCACCGAGGACCGGGCGGCGCTGCTGTTCCTGCCCCTCGCGCACGTCTTCGCCCGCATGATCGAGATCGTGCTCGTCGAGACGGGCACCGTCATCGCCCACACCCCCAACATGAAGAACGTCGCGCCCGACCTCCAGGCCACCATGCCGACGTTCCTGCTGGGCGTGCCCCGGGTGTTCGAGAAGGTCTACAACGGCGCCGAGCAGACGGCCGCCGCCGGCGGCAAGGGCAAGATCTTCCACGCCGCCGTCGACGTCGCCATCGCCTGGAGCCGCGCCGAGTCCGCGGGCGGCGCCGGGCTCGGCCTGACGGTCAAGCGCGCCGTGTTCGACCGGCTGGTGTACCGGAAGCTCCGCGCGGCCACCGGCGGGAAACTGTCGGCCGCGGTGTCGGGCGGCTCGGCGCTGGGCGAGCGGCTCGGCCACTTCTTCCGCGGCGCGGGCATCGAGGTCTTCGAGGGCTGGGGCCTGACCGAGACCTCCGCGCCGTCCGCGGTCAACATGCCCGGTGCCAACAAGATCGGCACCGTCGGCAAGCCGTTCCCGGGCGTCACGCTCGCCGTCGCCGACGACGGCGAGATCCTGATCAAGGGCCGTCACGTCTTCCACGGCTACTGGAAGGACGAGAAGGCCACCGCCGAGGCGATCGACGCCGACGGCTGGTTCCACAGCGGCGACGTCGGCGAGCTGGACGGGGACGGCTACCTCCGCATCACCGGCCGCAAGAAGGAGATCCTCGTCACCGCCGCCGGCAAGAACGTCGCGCCCGGCCCGCTGGAGGACCTCATCCGCGCCCACCCGCTGGTCAGCCAGGCGATGGTGGTCGGCGACGGCCGGCCGTTCGTCTCCGCGCTCGTGACCCTCGACCCCGAGGCCCTCGAGCAGTGGAAGAAGACCAACGGCAGGGAGGGGGCCTCCCTGGCCGACCTCAGCACCGACCAGACCGTCCTCGCCGAGGTGCAGAAGGCGGTGGACACCGCCAACCGGTCGGTGTCCAAGGCCGAGCAGATCAAGAAGTTCACGGTGCTCGACACCGACCTCACCGAGGAGACCGGGCACGTCACGCCCAGCCTCAAGATCAAGCGCAACCTCGTGATGCGCGACTTCGCCGACCGGATCGACGCCCTGTACGGCTGACACCGTACGGCCGGCCGCACCGCCGGCGCCCCCGCCGCACCGCCTCCGCCCGGCCCGTCGCGGGCCGGGCGCCGCCGTACGAGGTCCCCGGCTCACAGCCCGGCGGGCGCCGGCTCACGACCCGGTGGACGCCGGGTCCCGCAGCAGTTCGGCGAAGCGGGCGGACACCAGGTCCCAGCCCCACTCGCGGGTGACCCAGTCGCGCCCGCGCTCGCCCATCTTCCGCGCCCGCTCCGGGTCCTCCAGCAGCCCGGTCACGGCCCGCGCCACCTCCCGCGGGCGGGTGCCGTCCACCACCACGCCGGTCTCCCCCGGTAGGACCGCGTCCGGCGCGCCGCCGGAGGAGCCCGCCACCACGGGCAGGCCGCTGGCCGACGCCTCCAGGTAGACGATGCCGAGCCCCTCGACGTCGATGCCGCCCAGCCTGGTACGGCACGGCATGGCGAACACGTCGCCCGCGTCGAGGTGGGCCGGCAGCGCGGCCCACGGCACCGGCCCGGTGATCCGGACCGCGTCGCCCAGCGGCCGGGCCAGCCGTTCCAGGGTGCGGCGGTACGGGCCGCCCCCGACGATCACCAGCACGGCCTCCGGCACGGCTCGCAGCACGAGCGGCCAGGCCCGCAGCAGGACGTCCTGGCCCTTGCGCGGTACCAGCCTGGACAGGCAGACCACGACCGGCCGGTCCCCCAGGCCCAGCGCCGCGCGCACCTCATGCCCGCCCGCGCCGGGCCGGAACGCCCCGGTGTCGACGCCTGGCGCGAGCCGGGCCAGCCTGCCGGAGGGGATCACCCGCTCCAGCCTCCGCCGGGTGTACTCCCCCAGGTAGGTGACCACGTCGGCGTGCCCGCCGATCCTCGCCAGCAGCCCGCGGGCGCCGGGGACGCCGGCCCAGGCCGCCTCGTGCCCGTGGGTGACCATGACGATCCGGCGGGCCCCGGCGGCGCGCATCGCGGGCGCGAGCAGCCCGAGCGGGGCCGCCGCCCCGAACACCACCGTGTCGCAGCCGTACGCCGCCACGACCTCGGCGGCCCGGCGGGCGACCCCGCGCGTGGGCAGCATCAGCGAGGTGGGGTGGCGCACGACCGGGTACGGCCGGCGGGCGTCGAAGTCGTCGCAGCCGGGCCAGCGGGGGGCGTAGACGACCACCGAGTCCGGCGGGCGGCCGTCGGCCAGGCCGCGCACGAACGCCTGGATGCCCCCGGGCCGGGGCGGGAAGTCGTTGGTGAGGAACAGCGCGCGGCTCACGGCTCCGGGACGCCGTTCAGCCGGGCCCATGAGCGCGCCATGGCGATCCGTTGCGGCGTCGTCGGGTGAGAACCGTAGAGGACGTATTCCAGGAAGTCCGGCGACAGGTCGGAGACGTTGGTGACCGACAGGCGCCGCTGCATCGCGGCGAACGTCTCCGGGTCGCGGGTCAGCTCCAGCGCGTGCGCGTCGGCGCGGGCCTCGATCTGCCTGCTGACCAGGTTCTGCGCGGGCCCGGACAGGACCGTGGCCAGGCTCAGCAACCCCATGATCAGGCCCACGGCCCGCGGGTCGGCCGCCGAGGCGACGCCGGCGCGACGCCGTACGGGGCCCGCGGCGAGCACCAGGTACAGCAGGCAGGCGCCGAAGGCGGCGCCCAGCCCCCCGACGAGCGTGCCGTACAGCACGTCGCCCGCCTTCGCGTGGCCCAGCTCGTGCGCCACCACCAGCTCGACCTCTTTCGCGGGCGCCCGGAGCAGGGTGTCGTAGACCACGATCCTGCGGGTCGCGCCGAACCCGGAGACGTAGGCGTTGAGCGCGGTGGTGCGCCGGGAGGCGTCGGCGACCAGGACGTCCTCGACGGGCACGCCGTCGCGGGCGGCCATGGCCAGCAGGTCGTCGCGCAGCGGCCCGGCCGCCATCGGCGTGAAGTCATTGAAGATCGGCTCGATGACCACCGGGTAGGCGAAGGACGCGGCCACGGTCAGCGTGAACGCGCCGGCCGCGGCGGGTATCCACCAGCGCCGGAAGCGCCCGGCCAGCACCGTCACGGCGAGCACCATGATCGCGAGCAGCGCGGTCCGGACACCGATGTCCTTGAGCCGGTCCGCGGTCCAGGAGGGCCAGGTCTGGGTGGACAGGCCGTAGGCGCGCAGCTGCGTCTCCGACCACATGCCCAGCGGCCAGCGTAGGGCCTCGACCGCCGCGGACAGCCCGGCGACGCCGAGCAGCGCCCGCACCCACCGGGGTCCGCGCAGCCGTCCGAGCAGCCGGGCGCCCAGCGGGGTTGCCACCAGCACCCCGGCGACCAGGAGGGTCAGCCCGAGCGAAAGGTAGGCGGGCGCGGTGAGCGCGGCGTCGAACGCCTCGGAGCGGGCGATCTGCCCGGCGGTGAAGTCGCGCGCCGGGTCGGGCGCGACGGCCGGGGCGGCGGACGGCAGGGCCCGCCAGGGCGTGGTGAGCGCCACGACCGCGACCGTGGCCGCGCCCAGGGCGGCCAGCGCCCATCCGGCGGGCCGCCACCCCCCGGGCACGACCGCCGCCGCTGCGGCGTCGGCCGCATCCGGCGCGGCCGATCGCCGGGACACCGCCCTCGGGCGTGGGGAGGACGTCAACCCAGCTCCCTTCTCAGGTGGTCGCGCCAGCCGGCGGCGAACTCCGCCGGGGACAGGCCCAGCACATCGCCGACATCGCTACCGTAGAGCCTCACCAGCGTCCGCTCGCCGTACCGCCGCGCGACGTAGTGGCAGGCGAGCCACGCCTCCTCGTACGCCTGCGCCCGCCGGGGGGCGTCCGCGGCGAAGTCGGCGGGGCCGGGGAGCCGCTCGGGCAGGCGGCCCGCGCGCACCTCGGCGGCCAGTTCGGCGGCGGCCGCCGGGACCGCGATCCCGGCGTCACGGTAACCGACGTAGTCGGCGAACCCCTCCGACAGCCAGACCGGCACCCGGCCGCCGCGGGTGGCGCCGGTGGCCACGTGGGTGAGCTCGTGGGCGAGCACCACGTCCCGGCCGGTCCCGCTCAGCCTGGCGTACCCCGACGGCAGGACGATCACCCGGCCCGCGTCGGCCAGCGCGGCCAGGCCGGCGACGGCGGCGGGCGCGGCGCCGGCCAGCGCCGCCGCCTCTGCGTCGTCCGCGGGGAACAGGACCACCGCCCGGACCGGCCCCCAGACGTCGAGGACCGTACGGCGGGCGCGGTCGGCGCCGGCCGCCAGGTCGGCGAGGCGGGCCGCCGGGACGCGGTGGCCGATCACGACGGAGTGCTCGCCGCGGACGGTGACGGAGCCGCCGGGCCACGGGTCGCGCGGCGCGGGGAACGGGCCCGCGCCGGTGGCCAGGGCGGCGACCGCCAGTGTCAGGGTTCCGGCGAGCACGGCACGACGCTCTGTCGGGACGCGCACACGTCCGATGTTAGCGACCGGCCCCGGACGCGCGGCGGCCCCGCCCGTCCCTTCGAAGGGACGGGCGGGGCCGTCTTCCCGGTCGCTCCAGGGGGGCGGCGGCCGGGATCCGTCAGGCTCCGGGACGGACCGCCCCGGAGAAGGAGGACCGGTAGTACCCCTTCAGGGGGACGACCCTGACGGTCTTGCCGCTGCTCGGGGAGTGGACCATCTTCCCCTTGCCGACGTACATGCCCACGTGGCCCTTGCCGTAGAAGAACAGCAGGTCACCGGGGCGCAGGCTGCTCCACGAGACCTTCTTCCGCACGGCTCGGTACTGACTGTTCGTGACCCTGGGGAGGGAGACGCCGGCCTTGCGCCACGCGTACCGGACGAGACCGGAGCAGTCGAACGCGCCGGGACCGGAGGCTCCCCACCGGTACGGATCGCCGATCTGCTTCTTGGCCGCCGAGACGGCCTTGGACGCCTTCACCTTCTGCAGTGCGGTCCTGCTCAGCGTGGTCTTCTTCGCCTTCGCCGTCTTCTTGGCGCTGGTGTGCGCCGCGGAGGCGGCGGAGGCGGCGACCGGCCTCTCAACCTGAGAGGCGGTGCTCCTGACCTGGAGAACGGGACCGGTTCCCGTGTCGGCCAGCGCCGCCGGGGAGCCCATCGTGACCGCTCCGGCCGAGGCCGTCACGGTGAGGGCGAAACCACTGGCGCAAACGCGGAAAAAGCGCGACGAACGGGGGTTACGCGGGGTGGTAGACAGGATTTCTCCTTGGGACTTCCGCTGACGCCTACCGGGTTAGCTGACGGGTTCGGGCCGGGAAGAAGCCCTACGGCGCGTCGGGCGCGCCGATTCACCCCTGGCCGCGTGTCGGGCCGGTGGGTCCCCGGTTCCGTGCCTCCTGGCTGCACGGATTCGGCAGGCCGTCGCAGGTGGGAGCGTTCCTCGCAGGGTGCGACGGCCGAATGGATCTTTATGGATCTTTGACAGGCGCCGGCATGACGGGCCGGGCCCGGCGCGGTGGCATGGCTTGCTCGCCGCGACGCCAGAAGTTACCCCTGTTTCCCAGGAGAGGGCAAAGGAATCACAAAAGATACATAGATCGAAAACGCCTCGGGCGATCGACGGGCCACTGTTCAGGGGCCGATTTCACCGGGCAAATATGACGCTTGTCACACTTCCGTGATCAGTCCGAAAAATCATGGCTTTTGTGACGTGAATCACGTGATGGTAACGATCATTGACGGAGCGTGCGACCGGCCGTGCCGCCGCCCCGCCGTCCCGCTCCGCCGCCCCGCCGTCCCGGCCCGCGGCGGGGGCCGGCCGGGGACGACCGGGGACGACCGGGGACTCCGTGTATCGCCGGCGTATCGAAAATCGCATACGTCCCCGCAACGGCCCTCCCCCTTCGATGGGAGGCATGAACCGGAGTGCATCCCTGTCAGCACCGCCCCGCCGTACGCGCGGGATCGTGCTCGCCTGCCTGGCGGTCCTCGGCCTGGCGGGCGTGGCGTTCGTCCTGCGGCGGCCGCTCCTGATGGCCGCCCCGAGCTGCGCGGCCGGCCGGTGGCACGGCTGCCTCGGCACGGAGAACGGCGTGCTGCTCATGACACTGGTCGCGGTGCCGCCGTCCGCCCTGGTGGCGTGGGCTCTGGCGCGCGTCCGGCGTGCCGCCGGCGCCGCGTCGGCGTGGCGGACGTCGCTGGCCGAGGTGGGCATGGTCCACGGCACGGTGCCGTTCGTATGGATCACCATGATGCCCGGCCCGGAGGCCGGCGTCGCCCCCGGCCGGGTGAGTCTGCTCCCACTGCAGGATCTGCCCACGATGGGGCCGCTCGGCATCGGCGGCAACCTGCTGATCTTCGCGGCGCTGGGGTTCTTCGCCCCGATGCGGTTCGCGGCGCTGGCGTCCGTACCGCGGATCCTCGCGCTCGGGGCAGGCTGCTCGATCATGGTCGAGACCGCGCAGTACGTCCTGCGGCTGGACCGGGTGTCCTCGGTGGACGACGTCCTGCTCAACGCCGCCGGCGCCGCACTGGCCGCCCTGGCGTCGCACCGCTGGTGGCGCACCGCGGCGGAGGCTCCGCCGGGCCGGTCCCGCCCCGAGCCGGCGCCGGTGGGCTGAGCCGAGTGCCCGCCGCGTACAGGTCCTCGCATACCCCGGCGATATGCCGGGCCGCCTAGGCTTCCGGCATGCGCGTACTGATCGTGGAGGACGAGCCGTACCTGGCCGAGGCCGTCCGTGACGGTCTGCGGCTGGAGGCGATCGCCGCCGACATCGCCGGCGACGGCGACTCCGCCCTGGAGCTGCTCAGCGTCAACTCCTACGACCTCGCGGTCCTCGACCGCGACATCCCCGGCCCCTCCGGCGACGAGATCGCCCGGCGCATCGTCGCCTCCGGCAGCGGCATCCCGATCCTCATGCTCACCGCCGCCGACCGGATCGACGACAAGGCCTCCGGGTTCGAGCTCGGCGCCGACGACTACCTCACCAAGCCGTTCGACCTCCGGGAGCTCGTGATGCGCCTCCGGGCGCTCGACCGCAGACGCGCCCACGCCCGGCCCCCGGTCAGGGAGATCGCGGGCCTGCGGGTGGACCCCTTCCGCCGGGAGGTCTTCCGGGACGGACGCTACGTCGCGCTCACCCGCAAGCAGTTCGCCGTGCTCGAGGTCCTCGTGGCCGCCGAGGGCGGGGTCGTCAGCGCCGAGGAGCTGCTGGAGCGGGCCTGGGACGGGAACGCCGACCCCTTCACCAACGCCGTCCGCATCACCGTCTCCGCGCTGCGCAAACGGCTCGGTGAGCCGTGGCTCATCGCCACGGTGCCCGGCGTCGGCTACCGGATCGACACCGGCGGCGCGGGCGGCGATCCCGCCCGCCCCGGCGCCCGTTGAGCAGGAGCCCGTTGAACAGGCGTCCGGGGCCCAGCGTCCGGCTGAGGCTCACCATCAGCTACGCCGGGTTCCTCATGCTCGCCGGCGCCCTCCTGCTGGCCGTGGTGTGGGTGTTCCTGCTGCGCTACGTGCCCGACGGCGCCCTCGGGACGGGGCCGGAGGCGGCCCGGCCCGGGGCGCCGGCCCTGCGGTTCATCCCCAACCGCACCGACCTCCAGCGCGCCTTCGTCCCCCGCGCGGCACAGGCACTGGCCTTCCTGCTGGCGTTCGGCCTGCTGGGCGGATGGATCCTCGCCGGCCGGATGCTCGCGCCGCTCACACAGATCACGGACGCGGCCCGGATGACCGGGAACGGGTCGCTGTCCCACCGGATCCGCCTGGAGGGCCGCCAGGACGAGTTCCGTGAGCTCTCCGACGCGTTCGACTCGATGCTCGAACAGCTGGAGTCCCACTTCGCCGAGCAGCAGAGGTTCGCCGCGAACGTCTCCCACGAGTTGCGCACCCCGCTGGCGATCTCACGGACGCTCCTCGACGTCGCCCGCAGGGACCCCGCGCGGGACCGGGACGAGCTCATCGAGCGCCTGCACACCGTCAACCAGCGGGCGATCGACCTCATCGAGGCCCTCCTGCTGCTCAGCCGGGGCGACCGCGGGAACTTCACCCGCGAGAGCGTCGACCTCTCCCTCCTCGCCGAGGAGGCCGCCGAGACGCTGCTCCCCCTCGCCGAGCAGCGCCGGATCACGCTGGACGTCACCGGCGGGGCGGCCAGGACCGGCGGCTCCGCCGAGCTTCTGCTGCGGATGGTGACGAACCTCGTCCAGAACGCCGTCGTCCACAACCTCCCCGCCGGCGGCACCGTGACGGTCCGCACCGAGGCGCACGACGGCACGAGCGTGCTGCGGGTCGAGAACACGGGCCGCAGGCTCCCGCCGGAACTGGTGCCGGCCCTCACCGAGCCCTTCCGGCGCGGAACGGAACGCGTGCGCACCGGCGAGCACCCCGGCGTCGGGCTCGGCCTGGCCATCGTGCACAGCATCGTCCGCGCCCACGACGGGACGCTCGTCCTCGCCCCCCGCCCCGACGGCGGCCTCCTCGCCACGGTACGGCTCCCCGGCGCGCCGTAGGAGGTCCCGCCGACCCCTCGGGGTCCCGGGCGCCTCAGGGGCGGACGGCGCCGACCAGGGCGCTGCGGAGGGGAGCGATCTTGACGACGTCCCCGGTCTGCGGGGCGTGCACCATCTTCCCTCCGCCGACGTAGATGCCGACGTGGCCCAGGCCCGAGCTGAAGACGAGGTCGCCGGGCTGGAGCGAGCTGACCGGCACCCGGCGGCTGGCGCCCCAGCTCCACTGCTCCCAGGTGGTGCGGGGCAGACTGACGCCCCCGCTCCGCCAGGACGCCTGGACGAGCCCGGAGCAGTCCCAGCTTCCCGGGCCCGTCGCGCCGTACCGGTACGGCTTGCCGATCTGGGCGTAGGCGAAGGCGAGGGCGGCGCGGGCGTTTCCGGAGGCCGGGCCGTTGTACTTGATCCCGGTTCCGTTGGGATTGCCCCGCTGGTAGGTGCCCAGCCGGTCCAGGAGCCTGGTCTGCGCCTTGACCAGCTTCTCGACCTTGGCCTTCTCGCCGGCCAGCTCGTCACGCGTCTTGTCGGCCTCGGAGAGGGCGGTCTTGGCCCGGTCCCGGTTGTCGCGCAGCGTCTTGGTGGCCTCGTCGAAGGCGTTGAGGTAGCGGGCGCGGGAGGCGGCCATCTGGTCGGCCGCGGCCATGCTGCTCAGCAGGGACCCGGGGTCGCTCTGGTTGATCAGTCCCTCCCAGCCGGTCACGGAGCCGTACTGGTAGGAGCTGACCGCCATCGTGACGAGCTCCTCGCGCAGGCCGGCGACCTTGGCCGTCTGCTTGGAGAGGTCGCCGTTCAGCGTCTCGTACTTCTTGCGGGCCTTCTTCCACTTCTCGCCCGCCTGGTTGTACTTCTCGACGATCTTGTCGGCCTCGTCGTTGAGCTTCGCCAGCTTCCGCTTGGCCTGGGCGAGCGTGGGTTGCGGATCGGCGGTCGCACCGCCGACCGGCACCAGGAGCAGCGCGAGGGCGAGCCCCGCGGCCACCGGTACACGTCCAACCCAAACCGGCATACCCGCCACGGCCACAGTGCCGCCTCCCCAGTGCGAAGACCTGGGGCGAAATAGTACAGAACAGGTAAGGGCTGGCTCACCTTTTCGGGGGTTTTGCTTGATTTCGAAGTGATCTCTCCCGATGGCCCGGCGTGTCCCGGCCGGGACACGGGCCTCAGGTACGCCCGAGACGCCGCAGCAGCAGCACCGAGGGCACCGGCCGGGCGCCCATCCGGCGGACCGACTCGGCGACCTCCCGGTCGGAGGAGACCACCGCGACCGCGCGGCCGACCGGCTCGGCGCGGACGAGCTGGCGGATGAGGTCGTCGGCGATCTGCCCCGGCGAGCTGAACATCACCCGCACCCCCCGCGGGGCCGACACCGGCACCGGGCCGTTCAGCTCGGCGCCGTCGAAGACGCAGGTCAGCTCGACCCGGGTCTGCGCGTACAGCCCGCCGAGGCCGGTGAGCAGCCGGGCCCGCTGGTCGGCCAGGGTGAGCGTGCCGTACCCGGTCTTGGTGACGTTGTAGCCGTCCACGATCACGTGGATCTGCGGCAGCGCGAGCAGCTGGTCGAACAGGGCCGGGTCGTCGTCGGCGAGCGCCCGCGCGGGCACCGCCTGGGCCCCCTGCCCGCCGGGCGCCACAGAGAGCACCGAGTCGGCGGGCCGGTGGATGCCGGAGGGCAGGGCGAGCTCCCGGCGCAGCCCCGCGGCGGCGTCCTGGAGGGCGTCGAGCAGCATGCGGACCTTGGCGTCCTCCAGGCTGCGGCCCTCGCGGGCGGCCCGGCGGGTGGTCTCCAGCTGCCGCTCGGCGTCGGCGAGGCGCTCGCGCAGGCGGCGCAGCTCGCTCTCCCCCGCGCTGCCCGCCGACGCGGCGGCGGCCATGGCCTCGCGGGCCTCCTCCTCCGCCCCGGCGGCCCGCGCCTCGGCGGCCCGGGCGCGCTCGCGGGCGTCGTGCAGCCGGCGCCGCAGGTCGGAGATCTCCGAGCGGGCGCCCTTGAGCTGCTCGCGCAGCCGTTCGCCCTCCTCCTTGGCGGCGGTCTTCTGGGCGGCGAGCTGCTCGCGCAGCCGGGTGACGGTCTGCTCCATCGCCGACCCCTCGGCCGCGGCGGCCGACCGCTCCAGGTCGTCGCGGGCGGCCTCGACCATGTCCGCCCAGCCGGGCGGGCGCGTGAGGTAGGCCGCGGCCGCCACCAGGGACGGCTCTGCCGCCGGCGGCGCCACGCCCTCGGCGAGGCTCGCCACCAGGTCCGGCCACTCGGCCGCCAGCGCCTCGGCGACCACCTCGCGGAACTCCTTGTCGTTCTCCAGCTGGGCGGCGATCGGCGCGCTGCCCAGCCTGGCCCGCTTGCGCGGGTCGAACTTCGCGATCCCCCTGAGCGGGGAGGGCACGGCGGCGGCGGGCATCGCCCCCAGGACCTGCGCCGCCAGCTCCACGACGTGTGAGCGGACCTGCTCGGGCAGCGGACGAGACAGGCCCTCTCCGGCTGAACTCATCACGGCCCCTACTCGGATCGGTCTTGACGTCAAGGGTACGGCCAGCCCGCGACGGCACCGACCTGAGCGGAGATCACCGCGTACGGCCGTCCCCGGCGGCACCGGCCCGAGCGAAGATCACCGCGTGAGATCGGCCCCCGGCGGCACCGGCCCGAGCGGAGATCGACGGCTCCGGCCCGCCGGGCGGACACCGGGGGCCGGGCGGCGAATGTCGGTGGGGGCTTCTATGGTCTTGAACCGTGGAGTACGCCGTACAGGGAACGCTGGACGAGCTGGGCACCCCCCTCGACCAGATCACGTTCGTCGTGTTCGACCTGGAGACCACCGGTGTCTCCGCGGCCGAGCACGCGATCACCGAGATCGGCGCGGTCAAGGTCAGGGGCGGCGAGGTCCTGGGTGAGTTCGCCACGCTGGTCGATCCCGGGTCCCCCATCCCCCCGTTCATCTCCGTGCTGACCGGCATCACCGACGGCATGGTCGTGGCCGCCCCGAAGATCGAGGCGGTGCTGCCGTCCTTCCTGGAGTTCGCCCGGGGCGCGACGCTGGTGGCGCACAACGCCGGGTTCGACGTGGGCTTCGTCAAGGCGGCCTGCGCCGCCCACGGCCATCCCCCGCCCGACCACCCGGTGGTCGACACCGTGGTGCTGGCCCGCCGGCTGCTGACCCGTGACGAGGCCCCCAACTGCAAGCTGGCCACGCTGGCCCGGCTCTTCAGCGGCACCGAGCCCCGCCACCGCGCCCTGGCCGACGCCCGCGCCACGGTGGACGTGCTGCACGCGCTGCTGGAGCGGGCCGGGTCCTTCGGCGTGCACACCCTGGAGGAGCTGCGCGGCTTCACCCGGGCGCCCACCCGCGAGCAGCGCCGCAAGCGCCATCTCGCCGACTCGGTGCCCGCCGCCCCGGGCGTGTACGTCTTCGAGGACCACCGCGGCGACCCCCTGTACGTCGGCAAGAGCGTCGACCTGCGCACCCGCGTGCGCAGTTACTTCACCGCGAGCGAGACCCGCCCGCGGATCCGCGAGATGGTCGGGCTGGCCGAGCGGGTCAGGCCCATCGTCTGCGCGACCCCGCTGGAGGCCGAGGTCCGGGAGCTGCGGCTGATCGGCTCGGCCAAGCCGCGCTACAACCGCCGGTCGCGCTTCCCCGAGCGGGCGGTCTGGCTGAAGCTGACCGCCGAGCGGTTCCCCCGCCTGTCGATCGTCCGCGAGGTCAAGGACGACGGCGCCGCCTACCTCGGCCCGTTCGGCGGCTCCCGCGCCGCCGAGGACGCCCGCGCCGCCCTGCACGAGACGGTCCCGCTGCGGCAGTGCACCGAGCGGATCACCCCCCGCTCCCGGCGCCCGGCCTGCGCCCTGTTCGGCATCGGCCGGTGCGGCGCGCCCTGCGAGGGCCGGCAGAGCCCCGAGGAGTACGGCGAGCTCGCCGCGGCCGCGCGCCGGGCGATGGAGCTGGACGCCTCGGCGGTCTTCGCCGCGATGGAGGCGCGGATGACGCGCCTGTCGCTCGACCAGCGCTACGAGGAGGCCGCGGCCGACCGCGACCGGCTGGCCGCCTACGTCCGGGTCGCCGCGCGCATGCAGCGGCTGCGGGCGCTGACCTCCCTCCCCCATCTCGTCGCCGCCGCCCCCGCGGCGGACGGCGCCTGGGAGGTCCACGTCGTACGGCACGGCCGGCTGGTCTCGGCCGGGGTCATGGCCCGCGGCGTCCACCCCGTGCCCTTCGTGGAGGCGCTGGTGGCCACGGCCGAGACCGTCGTGCCGGGGCCCGGCCCGCTGCCCGCCGCCCTGGCCGAGGAGACCGAGTGCGTGCTGCGCTGGCTGGAGGGCCCCGGAGTGCGGCTGGTGCAGGTGGAGGGCACCTGGAGCCTGCCGGTGCACGGGGCCGGGCGGCTGCGGGCCCGCATCGACCACGCCTACCGCGGGATGGACTCCCACCGGCCGCGTGAGGGCCGCCCGGAGCGCTGATAGCTTCTGAGACTGCAAGCAGCTTTGCGAGACTGCAAGCCGCACTCAACGAGGAGGAAGCCCGTGGTCACCGCGATCGTGCACATCACCGCCGAGGTGGACCGGATCCCCGAGGTCGCCCAGACGATCGCCGAACTCGACGGGGTGAGCGAGGTGTACTCCATAACCGGCGAGTACGACCTGATGGCGATGGTGCGGGTCCCTGCCTACGAGCAGATCGCCGAGGTCATCCCGGGCAGGATCAACAAGGTGCCCGGGGTGCTGCACACCGAGACCCACGTCGCCTTCCGCACCTACTCCCGGCACGACCTCGACGCCGCCTTCTCGATCGGCCTCGGCGAGTCCGACTGACGTCTCCCCGGCCGGCCCGCGCGGCAGGCGGGGCCGGCCCGGCCGGGTTCCACGGGCGGACTCCCGGCCCGGATCCTTCGGGCCCGGATCCTCAGGGTCCGGGCCCTTCGGCCCCGTTCCCGGCTTCCGGCCCGGGTTCCGGGGCTCAGGCCCGCTTCAGCGACCGGCTGGCGGCGATCCAGCGGTCGAGGAGCGCGGCGGCGGCGCCGGAGTCGACGGCCTCCACCGCGCGGGCGTAGGCGGCCGTCATCGCGGCGTCCAGGTCGTCCTCCGGGCCGTCGTGGGCGACCAGCGCGGCGGCGGCGTTGAGCAGCACCGCGTCGCGGACCGGCCCGGTCCGGCCGCCGACCAGGTCTCGGACGGCCTGGGCGTTGAAGACCACGTCGCCGCCGCGCAGCGCGTCCGGGGCCGACCTGGGGATGTCCAGCACGGCCGGGTCGAAGACGGTCTGCGTGGCGGATCCCTCACGCACCACCCAGACCGTGGAGGTGGTGCCGGTGGTGAGCTCGTCCAGCCCGTCGTCGCCCCGGAAGACCAGCGCCGACACGCCGCGCTCGGCGAACACTCCGGCGATCACCGGGAGCATGCGCGGCTCGAAGATGCCGATCGCCTGGGCCTGGGGCCGGGCCGGGTTGGTCAGCGGGCCCAGGAAGTTGAACACCGTCGGGATGGCCAGCTCCTTGCGGGCCGGACCGGCGAAGCGCAGCGCCGGGTGGTAGAAGGCCGCGAAGCAGAACGCGATGCCCACCTCGGAGGCCAGCCGAGCGGTGGCGGCGGGCGGCAGGTCGAGCACGATCCCGAGGTGCTCCAGGACGTCGGCGGCGCCCACGGAGGAGGACGCCGAGCGGTTGCCGTGCTTGACGACCCGCGCGCCCGCGGCGGCGGCCACGATCGCGGCCATCGTGGAGACGTTGACGGTGTGGGCGCGGTCCCCGCCGGTGCCGACGACGTCGACGACGCGGCCCTCGACGGTCAGCGGCGTGGCGTGGTCCAGCATCGTGCGCGCCAGGCCGGTCACCTCCGCGACCGTCTCCCCCTTGGCCCGCAGCGCCACGGCGAAGCCGGCGACCTGCGCGGGCGTGGCCGTACCGGACATGATCTCGTTCATCGCCCAGGCGGTCTCGTCCGCCGTCAGGTGCTCACCGGCGATCAGGGCCGACAGCAGCGCGGGCCAGGTGGTGCGCGCGTCCATGGGGTCTCCGGGGTCCTCGGGGTCTTCGGCGGGCGGGGTCAGTGGGCGGTCAGGCGGCCGGACAGCCGGCGGCGCATCAGGCCGGCGACGGCGTCGGCGAGCGTCACCGGGTCGATGGGCTGCGGCACGACGGCGTCGGCCCGCGACCACTCCGCCAGCCAGCGGTCGTCCCTGCGGGCGATCAGCAGGCAGATCGGCGGGCAGTCGTGGACCTCGTCCTTGGCCTGGCGGGCCACCCCCATGCCGCCGGCCGGCTGGGCCTCCGCGTCGAGCACCGCCACGTCGATCTCGCCGGAGTCGAGGTGCTGGACGACCTTGGCGTGGGTGGCGCACTCCACGATCTCCACGAGGGGCACGTCGGCGGCCGGGCGCCTGCCGACGGCCTGCCGCACCTTCTCCCGGGTGGCGGCGTCGTCGCTGTAGACGAGGACCCTCATCTTGTCGTCGGTGCTCACGGTCTGCGCTCACTCATCCCTTGTCGATGTATGGTCACCTGGGATGCTACCGGTCACCCCGCCCGCGGACCCAGGGCGGAGGCACTGACGGACGGAAAACTCTGTTCGTCCTGTTTGAGGTGACATTCAGGGCCCCTATCGGGGGGCCGTGCGGCGACCCGACCAGGGGAGCCGCAATAATGCTGGGCGTGGCGACAGCATCCGCAATCTCAACGACGACGACAGCACACTCGTCCCGCAGGCCCGACCTGGTCAGCGTGGGGACGATCGTCTGGCTGTCCTCCGAGCTCATGTTCTTCGCGGCGCTGTTCGCGATGTACTTCACCATCCGGTCAGTGAGCATCGGCCGGGGCATGCCCTGGCCCGAGGCTCATCTGAACGTCCAGTTCTCGCTGGTCAACACGATCATCCTGGTCCTGTCGAGTGTGACCTGCCAGCTTGGCGTGTGGGCGGCCGAGAAGGGCCAGGTCGCCAAGCTGCGCTTCTGGTACGTCGTCAGCTTCCTGATGGGCGCCGTGTTCGTCGGCGGCCAGCTGTACGAGTACAGCCAGCTGGTCCACGAGGGGCACACCCTGTCGCACTCCGCGTACGACTCGGTGTTCTTCCTGACCACGGGCTTCCACGGCCTTCACGTGACCGGTGGACTGATCGCGTTCCTGTTCATGCTGGGACGCACGTACGCCGCGAAGCGCTTCACCCGTGAGCAGGCGACCAGCGCCATCGTCGTGTCCTACTACTGGCACTTCGTCGACGTGGTCTGGATCGGCCTTTTCGTGACCATCTACGGCATTCACTAAGGAATCGGGGATCTCTGTGACTAGGATCACCGCTGGACGGCGGCATCCCCTCGCGAGATACGCCGTCCTGCTTCTGGCCCTCGGGCTGCTCGGAGGTCTCTACACCTTCGTGGCCTCGACGACGGGGCGCGCCGACGCCTCCATCGCGGCGGGCCGGGCCGACGACGTAGCCGAGGGCAAGAAGCTCTTCCAGCAGAGCTGCGCCAGCTGCCACGGCTTCAACGCCGAGGGCGGCGACCAGGCGCCGTCGCTGGTCGGCGTCGGCGCCGCGGCCGTCGACTTCCAGGTCAGCAGCGGGCGCATGCCGCTGGCCAAGCCCGAGGCCCAGGCGCCGCGCAAGCCGCCGCCGCCGTGGGTCAACGAGACGACCATCCGCCAGCTCGCGGCCTACGTGCAGTCGCTGGGCGGCGGCCCCGCCGTCCCCGCGGCCGAGCAGGTCGACCCGGCCAAGGGCGACCCGGCCAAGGGCGGCGAGCTGTTCCGCGCGAACTGCATCCAGTGCCACAACTTCGTCGGTGCCGGAGGCGCCCTGACCCAGGGCAAGTACGCCCCGAACCTGACGGAGTCCACGCCGACGCAGATCTACGAGGCCATGATCACCGGCCCGCAGGCCATGCCGGTGTTCAACGACAGCATCATCACGCCCGAGCAGAAGCGGGACATGATCGCCTACATCACGGGCGTCCGCAGCCAGGTCGACCCGGGCGGCGCCGGTCTCGGCCGCATCGGCCCGGTCACCGAGGGTCTGACGGCCTGGATCGTCGGTCTCAGCCTGCTCGTCCTGGCCGCCATCTGGATCACCGCGAAGAAGCGACAGGCCAAATGACTGACAACAACCACGACATCGAACAGCCCGAGGGGCGCGTTCCCAAGCGCGTCATCGGCACCCCCTCGCCCGCCACGAGCGCGCCCGTGCTCGGCGTCGACGAGCGCCCCGGGGACCAGAGCGTCCCCGGGGTCGTCCCGCAGGCCGAGGCGACCGCGAGGAAGGGCGAGCGGATCGCCGCCCTCTGCTTCCTCCTGACCGCCCTCGGGGGCGTCGCCTTCATCGTCTCCTACGTGGTCTTCCAGGTCGGGGACATCGACTCGGCGCGCGCCTCCAACGTGGCCCTGGGCGGCTCGCTCGCCCTCGCGCTGCTGGCCATGGCCGCCGGCATGGTGGTCTGGGTCCGCCTGGTCATGCCGAAGTACAACATGGTCCAGGAACGCCACGAGATGGCCTCCGACGGCCCGACCCGCGAGTACGTCACCGAGACGTTCAAGCACGGCGTCGACGAGAGCGGCTTCGTCAAGCGCCCGATGCTGCGCCGTACGCTGCTGCTCGCCGCGGCCCCGCTGGGCCTCGCGCCGCTGGTCCTGCTGCGCGACCTCGGCCCCCGCTACAAGGACTTCCCCGCCAAGCTCCGGCACACCGTCTGGGGCGAGAAGACCAAGGACGGCAAGCCGCGCAGGCTCGTCGTCGAGGGCACCGGCGCGCCGATCCGCGCGGCGGACTTCAACTCCCCCGGCGGCATCCTCTCCGTGGTGCCCGAAGGGTACGAGCACGACCTGAACGCGCTGGCCAAGGCCACGCTGATCCTGCTCAAGTTCCGGCCGGAGGAGCTCAAGTCCGGCACGAACCTGAACTGGACGCACGACGGCATCGTGGCGTACTCGAAGATCTGCACGCACGTCGGCTGCCCCGCGGCCCTGTACGAGCAGACCACGCACCACATCCTCTGCCCGTGCCACCAGTCCACCTTCGACGCCGCCGACGGCGCCAAGGTGATCTTCGGCCCGGCGGCCCGGCCTCTGCCCCAGCTCCCCATCGACGTCGACGAGGAGGGCTTCCTCGTCGCCACGGCGGACTTCGCCGTCCCGCCCGGTCCCAGCTTCTGGGAGCGCGGGGACGCCGAGGCGAAGGTCCGTGAGAACGGAGGCCACGCGTGAGCACCACGACCGTCCCGAAGCCCATCGCGGGAACGAGCACCTTCCTCGACGACCGCCTGGGCGCCGGGAACTTCATGCGGCGCAACCTGAGGAAGATCTTCCCCGACCACTGGTCCTTCCTGCTGGGTGAGATCGCCCTCTACTCGTTCATCGTCCTGCTGCTGACCGGCACGTTCCTGACGTTCTTCTTCAAGCCCAGCATGGGCGAGGTCCCCTATGACGGCTCCTACGAGCCGCTCAAGGGCGTCATGATGTCCGAGGCGTACGCCTCGTCGCTGCACATCAGCTTCGACGTGCGCGGCGGCCTGCTGATGCGGCAGATGCACCACTGGGCGGCCCTGCTGTTCATCGGCGGCATGATGGTGCACGCGCTCCGTGTGTTCTTCACCGGTGCGTACCGCAAGCCGCGCGAGCTGAACTGGCTGATCGGCGTCGGCCTGCTGACGCTGGCCCTGCTGGAGGGCCTGACCGGCTACTCCCTCCCCGACGACCTGCTCTCCGGCGCCGGTCTGCGGATCACCGAGGGCGTGGCGATCTCGCTGCCGCTGGTCGGCACCTGGATCACGTTCTTCCTCTTCGGCGGCGAGTACCCCGGCGAGGACGTGATCTCCCGGTTCTACTCGCTGCACATCCTGCTCATCCCGGGCATCCTCCTGGCGCTCATCTCCGCCCACATGATCCTGATGTGGGTGCAGAAGCACACCCAGATGCCGGGCAAGGGCCGGACGAACGAGAACGTCGTCGGCGCGCCGTTCTACCCCGCCTTCATGGTCAAGGCCGGCGCCTACTTCATGTTCACCTTCGGCGTCATCGCGCTGCTGGGCGCCTTCGCCCAGATCAACCCGATCTGGCTGTTCGGCCCCTACACCCCGGCGGACATCTCGGCCGGCTCGCAGCCCGACTTCTACATGGGCTTCCTGGAGGGCTCGCTCCGCCTGATGCCCGCGTGGGAGATCAACGTCGCCGGGTTCACCCTGCCGATGAGCGTGCTGATCCCGGCGCTGGTCCCGATGGGGATCATCATGACGGGCCTGGCGCTGTACCCGTTCATCGAACAGTGGGTCACCGGCGACCGGCGCGAGCACCACATCGCCGACCGCCCCCGCAACAACCCGCACCGCACCTCGATCGGCATGGCGGCGGTCACCTTCTACGGCGTCCTGTGGCTGCTGGGCGCCAACGACGAGCTGGCCGCGTTCTTCCACGTCTCGCTGAACGCGACCACCTACACCGGCCGGGTACTGATCTTCCTCGGCCCGGCGATCGCCTACTACGTCACCTACCGGATCTGCCTCGGCCTGCAGCGCGCCGACGCCGCGGTCATCGGGCACGGTGTGGAGTCGGGCGTCATCAAGCGCCTGCCCACCGGTGAGTACATCGAGGTCCACGTCCCGCCGAACCCGATCATCGAGGCCCACGTGCGCGGCAAGGCCGCGGTCCCGATGCTCCCGGGCGCGGACGGCGACGGCGGCGGCGAGCGCGACGGCGTGCCGCCCAGGCAGCTGCGCGGCCCGATCGGCAGGCTCCGCGTCAAGATGAGCCGGGCCTACGGCGGCGAGAAGATCCCGCTGGAGGACGGTCACGGTCACGGCGACGAGCACGCCGCGATCGAGCCGGGCGAGGACAGGTCCCTCACCCACTGATCCACCGCTGATCCGCCACGGGAAGGGCCCGGACACCGCCACGGTGTCCGGGCCCTTCTTCCGTCTCCACACGGCCCCTCAGGGCTTCGTACGGCCTCACCGGCCGATGACCCCTGAAGCTGGGGCGACGACGTCCGTACGGCCCGCTCAGGGCCTTTCGGAGGGTGGTCACAGCTCCTCGGTGACGAAGTGCTTGGTGCTGCTCCACTTCAGCCAGTCCTTCCAGCTCTCCTGCCACTGCCCCCAGCCGTTGGTGGGCTCCAGCGGGCGCGGCGAGCCGGTGATGATGATCGGGTCGCCGACCAGCGTGTTGTCGAGGAACCACTTGGCGTCCGCCGGGCTGACGTTGACGCAGCCGTGGCTGACGTTGGAGTTGCCCTGCGAGCCGACCGACCACGGCGCGGCGTGGACGTACTCGCCGCTGTTGGAGATCCGCACCGTGTCGTAGACGGTCATCTGGTAGTAGCCCGACTCGCCGGGACCGATCCCGGGCGATGTCATGACCGTGACGTTCTCGCGTGACATGGCCAGGTGGATGCCGTTGGTCGTGTAGTACTTCCACGCGCCGCCCTGGCCGGCGCTCATCGGCATCACCCGCACCTTCCTCCCGTCGCGCCTGACGGTCAGGTAGTGGGTGTCGGTGCTGCCCCGGGTGATCTGCGAGCGGCCGACCTTGAAGTCCAGCGTGAGGTTCCGCTTGCCGTACAGGCCGTCGCCGCCGCGGACCCCGGCGAGGCGGGCCTCCAGCCTGACCTTTGTGTGGGCCGGCCAGAAGGTCTTCGGGCGGAAGTGCACGGTCTTGTCGTCGAACCAGTGCCAGGCGCCGGAGACCGGCTTGGAGGCGGTGACCAGCAGGTTCCGCTCGACCGAGACGCGGTCGGTGATCGGCTTGTCGAAGGTGAGCATGATCGGCATGCCGACGCCGACGGTCAGCCCGGTGTCGTCCCTGTTCGGCTGGACGCTCTCGATCGAGAAGGTCTCCCGGGCCTTGACCGTGGTGAAGGAGCTGGTGGTCTGGGTGAGCTTGCCGTCGGGGTTCACCGCGGTCACCGTGACCCGGTAGGAGGCCCCCGGCGGGATCGTGCCCCAGCTGTGCCAGCGGGTGCCGTCGGCGCTCATCGCGCCCGCCAGGGGGCCCTTGCGGCCCGTGACGGTGACGTTCTTCAGGGTGCCGTCGCGGGCGGAGACCAGGACGGTCGCGTCGGTCGGCACGTTGAGGGCCCCGTTGAGAGGGCTCACGGCGACGGCGGCGTCGGCGCGCGGCGTGGCGCCCGGCGTGCCCGCCGTCCGGGTGGAGGTGGTGTCCGAGCAGGAGGAGGCCGCCAGCGCCAGGGCCAGCAGGCTCACCCCCCATATCGGACCACGGATCGCCTGCCGCACATGAACTCCCTGTCCCGGTTCTGAACCACTAATTCAGTTATTACCCGGAGTAAGGGGATCACTACGGAGGACATCCGGCTTGTGCAGCTAACAAACGCCAAAAAGCGGACCACGGAAACTTTCCGTGGTCCGCTTTCGGATGTCCCGCGGGGCCCTCGCCGCGGCGGGGACCCCGTGGGGGCGGAGACCGGCGGGGCCGGTCAGTGGGAGAAGTGCCCCCGGTAGTACTCGAAGACGAAGCCGATCATGCTCATGATGACCGCGAAGACACCGATCATGAACAGCCACCAGCCGATGACCAGGCCGACCGCGGTGAGCGCGACGGCCAGGCAGACGAACAGCGGCCACCAGCTGTGCGGGCTGAAGAAGCCCAGCTCCCCGGCGCCGTCGGCGATCTCGCCCTGCTTGTCGTCCTCGGGCTGGTCGCCGATGCGGCGGGCGGTGTACATCAGGTAGTAGCCGATCATGAAGGCGAAGCCCACCGAGATGGCCATCGCCGTCGTGCCGACCGGCTCCTTGGACCAGTACCAGTAGACGACGTCCACCGCGGCGAAGAAGACGCCGCAGAGGATGAACAACCAGCCCTGAACCTTCATCGGGCGTCCTCCAGCTCACGAGGCGCGGTCACGTGCGGGTACTTGAGGTCGAACGCCGGACGCTCGGAGCGGATGCGCGGCAGCGAGGTGAAGTTGTGCCGCGGCGGCGGGCAGGAGGTCGCCCACTCCAGGGAGTTGCCGTAACCCCACGGGTCGTCCACCGTGACCTTCGGCGCGTACTTGGCCGTCTTCCAGACGTTGTAGAGGAACGGCAGCGTGGAGGCGCCGAGGATGAAGGCTCCGACCGAGGAGATCATGTTCAGGTCGGTGAAGCCGTCGATCGGGCTGTAGTCGGCGTAGCGACGCGGGAAGCCCTCGGCGCCCAGCCAGTGCTGCACCAGGAAGGTGGTGTGGAAGCCGATGAACAGCGTCCAGAAGTGCCACTTGCCCAGCCGGTCGTCCAGCATCTTGCCGGTGAACTTCGGCCACCAGAAGTAGAAGCCGGAGAACATCGCGAAGACCACGGTGCCGAAGACGACGTAGTGGAAGTGGGCCACCACGAAGTAGGAGTCCGAGACCTGGAAGTCCAGCGGAGGCGAGGCGAGGATGACGCCGGTCAGACCGCCGAAGAGGAAGGTGACCAGGAAGCCGACCGCGAACAGCATCGGCGACTCGAACGACAGGTGGCCCCGCCACATCGTGCCGATCCAGTTGAAGAACTTCACCCCGGTCGGGACCGCGATGAGGAACGTCATGAACGAGAAGAACGGCAGCAGCACCTGGCCGGTCGGGAACATGTGGTGCGCCCACACGGTGATCGACAGGCCGGCGATGACGATGGTCGCGCCGACCAGGCCGATGTAGCCGAACAGCGGCTTGCGGCTGAAGACCGGGATGACCTCGGTCACGATGCCGAAGAACGGCAGCGCGATGATGTACACCTCGGGATGGCCGAAGAACCAGAACAGGTGCTGCCACAGGATCGGCCCGCCGGTCTCGGGGGCGAAGATCTGCGCGCCGAGCTTGCGGTCGGCCTCCAGGGCCAGCAGGGCGGCGGCGAGCACCGGGAAGGCCATCAGCACCAGGATCGAGGTGAGGAGGACGTTCCAGGTGAACAGCGGCATGCGGAACATGGTCATGCCGGGGGCGCGCATGGTGACGATCGTGGTGATGAAGTTCACCGCGCCGAGGATCGTGCCCAGACCGGAGATGGCCAGGCCGCAGATCCACAGGTCGCCGCCGACGCCGGGCGAGCTGATCGCGTTCGACAGCGGGGTGTAGGCGAACCAGCCGAAGTCGGCGGCGCCGCCCGGGGTGAGGAAGCCCGACAGGGCGATGAGGCTGCCGAAGGTGAACAGCCAGTAGCTCACCATGTTCAGCCGGGGGAAGGCCACGTCCGGCGCGCCGATCTGCAGCGGCATCAGCTCGTTGGCGAATCCGGCGAACAGCGGCGTGGCGAACATGAGCAGCATCACCGTGCCGTGCATGGTGAACAGCTGGTTGAACTGCTCGTTGGTGGTGACCTGCAGACCCGGCTGAGCCAGCTCCGCCCGCATGATCAGCGCCATCACGCCGCCGATCAGGAAGAACGCGAACGAAGTGATCAGATAGAGGTGCCCAATGATCTTGTGATCGGTGGAGGACAACCACTTCGCGATGACGGAGCCCTTGCGGTCCGGCACCGGGACGGAGGTGAGGGGTTCGTTAAGTGCGGTCACTGGGCACCCGCCTGACTAGCGACGTACTGGTCGAACTCGGCCTGGGGGACGAGCTTCACCGAGAAGAGCATGCGACTGTGGTCCACACCGCACAGCTCGGCGCAACGGCCGGCGTAGACGGCGGGCTTGTTCAGCGTGTCGACCTCGAACTTGTTGTCCACGCCCGGGATCACGTCACGCTTGAAGTGGAAGGCCGGCACCCAGAAGGAGTGGATGACGTCCGGCGAGTGCAGGTCGAACTCGACCTTCCTGTCCACCGGGAGCACCAGCTGGGGGCCCTTGGTGTAGTCGCTGACCGGCCGGCCGACGACCTCCACCTGCTTGCCGTTGTAGTCGGTGGTGAAGCGCCAGCTCCACTGGAACGCCTCGACCTTCACCTTCACGTCGGGCTTGCCGGACATCTGGTCGATGTAGGTCTCGTCCCGGGCGGTGAAGTAGAAGAACACGCCGACCATGATGATCGGGACCACCGTGTAGAGGATCTCGATCGGGAGGTTGTAGCGGACCTGGGGAGGCAGCTCCTCCTTCGAGTTCTTCCTCTTGCGGTGGAAGGCCGCGGACCACAGGATCAGGCCCCACACGACCACACCGGTGGCGAGAGCGGCGATCCAGGATCCGTTCCACAGACTCTGGACCGTTTCGGCCTGCTTGGTGATGCCGACGGGCATGCCGGCGCGCTTCCACTCATCGGCACTGCACGCCGTCACGGAAACCAGCAGCAGCGCCAGAGCGGCAGCGCGTGGCACCCGGCGGCGGGCCAACGGACGCCGTGCAGAACGGCGGGTCGGACTCACGGATCGCCTACCCCACAGATGAAGCCCAGAAGTCACTCCTGGGCGGTCGTTTGTTCGTATTAACAACTCGTAGTTCACAGCTTCACGCTGGGGGACACATTAGCGCGGACTCACCTCGCCCCCCCGCGCAGCCCCCGGTTCCACCGAGCGGTGCGACGATTGAGGAATGGCGTACTTCGACGCGGCCTCCACCGAACCGCTGCACCCCCAGGCGCGCGAGGCGCTGATCGCGGCGCTCGACGCCGGCTGGGCCGACCCGGCGCGGCTGTACGGCTCAGCCCGCCGCGCAAGGATGTTACTGGAACAGGCGCGCGCCGAGGTCGCCGAGGCGATCGGCGCCCGGCCCGACGAGGTCTCCTTCACCGCCTCCGGCACCCAGGCGGCGCATCTGGGCGTGCTCGGCGCACTGTCCGGCCGCCGCAGGGCGGGCCGCCGCCTGGTGGTCTCCGCGGTGGAGCACTCCGCGGTGCTGCACGCCGCCGCGCTGCACGAGCGCGACGGCGGAACCGTCGAGACGGTCGGCGTGAACCGGGCGGGCGCGGTCGATCCGGCCGCCTTCGCCTCGGCCGTCGGCGCCGGGGACACCGCCCTGGCCTGCCTGCAGAGCGCCAACCACGAGGTGGGAACCTCACAACCGGTGGCCGAGGCCGCCGCGGCGTGCGCCGAGGCGGGCGTGCCGCTGCTGGTGGACGCCGCGCAGACCGTCGGCCGGATGCCGGTGCCGGCCGGCTGGTCGGTGCTGACCGCGAGCGCGCACAAGTGGGGCGGCCCGGCCGGGGTCGGGGTGCTGGCGGTCCGCAAGGGCGTCCGGTGGCGTTCCCCGCTGCCGGAGGACGACCGGGAGCGGCGGCGGGTCCCGGGTTTCGAGAACGTGCCGGCGATCATCGCCGCGGGCGTCGCGCTGCGGGCCGCCGCCGCCGACGCGGCCCGGGAGTCGGCCCGCCTCTCCGCGCTCGTGGACCGGATCAGGAGCGAGGTGCCGAGGATCGTGCCGGACGTCGAGGTCATCGGCGACCCCGTGGCCCGCGCCCCGCACATCGTCACCTTTTCGTGTCTTTACGTGGACGGCGAGGCACTGTTGACAGAGTTGGATAGGGCGGGGTTCGCCGTGTCGTCCGGCAGTTCGTGTACGGCGAGCACGCTTCGCCCGTCGCATGTCCTGGAGGCCATGGGGGTGCTGACACACGGGAACCTCCGGGTGTCGCTGCCCCGGGGGGCCTCCGCGGCGGACGTCGACCGCTTCCTCGCCGTCCTGCCGGACGTGGTGAAGAGGATCCGCGAGGAAGCGGGGATGCAGCCGTGACCGACCATTCTTCGGGGAGTGAAGTTGCCATGACGGCCGGCCAGACGACCGCGGAGGGGGCCGGGCAGACCCCGGCGCTGACCATCGACGCGCTGGGCAAGAAGTGCCCGATTCCGATCATCATGCTCGCCCAGCAGATCAACGACGTCCCGCGTGAGGCGATCGTGTCGGTCCTCGCCGACGATCCCGCGGCGTTCACCGACATCCCGGCCTGGTGCCGGCTCAAGTCGCACCACCACGTGGCCAGCCACGAGCTTCCCACGGGCGGCTGGGCCATCCACGTGCGGCGCAACTACTGAGCCGCCCGGCCCGGCACGGGCCGTCCGCCGCCGTGCCCGGCGTGCCGTACGGCCGGGACCGCCTGGTCCCGGCCGCGGATCACCCCGCCCGCCACGGGGTGATCCGCGAGGCAGGCGCTAGGGGTGGTGGCAGCGCACGTGGCGGGAGACCTCGTCGGCGGCCTCGGAGCCGTAGGCGGCGGCGAAGCGGTCGAGGAAGACCCGCTGGCCGAGGCGGTACTCCTGCCCGCCGACGTGCTCCAGGACGTGGGTGGCGGTGAGGTTGCCGAGCTGGCCGCAGCGCTCCAGGGACAGACCCCAGGCCAGGCCGGCCAGGAATCCGGCGCGGAAGCCGTCGCCGACGCCGGTGGGGTCGGCCTTGCCCAGCTCGGGAACGGCGGGGACGTGCAGGATGGGCTCGCCCCTGCGCTCGATCGCGACGCCCTTGGGGCCGAGCGTGGTGACGCGGACCTCGACGCGGTCGAGGACCTCGTCGGCGGACAGCCCGGTCTTCTGCTCGATCATGCCCTTCTCGTAGTCGTTGCTGAACAGGTAGGCGGCGCCGTCCAGCAGCGGGCGGATGTCGTCGCCGGACATGCGGGCGATCTGCTGGGAGAAGTCCGCGGCGAAGGGGATGCCGCGCCGGCGGGCCTCCTCGGTGTGCCGCAGCATCGCGTCGGGGTCGTTCGGGCCGACCAGGACGAGGTCGAGGCCGCCGAGCCGCTCGCCGATCGGGCCGAGCTCGATCAGCCGGGCCTCGGCCATCGCGCCGGTGTAGAACGAGGCGATCTGGTTGTGGTCGTCGTCGGTGGTGCACAGGAACCGGGCCGTGTGGTGCAGCTCGGAGGTGTGCACGGAGTCACAGTCGACGCCGTGCCGCTCCAGCCAGGACCGGTAGTCGGCGAAGTCGGCGCCGACCGCGCCGACGAGGACGGGCCGAAGGCCGAGGCACCCCATCCCGAAGGCGATGTTGGCCGCGCAGCCGCCACGGCGGATCTGCAGGTCGTCCACGAGGAACGACAGGGACACCCGGTCGAGCTGGCCGGCGATCAGCTGGTCGCTGAAGCGCCCCGGGAAGGTCATCAGATGGTCGGTCGCGATGGAACCGGTGACGGCGATGCGCACGGGGTTCTTCTCCTCGTTGTCGGCATCAGGAAGATGGTCGTGGGGCGGGCCGTGCAGGCGTGCGGACACCCTGGCATCGGGCATGCGGACACCCTGACATCAGGCGTGCGGACACACGGCTTCGGGCATGTGAACACACTGACATCGGGCGTGCGGACACATGACTTCAGGCGTGCGGACACACGACGGCCCCGCCGGGTGGGTCAGCTCACCCGGCGGGGCCATCGTATTGCGACTAGTTGAAAGAGTCGCCGCAGGCGCACGAGCCCGTGGCGTTGGGGTTGTCGATCGTGAAGCCCTGCTTCTCGATCGTGTCGACGAAGTCGATCGTCGCGCCCATGAGGTAGGGGGCGCTCATCCGGTCGGTGACCACACCGACCCCGTTGAAGTCGGAGACGACGTCGCCGTCCATCGAACGGTCGTCGAAGAAGAGCTGGTAGCGCAGGCCGGAACAGCCGCCGGGCTGCACGGCCACGCGCAGCTGGAGCCCCTCCTCGCCCTGCTGCTCCAGCAGGCTCTTGACCTTGGCGGCGGCGGCGTCGCTGAGGATCAGGCCCTGCGCCGTGGTCTCGCTGCTCTCAACCGACATGTTGGTGACTCCCGCGTCTACGTCAACCGCCCGTTCGAGACGGTTGTCTGTTTCTGACGTCCTACTAAGACGCTACCAACACCCGCGCGGGCCCACACATTCCTGCGGGTCCGCCCTCCCGGCGCCGGCGCGCCGTGACCGGGCTCGCCGACCCGTGCGGACCCTCCCCCGCACGGCCGCGACACCGCCGCGACACCGCGGAGACACGGCCGCGACATGGCCGCCACGCGGCCCGGCCGGTCGCCGTGCCCCCGGGCCCGCCGGGGACCCCGCCCGTACGGCCACGCCCCCTCCGATCAGGACGTTCACCCCGATCGGCTCCCCCGGGAACAAAAACCCCCGGCCGTGTGTCATCATTAGTCGTCACTTCGACGATAAGGGGGTGGTGGTCGTGACGACCACCGAGACCGGCCTTCCGCTCTTCGTCCTCGGCAGGGAAACCGACCCGCACAGCGAGCGCGGTGTCGACTGCCCCGGCGAGCTGCCGCCCGCGTCCGACCCGGCGCTGGTGGAGCGGGCCCGCCGGGCCAAGGCCGCGCTGGGCGAGCGGGTCTTCGTGCTGGGCCACCACTACCAGCGCGACGAGGTCATCCAGTTCGCCGACGTGACCGGCGACTCGTTCAAGCTGGCCCGCGAGGCCGCGGCCCGGCCCGGCGCCGAGTACATCGTCTTCTGCGGCGTCCACTTCATGGCCGAGTCGGCCGACATCCTCACCTCCGACGCGCAGCAGGTCGTCCTGCCCGACCTCGCCGCCGGCTGCTCCATGGCCGACATGGCCACCTTCGACCAGGTCGAGGAGTGCTGGGAGGCGCTGCAGGACGCCGGGATCGCCGACGTCACCGTCCCGGTCACCTACATGAACTCCAGCGCCGACATCAAGGCGTTCTGCGGGCGCAACGGCGGCGCCGTCTGCACCTCCTCCAACGCCCGGCGCGCCCTCGACTGGGCCTTCTCCCGGGGGGAGAAGGTGCTCTTCCTGCCCGACCAGCACCTGGGGCGCAACACCGCGGTGCTGGAGATGGGCCTGTCCCTGGACGACTGCGTCGTCTACAACCCGCACCGGCCGAACGGCGGGCTGACCGCCGAGCAGCTCGCGAACGCCAAGATGATCCTGTGGAAGGGGCACTGCTCGGTGCACGGCCGCTTCAGCGCGCAGTGCGTCGACGACGTCCGGGAGCGCATCCCCGGCGTCAACGTGCTGGTCCACCCCGAGTGCCGCCACGAGGTGGTCACCAAGGCCGACCACGTCGGCTCCACCGAGCACATCATCGAGACACTGCGGCGGGCGCCCGCGGGGTCCTCCTGGGCCGTGGGCACCGAGCTGAACCTGGTGAAGAGGCTCGCCCGGATGTTCCCCGACAAGAACGTCACGTTCCTCGACCGGACCGTCTGCTACTGCTCGACGATGAACCGGATCGACCTGCCGCACCTGGTGTGGGCTCTGGAGTCGCTCGCCGCCGGTCAGGTCGTCAACCAGATCACGGTCGACGACGACACCGCGCACTGGGCGAAGGTCGCCCTCGACCGGATGCTCGCACTGCCCTGACGGTCCCCGGGGCCGCTTCCCCGGGTCGCCGGGGACCCCGGATCACGCGATCGGCGCGACCGCGCACCGCTTTCCTGGGTCCACCGGGTCCGCCGGGGACGCCGGGGACGGTGAACGCCGCGACGCCCCCGCCGCCGCTTCCCGGGCGGCGGGGGCCGCGGCTAGAGCACCATCGAGTAGACCACCTGCACGTGCACGGAGACGTTCTGCTGCCCCGGACTGATCGAGCTGCGGTCGGCGACCCCGGCGGCGGCGAACATGATGGGCCGCGGCGGCGTGACGTCCTGCTCCCTGATCGTGATGACGTCGCCGAGCGTGCCGCCGGCCAGTCCCGCGTACTGCTGGGCGCGGGCCTTGGCGTCGGCGAACGCCCGGTTCCGGGCGGCCCGCAGCGCGGCGCCGTTGTCGGAGAGCTCGAAGGAGACGCCGTTCAGCCGGGCCTCGGGTCCGACGGAGACGATCGTGTCCACCACCTTGTCGGCGTTGTCGAGGTCGCGCACCACGACCTCGACGCCCTGCGCCGCCCGGTACCCGGCGATCTTCGGATAGTCGTCGTACACCGGGGCGAGGGACAGCTCGGTGGTCCGCAGGTCCTTGGGGTCGACGCCCGCGTCGAGCAGCGCCTGGGTGAGCTTGGCGGCGGCCTGGCGGGCCTCGGAGAACGCCTGTCCCGGCGTGTCGGCGCGCACCTCGACGCCGGCGTTCAACCGCATGACGTCCGGGGTGACGAGCAGTTCGCCCTCCCCCGTGACCGTGACCTTCGGAGGGTAGTCGTCCGCCGTCGCCCCCGCCGTTCCGGGTGCGGTCGCGGCGCCGGGGTCGGTGCCGGCCAGGGCCGTGCCACACATGCCCGCGGTGGCGATCGCGGCCGCCGCCGCGGCGACGGCCAGGGCGTGAGATATCTTGATCATGAAGTCATGGCACCACGGGGCGGCGGGCCCGCCGGGGAGCCCGCCGCGCGCCCTGTCATGTCTTGAGGAGCAGATTACGGCGCGTTCCCGTCGTCCGGCCGGCGCGCCGTGACGCCGCGAGGAACTCAGCGCGCCATGACGACGCCGGAGGCTCCGTACGCCGCGGCCCCCGGAGAACCCCGTTCGGCCGGGCGCCGCTAAAGGCCCGGTGCGCCCCAGAGGGGGAACCAGCGGTCGAGATCGGGCTCGATGGGCAGCTCGTCATCCAGGGCGGCGCGCACCTGGAGTTCCAGTGCGCTGTCGCGGTGCTGCCCCGACAGGGGCGCGAACGGGTAGAAGGTGCCCCGCTTGTACAGGTAGACCAGCGCCAGGCCCCGGCCGGTCGGAGCGGAGAAGCTGACCAGCGAGCACAGCAGGGACGGGCCGAACCCGGCCGACTCCAGGGAGGAGTTGACCGCGTGCAGGCCGGTGACCAGCTCGCCGAGCCCGTCGGGCGAATGGCGCATGAACAGCCAGGTGTAGCCGTAGGGGTCCTGGGTCTCCTCGACCGGCGGGCCGTCCCCGGCGGCGAGCAGGTCCACGACGTCCTCCTGCAGCCGGTTGAACGCCTCACCCTCGGCCGAGCGGAAGCAGACCGACCCGTTCCCGGTCGGAGCCAGGCCGGTCGCCGCCTGCAGCGTCACCGCCGCCGACGGCAGCGCGAACAGTGCGTCCAGGTCGGGCTGCGCCGGCTCCGTACGGCCCAGCATCGCGTCCCACCAGCGTTTCACCACGTCACGCCCCTCTGCCCAGTTCGGCGGAGATCCTGCCGAGCTGCTCCAGCCGCCGGTCCAGCGGCGGGTGGGTGGCCAGCAGGGCGGCCATGGCCGTGCGCCCCGACACCGCGGGGGCGAAGAAGAACGCGTTGAACGGCTCGGCCTCCCGCAGGTCGCGGGTCGGGATGCGGGCCATGTCCCCGCTGATCTTGGTGAGCGCGCTCGCCAGCGTCGAGGGGCGGCCGGTCAGCAGCGCGCCGGCCCGGTCGGCCGCCAGCTCGCGGTAGCGCGACAGCGCGCGGATCAGCAGGAAGCTCACCGCGTACACCACGACCGACACCAGCAGGATGATCAGCCCGACCGGCGGGCCTCCCCGGTCGTCGCGGGCGCGTCCGCCCAGGCCGCTGTAGAGGGCGAGGCGGGTCATCAGCCCGGCGACCACCCCGAGGAAGGAGGCGATCGTCATGACGGCGACGTCCCGGTGGGCCACGTGGGACATCTCGTGGGCGAGGACGCCCTCCAGCTCCGGCTCGTCCAGCCGGCGCATCAGGCCGGTCGTCACGCAGACCACCGAGGTGCGCTGGTTGCGGCCGGTGGCGAACGCGTTCGGGACGTCCGAGTCGGCGATCGCCACCCGCGGCTTCGGCATGTCGGCCAGCGCGCACAGGCGGTCGACCAGGGCGTGCAGGGCGGGGGCCTCCCGTGGTTCGACCACCCGCCCGTGCATGGCGAACAGGGCGATGCGGTCGGAGGCGAAGAACTGCACCAGCAGGATGCCGCCCGCGATGAGCAGCACCACGACCGCCCGGACGCCCAGGGAGATCAGCACGCCCACGAACACGACGTACAGCAGCCCGAGCAGGAACATGGTCAGGACCATGCGCCTGGTCAGGCCCCTATCCCGGACAAATCGGGTGTGTGCTGACGTCATATGGACAAACTAACCGGGAATCAGCCCCTCATCCCCGAGCATCTCCCGCACTTCGTCCATGGAAGCGTCGGCCGGAGGCAAAATCAGCTCCGAGGACTCCAGGCTGTCGTCCGGCAGCGGCTTGCCCACGTGGCGGATCTTGTCGAGCAGGTCGTGCAGGCAGCCCCGGAAGGCGCCCTCGTCACCGGACTCGATCGCGGCCTCCAGCCGGCCGTCGAGCGCGTTGAGGACGTCGAGGTCCTCGGGGGCGATCTGGATCTGCCCCTCGCCCATGATGCGGACGATCATCGGCCCTCCCCCGGCTGGCCGTACTCCTGGGTCGGCTGCCCGTACGGCTGCTGCTGCGGCTGCGCGGGCGGCTGCTGGGGGGCCTGCTGATGCTGATGCTGATGCTGCTGGGGAGCCTGCTGGTGGGAGGGGGCGTGGCCCTGCTGGGCCGGGCCGGACTCGATCGCGCCCTGCGGCGCCGGGGCCTGTCCCAGCTCGGCCTTCATCCGGGCGAGCTCCAGCTCCACGTCGCGGCCGCCGCCCATGCGGTCGAGCTCGGCCTGGATGTCGTCGCCGCGCTGGCCGCTGAAGTCGTCGAGCGCGCCGCTGGCGAGCAGCTCGTCGATGGCGCCCGCGCGGGCCTGCATCGAGGCGGTCTTGTCCTCGGCCCGCTGGATCGCCAGGCCGACGTCGCCCATCTCCTCGGAGATGCCGGAGAACGCCTCGTTGATCCGCGTCTGCGCCTCGGCCGCGGTGTAGGTGGCCTTGATGGTCTCCTTGCGGGTGCGGAAGGAGTCGACCTTGGCCTGCAGGCGGTGGGAGGCCGTGGTGAGCTTCTCCTCCTCACCCTGGAGGTTGTCGTGCTGGACCCGCAGGTCGGCGATCTGCGTCTGCAGGGCGCCGCGGCGGGTCAGCGCCTCGCGCGCCAGGTCCTCGCGGCCCACGCTGAGCGCCTTGCGGCCCTGGTCCTCAAGCTTGCGGGACTGGGCCTCGATCTGGTTGATCTGCAGTTCCACCCGCTTGCGCGAGGTCGCGACATCGGCGACCCCCCGGCGCACCTTCTGCAACAACTCCAACTGCCGCTGGTAGGAGTAGTCGAGGGTCTCGCGCGGATCCTCCATCTTGTCCAAGGCGTTGTTCGCCTTGGACCTGAAGATCATGGAAAGTCTCTTCATCACGCTCATGCGCGTCGGCCGTCCCCTTCTTCAAATGCGCTATCGGGTCTCCCGGGTGATCTCCGGCCCCCCGGGAGAACAACCGGAGGCCACCTAGGTTCACCCTACGCATAACGTACGGGGGCGTCACTAAGTTGCAGTCCCGGTAGGCTGGCGATGTGTTCCGACGTACCCAGACCACCGCGGACGACTCCCCCGCCTCCGCCTCCGATCCTAAGCCTGCGGGCAAGGGGCGTCCCACACCCAAGCGCCGCGACGCCGAGGGCCGCCGCCGCCAGCCGGTGACCGCCCCCAAGGACCGCAAAGAGGCCTACCGCCAGCTCCGCGAGCGCCAGGCCAAGGAGCGCGTCAGGGCGCGCGAGGGCATGCTGCGCGGCGAGGAGCGTTACCTCCCCGCACGCGACCAGGGCCCGGTCCGCAAGTTCGCCCGCGACTGGGTCGACTCCCGCCGCCTCGTCAGCCAGTACTTCCTGCCGTTCATGGTGGTGGTCCTGCTGATCACCTGGATCCCCTTCCCGGACCAGGACTTCCGCACCGCCGTCAACATCGCCGTCGTCACGATCGGCTGGCCGATCATGATGGTCGGCGTGGTGCTGGCCTCGGTCTGGGTGGCCTGGCGGGTCAAGAAGCTCGCGGCGGAGAAGTACCCCGGCGAGAACGTCCGGGGTGTCGGCTTCTACGCCGCCATGCGCGCGCTGCAGATCCGCAAGCTGCGCTTCCCGCCGCCCACCGTCCTTCCCGGCGGCAGGCCCGTCCCGCCGAAGAAGTAGTGCCCCGGGGGCGACGGTCCCTCCCCGGAAGCCGGTACCCGTGGCCCCGCCATCCTCATCCGGGACACCGTCGGCGAAGTAGATCAAAAGCAGCGGCCCCATGATCACATTCGTGATCGTCCTGTCCGGCATGCCGGGTGAGGAGCCGCCCACCGACGACGAGGGCATGGCGCGGTACGCCGCGACGCTCACCGCGCCGCAGATCGCCGAGGTCGTGCGGTCGGCGGTGCCGCTGAGCGCGCCGGTGCGGATGCGCTACCCGGCCAGCGTGCGGCGGCGCTACGAGCGGCTGCGGCGCTTCCCCGACGGCTACCTCGTGATGGCCGACGCCCCGTGCAGCTTCAACCCCGTCTACGGGCAGGGGATGACGGTCGCCGCGCTTGAGGCGCTGCTGCTGCGCCGCCTGCTTCGTGGATCATCTGAGCCGGAGCGGCAGGCAGGCGATGGTCACGGCTGATCGGTGGTGGGCGGCGAGCCTGTCGTAGCAGGTCGCGATGCCCTTGAAGTGCCTGGGCCGGTTGAAGCAGCGTTCGACGACGTTGCCCCCGGTGAGCACGAATGCCAGGGGCAGGCCCGCGCCGTACCCGCTCCGAGCGGTCCGGTACGGCGCCTCGGCGGCCCGCCGCTCAGCTGTCCGGCACGTCCCAGTGGAGCTCGCCGTCGGCCACCGCGGGCTCCCAGTACCCGACGGTCCCGCCCGTCTCCAGGGCGTCGGCGGTGGCCTTCAGCAGCGCGTGGTAGGAGCGGACCGGGACGCCCGCGGGCTCGAAGTCCAGCCGCCCCTCGTGGTCGTGCTCCCCGATGTCGCGCAGCAGCGAGTCGGCCACCAGGTGGTTGCCGAGGCCGTCGTCGCCGAACGGGATCATCCGCCCGTCCCACCACTCCGACCGCGGATCCGCGATGTCGTCGGTGCCGTCGACCTCGCACAGCGTGCGCCAGGTGTCGCGGATCTCCCGCACGCTCATCAGGTCGTTACCCAGCAGCCCGAAGGCCCAGGGCCGCCCCGCCACCGTGACGGTGCCGTCGTGCCGCAGCAGGGAGGCCCGCAGGTCATCGGGGAACCGCAGGCCCATCTGCGCCTCGGCGACCGCGATGGTCCGTGCCCGGCCGGGCCCCGCGAGGGTCGCGTAGGTCTTCGGCGCGTTGCTCCGCAGCCACCGCTCGATCCGCGCCCACTGCCGGTTCACCGCCCGGGTGACCCGGGGCGGCACGGTCCGCACGCGGGGCCGGGTGATCTCGGGGTGGCAGTCGGCGTCGGGGGCGCCGCCTTGGTTCCCGTACGGCTCGCCCGTCCCATCCGGCTCGTCCCGCCCGGCCTGATCGGCCTGATCGGTCGGGGAGCCGGTCTCCGCGGGGTACGGGTCTCCCGACGCCTCGGCGCGGACCGCCAGGTCGTCTTCCAGCAGGCCCGTTTCCTCCAGGGTGTGCAGGGACGACTCCCCCACGACCGTGCAGGTGAGGATGGCACCCCAGCCGGGCTCACAGTCCGGCGGGTAGGGGACGTCGGAGACACGGTCCTCTGCGGACACCGCCCTCGACCCGGCTCCCCCCGAGAAGACGTTGCTCTCCAGGGCCTGCGCTCCGGCCGCCAGCAGGACCAGCGCCGCGGCCACGGCGCCCCAGCGGGTCAGGCGGCGCCGGACCGGGCCGTCGAGGGGGCGGCGCGGCGGCCGTTCCGCGGTCAGGAAACGGGGCAGGCGGGTGCCGGCCCCGTAGCGCCTCAGGTCGTCGGCGGTGGGGACGCCGAGGACCGGGACGGGAGGCCACCGCCCCTCGGGCCTCGTCCCGGGTTCCGGCGCGGGAGGGGAGGCGGGGACGGGGACCGGTCGCGGGCCCGCGGCGGGAGCGGCCGGACGGCCCCGCAGACGCATGATCACCACGACGATCACCGCCGCCGCGGCGGCCGCGAGGCCGAGCCGTACCCATCGAGAAGTGATCAAGCGCAGCACGCCGGGCAGAGTATCCCGAATCAGTCGGTCAGATGGCACCTACTAGTGTCGGCGTATGGAATTTCGGCATCTCGGCCGCAGCGGTCTGATGGTCAGCGAGATCAGCTACGGCAACTGGATCACCCATGGCTCCCAGGTCGAGGAGGACGCCGCCAAGGCGTGTGTGCAGGCGGCGCTCGACGAGGGGATCACCACTTTCGACACCGCCGACGTCTACGCCGGCACCAAGGCGGAGGAGGTTCTGGGCCGCGCCCTGAAGGGCGTCCGCCGCGAGTCCCTGGAGATCTTCACCAAGGTCTTCTGGCCCACCGGCCCCGGCCCGAACGACCGTGGTCTGTCCCGCAAGCACATCACCGAGTCCATCAACGGCTCGCTGCGCCGCCTGCAGACCGACTACGTGGACCTTTACCAGGCCCACCGCTTCGACAACGAGACGCCGCTCGAGGAGACCCTCAAGACCTTCGACGACCTCGTACGGCAGGGCAAGGTCCTCTACGTCGGCGTCAGCGAGTGGACCGCCGAGCAGATCGGCCGGGCCCTGAAGATCGCCGACGAGATGGGCTTCGACCGCCTGGTCTCCAACCAGCCGCAGTACTCGATGCTGTGGCGGGTCATCGAGTCAGAGGTCGTCCCCCTCTGCGAGAAGGAGGGTCTCAGCCAGGTCGTCTGGTCGCCGATCGCGCAGGGCGTGCTCACCGGCAAGTATCTTCCGGGTCAGCCGCCGCCGGCCGGCTCCCGGGCCACCGACGCGAGCGGCGGCAACTTCATCTCCCGGATGCTGACCGACGACGTGCTCACCCGCGTCCAGGAGCTGAAGCCGATCGCCGGCGACCTGGGGCTGAGCATGGCCCAGCTCGCGGTGGCGTGGGTGCTGCAGAACCCGAACGTGGCCTCCGCCATCATCGGCGCGACCAAGCCCGAGCAGGTGCGTGACAACGTCAAGGCGTCCGGTGTGAAGCTGGACGCCGAGGTGCTGAAGAAGATCGACGACATCCTCGACCCGATCGTCGAGCGGGACCCGGCCAAGACCGTCAGCCCCGCGAAGCGCCCGTAACCGCCGCGGCCGCACCCCGCCTTCCCGGTCTTCTCATGAAGAGAGCGTTCTCGTGGAAGGCGGGGTGCGGTCGTCCGGGAGGCGCCCCCGACCATCCGGTCATCCGGGCACGCCGCCGGGCCACCGGCCGTGGCGGCTTTGACGGCCTCGGCTCAGGCCGGGCGCAGTGACATCCGCGCGTACTCCACGCGGTCGCCCTCCATGAGGCTGACGCTCTCTACGCCCGCCTCCAGCAGCTCCCGCCACGTCTCGCCGAGCCACGACTCCGCGTCCGCCTGACTGGTGAACGTCTCGGACGGCACGGCCTCCACGGTCACCGGATCGCCGTTCGCGTCCTCGTAACGCCAGTACCACGTCATGTCCCGCGCTCCTTCCGCCGATGCCGCAGGCGCCCTTTCGACCGCTCAGCGAACCCTACCTCGCCGGTCGTCCCCCGGCATGATCGCGGGGCCGCGCCCGTACGCTGGGGCGGTGAAAGTCCTGATCTCCGGTACGGCGCGCGGCGGAGGATGGCCCGTCCCGGGCTGCGGGTGCGCCTCGTGCGCCCGCCTCTCCCCCGGTCACCGCCGCCCCACCGAGGTCGTCGTCTCCGCGGCCGCCGGCACCGTACGGCTGCCGCTCGTGGACGGCGGCCCGCTCCCGCCGGGGTACCGGGTCGCGGCCACCGCCGACGGGCTCGTCCTCGTCGCCCCCGGCGGCGGACGGATCCTCGACGCGACGGCCTCCCCCGCCTCGTCCCCCGCGCCTTCCGCACCGGTCTCCGGTCTCCGGGAGGCCCCGGACGACGAGCCCGGAGCCCGCTGCGACCTGGTGCTGATGGACGTGCTGGACCGGCCGGAACGGCTCGGGGACATGCGGCGGCGGGGCGTGGCGGACGAGCGGACGAGCGTGGTGGCCGTGAACGTGGACCACCGGGTGCCGACGGAGGCCGAGCTCGCCCGGCGGACCGCGCTGTGGGGGGTGCTGGCCGTACCGGACGGGACGGTCCTCGACCTCGCCGGACCCGCGCCCGCCCGTGCCCCGCGGCCGCCGCGGACCCTGCTGCTGGGCGGGGCGCGGTCGGGCAAGTCGGCCGAGGCCGAGCTGCGGCTGGCGGCCGAACCCGAGGTCCTCTACGTGGCGACCGGGCCGTCCGGCGACGGCGACGCCGAGTGGGCCCGCCGCGTGCGGGCCCACCGCGACCGCAGGCCCGCCCACTGGGACACGGCCGAGACGATCGACCTCGCCGGCCTGCTGCGGACCCCGGGACCGTCCCTGCTCGTCGACGGACTCGGCACCTGGGTGGCCGCGGTCTTCGACGAGTGCGACGCCTGGCCGGACGCCCCGGAGAGCCCGGACGGCGCGGACGGCGCGGACGGCGCGGACGGTAGGGCCGGCGCGGACGGCCTGGGCGGCGCGGACGGGCTGGGCGGCCTGGAGGCGGTCTCCGCCCGGTGCGACGAGCTGGTCGCCGCCTGGCGGCGGACCCGCCGCCGGGTGGTGGCCGTCTCCGACGAGACCGGCCTGGGCGTGGTGCCCGCCACGGCCGGCGGCCGGATGTTCCGCGACGTCCTCGGCCGGCTGAACCAGCGACTGGCCCTGGAGTCGGAGGAGGTGGCCCTCGTGGTGGCCGGCCGCCTCCTCCCCCTGCCCGTCTGACCCCTCCTCCCGCCCGTCCGGCCCTGTCCCCCGTGGTCCCCCGCGCCCTCGTCCGGCTCTGTCCCTCCCCCCTGCCCGTCCGCCCCCTCGGCCCGGTGAGCCTCCAGCGGTCACCGTCCGGCTCGGCGGTCCACCCGTGTCGCGGTCCCCGGTCGCCCGCCGACGGACGGCGGATGACGGGCGGCTACGATCGGCGGTCATGTCCGCAGGCCCCTCCCCGCCCCGCCCGTCCACGTTCGCCGACGGGCTCCGCCTGGCGGTCGGCACGCTGAGCGTCCTGCCGGTCCGGTCGCCGGAGGTGGTCGACCGCCGGGCCGCCGGGGTCGCGATGACGGCCGCGCCGTTCGTGGGCGCGCTGCTCGGGGCGGTCGGCGCGGCCGTGCTCGGGGCGGCGCTGTGGGCGGGGATCTCGCCGCTTCCGGCCTCGGTTCTGGCCGTGGGCTCCCTGGCGCTGCTGACCCGGGGCCTGCACCTGGACGGCCTGGCCGATCTCGCCGACGGCCTGGGCAGCGGCAGGCCCGCGGACCGCGCGCTGGAGATCATGAAGCGGTCCGACATCGGCCCGTTCGGCGTCGTGACGCTGGCCCTCACCCTGCTGCTCCAGGTGGCGGCGCTGGAGGAGGCGGCCTCGGCGGGGCTGGGGCCGGTCTCACTGGTGACGGCCTGCGCGGCGGGACGGCTGGCGCTCACCTGGGCCTGCCTGCCGTCCGTCCCGCCGGCCCGCCCGGACGGCCTCGGCGCGACGGTCGCGGGAACCGTACGGCGCGGCGCCGCGCTCGCGGTGACGGCTCCGGTGCTCGCCGGGGTGACGGCCCTGGCGTACGGCGTCGCGGGGCGGGGGCCGTACGCCGTGCCCTGGGGGTTCGCGGCGGCCGTGCTCATCGGGCTGCTCGCCGCCCGGGCGCTGCGGCGCAGGGCCGTGCGGCGGCTGGGCGGGGTCACCGGCGACGTGCTCGGCGCGCTCGTGGAGGTCGCGGCGACCGCCGCGCTGCTGGTGTGCGCGGTGATCGCCGGGAACCGCTGACCCGGGGTGGCTCAGCCGGCGGCCGGGGCGGGCGCGGTGACCGGGCGGAACCGGAACAGCGCGGCGGTCAGTACGGCGATCAGAGCCGAGCCGACCAGGCCGGTGATCCCGGCGACGGCCAGGTGGGGCGGCGCGGCGGCGTCGCCGACCAGCATGATGAGGCCGCCCGAGCCGTTCAGCGACGCGTGGCCGATGACCGCCGGCCAGATGCTGCCGGAGCGCAGGCGCAGCCAGCCGAGCAGGGCGCCGAAGGCCACGCAGAAGACGACGAACATGGGCGCGGCCCACGCTCCGAGCTCGGGGTAGTTGTAGCCGCGGAGGGTGAGCGGGGCGTGCCAGGCGCCCCAGATCACCCCGGAGACCAGCAGCGCCCGCCAGGTGCCCATCGGCATGAGCCTGGGCAGGAGCCAGCCGCGCCAGCCCCACTCCTCGCCGAAGGTGGCGATCGAGTTGATCAGCGGGGCGATCAGGAAGATCAAGACGACCTGGCTGAGCGCCGTGATCGTGGGGTCGAGCGCGACCTGTCCCTGACCGGTGCGGGGCAGGCCCTGGCGGAACAGGCTGAGACCGTACAGGTCGACGGAGAGCAGCCCGAAGGCTGCGCTCAGCGCGATCGCCGCGGCGACGAGGACGGGGATGCCGAACCAGGCCGCCGCGAGCAGCCCCAGGGTGCGGCCCCGGCGCTCGCCGAGGGTGAGGCCGGTGCGGCGGGCCCACTCGCGGGCGGAGGTCCCGGGCTCCCCGCGGCTCCTGCCGTACAGCCACACGGCCAGGACCCCGAATGTGGGGGTGAACATCATCACGAGGCCGGCCACGGTGAAGATCGGGGAGCCGATGGGGGCGTCGGCCAGCCAGATGGGCAGCGCGGCCAGCCAGGACAGGGCGAACGCGGTGATCAGGAACAGTGGGAGGTCTGCGGACCGGCGTGGCATGACATCGCCTTTCGGGATTCTCGCGGGGAGGCTTCCGTGACTTTCGCGGAGGAGGGAGGCCCGGCCCGTCCACCGGCGCGGTCCGGGCCGCGGAACCGGTCGAGGGGCCGGGGAGTGTGCCGTCGAAGGCCGTCAAGGGACGGGGGTCCGACCGGGGAGTCGGGACGGGTACCGGGGAACGGGAGGGAGATCCGGGGCGGCGCGGGAAACGTCTCCGTCGGGGCCGCGCCGTCCCGGCGGGTCACGCGGCGGCCGTCTCGGCGGCGTAGGCGTTCAGCAGGGCCGCGGCGCGCTCGGCGTCGTCGACGGAGACGATGAGCCGCCCGCCGTCGGCCCGCCGGACGACCAGGCACTCGCCGCTGCGCACCATGACCGCGAGCCGCCCGGTGCCGGGCAGGCCCCGCACGCCCCAGCCGCCGACCTCCAGGGGGTTGTGCCGCTCGGCGACGGCCCACGCGATCTTCTCGGTGGGGACCCGGAAGGCGGGCCAGGAGAACGGGCCGAAGCCGACCCGCAGCCCGTCCGGGCTGACACGGACGCGGATGTCACTCACCAGGGACACGATCAGCGCCAGGGGCAGCAGCGGCAGCAGGACGGCCCAGACGGCCTCCCCGACCGGCGTCCCCAGGACGAGGAATCCGACGGAGATCACGCCCGCCAGCAGCATCGCCATCGACAGGCTCAGCATCCAGGGGTTGGTGGCACGGCCCGCCCAGACCGCCCGCTGCCCCGGCCGCAGCCGCATGGTCGGCGCGTCCTCGGGCCCGACCGGCCGATCGGGCCCGCCCCGGCCGAGGAAGCCGCTGAGCGCTCCGGCTGCGATGGCCGCGCCGAGCACGGCGGGGATCATCCAGCCGGGCAGCGCGGCCTGCCGCCAGTCGGCGGCGTCGAGGTTGGCGAGGAGGATGGAGCCCGACACGCCCAGCGCGAACACCGACCCGCCGAACAGGAAGCCCCACCAGGCGGCCCGCCCGCCCTGGCGCTCCAGCACCCCGCCGTGCGCGGCCGCGACGATCAGGAGCACCCAGGCGACGCCCCAGATGATCAGGCTCGGCACGAGGCTCGTGTCGAAGGACATCGCGCTGTCGGGGCCGGCCGAGTCCCAGTGCGTGGCGAGGGGGTCGGGCAGGCGGTCGCGCAGCGCGAGGGGGCCGGCGACCAGGGCCGCGCAGACGAGCGTGCCCCAGACGAGCGCGACGGTGACGGCGGTCCGTTTCATGAAAGCTCCCGGATGATGTGGATGACCTCTTCGGGGCCGTAGCCGTACCTGTCGGCCTCGGCGAGCAGCTCGCGCGCCGCCTCCTGCAGCGCCGCGCGCGCGTCGGGCCTGCTGAGCACGCTGACGCCGCGCCCGCGGCGGAACTCCAGCAGCCCCTCGTCCCGCAGCTCGCGCAGTGCCCGCAGGACCGTGTTGACGTTGATCCCGAGCGCGCCCGCCAGATCCCGGGCGGGCGGGAGCCGGTCGCCCGGGGCGTAGGAGCCCTCGGCGATGGCCCGCCGGATCGATCCGGCCACTTGGTCGTGCAGGGGGCGGGGATCATTCAAGTCCAAAGTGAGCAGCATGGTGATATCTACAGTAGCACCATGGCCTTGATGGTGCTAACCATGATGGTTTCATCCGGGCTCCCGCCGATTCGTAGGACGAACCCGCGTTTACGCGTTGCTCCCAAGCACGACTAGCATCGGGCGACGTGACCACTGTGCGGCTGAACTCAACTGACAACGCTGTCTCGTTTGATACCGATGCCCTGGTCGTCGGCGTCCACAGCAGCCCCGACGGTCCCGTCCCCGCTCCGGGGGCCGAGGGCCTCGACGACGCGCTCGGCGGCCGGCTGGCCGCGACCCTCGGCGCCATGGGCGTCAAGGGCAAGGCGGGCGAGATCGCGAAGGTTCCGACCTTCGGCGCGCTGAGCGCCCCCCTCCTGGTCGTCGCCGGCCTCGGCGACGCCCCCGAGGGCGACCACGACCCCGAGGCGCTGCGCCGCGCCGCCGGCGCCGCGACCCGCGCGCTGGCCGGGACCGCCCGGGTCGCGCTCGCCCTGCCCGCCGCCGACGCCGGGCGGGCCGGGGCCGTCGCGCTGGGCGCCCTGCTCGGCGCGTACTCCTTCACCAAGTACCGGACCGACGGCGAGCCGGTCGCCCCGGTCGGCGAGCTGACCGTGCTGAGCCGCGCCGAGGACGCCCAGGCCGCGGTCGACCGCGCCGTCACCGTGGCCGGGTCGGTCTCCCTCGTCCGTGACCTGGTCAACACCCCGCCCTCCGACCTGTGGCCGGCCCGCTTCGCCGAGATCGCCCAGGAGATCGGCTCGCAGGCGGGCCTGTCGGTGGAGGTCCTCGACGAGAAGGAGCTCAAGGAGGCCGGGTTCGGCGGCATCGTCGCCGTCGGCCAGGGCTCGGCCAACCCGCCGCGTCTGGTCCGCCTCGCCTACAGCCACCCCGAGGCCGCAAAGCGGGTCGCCTTCGTCGGCAAGGGCATCACCTTCGACTCCGGCGGCCTGTCCCTCAAGCCCACCGCCTCGATGGACTGGATGAAGTCCGACATGGGCGGCGCGGGTGCGGTCTTCGGCGCGCTCGTCGCGATCGCCGGGCTCGGCCTGAAGGTCAACGCGGTCGGCTACCTGTGCCTCGCGGAGAACATGCCGAGCGGCACCGCCCAGCGCCCCTCCGACGTCTTCACCAGCTACGCCGGCAAGACCGTCGAGGTCCTCGACACCGACGCCGAGGGCCGCCTGGTCCTGATCGACGGCATCGCCCGCGCCGCCGAGGACGAGCCCGACGTGATCGTGGACGTCGCCACGCTCACCGGCGCCCAGATCGTGGCGCTCGGCTGGCGTACGGCCGGCGTCATGGCCAACGACGACGAGCTGCGCGCGACCGTCGTCGAGGTCGCCGGCGAGCAGGGCGAGGCCGCCTGGGGCATGCCCCTGCCGGAGGAGCTCCGCAAGGGCCTGGACTCCCCCGTCGCCGACATCGCCAACCTGCACCCCGAGCGCTTCGGCGGGATGCTGACCGCGGCCATCTTCCTGCGGGAGTTCGTGCCCGCCGGGGTGAGCTGGGCGCACATCGACATGGCCGGTCCCGCCTTCAACAAGGGCGAGCCGCACGGTTACACCCCCAAGGGCGGCACCGGGGCGATCACCCGGACCCTCGTGGGCATCGCCGAGCGCTACGCGGGCTGACCGGTCCACCCCGCCCCGGGCGGCGTCCCCGAGCGGGCGGCGCGCGGGGCGGACAAATGAAAAGATGCGGTCGCCGGGGCCCGGCCGACGGGCCGGTCCCGGCGCGAGCGGCGATCCGCACCCCGCGGGGCGGACACGCGCGGCGCACCCGCGCCGTTCGCGGGGCGGGCCGGGCGCGACCGTGAAGACGGTATTTCGATCCGACAAGGAGCTTTCCTGTGGCTGATGGCAGCGGCCCCTACGACATCGTCGTCCTGGGGGGCGGCAGCGGGGGGTATGCCTGCGCTCTGCGGGCCGCCGAGCTGGGCAAGAGCGTCGCGCTGATCGAGAAGGACAAGATCGGCGGCACCTGCCTGCACCGGGGGTGCATCCCCACCAAGACCCTCCTGCACTCGGCGGAAGTGGCCGACGAGACCCGGGAGAGCGCGGCGTTCGGCGTCCGGGCCCGTTTCGAGGGCATCGACATGGACGGCGTCCACGCGTTCAAGGACAAGATCGTCAACCGCGCCTGGAAGGGCGTGCAGGGCCTGCTCAAGAGCAAGGGCATCACGATCGTCGAGGGTGAGGGCCGTCTGGCGGGCCCGAACCGCGTGGCCGTCGGCTCGGAGGTCTACGAGGGCCGCAACATCGTGCTCGCCACCGGCTCGGCGCCCCGGACGCTGCCCGGCCTGGAGATCGACGGCGAGCGGGTCATCACCAGCGAGCACGCCCTCCGGCTGGACCGCGTGCCGAGCTCGGTGGTCGTCCTGGGCGGCGGCGTCATCGGCGTGGAGTTCGCCAGCGTCTGGCGTTCCTTCGGCGCCGAGGTGACGATCGTCGAGGGGCTGCCGCACCTGCTGCCCCTGGAGGAGGAGTCCAGCTCCAAGCTTCTGGAGCGGGCCTTCCGCCGCCGCGGCATCAAGCAGGAGCTCGGCGTCTTCTTCGAGAGCGTCAAGACCACCGACACCGGCGTGGTCGTCACGCTCGCCGGCGGCAAGACCCTCGACGCCGAGCTGCTGCTCGTCGCCGTCGGCCGCGGCGCCGTCTCCTCGGGCATGGGCTTCGAGGAGGCCGGGATCGCGATCGAGCGCGGCACCGTCGTGGTGAACGAGTACTGCCAGACCAGCGTGCCGGGCGTCTACGCGGTGGGCGACCTCATCCCCACCCTGCAGCTCGCCCATGCCGGTTTCGCCGAGGGCATCCTGGTGGCCGAGCACATCGCCGGGCTGAACCCGGTGCCGATCGACTACGACGGCGTGCCGCGCATCACCTACTCCGACCCCGAGGTCGCCTCGGTCGGCATCACCTCCGCCCAGGCCCGGGAGCGCGGCCACGAGATCGTGGAGTTCACCTACGACCTCGCGGGCAACCCCAAGAGCCAGATCCTGCAGACGCAGGGCGCGGTCAAGATCATCAGCGAGAAGGACGGCCCGGTGCTCGGCGTGCACATGGTCGGCCGCCGCGTCGGCGAGCTGGTGACGGAAGGTCAGCTGATCTACAACTGGGAGGCCCTGCCCTCCGAGGTCGCGCAGCTGATCCACGCCCACCCCACCCAGTCCGAGGCAGTCGGCGAGGCCATGCTGGCCCTGGCCGGCAAGCCGCTGCACGTCCACAACTAACCACCGGCCCTCGCTCGGAAGACACGAGAGAAGACACCAATGCCGAAGTCCGTACAGATGCCCCAGCTCGGCGAGAGCGTCACCGAGGGCACCGTCACCCGCTGGCTGAAGAAGGAAGGCGAGCGCGTCGAGGCCGACGAGCCGCTCCTCGAAGTCTCGACCGACAAGGTCGACACCGAGATCCCCTCCCCTGCTTCGGGCGTCCTCAGCAAGATCGTCGTCGCTGAGGACGAGACCGTCGAGGTCGGCGCCGAGCTGGCGATCATCGACGAGGGCGGCACGGCCGCCGCGGCCCCGGCCGAGGAGGCCGCCCCGGCCGCCGAGCCGGAGCCGCAGCCCGAGCCCGAGCCCGAGCCGGCCCAGCCGATCTCGTCGATCCCGCAGCCCGCCCCGCAGCAGGCGCCCGCCCCGGCCCCGCAGCCGCAGGCCCAGGCTCCCGCCCCGGCGCCCACGCCGGCTCCGGCCCCCGCGCCGCAGGCCCCGGCCCCGGCCCCGCAGCAGGCTCCCGCCGCACAGGCGCAGCAGGCTCCGGCCGGTGAGAGCCCGTACGTCACCCCGCTGGTGCGCAAGCTCGCCAGTGAGCACAACGTCGACCTGGAGTCGCTGAACGGCACCGGCGTCGGCGGCCGCATCCGCAAGCAGGACGTCCTGGAGGCGGCCCGCAGCCAGCGCGAGCAGGCCCAGGCCGCCCCGGCTCCCGAGCCGCAGGCCGCCGCCCCGCAGGCGCAGCAGCCTCAGCAGGCCGCCGCCCCGGCTCCCGAGCCGGTCGCGGTGGACACCACGCTGCGCGGCCGTACCGAGAAGATGTCGCGGCTGCGCCAGACCATCGCCAAGCGCATGGTGGAGTCGCTGCAGGTCTCGGCGCAGCTCACCACCGTGGTCGAGGTCGACGTCACCAAGATCGCGCGGCTGCGCGACCGGGCGAAGGCCGAGTTCCAGCGGCGCGAGGGCGTGAAGCTGTCGTTCATGCCGTTCTTCGCCCTCGCCACCGTCGAGGCGCTCAAGCAGCACCCGAAGCTGAACGCCACGATCAACAGCGAGACCAACGAGGTCACCTACTTCGACGCCGAGCACCTGGCCTTCGCGACCGACACCGAGCGCGGCCTGATCGTCCCGGTGATCAAGGACGCCGGTGACCTCAACATCGCGGGCCTGGCCCGCAAGATCGCCGACCTGGCCGAGCGCACCCGCACCAACAAGGTGAGCCCGGACGAGCTGACCGGCGGCACGTTCACGCTGACCAACACCGGCAGCCGCGGCGCGCTGTTCGACACGCCGATCCTCAACCAGCCGCAGGTCGGCATGCTGGGCACCGGCGCGGTCGTCAAGCGCCCGGTCGTCGTGGACACCCCCGAGGGCGAGGTCATCGCCGTCCGCTCGATGGTGTACCTCGGGCTCAGCTATGACCACCGCCTGGTCGACGGCGCCGACGCCGCCCGCTTCCTGACGACGATCAAGCGTCGCCTGGAGGAGGGCCGGTTCGAGAACCAGCTGGGCCTGAACGCCTAGTCCGCCGCTTCCCGGTTCCGGGCCGGTCCGCGTCTCGCGGGCCGGCCCGGTCCGTTTCCCGGGGGACCCCGGCGGCCCGCCGGGGTCACGGTCACCGCGCCGGCAGGCCGCGCCCGGGTGAATCCGGCGGCCTCCGCCTCCCGAAGACCGGAGGGGAGGTCGATTACATTGGACGATATGACGATCATCGTGACCGGCTCGTCGGGCCTGCTGGGATCCGCCCTGGTTCGCTCCCTGCGCGCCGACGGCACGCGGGTGGTCGCACTCGTACGGCGGGCGCCGCGAGGCCCGGACGAGGCGTTCTGGGACCCGGCGGGGGGCACTCTCGATCCGGCCGTGCTGGAGGGCGCCCGGGCCGTGGTCCACCTCGCCGGGGCGGGCATCGGCGACCGGCGCTGGAACGAGGAGTACAAGCGCGAGATCGTCCGCAGCCGGGTGGAGGGGACCGCGACCGTCGCCCGGGCCCTGGCGGAGCTGCCGGCCGCTCCGGCGCTGCTGTCGGCCTCGGCGACCGGCTTCTACGGCGACACCGGCGACCGCGAGGTGGACGAGACGTCCCCGGCGGGCTCCGGCTTCCTCGCCCGGGACGTGGTGGTGCCCTGGGAGGCCGCCACCCGGCCCGCCGCCGAGGCGGGCGTCCGGGTGGCGCTGCTGCGCACCGGGCTGGTGCTGAGCCGCGACGGGGGTCTGCTGGCCAGGATCCTGCCCCTCTTCCGCTCCGGGATGGGCGCCCCGCTGGGGTCGGGCCGGCAGTACATGTCGTGGATCTCCCTCGACGACTGGGTGGGGGCCGTGCGACGCGTCCTGGACGATCCGGGGATGTCGGGGCCGGTCAACCTCACCGCGCCGGAGCCGGTGACCAACGAGCGGTTCACCAGGGAGCTCGGGCAGGCCGTGCACCGGCCGACGATGCCGGTGGCCGTACCCGGTTTCATGCTGCGCGCCGTCCTCGGGGAGTTCGCCGAGGAGGGCGTGCTGATCGGCCAGCGGGTGCTGCCGCGGCGGCTGCTGGAGGCGGGCCACGCCTTCCGGCATATCCGCCTCGACGACGCGCTCGCCGCCGTACTCTAAGGTCCGTTTCCCCGGGGGCCGTCTCCCCGGGGCCCCTTTCCGCCGAAGTCACCTGGAGATCGACATATGGGCAGGTCCGGGCAGTCGCACATCCTCGCCATCGGAGGCGGGTCCTTCCGTCAGACCGAGCGTCACGGTTTCATCGAGGCGAGCCCGCTGCTGCGCTACGCCCTCGACCTGACCGGGCAGGACCGCCCCAGGCTGGGCCTGCTGGCCACCGCCACGGGTGACGACGCCGACTGGCTGCTGAAGATGTACGGCGCGTTCCGCGACTGGGACGTCGAGGTCAGCCACCTGACCGTGTTCCCGATGCCCAACGTCGCCGACCCGCGCGAGTGGATCCTCAGCCAGGACGCGATCTATGTCAGCGGCGGCAGCGTGGCCAACCTCGCGGCGCTGTGGCGGCTGCACGGTCTGGACGAGGCGTTCGCCGAGGCGTGGCGGGCGGGCGTGGTGCTGTCCGGGCAGAGCGCCGGCGCGCTCTGCTGGCACGTGGGCGGCAACACCGACTCCTTCGGCCCCGAGCTCCGGGCGTGGTCCGACGGTCTCGGGCTGCTCCCCTACTCCTGCGGCGTGCACTACGACTCCGACCCGCAGCGCCGCGAGCTGCTGCACCGGTCGGTGGCCTCGGGAGAGCTGCCGGGCGGTTTCGCCGCCGACGAGGGCGTCGGGCTGCACTACGTCGGCACCGAGTTCATCCAGGCCGTCACCGTCTCCCCGAACGGCTACGCCTACCGGGTCGAGCACGACGGCGCCGGCGGGGTCAAAGAGCTCCGCGTCGAGCCCCGGCTTCTCACCGCATGAGCGGGGCCGGGTCAACTACTCTTGGTACGTGAGTGACCTGGCGATAGTCCGTCTCGGTGTCGATTTCCCCTACGAACAGGCATGGGATCTTCAGCGGCGGCTCCACGCCCGCCGGGTGGCCGATGAGATCCCCGACACCTGCCTGCTGCTCGAACACGCGCCGGTCTACACGGCCGGCAAGCGCACCGCCCCCGGCGAACGGCCCGCGGACGGCACCCCGGTCATCGACGTCGACCGGGGCGGCCGGATCACCTGGCACGGTCCCGGCCAGCTCGTCGGCTACCCCATCGTCAGGCTCGGCGGGCCGCTCGACGTCGCCTCCTACGTCCGGCTGCTGGAGGAGACCCTGCTCGGCGTCTGCGCCGACTTCGGGGTGCCCGCCGTACCGGTGCCCGGGCGCAGCGGCGCCTGGGTGGCCGGCGACCCCTCGCACGGCCTGCCGGACCGCCGGGTCGGCGCGGTGGGCATCCGGGTGTCGCGGGGCGTGACGATGCACGGGTTCTCGCTCGACTGCGCCAACGACCCGAGCTGGTACAACCGGATCGTCCCGTGCGGGATCAGCGACGCCGGGGTCTCCTCGCTGTCCGCCGAGACCGGCCGCCGGATCGTGGTGGACGAGGTCACACCGTACGCCGAGAAGCGCCTGGCGGAGGCGCTCGGCGCGCGCGCCTTCGAGCTGTTCGAGGAGGATCTCTTCCGCCCCTAGGCTCCCGGGCGTGCCGGGGGCGGCCCGTGAGGCCCCCGGACCGGGACGGGATCCGAGGGCGCGGCCCACCGGGCGGACACGGCGGGCGGGGCGGGCCGCCGGACGGGCGCGGTGAGGGGGCCGCCGGGCGCGCGTGGCGGGCGGGTCACCGGGCGGACGTGGCGGCGCAGGTCGCCGCGGGGTGCCGGGTGCGTCCGTTGTCCGCCGGGGACATAAGCTGAATGACGTGACCGTTGCTCCTGAAGGCCGAAAGCTCCTCCGCCTGGAGGTTCGCAACAGCCAGACCCCCATCGAGCGCAAGCCCCCGTGGATCAAGACCCGGATGAAGACGGGCCCTGAGTACACCGAGCTGAAGTCGCTGGTGAGACGCGAGGGTCTGCACACGGTTTGCGAAGAGGCCGGCTGTCCTAACATCTACGAGTGCTGGGAGGACCGCGAGGCCACGTTCCTCATCGGCGGCGACCAGTGCACGCGGCGCTGCGACTTCTGCCAGATCGACACCGGCAAACCCGCCGAGTACGACACCGACGAGCCGCGCAGGGTCGCCGAGTCGGTCCAGCAGATGGGCCTGCGCTACGCCACCGTGACCGGCGTCGCCCGCGACGACCTGCCCGACGGCGGCGCGTGGCTGTACGCCGAGACCGCCCGGCGGATCCACGCGATGGTGCCCGGCTGCGGCGTCGAGCTGCTGGTGCCCGATTTCAACGGCGACCAGGCCCAGCTGGAGGAGGTCTTCTCCGCCCGGCCCGAGGTGTTCGCCCACAACATCGAGACCGTGCCGCGGATCTTCAAGCGCATCCGTCCCGCGTTCCGCTACGAGCGATCCCTGGAAGTGATCACCAAGGCCCGGCGTGCCGGTCTGGTGACCAAGTCCAACCTGATCCTCGGCATGGGCGAGGAGCGCGAGGAGGTCCTGCAGGCCATGCGCGACCTCCACGAGGCCGGGTGCGACCTGCTGACCGTCACCCAGTACCTCCGTCCCACCCCGCGCCACCACCCGGTGGACCGCTGGGTGAAGCCGGAGGAGTTCGTCGAGCTGCAGAAGGAGGCCGAGGCCATCGGCTTCGCCGGGGTCCTGTCCGGCCCGCTGGTCCGCTCCTCCTACCGCGCCGGCCGCCTGTACCAGCAGGCCATCGAGGCCCGTCAGCACGCCTGAGGCCGCCGTACGGCCCGCCGTACGCCCGGTGTGCCCGGCCACACCGCACGGCCGCCGTGCGTCCGCGTCGCCGCGTCCGCGGCGGCGCGGACGGGGGCCGGATCGGTCCACGGTCAGGTCACGTTTTCATCTCTTGCCCACTCGATTTGTATCCTTCATGACTATGGCGAAGAAGCCCGAAGACCAAGAGCGCCCGGGGCGCGTCAAGCAGCTCCGCATGATCGCTCAGATCATCAAGCAGGCCAACCCCAAGGGGATGCCGATCGTCTACGCGTCGGCGCTCGGCACGCTTGTGCTGTTCGTCGTGCTCGGGCTGGTCACGGGCTGGCTGCTGTACCTCATCCTCATCGGGGTGATGGCCGCCCTCATCGTCGGGCTGGTCGTCTTCGGCCAGCTCGCCCAGCGGGCGCAGTACTCCATGCTGCAGGGCCAGCCGGGCGCGGCCGCGGCGGTCCTGCAGAGCATGCGCGGCAACTGGGAGGTGACCCCGGCCGTCGCGGTCAACCGCGACCAGGACATCGTGCACCGCGCGGTCGGCTACCCCGGCATCGTCCTGATCTCCGAGGGACCGGGCACGCGGGTGCAGCGGATGCTCGTCGCGGAGAAGAAGCGCGTCCAGCGGGTCGCGCTCGACGTCCCGGTCTACGACATCCAGTCCGGTGACGGCGAGGGGCAGATCCCGATCGCCAAGCTGCAGCGGCACCTGATGAAGCTGCCGCGCAACCTCAAGAAGCCCGCCGTCTACGAGGTCAACAACCGGCTGAAGGCGCTCCCGCAGACGCTGCCGATGCCCAAGGGCCCGCTGCCGCGCGGCGGCCGGATGCCCCGCCCGAAGATGCGCTGACGGCGGGCCGATGGACCTCGCAGGGGTGGCTCGGCGCCGGGTGGACGCCGCCGGCACCTCCCGGGCCAACCGCGGCTGGTGGGACTCCGCCGCCGACGACTACCAGGCCGAGCACGGCGGGTTCCTGCGCGACGCGGGCTTCGTCTGGTGCCCGGAGGGCCTGGACGAGGCCGACGCGCGCCTGCTGGGCGACGTCGCTGGCAGGGACGTCCTGGAGATCGGCTGCGGCGCCGGGCAGTGCGGCCGGTGGCTGGCCGCTCAGGGCGCCAGGGTCGCCGCCTTCGATCTGTCCTTCCGCCAGCTCCAGCACTCCCGCCGGATCGACCTGACCGGCGATGACGGCGACGGTGACCCCGGCGACGGCGGCGAGCCGCTGCCGGTGGTCCAGGCCGACGCCGAGGCCATGCCGTTCGCCGACGAGTCGTTCGACCTGGCGTGCTCGGCGTACGGCGCGCTGCCGTTCGTGGCCGACGCCGGGGCGGTGCTCCGCGAGGCCCGCCGGGTGCTGCGACCCGGGGGACGCCTGGTCTTCTCGGTCAGCCACCCGGTCCGCTGGGCCTTCCCCGACGACCCGGGCCCGCGCGGCCTGACCGCCGACCGGTCCTACTTCGACCGCTCCCCCTACGTGGAGGTCGGCGAGGACGGGCGGCCGTTCTACGTCGAGCACCACCGCACGATGGCCGACTGGGTCGGGCACGTCGTCGCCTCAGGGCTGGTCCTGGAGGGCCTGGTGGAGCCGGAGTGGCCGGACGGCCACGAGCGCGAGTGGGGAGGCTGGAGCCCGCTGCGCGGCCGCCACCTGCCGGGGACCGCGATCTTCAGCTGCGCCCGGCCCGCCTGACCGCGCGCCGTACCCTTTCAGGTGCGCACGACCACGGTGCCAGCCGCGCGGTCGTGCAGGCCACGCTGGTCGCGGTCCCAGATCAGGGCCGGTACGGCCAGGCAGAGCAGCACGGTCCGCACCACCACGGGGAGGAAGGGCGGCCGCCCGCCGCCGAGCGTGGCGACCCGGATGTTGAGCAGGCGCATGCCGAGGGTCATGCCGGTGGTGCCGACCAGGAGGATGTACTCGGCCGCCAGGACCAGGAGCGGGACCCAGCTCCCCCGGACGGGGTCGATCCGCAGCAGCCCCTGGGTGATGGCCCAGGCGCAGATCAGCCAGTCGATCACCAGCGCGCCGAGCCTGCGTCCGAACCCGGCGACCGATCCGGCGCCGTGCTCGGGCAGACCGAGCCGCTCCCCCGGGTAACCGAGGTCGACGCCCGCCGACCGGACGCCGCCGAGCCACGTCTGGGTCCAGCGGGGTTGCCTGCTGTTCATGGCCCAACGGTATCCGCCCGCGCCGCCGCCCCCGAATCCGCCCGCGCCGGTTACCGGGACCGTACGGGTGGGGGTGGGCGGGAGGCGGCGACGGGACGTGAAACTCCGGCAAAGGTCAACGCATCCGCGCAACCGGGCGTATCCGGGCGGCTACCGTGGACGGAGGCCGTGCTTAACACGAGTGAAACAGTCGAGACACGGGGCAGTAACGGCACAGTCCTACCTTCGGCACTGTCAGCCCGTGTCCCTTGGGAGGTTCGCGTGTTCAACTCCGCCGACGACGTCCTGAATTTCATCAGGGACGAAGGCGTGCAGTTCGTCGACGTCAGGTTCACCGACCTGCCGGGGACGACGCATCACTTCACCTTCCCCGCGGAGAACTTCGGGGCCGGCGTCTTCACCGACGGTCTGATGTTCGACGGCTCGTCCATCCGCGGCTTCCAGGCCATCCACGAGTCGGACATGCTGCTGCTGCCCGACCCGTCCACCGCGGTCCTGGACCCCTTCCGGCAGCACAAGACGCTCAACATCAACTTCTTCGTGCACGACCCGCTGACGGGTGAGGCCTACAGCCGCGACCCGCGCAACGTGGCCCGCAAGGCGGAGGAGTATCTCAAGGGCACCGGCATCGCCGACACGGTCTACTTCGGTCCCGAGGCCGAGTTCTACATCTTCGACGACGTGCGGTTCGAGACGAGCGCCCACTCGAGCTTCTACCACATCGACTCCATCGAGGGCGCCTGGAACACCGGCAAGGCCCAGGACGGCGGCAACCTCGGCTACAAGCCGCGTTTCAAGGGCGGCTACTTCCCGGTGCCTCCGATGGACCACTTCACCGACCTGCGCTCGGAGATGGTGCGCCGCCTCATCGACGCCGGCGTCGAGGTGGAGATGCAGCACCACGAGGTCGGCACCGCCGGCCAGGCGGAGATCGACTTCCGCTTCGACACGCTGCTCAAGGCCGCCGACACGATGATGCTGTACAAGTACATCGTCAAGAGCACGGCGCAGGAGTACGGCCACACGGTCACGTTCATGCCCAAGCCGATCTTCGGGGACAACGGCTCCGGCATGCACTGCCACCAGTCGCTGTGGAAGGACGGCGAGCCGCTGTTCTACGACGAGGTGGGCTACGCCGGCCTGTCGGACACCGCCCGCTACTACATCGGCGGCCTGCTCAAGCACGCCCCGTCGCTGCTGGCCTTCACCAACCCGACGATCAACTCCTACCACCGCCTGGTCCCGGGCTACGAGGCCCCGGTCAACCTGGTCTACTCGCAGCGCAACCGCTCGGCGTGCATCCGCATCCCGATCACCGGGTCCAACCCCAAGGCCAAGCGCATCGAGTTCCGGGTGCCGGACCCGTCCTGCAACCCGTACTTCGCCTTCGCCGCCCAGCTCATGGCCGGCATCGACGGCATCCGCAACAAGATCGAGCCGGTCGAGCCGGTCGACAAGGACCTGTACGAGCTTCCGCCGGAGGAGGCCCGTGACATCCCGCAGGTGCCGGGGTCCCTGCCGGAGGTGCTGGCCGCGCTGGAGGCCGACCACGAGTACCTGCTGGAGGGCGGCGTGTTCACGCCGGACCTGATCGAGACCTGGATCGCCTACAAGCGCGAGAACGAGATCGACCCGCTGCGCCTGCGTCCGCACCCGCACGAGTTCGAGCTCTACTACGACGTCTGAGCCCCTGAGCCTCCGGCCCGCGTGAACACCGGCGGTCAAGCCGCCAGGGCACACAGGGCACTCAGACCTCCCGCGAAAGGCCGTCGACCGTCCCGCCACCGAGGGCACGCTCGACGGCCTTCCGCATGCGCTCCTCCCCGGCGGCATGAAGTGGGTGCGGGTCCGCGGCGTGAACCCGGGGCCCTCGTGGCCGGGGAACGCGGACGGCCCTGACCTGGCTACCCATGATCGAGGTGTTTTCCCAGGCGCATGATCAGGCACCTGAGATCACCCGGATCTACGGGGGCAGGGCGTGCTCAGGGCACACGCCGCGCAAGGCGATGAGAACCTGTGAACGGTGAAAGTGCTGCTCACAGGCATGATGAGACGGCTGTCGCAGGTCAGGGCGGATAGCCGGTCGGATCTACGACGTCTGGCCGGTCGCGGGGCTCGGGGCCCCGCGCGAGGCCCCGGCGGGCGGACCGCCGGGGCGTCAGCGGGCACCCGCCCTGCGCCGCCGGTAGGCCACGACGGCCACGGCCAGCAGCGGCCCCCAGGCGGCCAGGGGCGCGTAGCACACGACCAGGATCGGCAGCCCCGGCCCGCCGGGGGCGAGCAGCGGGTGGTCCGCCGGCGTCGTCACGAGCCTGTTCACCATGACGACGCCCAGCAGCGTCGCCAGCACCGTGCCCGTCCAGGCGGGGATGAGCACGGCGCGCGGCGGCAGCGTCCGCCCGCCGAGCCGGGGAACCCACCGGGGGACGACCTCCCCCCACGGGCGGATGAGCCCGAGCGCCAGCAGGGCGAAGCCCTCGGACAGGACGCACAGGGAGAGGATGTATGCCTTCTCGCCCGTCCCCATCTCCTCGGCCACGTAGCGCTCGACGCCCTCGCTCAGGCCGAGCGGGAACCCCGTCAGCATGGCGACGCGCCACAGGGTGGACGGCAGCGGCGCCAGCACCGACAGGTGGGTGACCCACCGCGCCCAGCGCTGCACCTGCCCGGAACGGACCTCACGGACCGCACGGACCTCGGGGCCCTCCGCCCGCCGGGCGGGCGCGCGGTGCTCTCCGGGGTGGACGGGGCGGGTGTCGTTCGGTGTCATGCATTCGATCCTGGCGGCGCGGCGCGGGCCGTACCTCGGCCGCGAGGACGGTTCCCGTCCTGCTCCCCGGGGAGCACGCTACCTCCGGGGGAGCAGCGGCTCCGGCGGACGGTCCAGCCGGAGGAGCAGTGGGTCCGGCCGGACGGGCCCACTGCTCCGGCCGTACGGGCCCACCGGCGGAGCGGCGGTTACGGCGGACGGATCCACCGGCGGAGCGGCCCTCCCCCGCGGACCGGCGGTCCGGCGCCCGCTCCCCGCGCTCGCGGAGGTCCGCGGACCCGGGTTCTAAGCTGGGGTGGTGCTCCCCCGCCCGCCGCTCTCCCGCAAGGCGCTGGACCCGCTGCTCGCCATGGTCATGGTCCCCGTGCAGGTCGTCGGCGTGCACCTCGTCTCGGGACCGGTCTACGTGCTCGACGCCGGCGGCGCGCCGGTCGAGCTGAGGAGCAGCCCGGTCGACTGGTTCGCCCACGCCGTGGCGGTGATGTCGGCGCTGGCGCTGTGGGTCCGCGGCCGGCGGCCGATCCCGGCGCTCACCGTCACCACCGGCCTGTTCGTCGTCTACACGATCGCCGGCCATCCCCTCGGGCCGATGGTGCTGCCGGTGATGATCTGCCTGTTCACCGTGGCCCTGTCGCTGCGGCACCGGCCGGCGGCCGCGCTGGCGTTCGCCGTGGTCGTCGCCGCCGGGGCGATCCGGCTGACCCCCCGGATCATCGGCCTGTACGGCGACGCCGGCCGGGCCGCCGGCGCACTCACCGGGCTCTACGCCTTCCTGGTCGCGGTCTTCGGCGGCGCGGTGCTGCTGGGCGAGGTGATCGGCCAGCGGCGGGCCGCCACGGAGGCGCGGAACGCGGCGGCGGAACGCGAGGCGGAGCGCCGGGTCGGCGAGGAGCGGCTGCGCATCGCCCGGGAGCTGCACGACGTGGTCGCGCACAGCATGGCCGGCATCGCCGTGCAGTCCTCCGCGGTCCTGCGGATGCTCGACGACCCCCCTCCCGAGGTGCGTGCCTCGCTGATGGAGATCCGCAAGGCCAGCAAGGACGCACTGGCGGAGCTGCGGGCCACCGTGGGCACGCTGCGCGACGGTGGCCCAGGGGATGCCGGTGACGCCGGCGACGCCGCGGGGCCGGCCGCGCGAGGGCTGGACCGGCTCGACGCCCTCGTGACGGCCGTGCGCAACGCGGGCGTCCCGGTGGACCTCCACCGGATCGGGTCCGAGGCGCCGCTGCCGCCGCGGGTCGGCCACGCCGCCTACCGGATCCTGCAGGAGTCGCTCACCAACGTCCTGCGCCATGCCGGGCCGGACGCCGCCGCGACGGTCCGGGTGGAGTACGGCCCGGCCGGGCTGCGCCTGGAGGTGACCGACGACGGCCGGGGCCCGGCGGGTGACCGGGCCGGATACGACGGTTCCGGCGGTCACAACGGTTCCGGCGGGCACGACGGGTACGGCGGGCACGGCCTCGCCGGGATGCGGGAACGGGCCGAGGCGGTGGGCGGTTCGGTGGACGCCGGTCCGGCGCCCGGCGGGGGGTTCAGGGTGTCGGCGAGCCTGCCCGTCCCCGCGGCGCCCGCCGTACGGGACGCCGGGAGAAGCGGCGGGAAGAACGCCGGGGTGAACGACGAGGAGAGCGTTGGGAGAAACCGCGGGAAGAGCGGCGTGAGGAACCGCGGGAGAAGCGACGGGGAGGCCGGATGATCCGGGTAGGGATCGCCGACGACCAGGCGCTGGTGCGGTCCGGGTTCCGCGCCCTGCTCGGCACCGAGCCGGGCATCGAGGTCGTCGGCGAGGCCGGGGACGGCGGCGCGGCCGTGGCGCTGGCCGGGGAGCTGCGCCCCGACGTGATGCTGATGGACATCCGCATGCCCGAGGTGGACGGCCTGACCGCCACCCGGCGGATCGCCGGCGATCCCGCGCTCGGCGGGGTCCGCGTCGTGATCCTGACGACGTACGTGGAGGACGCCAACATCTTCGCCGCGCTGCGCGCCGGGGCGAGCGGCTTCCTCGCCAAGGACGCCGAGCCCGAGGAGCTGGTGCACGCGATCCGGGTGGTGGCGCGCGGCGACGCGCTGCTGTCGCCCGGGGTGACCCGCCGGCTGGTGGCCATGTTCGCGCGGGTCCGTGAGCATCCGGAGGCCGACGCGTCCCCGGACGACCTGCGGGTGCTCACCGGCCGGGAACGTGAGGTCCTCGCGCTGGTCGCGGGGGGACTGTCCAACGACGAGATCGCGCAGCGGCTGGACATGCGCCCGCTGACCGCCAAGACCCACGTGAGCCGCGTGCTGGGCAAGCTCGGCCTGCGGGACCGCGCCCAGCTCGTGGTGGCGGCCTACGAGTCGGGCCTGGTGCGGCCCCGCCGGGGCGCCCTCCCGTCCTGACGGTGCGCGGGCCGGTCCCCGCCGGCTGCCGGTTCCCATCGGCTTTTGTCGGTCCCGTCGGCTGTACTGGTCCGGTGTCCGCACTCCGCACGAGGCCCGGGATACGACCCGGGATGCGGGCTCCCGGACGCGGGACCCGGATCCGGGATCCGGGCGCGGGTTTCGGCCCCCGTCTCCCGGAGAGGGGTCGGACCACGCCTCCCGGAGAGGAACGAAAGGCTCACGACATGTCAGGTGACCCGGACGGCGACGACTTCCTCCGCCAGGCCGCTCCGTTCCGGCGCGAGCTGCTGGCGCACTGCTACCGCATGCTCGGCTCCGTGCACGACGCCGAGGACCTGGTCCAGGAGACCTACCTCCGGGCGTGGCGCTCCTACGACCGCTTCGAGGGGCGATCGTCGCTGCGCACCTGGCTGCACCGGATCGCCTCCAACGCCTGCCTGGACGCCCTGGAGAGCCGGAACCGCCGGCCGCTGCCCACCGGCCTGGGCGGCCCCGCCGATCCCGGTGACGCCCTCGTGCGGCGGCCGGAGGTGCCGTGGCTGGAGCCGGTGCCCGACGCCCTGGCCGGTGTCCCGGCGGGCGTCGGGGCCCGCGTCCCGGCGGGCGCGGCCCCGGCCGATCCCGCCGCGGTCGTGACCTCGCGCGAGAGCGTCCGGCTGGCGTTCGTCGCCGCCCTCCAGCACCTGCCGCCCCGGCAGCGGGCCGTGCTGATCCTGCGCGACGTGCTGAGCTGGCGGGCGGCCGAGGCCGCCGAGACGCTCGGCACGACGACGGCGGCCGTCAACAGCGCCCTGCAGCGTGCCCGTGAGCGGCTCGGTCAGGTGGCGCCGTCCGAGGGCGGGACCACCGAGCCGGACGAGCCGGACGAGCGCGAGCTGCTCGACCGTTACGTCGCGGCGTTCCAGGCCAAGGACGTCCCGGCCATCGTGGAGCTGCTCACCGCCGAGGCCGTCTGGGAGATGCCGCCCTTCACCGCGTGGTACCGCGGGCGCGCGGCCGTCGCCCGGCATCTGGCGACGCGGTGCCCGGCCGGCCCCGGAGACCTCCGGCTGCTACCGGTCGGTGCGAACGGTCAGCCGGGGTTCGCGATGTACCTGCGGGACGACGGCGGGTACCGGCCGTTCGGCATCCAGGTGCTCACCCCCACCGCGTCCGGTGTCGCGCACGTGGCCGTGTTCTTCGGTCTCCGGCTCTTCACGACGTTCGGCCTGCCACCGCGCCTGCCAGCGACCCCGCCGGTCTCTCCCCCGCGCTCCGCGCCTCCTTCCCCGGTTACGGCGGGCCGGTGAGCCCGGTCCCGGCAGACCGGTGAAGGCGAGGACCGAGCGCGATCGGCGGGTGAATTAGGCAGAATTGACCTGACTTGCGCCGAGGAGCGGGGGTGAGCGGGATGGCACGGGTCTCGCGGAACGACCCGGAGAGCCGGGCCACTGGGGGCACAGGGCACCCCGGGGACACCGGGGACACGGCACGGTCCGGGGACGGCACCGGCCGCCGCGGCCCGGCGGCCTCGGAGGGCCCGAGGGCCGGGAGCGGCCCGGACCGGAGCCGCAGGCGGGCGGTCGCGGCGGGCGCGGCCGTGCTCGCGGGGGTCCTGGTGGTCGCCGGCGGCTCCGCGCCGCTCCTGCCGGCGGCCCTGAACCGGGTGACGGCCATTGCCTTCGCGATCGAGGCCGGAGGTCACCAGCCGGGCTGGTCCGGCGGCTCGATCCCCTACTCCTGGGGCGGCGGCCACGACACCGCCCCCGGTCCCTCCTACGGCACCTGCCAGGGCTACACCGGCCGGATCCGGCCCTGCCCGGCCACCGCCACCCTGGGCCTCGACTGCTCCGGGCTGGCCCGGTGGGTCTACCACCTGGCCTACGGCCGCGACGTCCTGGGGCCGGGCAACACCGACGACCATGTCAGACGGCTCACCAAGGTGCCGGCCGGCCAGGCCCGCCCCGGTGACCTGGTGTTCTACGGCGAGATCGGCAAGCGTACGGTGAAGACGCACCACGTCGGCGTCTACATCGGCGGCGGCGAGATGGTGAACGCGCTCCGGACCGGCACCGAGGTGCGGATCGACCCGGTCAACGCGGTCAAGGACTTCGCCGGCTACTTCCGGTACCTTCCGCCCTTGGGCCCCGAGGCGATCCCCCAGGCCGCCGCCGTGGACCGTTCCGCCCGCCATGACCGTCCGGACGTCCTCTCGCTACGGTGAGGGTCCGCGAAGATCTCAGGAGCCCCCATGCGCCTCGGCGTCATGTTCGACCGCGATCTCCCCCCGGAGTCGCTCGTCCCCTTCTGCCGCCACCTCGACGCCACGGAGGTGGACGACGTCTGGGTGGTGGAGGACCTCGGCTGGACGGGGGCGATCTCCTCGGCCGCCACCGCGCTCGCCGTGACCTCGCGGGTCCGGGTCGGCATCGGGATCACCCCGGCCCCGCTGCGCAACCAGGTCCTGCTGGCCATGGAGCTGGGCAACCTGGCGCGCATGCATCCGGACCGGCTCGCCGCCGGGATCGGCCACGGCGTCCAGGACTGGATGCGCCGGGCGGGCGCGGCGGCTCCCTCGCCGCTGGCGTTGCTGGAGGAGACCATCGTGGCGGTCCGGGCGCTGCTGCGCGGGGAGACGGTCACCACGCGGGGCCGGGCCGTACGGCTCGACGGGGTACGGCTGGTGCACCCGCCGGCGGTGCCTCCTCCGGTGCTCGCCGGGGTGCTGGGACCGCGCTCGCTGGAGCTGTCCGGGCGGGTGGCGCAGGGCACGATCCTGCCGGAGGGGTTCGGCCCCGAGCGGATCGCCGGGGCCCGCGGGCTGATCGGCGCCGGCGGGCGCGGGCGGGCCCTCCCCGCCCCGGGCGGCGGCGTGCCGGCGCCCGGTGGAGGCGGGTCGGCGCCCGGCGGCGGCCCGGACGGCGAGCGTGGATCAGCCGGCGGCGGGGACGGGCATGGCGGTGACGGGCCGGGCGGCGGCCACGAGGTGGCGGTGTTCACCCATCTGTACGTCGACGACGACCCCGCCCGGGTCCGCGAGGCCGTCCGGCCCTCCGCCGTGGAGACGGGGTCGTTCCTGGGCGTCGTCCCGGACGAGGTGCCGATGGCCGCGGGCACGGCGAAGACGGCCGCCGCGCACGTCAGGGCACTGTGGGCGGCGGGGGCCGGCACGGTGGTGCTCCGCCCGGTCGGCGACGAACCGCTCCTCCACGTCGACCGGATCCTGGCGGCGCTGCGCGACGGCTGACCCGCCCGACGCGGGCCGTGCCGGCCCTACCCGGAGCGGCGGTCGCGCAGGCCGGTCAGGCGGCGCAGGACGTCCCACCAGAAGGACGCGCCGAACAGCAGGGCGATCACGGTGATCAGGTATCCGGGCCAGTGGCCGGGGCTGATCAGCCGGTCCCACCACGAGGCGCCGTTCCAGTTGAAGGAGGGGTCGCGCTCGCCGTCCGGGGGGATCGTCACGCTCACCAGGGAGTGATCGAAGATCTTGACCAGCGCCGGCGAGCTGAACGCCTCGGTCACACAGTCGTACGGCTCGGCGGTGCCGGACACGGCGCACTTCTCCCGCAGCGCCGCGAGGCCCTCGCCGCCGCCCCCGGCGATGGCGGCCACCCCGGCCCGGTAGGCGTTGTCGCGCAGCAGGGTCTTGCCGTACTCCAGGGAGTCCATGCCGAACACCAGCGTCAGCGCCAGCGCGAGGACGAAGATCACCCATTTGACGTAGCGGCGGTACAGCCCGGACAGCCGTTCCATCTCGCCGTCGAACCAGTTCTCCACGCCCTTGCGGAACCTGCCGAGGTCGCGCTGGGCGCTCTCCCAGACGCCCCGCAGGTGGCCGGCGAGCGGGCTGCCGATGGCCTCCAGCTTGGCGAGCAGGCCCTCGACCCCGCCCTCCTCGGCGGCGACCAGCTCCATCACCGCGCCGGAGAACCGTTCCGGCGGGATGTCGGAGATGCTGGTCCGCGCCCCCTTGGGGTGGTCGATCTCGCGCAGCCGCTCGTACAGGCGCTCGGTCATGTCCACCCGCGGGGCGGGCACGGGATCGGCGTCGGACGCCGGATCACCGGCGGGGACGGCACCGGTGGCGGACGCGGGACCGTCGGACGTGAGGCCGTCGGACGGGACACCGGCGGATGCGACGCCGGCGGGCATGTGGCCGTCGGGCGCGGGGGCGGCCGTGGACCCGGGGTCGGCGGGCACCGGCTCGACCACCGGCGGCGCGGGCTCCGCCTCGTGGCGGGGGCGCGGGTCGGAACCGGAGAACGGCAGCCGGGCGAAGACGTCCGTCACCTTCGCCGGAACCCACGACCGGCCGTCCCCCCGGGCGCCGTCCAGGGTGTCGCGGAGATAGGCCCACAGGAACTTGCTACGGATGCCGAAAAGCCGGACGAGGGCCTCGTTGGCCCCGCTCACCATGAGCGAGAGGAACAGGAAGGCGAGCACCAGGCCGATGGCCAGGTCGATGTACACCGATATCAATATGGATCACCCGCACCGTTGATACACGCCCGTCCCATCGGGCGCAACGGGATCGGCGAAAGAGACGGGGACGGGCATGACGGACCCCCGCGCCACGACGCCCTCCCGGAGCGGCCCGCGGCCCAGATTCCGCGGCCCACGAGCCACGAGCCAGGGTCCGGAGGACCGGGAGGCTGGGGGTCCGGGGGCCGGGGTCCGGGATCTGCGGCCTGAGGCCCCGGTGCCCGGCGGCGCCGTTCAGTCCTCGTAGAAGGCCCGTTCCATGACGCGCCGGGCGCGGCGGGTGACGCGGCGGTAGTCCTCCACGAAGTCCTGGGTGCCGTCCGGCGGATAGCCCAGGGCCTGGGAGATGAGCGCGCGCTCCCGGCCGTCCACCGGGATGGAGTCGGCGGCCCTGCCCCTGACCAGGACGATGGCGTTGCGGACGCGCGAGGCGAACCGCCACGCCTCGGCGAGCGCGGCCTCGTCGTCGGCCGCCAGCAGATCCTCGGCGACGGCGGCGCGCAGCGTCTCCAGGGTGCGGGTGGTCCGCAGCGACGGCAGCCGCCCGGCGTGGCGGAGCTGGAGGAGCTGGGCCACCCACTCCACGTCGGACAGCCCGCCCGGACCGAGTTTTGTGTGCAGGGCCGGGTCGGTGCCGCGCGGCAGCCGCTCGGCCTCCATGCGGGCCTTGAGCCTGCGGATCTCCAGCACGGCGGTGTCGGGGATGCCGTCAGCCGGGTAGCGCAGCGGGTCGGCCAGCTCCAGGAACGCCTCGCCGAGCGACGCGTCGCCGGCCGAGAACCTGGCCCGCAGCAGCGCCTGCGACTCCCACGGCGACGACCAGCGCCGGTAGTAGGCGGCGTAGGAGGCGAGGGTGCGCACCAGCGGCCCCTGGCGGCCCTCGGGGCGGAGGTCGGGATCGACGATCAGCGGCGGGTCGGGGGCGGGCAGCGCCAGCAGGCGGCGCAGCTCGTTGGCCACCGCGTGGGCGGCGTCGGCGGCGTCCCGCTCGGCGACGCCTTCCAGGGGGGAGTGGACGAACATCACGTCCGCGTCGCTGCCGTAGGAGGGCTCGGCGCCGCCGAGGCGGCCCATGGCGATCACCGCGAACGCCGTGCCCAGCGGGGCGCGCCGTTCCATCCCGACCTTGTCGATCGCGGCGTCCAGCGCGGACTGGAGGGTGGCGTCGTTCAGCGCCGACAGCGCGTGGCCGACCCGTTCGACGTCGAGGTGACCGGTGAGGTCGGCGACGGCCGTGCGGAACAGCTCGCGGCGGCGCAGCCCGCGCACCGCGGCGACCGCGTTCTCGGCCGTCGCCTGGCGGCCCGCCGTGGCCCGCGCCTCCGACAGCAGCGCCTCCGGGGGGCGGGGGGCCAGTTCGGCGTCCGAGCCGAGCATCGCCACCGCCTCGGGGGCGTTCAGCAGCAGTCCGGTGGCGTAGCGGCTGGTGCCCAGCAGCCGGGCGAGCCGTTCGGCCACCGCGGTCTCGTCGCGCAGCAGTCGCAGATACCACGGGGTGGTGCCGAGTTCGTCGGAGACCTGCCGGAAGCCCAGCAGCCCGGCGTCGGGGTCGGGGGCGTCGGCGAACCAGCCGAGCATGACCGGAAGCAGGGTCCGCTGGATCGCCGCGCGGCGGGAGACGCCGCTGGTGAGGGCGCTGATGTGGCGTAGTGCCCCGGCGGGGTCGGTGTAGCCGAGCGCCTCCAGTCTCGCCTGGGCCGCGGCGGTCGACAGCCGGGCCTCGGACTCGGGCAGCCGGGCCACGGCCGGCAGCAGCGGCCGGTAGAACAGCTTCTCGTGCAGCCGCCGCGCCTCCATGGCGTGCCGCCGCCAGCGGGCGGTGAACGCCTCCACCGGGTCGCCCGTCATACCCAGTGCCCGGCCCAGCCGCCGCAGGTCGGCGGGGTCCGCGGGCACCACGTGGGTACGGCGCAGCCGGTGGAGCTGGAGCAGGTGCTCGACCCGGCGCAGGAACGCGTACGCCTCGGCGAGGGCCTTGGCGTCGTCGCGGCCGACGTAGCCGCCGCGCGACAGGGCGGCGAGTGCGGGGAGCGTGGCGCGGCGGCGCAGCAGCGGGTCCAGGCGGCCGTGGACGAGCTGGAGGAGCTGGACGGCGAACTCGATGTCGCGCAGCCCCCCGGGCCCCAGCTTGATCTGGCGTTCGGCGGCCTCGCCGGTGTCCCTGCGGACGTGGTCCTCGACCCGGCGGCGCATGGACTGCACGTCCTCGACGAACTTCTCGCGGGTGGCGGCCTGCCAGACCATCTCGTTCGCCGCTCCGACGTACCGCTCGCCGAGCTCGGTGTCGCCGGCGACCGGCCGGGCCTTCAGCAGCGCCTGGAACTCCCAGGTCTTGGCCCAGCGCCGGTAGTAGGCCAGGTGGCTGGCGAGGGTGCGGACCAGCGGGCCGGCCTTGCCCTCGGGGCGCAGTGCGGCGTCCACCTCCCACAGCGCGCCCTCGGGGGTGGTGGCCGAGCAGGCCCGCATCATGCCCTGGGCCAGGCGGGTGGCGAGCCGGAGCGCCTCGGTCTCGTCGCCGCCCTCCTCGGCCGGTTCTGCGACGAAGACGACGTCGACGTCGCTGATGTAGTTCAGCTCGCGGGCGCCGCACTTGCCCATCCCGATGGCGGCCAGCCGTACCGCGTCCGCGCCGGGGTGCTCGGCCCGCGCGACGGCGAGGCCCGCCTCCAGCGCGGCCCCGGCCAGGTCGGACAGCTCGGAGGTGACCTCCGCGAGGGAGGCGGCGCCGGTGACGTCCCGGGCGGCCAGGTGGAGCAGCCGGCCGCGGTAGGCGACGCGCAGCGCCGACAGCGTCTCGGTGCCGTGCCCGTCGGCGCGGGGCCGGGGGTCGCCGGGGTCGGCGCCGACCGCGCGCAGCAGCCCGGCCCGCAGGTCCCGGGAGGCGGGGCGCCGTACGGCCCGCTCGTCGGCGAGGAGGGCGAGGTGCTCGGGGTGCCTGACCAGGTGGTCGCCGAGGGCGGCGCTGACGCCGAGGACACCGAGCAGCCGCGCGCGCAGGCCCGGGTCGGCGCGGAGCGCGCCGAGGACGCCCGGGCCTCCCGGAGCGCCGGGACCACCGTGGCCTCCCGGGCCGCTCGGGCCTCCGGGACCGGCGGGACCGGCGGGGTCTCCCGGAGCGCCGGGGCCGCCCGGCTCGCCGGGGTCCCGCTCGACGAGCCGGGTGAGGGAGGTCAGGGCCAGGTCGGGGTCGGCCGTGCCGACCAGGGCGTCGAGCAGCTCCAGGTCACCGGCCGCCTCGGGACCCAGCTCGGCGAGCAGCCGCTCGGCCCTGGCTCCGTCGGCGAAGCCGAGCCGGGCCAGCCGCCCGGCGGTCGTCTGCATGCGGGGCACGGTCTCCACCGACCCTCCGTCGTCTCACGGTCACGAGTCGTCCATCACGGTCACGGATCGTCTTCACGGTCACGGGTCGTCTTCACGGTCACGGGTCGTCTTCACGGGCATGAGTCGTCTTCACGGTCACGGGCGCGGGTGACGCCCTGCCGGCCCACTCCGGCGGCCGGAGACGCACGGCGGTGACCTTCAGGACCTCATGAACGGATCCTACGGCGCGGCGCGGCGGGTCTCCGATGCCGTTTTCCCGACGACCCGTGATGGCCGGGCGATGACCGGGGTGGCACACTGGCCGGAACCCCGAAAGGCCGAGGAGAGCGTGGTGAGCCGGTGAGCCCTGTCAGTCCCGTCTTCGGCGAGGTCGCGGTCCCCGGCGGCGCGCTGCGCGTCGCGCGGTTCGGCACCGGGCCACGCGTGATCGTGGCGGTGCACGGCATCACCGCCTCCCTCATGTCCTGGGGCGCCGTCGCCCGGCGGCTGCCGGCCGGCTGGTCGCTCGTCGCGATGGATCTGCGCGGCCGCGGCCACAGCGCCGGACTGCCGGGCCCGTACGGCCTGCGCCGCCACGCCGAGGACGTGAACCTGGTGGCCGACTCGGTGGGCGCGGCACGGGACATCGTGCTGACCGGCCATTCGATGGGCGCCTACGTCGCCGCCCTCGCCGCGGCCGGTCGCGACTACGCGAAGGTCGTGCTGATCGACGGCGGGCTGCCGCTGCCGCAGGCCCCGGGCGCCGACCCCGACGTGGTGCTCGCCGCCACGCTCGGCCCGGCCCTCGCCCGGCTGGAGCAGACCTTCCCGAGCGTCGAGGCGTACGTGGACTTCTTCCGCGCCCACCCGGCCTTCGCCGGCGCCTGGCGGCCGGAGGTGGAGGAGTACGTCCGCTACGACGCGATCGGCCCAGAGGGGGCGGTGCGCTCACGGGTCCGGGCGGAACCGGTCCGTCAGGACGGCCGGTGGCTGCTCACCGAGGGCGAGGCGATCGGCGACGCGCTGCGCGCGGTGCGGTCGCCGCTGTCACTGCTGCGGGCGCCGCGCGGGCTGCTGGACCAGCCGGTCGGCATGCTGCCCGAGGAGGTCGCGGCCGTCTGGGCCGGGCGGCTGCCCGGGCTGCGCGACGAGATGGTCGACGACTGCAACCACTACACGATCCTGTTCGACGACCGCTGCGCCTCGCTGGTCGCCGACCGGCTCACCGGCTGACCGCCGCCCACCGCGACGGCGGCGGACGGCGGTCGGCCCGGGGAACCGGACGGCCCGGGGAACCAGCCGGTACGGAGGGTCGGCCGGTCCGGGAGGCCGGGCGTTACAGCGGGCGGGTCAGGCGGGAGCGATCCAGGTGGCCTTGGCGGAGGCGACCAGGGTGCCGTCCACCTCGTACACGGCGCTCTCGCCGAAGAGCTTGCGGCCCTCGCGACCGGTGGCGCGGGCCACCACGGAGTAGGTGCCGCCGGGGTAGACACGGCGGTGGACCCGGGCGGTGAGGCGGCCGAGCAGGGCGAACTCACCGGGCTTGAAATGCGCCCAGCCGGTGGCGCAGTCGAGCGCGGCCCAGATGACCGCGTCGGGGACGGAGCCGTCGGTGTCGGCGACGGTCATCGGCACCCGCCAGCCCGCGGCCACCAGGCCGGTGCCGGCCACCGGGCCGGGGAAGATCCGCAGGCCGTCGCCGGGAGTGCGCAGGCCGCAGGAGAAGCATCCGGGGAAGGCGTGGGCGGTGAAGCCGGCGAAGCCGGTCTCGGCGAGGGCCGCCTTGTTGAACGGCACGAAGTCCGGGGCGTCGAGCTCCTCGGCGACGGAGATGGCCTCCACCAGGAGGGCGCCGTCGCGGGTGAGGGTGGCGGTGCCGGCCAGGTGACGCAGCTCCAGCTCGGTGTCGAGCGGGGTGGGCGCGTGCAGCGTGACCTCGACGGCCGAGTCGTGCCGGGCGCCGTACGACGCCTCGGTGACCGTACCCGCGATCCATCCGCCGTTCGCGGTGCCCTCTGGCCCGCGGAAACGCGCCGGAACGGTCAGCACGGTCTGCAGCTCGGCAGCCGTCGTCATGCCGCACCTCCTAGTCGCCTTCACGGCGATTGGTTCGTTAACAAATCGTTTTAAACGGACCGACCGATTTTACCGGAGTCATCGCACACCTGCCGAATCAGGGGTCCGCGACGTCCCGCCGGTCACGGAAGCCCCGGCCGCGGGGCGACCGGCCGGCCTCGTCCGGAAGACGCGGATCGCGGCGGCGCGGGACGGTAAGGATAGGGCACCGCGGGGCTCTCCCGCGGCCGGATTCCGCGCTTCGGTGAGATATGCTGCCCGTCACCGTCGCCTCCCCCATGTCCTGGTTCATGCCGTTTCGTCCGACAGGCTGCCGGCTGATCCCGCGGGTCGTTTCATCGAGCCCGCGGACGGGGACGGCGCCGGTCACGCGACAGCGGCACGGTGACGGGTCCGGTGCGCAAGGCTGGGCCCGGCGTGAGGAAAGGGTGTCAGATGGCGCACTGTGACGACGCTGAGCGCGGGCCGGGGAGAGCGTCCGGCGCCCGGGTGTTCACCGCCGACGACGAGGTCGGCAAGGATCTCGCGCTGGTGGACTGGCGGGCGACGCCCCTCGGGCCGCCGGAGGGGTGGCCGCAGAGCCTGCAGACGGCGGTGAGCATCCTGCTGTCGTCCCGGTTCCCCATGTGGATGGCGTGGGGGCCGCGGCTGACGTTCTTCTGCAACGCCGCCTACCGCCGCGACACCCTGGGCCGGAAGTATCCGTGGGCGCTGGGCCGGCCGGCCGACGAGGTGTGGGCGGAGATCTGGGGCGACATCGGCCCGCGGATCGACACCGTGCTGGCCACGGGGAAGTCGACCTGGGACGAGTCCCTGCTGCTGTTCCTGGAACGGGACGGCTATCCGGAGGAGACCTATCACACGTTCTCCTACAGCCCCCTCAGGGACGACGCCGGCGCGGTGGTCGGCATGCTGTGCGTCGTCAGCGAGGACACCGAGCGGGTCATCGGCGAGCGGCGGATGGCGACGCTCCGGGACCTCGGCTCCGACCCCAGCGTGGCCCGCACCGAGCAGGAGATGCTGGCCTTCGCCTGCCGCCAGTTCGGCCGCAACCCGCACGACCTTCCGTTCACGCTGACCTACCTGCTCGACGACGACCGCGCGCGGCTGGCGGGGACGACCGGGATCCCCGCCGGGCACCCCGCCGCCCCGGAGACCCTTCCGCTCGGCGATCCTCAGGGGGTGTGGCCCACGGCGGCGCCGGCCCGGGGGGAGCCGGCGCTCGTGGCGCTCGACGGCGACCCGTTCACCGGCCTTCCCTCCGGGGGCTGGCCGGATCCGCCCACGCACGCGCTGGTGGTGCCGCTGCTGCAGCAGGGCGGCGCGCCGTACGGATTCGTGGTGGCCGCGCTCAACCGGTACCGGCCCCTGGACGACGCCTACCGCGGGTTCATCGAGCTGGCCGCGGGACACGTCGCGGCGGGGATCGCGAGCGCCCGCAGCTACCAGGCCCAGCAGCGGCGGGCCGAGGAGCTGGCCGAACTCGACCGGGCGAAGACCGTCTTCTTCTCCAACATCAGCCACGAGTTCCGCACGCCCCTGACGCTGATCATGGGGCCGGTGGAGGAGCTGCGCACCCGCCTGCAGGGAGCCGACGCGCAGGTGCGAGAGGAGCTGGAGGCCATCCGCCGCAACGGCCTGCGGCTGGGCAAGCTGGTCAACACCCTCCTGGACTTCTCCCGCATCGAGGCGGGCCGGATGCAGGCCCGCTACGAACCCGTCGACCTGGCCGCGGTCACCGCCGAACTGGCCAGCCTCTTCCGCTCCGCCGTGGACAGGGCGGCCCTCTCGTTCCGGGTCGACTGCGCCCCCATGGACGAGCCGGTGTACATCGACCGCGGCATGTGGGAGAAGGTGGTCCTCAACCTCCTCAGCAACGCCCTGAAGTTCACCTTCGAGGGGTCGATCGGCGTCACGGTGCGCGAGGAGGACGGCCACGCGGTGGTGACCGTCGCCGACACGGGCATCGGCGTCCCGGCCGAGGAGGTGCCGCGGCTGTTCGAGCGGTTCCACCGCATCGAGAACGCCCGATCGCGGTCCAACGAGGGGAGCGGCATCGGGCTGGCCCTCGTCCAGGAACTGGTCGGCCTGCACGGCGGCACCATCGTCGCCGACAGCACCGAGGGTGAGGGCACCCGCTTCACCATCCGCCTGCCGTTCGGCTCGGCGCACCTGCCCCCGGAGACGATCGGGACGGTCGCCGACCCCGCCGCCGCGGGCTCCGCCGCCGCCGACCCCTACGTCCAGGAGGCGCTGCGCTGGCTGCCGGAGGACGACGCCGCACTCGCCGGGGACACCTCGGACGCGTCGCCCCAGGACTCCTACGCCGCCCCCGCCGCGGGCCCGGCCGTCCCGGCGCGCGTGCTGGTCGCCGACGACAACGCCGACATGCGCGGCTATCTCGTCCGCCTCCTCAGGGGCGCCGGATATCTCGTCGGCACCGCGGGCGACGGGATGGAGGCCCTGGACGCCATCCGGGCCGACGCCCCCGACCTCGTGGTCAGCGACGTGATGATGCCCCGCCTGGACGGCCTGGCCCTGGTCTCGGCACTGCGGAGCGACCCGCGCACCGCGGCCGTCCCCGTGCTGCTGCTGTCGGCGCGGGCGGGCCAGGAGGAGTCCATCGAGGGCCTGCAGGCCGGGGCCGACGACTACCTGGTCAAGCCGTTCGCCGCCGCGGAACTGCTCGCCCGGGTGCGGGCCAACATGGAGATGGCGCGCCTGCGCCAGCACCAGGCCCGCTGGCGCACCGCGCTGGTGGACTCCCTGCAGGAGGCGTTCTTCGTCTGCGACGAGAACGGCGCCGTCGTCGAGATCAACAACGCGTTCACCGACATCCTCGGCTACGGCTCGGAGGACCTGCCCTACACGGCCGTCCACCCGTGGTGGCCTGACGCCGACGCCGACCCGGAGGCCCACCGGCAGGTGTCCGAGGCCTTCTCCGACCTCCTCGGTCACGACAAGGGCGGCTACACCATCCCCGTCATCCACCGTGACGGGCACCGGGTGTGGGTCAGCGCCAGCTTCAACCACGCGCAGGACCCCGACACCGGGCGCCGCGTCGTCGTCGGCACGTTCCGCGACGTCACCGCCGAGCACTACGCCATCCAGCGGGAGAGCGCCCTCGCCTCCCTGAGCACGGCCCTGTCCCGGGCCGTGAGCCTGCCCGAGGCGCTGGCCGGCGCCCTGCGGGAACTGCACGACCTGTGGCGTGCCCGGTGCGTGCTGGCCGCCGTCTTCGCCGGTGACGAGCCCGTCCTGACCGCCACCGACGAGTCGCTGAGCTGGCACGGGCTCTCCGCCGAGCACCGCCGGGCGCTCACCGGCCTGCGGGAGCGGTCCCCACTGGCCCCCGTCGCCGACCGCACCGGGATGGGCGTCCTGCTGGAGCATCCCGACGGCCCGCTGGCGCTCTGGGTCGACCTGGGCGGCCGCCGGCCCTTCACCGGCGAGGACCAGCTGCTGCTGTCGCTGCTGGCCGGGTATCTCGCCCAGGGACTCGTCCGCGCCCACCAGATCGACCAGCAACGCGAGACGGCGATCGCGCTGCAGCGCGCCATCCTCGGCCCGGCCCGGCTTCCCGAGGGGTTCGCCGTCCGCTACGAGCCCGCCAGCCGTCCCCTGGAGGTCGGCGGCGACTGGTACGACACCATCACCCTGCCCGACGGGCGCATCGGCATCGTCGTCGGCGACTGCGTCGGGCACGGCGTGGAGGCCGCCGCCGTCATGGGGCAGCTGCGGAGCGCGTGCCGCGCGCTGCTCCTGCAGGACGCCAGCCCGGCCCGCACCCTCATGGCCCTGGACCACTTCGCCGCAGGCGTCCCCGGCGCGAGGTGCACCACCGCCTTCTGCGGCGTCCTCGACCCTGAGACGGGGCTCCTGACCTACTCCAGCGCCGGGCACCCGCCGGGCATCCTCGCCCATCCCGACGGCACCACCCATCTGCTCGACGGCGGGCGCTCCATCCCCCTGGCCGCCCGGCCGGGCAGGACCCGCCCCGAAAGCGAGACGGTCATCCCGGCGCGGGCCACGCTCATGCTGTACACCGACGGCCTGGTCGAGCGTCGCCGCCACCCGCTGGACGCGGGCATCGACCGGGCCAGCCGGGCCGTCCAGGACGGCCGGGACGTCGCCGTCGACGACCTCGCCACGCAGGTGATGAGCCACCTGGCGCCCGCCGGCGGCTACAACGACGACGTCGCCCTGCTGCTCTACCGCCATCCCACTCCGCTGGAGATGACCTTCCCCGCCGAGTCGTCCCAGCTCGCCCCCGTCCGCAGGGCTCTGCGGAACTGGCTCACCCAGTGCGACCTGCCGGCCCAGACCATCCAGAACGTCCTGGTCGCCGCCGGTGAGGCGTGCGCCAACGCCATCGAGCACGGCCACCGCCACGCCCCCGGCGACATCGTCCGGCTGCGGGCCGAGGCGTTCGTCGACAACCTGCGCCTCACCGTCGCCGACAGCGGCCGATGGAAACTCCCCCAGCCCGAGGCGAACGCCCATCGCGGCCGCGGCGTCGCTCTGATGCGCGCCATGATGCAGCAGGTCACCATCACGCCCAGCCCCTCCGGCACCACCGTCGACATGCTCATGAGGATCGCCTGATGACCACGCCCCTTACCCTCACCCCCGGACACCGCCCGGACGGGGTCGCGCTCCTGACCGTCGCCGGTGAGATCGACATGAGCAACACCGACGTCCTCGCCGCCGCCCTCGACCGCGCTCCGGGCCCGCTGGTCCTCGACCTGACCGACGTCGAGTATCTCGACAGCGCGGGCCTGAGCGTCCTGTTCACCCACGCCGACCGCCTTACGGTCATCGCCAACGAGCTGCTGTCCCCGGTCCTGACCATCTCGGGGCTCGCCGAACTCGCCACCGTCCACGACGGGGAGCCAGGGTAGACGTCCGAGGAGGCTCGGGCGGACACGTGTGAGGGGCCCGGCCGGCGCCGTACGAGAGGTCCGGGTACGCGTGGGAGGGACCCGGCCGGCGCTGCCGGCCGGGCTCACGCGGGGCGGTTCGCGGTCTTCCGGAGCGGGGAGCCCGGCGGGTCAGAGAACCGGCAGGTAGCGGCCCAGCTCGAACTCGGTGACCTGGCGGCGGTAGTCGCGCCACTCGGCGCGCTTGTTGCGCAGGAAGTAGTCGAAGACGTGCTCGCCGAGGGTCTCGGCGACCAGCTCGCTGTGCTCCATGACCGAGATGGCCTCGTCCAGCGACTGAGGCAGCGGGCGGATGCCCAGCGCCCGGCGCTCGGCCGAGGTCAGCGCCCAGACGTCGTCCTCGGCGCCGGGGGGCATCTCGTAGCCGTCCTCGATGCCCTTCAGGCCGGCGGCCAGGATCACCGCGAAGGCGAGATAGGGGTTGCAGGCCGAGTCCAGGGAGCGGAACTCGATGCGGGTCGAGCCGCCCTTGTGCGGCTTGTACATCGGCACCCGCACCAGGGCCGAGCGGTTGTTGTGGCCCCAGGAGATGTAGCTGGGCGCCTCACCGCCGGCCCCGGCGATCGCCTCGGCGCCGCCCCACAGCCGCTTGTAGGAGTTGACCCACTGGTTGCACACGGCGGTGATCTCCGCGGCGTGCGCGAGCAGACCGCCGATGAAGGAGCGGCCGACCTTGGAGAGCTGGTACTCCGCGCCGGGCTCGTAGAAGGCGTTGCGGTCCCCCTCGAACAGCGACATGTGGGTGTGCATGCCGGAGCCCGGCTGCTCGGTGAAGGGCTTGGGCATGAAGCTCGCCCAGATGCCCTGCTCCAGCGCGACCTCCTTCATGACCAGGCGGAACGTCATGATGTTGTCGGCGGTGGTCAGCGCGTCGGCGTAGCGCAGGTCGATCTCCTGCTGGCCGGGGCCGCCCTCGTGGTGGCTGTACTCGACGGAGATGCCCATCGACTCCAGCATCATGATCGCGTTGCGGCGGAAGTCGTGGCCTGAGCTGTGCGGGGTGTGGTCGAAGTAGCCGCCGTCGTCGATCGGCTCGGGACGGGCGCCCTTCTCCGGCCGTTCCTTCAGCAGGAAGAACTCGATCTCGGGGTGGGTGTAGAAGCTGAACCCCATGTCGGAGGCCTTGGCCAGGGTGCGCTTGAGCACCCAGCGCGGGTCGGCGTGGGAGGGCGACCCGTCCGGCATGAGGATGTCGCAGAACATCCTGGCCGCGCCCGGCATCTCGCTGCGCCAGGGCAGGATCTGGAAGGTCGAGGGGTCGGGCTTGGCGAGCATGTCCGCCTCGTAGACCCGGGCGAAGCCCTGGATCGACGAGCCGTCGAAGCCCATGCCCTCGGCGAAGGCCCCCTCCAGCTCGGCGGGCGCGATGGCCACCGACTTCAGGAAGCCCAGCACGTCGGTGAACCACAGCCGGATGAACCGGATGTCGCGTTCCTCAAGGGTGCGGAGAACGAACTCCTGCTGGCGGTCCACGGCTCCTCCTCCATTACCGACCGGGCGCGACACTCCTGGCCGCGTACAAGTCTGCCCGCTTCGTGTTTCGCACACGTTACGAGAAGAACGGCGGAAAGGCGCATCGGCCGCACCGCCCTCGGGCTCGGCGACTGGCGCGTCCCGGCCGTCCGGCGTGACCGGTGATGCGAGACTCCCAGCAGCCGGAACCGAGTTTGCCCAGGTCAAAGCGGCTAAAACCCCTCTGACCGGGTCAGGGCGGTCGCTCGTGCCCGGCAGGAGCGGACCGAATGTTCTCCCGGGGAGGAAGACGATGCGCACCGGACTGCGGCACGGACCGGCGGGCGGCGTCACGCCGCACGGACCGATGGGCGGCGCCACACCGTACGGCCCGGCGGGCGGCGTCGCGCCCGGCGCGCCGCCCCTCCCGCTCACCGAGAGGCTCGCGGCTCTGGCCGTGCCGTGCCCGGTGCACCCGTCGGTGCACCGGATCGAGGCGGCGGCCATCGCCTGGTCTCGCCGGCACGGCCTGCGGGCCGACCCCGGCGGGGGCGCGCACCTGCTGGCCGGGAGGGCGTTCGCCCGGTACGGCACGGACGCGGCCACGATGTTCGCCCGCTGGCTGATCTGGATGTCCGCCGCGAGGGAGGATCCCGCGGCGCTGGCCGGGGTTCCGGCGGTGGCGCGCGGGGACGAGCCGGGCCCGGCGGCGGTGGAGCGGGCGTTCGCCGACCTGTGGCGGGTCTGCGCGCCGCGGATGAGCGACGGCTGGCGCGAGGGGTTCCTGGCCGGGCTGGACGCCCAGCGCGCGGCGCTGCTCCGCGCCGCGGCGCCGGCCGCCGGAGATTACCCGCCGTTCGGCAGGGACCGCTTCGGCCGCTACCTGTTCGACCTGGTGGAGCCGTGCGCCGGGGTGGAGGCGCCCGCGTCCGTACGGCGGAGCCCGCACTGGGCGGCGGTCGTCGAGGCGAGCTGCGACGTGGTCGCGTGGTGCGCGGACCTGGTGTCCGGGGACGGCTACCTGGCGGCCGCGAGCCCCGGCGCAGGCGGGGACCCCGTGGCGTGGGTCACAGATCGGTTGGTCGAGCGGATGGACGACCTGTGGACGGCCGCCCGCATGATCCCGCAGGTGGTGGAGCGGCGCGGCCTCGACACCGCCGCCGCCCGGGAGGTGATCCAGGTCACGTGCGCTTTCTTGACCATTCCCAGGGCCCACCTGGAATGGCTCTTGGAATCACCTCGCTATCGTCACCTAGCGTAATCGTCCGCGCCATTCACGTAACACGAGGGTCTACCGTGAGCACCGAACTTCTCAAGCACAAATTAGACCGTGCCTTCGGGCACCTGGACGTCGACGGCGACGGCCGGGCCGTACGGGACGACATGCTCGGGCTGGGCGCCAGGATCCTGGTCGGATTCGGAGAGTCACCGACCTCTCCGGCGGGCAACCGGCTCGTCGGCGGGCTGGAGGCGATCTGGTCGACGCTGTCGGCCGCGGCCGGCGGCGACGGCGTGATCTCCCCGGAGGGCTTCCGGGCGGGCATGATCTCGGCGTTCGTGGAGGGCGGCCGGTTCGATCCGGTGTTCCGGCCCGCCGCCGAGGCGGTCGCGCGGCTCTGCGACACCGACGGGGACGGCTCGGTCCGGCCGGACGGCCTGCGGATCGCACTGACCGCCTTCGGCACCGCCCACGACGACGTGGACGTGGCGTTCGACCGGCTCGACCGCGACCGGGACGGGGTCATCGCGGTCGGCGAGCTGGTCGAGGCGGCCCGGCAGTACTACACGAGCACCGACCCGAACGCGGCCGGCAACTGGCTCTTCGGGCCGCTGTAGTGCTCGCCAGGACATGCGGGGCGGCGCCCCGCGAGATGGACGAGATGGAACGATGGCCGTCCCGGGCCCGCACCCCCGTCACGGCCGCGTCCCTGCTCCTGCCCCTCGTCGAACGGGTACCGGCGATGGGCGCGCCCTGCCGCATGCACCCCGCCATCGACCGGATCGGGGCGTCGCTCGCCGAGTGGGCCCGGGGGACGGGCCTGGAGCCGCCCTCGGGGGCGCGGTTCGAGCGGATGGCGGGCCGCGCGCTCGCCGACGCCGGCGAGGACGCGGCGCTGCTGTTCGCCAAGTGGCTGACCTGGCTGTTCTGCTTCGACGACGAGTGGGACGAGAAACCGGCCGGGCGGGTGGCCGAGACCGTCGACGCCGCCTTCACCCGCCTCGGCGTCATGACCCGGGCTTCGCCGTTCCTGCCGGGTTCCACCGGCGGGTCCGGCGCGTCCGCGACCGGGGAGCGCCCTCCCGTTGAGGCGTCGTTCGCCGGCCTGTGGCGGGCCACGGCCGGGCGGATGAGCGCCCGGTGGCGGCAGCGGTTCGCGCGGGGGCTGGTGGCCCAGGGGGCGGCCTGCCGCGCGGAGGCGGAGAACCGGTGCGCCGGGCGGGTGCCCTCGGCCGCGGAGTACCCGGCGCTGCGCCGGGGCACCGCGGGGCCGTACCTGTTCGACCTGGTCGAGCCGTGCCTGGGGGTGGAGGTGCCGCCGGGGCTGAGGGAGAGCGTGACCTGGCGGACGCTGGTGGACGCCTGCAACGACGTGACGGCCTGGTGCAACGACGTGGCGTCGTATCCCAAGGAGCGGGCCAACGGCGACGTGCACAACTACGTGACGGTCGCCGCCGGCGCGTTCGGGTTCTCGGAGGCGGAGGCCGTCGCCTGGGTCAGCGACCGGATCGCCGAGCGTGCCGAGGACCAGCGCGCCGCGGCCCGGCGGCTGCCCCGCCTCTTCGACCGGTTCGCGCTGTCGCCGGCCCAGGCCAGGGACGTCAGCAAGGTCGCGTGCGCCTTCCTGGCCGCGCCGCGGGCGCAACTGGAGTGGCTCCTGGAGTCCAGCCGGTACGGCGCGGCCGCCCCGGCGGCCCGGGACGGATACGGCCCGGCGGCCCAGAGCGGGTAGGCCCGGCGGCCTGGGGCCGGAGGGTTCCGCCCCTCCCGGACCGGCGCGCCCCGGACCGGCGCGGCGATCCCGCCGGTTCAGGAGACGCAGGCGAGGGAGTCGCCCACCGGGCTGCGGCGGTAGACGACCTCGCGTCCGAGGCGGCGGCGGGTCACCAGCCCCCCGCCGGCCAGGACGGTGAGGTGCTGGCTGACCGCCCCGGGGGTGAGGCCCATCCGCCGGGCGAGCGCCGAGGTGGTCGCGGGCTCGGCCAGGGCGGTGAGGATCCGGGCCCGGGTGCGGCCGATCAGCGCGGCGAGGGCGTCGGGGGCGGGCGGCGGGCCGTCGGTCCACAGCGTGCCGACGCCCGTCGCCGGGTAGACGAGCATCGGCTGGTACGGCTCGACCATCGCGGCGGTGTCGGGCCAGTGGAAGGCGGTCGGCACGAGGACCAAGCCGTCGCCGCCGATCGGCGCCGAGTACTCCCGGCTCCGGACGATGGCGAGCCGGTCGCCGCGCCAGCTCACGTTCGGGTGCAGGTCGGCGAAGAGGTCCCGGGCCCCTCCCGCGGCGAGCCTGCGGGAACGGCGCAGCACGTCGGCCTCCAGCAGGCCGTGGACGCGCGGCCAGAACCCGGCGAGCGCCGCCTCCCAGTAGCGCTCCAGGGCGTCGGCGACGCGTGCCACCCCCGCCTCCGGGTCGGCGGTGAACCGCGCGACGATCCGGGGATCGGCCCCCTGCACCCACCCGGCCTCCTCCGCCGCCCGCGCCGGGGGCGTGCGCCGTACCCGGTCCAGCTCGGTGGCGAGGTCGGGCAGCGGGGTGTCGGGGACGGGCGTGAGGAAGTCGGCGAGGTAGCCGCGGAGCGGGACCAGCGCGAACAGCTCCGCCATGTCGAGCGCGGCCACCCGGTCGCGTACGGCGCGCACCCACGGCAGGTGCAGGGAGTGTCGGGCCGGGTCGCGGATCACCCGCAGGCTGGCCACCAGCTCCCAGAGCGGGGAGAACGCGAAGCGGATCCGCGCGACGTCCTCGGGGGCGAAGATCCACTCGACATGGCAGGACTTTTCAGGCACGGCTAAAAGATTCGCGTCCGGCCGCCCGCCTGTCCAATCATGCCGTCATGACGAGCACGACCGTCGCCGGACCCGGCTCGCCGCCCGGCTCCCCCGACTCCCCCGGCTCCAGCGGGCCGTCCGGTTCCTCCGGTTTCCTGCGGTCGAAGCTGGGCGGCCTGCCCCGGCCGTTCTGGGCGCTGTGGGCCGGCACGCTGGTGAACCGGGTGGGCATGATGGTCCAGCCGTTCATCGGCGTCTACCTGATCGAGTCCCGCGGCATGTCCCTGACCGCGGCCGGCACGGTGATGACGGTGTTCGGGGCCGGTTCGCTGGTCTCCCAGGTCCCCGCGGGCTGGCTGGCCGACCGGTACGGCAGGCGGATCACACTCGCCGGCGGCATGACGGCGACCGCCGCCGCCATGGCGGCGCTGGGCGCGAGCAGCTCGTTCCCGGCGATCGTGACGTCGATGTTCGTGCTGGGCCTGGCGATCGACGCCTACCGGCCGGCCTCCAGCGCGCTGGTGGCGGACCTCGTCTCCCCCGCCGACCGGCCGCGCGCCTACGGCCTGCTCTTCTGGGCGCTGAACCTGGGCTTCTCGGTGGCGATGGTCGCCGGAGGCTGGCTCGCCCGCGCCGGGTACGGGTGGATGTTCGCCGTCAACGCCCTCACCTCGGTGGCCTTCGGCCTGCTGGTGTGGCGGGCGGTGCCCGAGACGCTGCCCCGGCGCGCGGGCCGCGCCGGATCCAGGCAGGGCCGCACCGGGTCCCGGGGCGGGAACGGCGGACCCTCGGACGGCGGGCCCTCGGACAGCGGGCCCTCGGACGGCGGGCCCTCGGACGGCGGGCCCTCGGACGGCGGCGGACTCCAGGGCGAGGGCGACCGGCTCCGGGACGGCGGGACTCCGGCCGGGGATCGCGCCGGGACGCGGAGCGGCGGGCTCGCCGCGCTGCTCGGCGACCGGCTGATGATCGTCTACTGCCTGATCTCCCTGCTGTACAGCATGGCCTACACCCAGGCGTTCACCACCCTGCCGGTGGCGATGAGCCACTCGGGCTTCTCCACGGTCGACTACGGCCTGGTGATCGCGGTGAACGGCGTGCTGATCGTGATCCTGCAGCCGCTGACCGGCGACTGGCTCGGCAGGCGCGACCCCGGCACCGTTTTCGCCACCGGCCTGATCGTCATCAGCGCGGGCTTCGCGCTGACCGCCTTCGTCTCCAGCGTCGCCGGGTACGCCGCGGGCGTGGTCGTCTGGACGCTGGGCGAGATCCTCACCGCGGGACTGCCGGGCGCGATCGTGGCGGTCCTCGCCCCGACCCACCTGCGCGGACGATACGCCGGCGTGTACGGCCTGGCCATGTCGGGCGGGGCCATGCTCGCCCCGCTGGCCGGAACCCGCCTGCTCGAAGCCGGTCCCGTCACGCTGTGGCTGACCGTCGGCGGGGTCAACCTGGTCGCGGCGGCGGGCCTGTTCGCGATCCGTCCGGCGCTGCGCCGCCGCGCGGCCTCGCCGGAGGCGTGAGCGGAGTCGGAGGCGTGACGGCGGAGGCGTGACGGCGAAGGCGTGCGCAGAGCCGGAGGGGTGACGCCGGAGGCGTGAGCGGAGCCGGAGGGGTGACGCCGGAGGGGTGAGCGGAGCCGGAGGGGTGACGTCGGAGCCGGCCCGGAGCGCCGGACCCGTCGCGAAACCGGCCCCGCGTCTCCCGCGCGCTCCGGGGCAGGTGGCGGGCCGCCGTACGGTCCCGTGAACACCGGCCCCTTCCCGGAGCGCGTTGAACCGTTGTTGATCCGATTGCTGTTCCCGCGCGGTACGGTCCCCCCGTCACGGAATGGAGGGTCGGGACATAGCGCCACATACTCGGTTATTTCACCCTTAGGGGGATTTTCCACTTTCAGGGCGGAGATCTGTGACCGAAGTGGTGCAGCCACCCACCTTGAATGTGCGGTTTCGACTACCGATGATTCTCTTCAGTCGGCGAACGATGGCAGGTGGAGCAGGTATGACCTTGGACGCGGTGGCTCTACGCTTACGCCTGAGATGCTGACGTTTCGGGCCCTGGGACCGTTCCAGGCACGCCATGACGGGGACCCCGTCGATCTCGGCGGGCAGCGCCAGAGGGCCGTGCTGGCCCGGCTGCTCGTCGCGGGCGGCCGCGCCGTACCGGTGAGCATGCTCATCGACGAGCTGTGGCCCGGTGAGCCCCCCGCCCAGGCCCTGTCCACCGTCCAGGGATACGTCTCGCGCCTGCGGCGCGCCCTGGAGCCCGGCCGCGCCCCCCGGGAGGAGGCGGCGGTCCTGGTCTCCGCCCCGCCCGGTTACGCGCTGCGCGCCGTCCCCGAGCAGGTGGACGCCTGGACGTTCGAGCGCGCGGTGAAGGAGGCGACGGGCGGGCCCGCCGAGGTGTGGGAGCGTCTGGGCCGGGCCCTCGCGCTGTGGCGGGGACCGGCCCTGGCCGAGTTCTCCGACCTGCAGTGGGCGGTGACCGAGGCGGGCAGGCTGGAGGAGCTGCGGCTGGTCGCGGTGGAGCGCCGCGCCGACGCGGGCCTGCGGCTCGGGCCGTCCGGTGCGCTGGTGGCCGACCTGGAGGCCCACGCCTCCGCCCACCCGCTGCGGGAGGAGGCCTGGCGGCTGCTCGCGCTGGCGCTCTACCGCAGCGGCCGGCAGGGGGACGCGCTGGGCGCCCTCCGGCGCGCCCGCGCGCTGCTCCGTGACGAGCTGGGCCTGGACCTCGGCCCGGCTCTGCAGCGGCTGGAGTCCGACATGCTGTCGCAGGCCCCCCACCTGGACCTGCCGCCCGCACCGCCCGCCACAGGCGGATCTCCCGCTGCCGGAGGGTCACCGGGCCCCGGTGAGGCCCGGGAAGACCGGGAGGCGCCGGTCTCCGCGACGGCCCCGGCGGAGGCGGACGGTCCGCGGGTGCTGCGCGTGGTGGTGGCCGACGACCAGGCGCTGGTCCGCACCGGCCTGCGGGTCGTGCTGGACAGCGAGCCCGGCTTCCAGCTGGTCGCCGAGGCCGAGGACGGCGAACGGGCGATCACGGCCGTCCGCGAGACCTCCCCCGACCTGGTGCTGATGGACATCCAGATGCCCCGGCTGGACGGCCTGACCGCCGCGCGGCGCATCCTGGCCGACGACGCGCCGCCGAAGGTGATCATGATGACCACGTTCGGCACGGACGACAACCTGTACGCGGCGCTGCGGGCCGGGGTGAGCGGCTTCGTGCTCAAGACCTCCGCCCCCGAGCAGCTCATCGGCGCGATGCGGGCCGCGCAGGCCGGGGACGCGCTGATCGATCCCGCCGTCACCACCCGGCTGATCGCCGCCTTCGCGGGGCGGACCGACCCCTCCGCCCCGCCCGCCCTCGCCGGTCTCGGCGACGCCGAACTGGACCTGATGAAGCTGGTCGCCCGCGGGCTCACCAACCGCCAGATCGCCGCGACCCTGTCGGTTCCCGAGCCCTCGGTGGCGCAGTCGGTGACCAGGCTCCTGGACCACCTCGGGCTGCACGACCGCGCCCAGCTCGTCGTCGCGGCGTACGAGTCGGGGCTGGTCAACCCCGGCGGGCCGGGCAGGTAGCGGTGGCCGGGCGCACCCGGCCCGGCGGCGGGCCGGACGACGGCGCCGGCCTGGCGGGCGGTTCGGGGACCGGTTCGGGGACCGGGCGGCCCGCCCGGCGGGCGCTGCCCGTCTCCGCCCGGCGGATCGTCGCCGTCGTGTCGGCCGTCGTGTCCGTCACGCTCACCGTCACCGGCTACGTCACCTACCGGCAGCTCCCCCCGGGCTGGGCCGGGGACCTGCCCGCCACCCCGGAGATGTCGGTCGGCGTGACCTTCCCCCTGGTCGGAGCGTTCCTGCTGGCCCACCGCTCACGCCCGCCCACCGCCTGGCTGATGTGCCTGGGCGGGTTCGGCTGCGCGGTCAGCACCTTCGCCGGCGCCATGATGCTGCGCTCGGGCGCCGACGGCGCGATGGAGGCCGCCGGGTACTACCGCCATGTCTCCGGGCTCGGCTGGATCGCAGGCGGCATCCTGCTGGCCACCGTGCTGCCGCTGTACTCCCCCGACGGGCGGCTGCCCTCGCGGCGCTGGCGCCCGGTGGCGGCGCTGGCGTTCACCGTCATGGCGGCGGAGGCGTTCCGCTCGATCACCCGCCCGACCCCGCCTCTCCGGAACTACCCGCTGCCGAGGATCGTCCCGAACCCGTTCGCCGTCGAGGCGCTGGCGCCCCACCTGGAGTGGATGCTCCTGGCCTCGACATGGGCGATCAACGTCATGGCCGTCCTGGCCCTGGCCTCCCTGGCCGTCCGGTTCCGGAGCGGCGACCCGGTGCTGCGCCGTCAGATCGCCTGGCCATTAAGCACGTTCGGCCTGTACGTGGTGGTCCTGCTCGGCGGCCCCTCCTGGTGGCTGCCGGCGACCGTCCTCACCGGGCTGATTCCGGTCTCCATCGCCTTCGCCGTGCTGCGCTACCGGCTCTACGGCATCGAAACCGTCGCGAGCCGCGCCTTCGTGGCCGCCGGGCTGATCGCCGCGGTCAGCGTGGTCTACTTCGGCGCGGGCGCCGTGGCCGGGCTGTTCCTGTCCGACTACGCCCCGGTTGGCGGGGCGATCGCGGCGCTGTTCGCCGGCGCGGTCTTCCACCCGCTCCGCCGCGTGCTGCGGCTGTGGGCCGACCGGCTCCTGTACGGCACGCGCGGCGACCCCCGCGCGCTGACCGCGCGGCTGGCCGCGGAGGCCGCCCAGACGGAGCCGGTGAACGCGCTCGCCGCCATGGCCGCGGTGATCCGTGACGTGCTGAGCGTCACCGGGGTCGCGGTCGAGGTGGACGGCGCGGAGGGCAGACCGGCGGAGATCGGGCTGCTCGGCCCGGCCCCCCGGACGGTGCCGCTGATCTGGCACGGTGAGCCGGTCGGGCGGCTGCTGCTGGGCTCCCCCGGCCCCCGCCGGTTCGCCGCCGCGCACAACGACCGGCTCATCGCGGCGGCCACGCCGTACGTCGCGGACGTCGTGCACGCCGTACGGATGACCGCCGACCTGCGTCGCTCCCGCGAGCGCATCCTGAGCGCCCGCGAGGAGGAACGCCGCCGCCTGCGCCGCGACCTGCACGACGGGCTCGGGCACGCGCTGACCGACATGGCCATGTCGATCAACATGGCCAGGATCACCCTGCGCACCTCCCCCGACTCGGCCGACCTGCTGCTGGGCGAGCTGCGCGGCGCCATGGACACGGTCAGCCGGGAGGTCAGGGAGCTGGTGTACGGCCTGCGCCCGCCGACCCTGGACGAGCTGGGCCTGGCCGGAGCCGTGCGGGCGCTGGCCGCCGAGGGGGACCCCGAGGTGTCCGTGGAGACGGCGGGCGACCTGTCCGACCTGCCCGCCGCCGCCGAGGTGGCCGCCTACCGGATCGCCCAGGAGGCGCTGACCAACATCCGCAAGCACGCCGGGGCCCGGACCGCGACGGTCTCGCTGGCCCGCGGGGAGTCGCTGACGGTGCGGGTGCGGGACGACGGCAAGGGGCTGCCGGAGACGGCGCGCTCCGGCGTGGGCCTGCTGTCGATGCGCGAGCGCGCCGCCGAGCTGGGCGGGACGTGCGTGGTCGGCGTGGCCCCGGGCGGCGGCACCGTCGTGGAGGCCGTCCTGCCGCTCCCGGCGGGCCGCGAGCCCCCGGCGCCGGCCGGGCGGGCGTGAACCCTCCGCCGGAGCGGGCCTTCCCGGCCGGGCGGAGCCTTCGGCGCCCCGGCCTGGCGAGCACGGCCTTTCGGCTCCGCTTCCGGGCGGATGTGAACCTTCCGCGCCGCTCGGCGCTCTAACAACCAGCAGACGAACCGTTCCAAGGAGATCGTTGTGAAATACCGGACCCTGGTCGCCGGCGCCGCGCTCGTCGTGACCGCCCCCGCTCTCTCCGCGACCGCCCAGGCGTCCGCCGGGACGACCGCGACCACCGCCTCCGCGGCGGGTCCCGCGGCGGCCCCGGCCGCGGCCACCGTACGCGGCGTCTACTTCGACTACAAGGACGGTGGCGTACGGGTGACGGCCGGATCCGGCGGGCGGGCGGTGACCATCCCGTCGGGCGACGGTTCCTTCGTCGGCCAGTTCTCCGCGTCGCCGGACGGCGGACGCGTCGCCTGGATCGACGCCAAGGGCCGGCTGCACGTCAGGTCGGCCGCCGGGGACAAGGTCGTCGCCACCGGCGCGGCCTACGGCGGGCCGTGCGTGACCCCCGCCTGGAGCGCCGACGGCCGGCGCATCGCCTTCCCCAGGAGGGGCGACTCGGAAGCCGCGACGGTGGCCGTGGTCGGCGCCTCCGGCGGGCGGGTGACCGTGCTCGGCCGTACCCCCGGCCCCTGCCACCTGACCTGGTCGGCCGACGGCGGGACGCTCGCCGGCTACGCCGGGGACACCACCGGCGTCCACCTGCTCGACACCCGCACCCACCGCTCCCGCAAGGCGCCCGGCATCAGGCTCGCCAACCACGTGGGGAGCGTCTCGCCCGACGGGCGGCGGGTCGTGGTGCGGACGATCTCCGCGGACGCCCCGGGCGGAGACGGCTCCTGGCCCGTCTGGTACAGCCCGTCGATCTACGACACGATGACCGGCAAGAAGATCGCCATCCCGGTGAAGGGCAGTGCGCTCAGCGCCCACTACCTGCGCGACGGCCGCCTGGCCGTCCGGGTGAAGGGCGCCTCGGCCAACACGATCGTCGTCCTCGACCGCTCGGGGAAGGAGGTCCGGCGCGTCACCGAGCCCGCCACCGCGCGGAAGCTCGGCCTGCTCGGCGTCACCGGCTGACGGGTACGGGCCGCCCCCTTCCCCGGGCGGCCCGGGTAGCCCGCCGTCTTCCCCGGGCGGCCCGTCACCGCCTCCCGGGAAGCCGGGAATAGGGTGGGGACGTGGCTCAACTCCGTATCGCCCTCGCCCAGACCGACCCCGTCGTCGGTGACCTCGCCGGCAACGCGGACAGGCTCGTCGAGTGGACGAGGCGCGCCGCCGACCGGGGCGCGCACCTGGTGGTCTTCACCGAGATGTTCCTGACCGGCTACCCGGCCGAGGACCTCGTGCTGCGCAGCTCGTTCGTGGAGGCGTCGATCGCCGCGGTCGAGGACGCCGCCCGGCGGCTGGCCGACGAGGGCCTCGGCGAGATCCCGGTGGTCGTGGGCTACGTCGACCGGGCCGACCTGGCGCCCCGGATCGGACAGCCCAAGGGCGCCCCGCTGGACGCCGCCGCGCTGCTGCACCGCGGCCGGGTCGTCACCAGGACCGCCAAGCACCACCTGCCGAACTACGGCGTCTTCGACGAGTACCGCTACTTCGTGCGGGGCGATCGCCTGCCGATCTTCCGCCTGCACGGGGTGGACGTGGCGATCGCCGTCTGCGAGGACCTCTGGCAGGACGGCGGGCCCGTCTCGGTCGTGGCCGAGGCCGGAGCCGGGCTGCTGGTGGTGCCGAACGCCTCGCCGTACGAGAAGGAGAAGGACGACGTCCGGCTGGAGCTGGTCGCGAGGCGGGCGCGGGAGGCGGGCTGCGCCCTCGCCTACGCCAACCAGGTCGGCGGGCAGGACGAGCTGGTCTTCGACGGCGACTCGATCATCGTCTCGGCCTCCGGCGAGCTCGTCGCGCGGGCCGCGCAGTTCTCCGAGGAGCTCCTGGTCACCGACCTGGAACTGCCGGAGGCCCGGTACGGCGGGCTGGGGACGTTCCAGGTGGACGCCCACGACGGCACGGTGATCACGGTGGAGCGGGTGGAGCTGGCCGCGTTCCCCGTCGAGCCCTACGCGCCGCAGCCCCCCTCCGTGGCGCCGCGCCTGGACGACCTCGCCGAGATCTACTCGGCCCTGGTGCTGGGGCTTCGCGACTACGTCGCCAAGAACGGCTTCCGGTCGGTCATTCTGGGCCTGTCCGGCGGGATCGACTCGGCGCTGACCGCCACGATCGCCTCCGACGCCGTCGGCCCCGACCGGGTCCACGCGATCATGCTGCCCTCGCGCTACTCCTCCGAGCACTCGCTGAGCGACGCCCGGGAGCTGGTGGACCGGCAGGGGATCAACGCCCGGGAGGTGCCGATCGCCGACATCGTCGAGGCGTTCGAGAAGGAGATCGAGCTGTCCGGCCTGGCCGCGGAGAACCTCCAGGCCCGGGTGCGCGGCATGATCCTGATGGGCCTGTCCAACGAGCACGGCCACCTGGTGCTCACCACCGGCAACAAGAGCGAGCTGGCGGTCGGCTACTCCACCCTCTACGGCGACTCCGCCGGCGGCTTCGCTCCCATCAAGGACGTGCTCAAGACCCAGGTCTGGGAGCTGTCCCGCTGGCGCAACGCCCAGGCGGGCACCTCCGGCGACTTCCTGTACGGCTTCGACCGGCCGCCGATCCCGGAGAACTCCATCTCCAAGGAGCCGAGCGCCGAACTGCGGCCCGGCCAGCGCGACACCGACTCCCTGCCGCCGTACGACGTGCTCGACCGGCTGCTCGGCGACTACGTCGAGAACGACATGGGCTCGGCCCAGCTCGTCGCGGTCGGCCACGACCCGGAGCTGGTGGCCAGGGTCATCCGCCTGGTGGACGTCGCCGAGTACAAGCGCCGCCAGTACCCGCCGGGTCCGAAGATCACCCCGAAGAACTTCGGCCGCGACCGCCGCCTCCCCATCACCAACGCCTGGCGCGAACAGGCCCGCTGACCGGAAGCCCGGTGGCGGGCGGGTGGCCGGGGTAACGGGTGGACGTCTGGCTGTGTGGGTGGCCGGCCGCATGGGCGCCCCGCCATGTGGGTGGACGACCGGGCGCGACCAGCTCGCGGCGCTGCTCGCCGCGGCCGAGCGTAAGCACGTCTCCATCCAGGTCGTGCCGAAGGGCGCGGGCGCGACCGGAGGCGCGATCGCCGGTATGGAAGGAGGTTTCTTCATTGCGGGCGTCGAAGGAAGCCTGGATAGTGTGTTCGTGGAGTCCGCCGCCGTAGGACATGTGACGGACCACCCGCGTGACGTAGCGGTGCTCTGCAAGAGATACGAGGCAATCCGCTCGGTGGCCCTGCCCGCGCAGGCCAGCGCCGATCTGATCGCGAAGGTGATGACGAAGTGGCAGCAGACCTGACCGGCGCCGCCTGGCGCAAGTCCTCGCTCAGCGGCTCCAGCGGCGGCGAATGCGTCGAAGTGGCCGTCGTGGACGCCCCCGGATCCGGCACCGGCCCCCTCCACGTCCTCCGTGACTCCAAGGACCCCGACGGCCCCAAGCTCTTCCTCACCCGGGCCGGATGGGACGCCTTCGTCGGCGGCGTCAAACTCGGCGAGCTCGACCTCTGACCCTTGGTCGGTCCTCAGCGCTCCACCGCACGCCTCCCCGACCGGTCTCGCCGGAGGGAAGCGGCACGTGCCCTTCTGAGACGAAGTACCGGAAGCCGCGCCCTCTCCCCCGGTGAAGTACCGTCCGATCATGGATGACGATCCGCTGGAGTCCCTGCGCCGGCTCTGCCTGGCGCTGCCCGAGACCACCGAACGGCTCAGCCACGGCGAGCCGACCTGGTTCATCCGGGACAAGAAGACGTTCGTGATGTATGCCGACCACCACCACGGCGATCGGCTCGCCTTCTGGTGCGCCGCCCCTCCCGGCGTGCAGGAGGTCCTGATCACGCAGGACCCCGGGCGCTTCTTCCGCCCGCCGTACGTCGGCCACCGGGGCTGGCTCGGCGTCTATCTCGACGTCCCGCAGGACTGGGCGGAGGTCGCCGAGATCATCATCGACGCTTACCGGATCGTCGCCCCCAAGCGTCTGACTGCTCTCCTGGAGTGAGCGTGGAGATGGCTCAGTACCTAAATGTCACGTTCCATCGGCCCAGAAGGTGTGCAGCCTGGCGATGGCCTCTTCCCTGGTCATCTTCATGATCTCCGCCTCGGTAAGACCGACCCGCGCGATCAGCAAGTGGACGAGATCGGCGGGAAGCGTCTCCGCCGGTGCGGCAGGTATACCGCGGTCCGGACTCTCCCCTTCCCTGACGCATCTCCAGAACTCCTCCTCGGAAACGTTGAGCTGGTCCCGAAGGATGTGTGCCCAGAGGTTGCGGCCATAGGAAGTGCGATCAGGCGGATGAGAGATCCTGGTCCGCAGGATCCGGCCGTCCGGAAGGCGAAGTTCATAGGTCACGTGGTGGGTTCCTGAACGGCCCCGCGCGTCACGGACACTGGTCCATCCCTCTGCCAGACAGAACTTCTCGTGATCTTCCCTGGTAGCCGAAGGCCAGATCACGCCGCCTGCCCTGTCAGCCAGCGACGGAGTTCATCGTCATCGCTAAGGGCGATCAACTGGACCAGTCCCCAGTTGTCCCGGTGATTGGGCGCGTCAAGAAGATGATCTTGCCAGTCCTCGGCGTACTCGCGGAGAGCATCGATCATCTCGTTGATCGCCGCATTGAAGTCAGCGCCATCCGCCGCCACCGGAAGTCCGGGAATGAAAACAGACCAACCATCATCTTCGGACACCACCTCAGCACGGGACGGGGTCACCGTGGCCAGGAAATTCCGCAGACGCTCTGCATCCACAACGGCAGCTCTGACCGCGTCCCGACGGAGGGTGGCGGTCTGCCCACGCTCGGCCGCATCCAGAAGATCCTTCAGATGAGCGCGCGCCTCGGTATAGGTGTCGTAGTGCAGGGTCGTCATTGAACCTCCCATCCGATCCTCCCTTGGAATATCAAGTACGTCAAGTACGTCAAGTACTTATGTTCTCTCTAGGCGCTTCGCGGGATATCCCATCAAGTGCGCCCGGCCTCACGGTGATCGCACATCCACGTCTTGTGAAGCACCTCAGGAGCACTATGCATCGCCTGGTTCACCACGTCTCGAGTTCACCGGAGAAGACGAGACTGCCGTTCTCCGGCGGGCTCCGTCAGTGAGGCAGGGCGCGTTCCAGGTAGGCGCGGAGGAGGAGCTTGGTCTCGGTGATGTAGGAGGGGTCGCCGCCGGGAGACTCGCGGAAGGCGAGCTTGAGGAGCGCGTCGGCGGCCTCGACGGCGATGAGGAGGGTGCGGTTCAGGTCGCCCGCGCCGGAGAGGGGCCGATCGGCGAGGTAGCCGGCGAGGGAATCGGCCACCGCGCGGTTCTCGCCGAAGTCGATGACCGCGAAGCCCGGGACCGTGCGTTTCATCTCGACGTACTCGTCCACCACCAGGTCCACCATGTCGAGCCGGTCCACCGTCCCCGTGAGCCGCCGCTCGATCCGGGCCAGGAAACGTTCCAGGTTGCGCCGGGCCAGGGCGTCGGCCAGGCCGCGCCTGTCGCGGAAGAAGCGGTAGATCGAGCCGATCGGCACCTCGGCGCGGGCCGCCACCGCCCGGGTGCTCAGCGCGTCGTAGCCGCCCTCGTCGAGCAGGGCCGCCGCCGCGTCGAGCATCTGGTTCACCCGCTCCACGCTGCGCTGCTGGACCGGGTTTCTGCGTACGGAGGATCCCACGGCGTCCATCATGCCGCGAACAGCAGGATGAGCCCCCCGATGGTGTAGCAGACCATCAGGACCAGCAGCGGTATCTGCCCGGCGACCGCCCGCTCCGGAGGGAAGAGCCGTACGGAGCGGTCGTGGGCGGTGACCACGCCGAGCACGTGGCCGGTCACGATGGCCAGTACCTGGACGGAGGCGATCGTGCCGGGGCCCACCACGTCCGGATCCACGGTCCGGTCCAGGCCGAACGAGAGGATGACCGCCCGCTGGCCCTCGATGACGAGGAGCGAGAAGTAGTGGGCGATCAGGTAGCCGACGGCGACGGGTACCAGCGAGTGGGCGAACATACGGGCCATGCCGCGCCCCCCGGTCACCCCGACTCCCCCGGCCGCATCCTCTCCTCCGGTCGCTCCGCTCCTGCCGGTCGCTCCGGACGTGCCGACCACTCCGTCCCCGCCACCCGCCGCGTCTCCCGTTCCTCCGGACGGCACGGGTACGGCGGCTCCGTTCCCGACCCGTCCGGCCCGGCCGATCAGGCCGGCCGCGGCGGTGCAGGCCCGGTAGAGGGCCGCCACGAGGCCGATCGCGGTGAGCAGGCCGAGCGTCCCGGTGACCGTACGGCCCAGCGGCCCGGCCTGCAGGAGGTTCACCCACCACGGGGAGTCGGAGAACCCGTCGTATCCGGTGGTGCCGAGCAGCACGCACACGACGGCGACCAGCCCAGGGGCCGGGCGCAGGCCGTCGAGCCCGTCGAGGGGGTTGCGCAGGACCAGCCTGCCGTCGTCCCTGCGGCCCAGGGGTGACAGGCGGCCGATCAGGGCGGAGTAGACCTCGAAGGCGTCGGCCCGGTCGAACCACCGTGTCCCGTACCGGAAGGCCGCGGCCAGGTGGGCGGCGCCGTACAGGGTGAGGAAGACGGCCAGCGTGACCGGTGCGGCGGGGGCCGGCGAGACCAGTTCCATCCAGGCGAAGGCGGTCAGGCCGAGCGCGGCGGGCCGGTAGCCGAACGGCGCGGGCCCCCTGTCCCTGCCGCCGAGCAGCAGGTGGATCGTGCGCAGCGGGTTGAGGAGCCGCCAGACGGGTCCGAGCAGCAGCGACGCCGGGATCAGTCCCGTCCAGAGGACGACGTAGACCAGGTGGGCGGCCGGGTTCCGGCCGGGGTCGCCGGGTCCGAGGAGCATCCAGGCCGCGGTGAAGGCGGCCCCCGCCAGCCCGATGATCCGCAGCGCCCATCGGGTCCGGGCCCCCGCGGGGAGCCGTACCGGCCGCCCGGCCGTCCCGCCGCGGAACCGGGAGTCGGCCCAGAGCAGAGCGAGCCCGAGGAACGACGCGAACAGTGCCGCGAACGCCCCGGCGAAGGCGTAGAACAGCGGGATCGGCAGGTCGTGCCTGCTTCCCACGCCGTGGGCGAGGATCCCGGCGGCAGCGTGGCGGGCCGACGGCAGGGCCACGGCATGGGCGAGGACCCCGTCGGCATGGTTGATCGGCGGCCCGGCCGTGACGTGGGCGAGGATCCCCGTCATCGGATGACGAGCTGGGTCAGGACGAGGCCGGACTCGTGGGTCTCGACCTCGAACAGCCCGACGCGGTCGGCGACGACGTCGAGGGTGACGGGCCGGCCCGGCTCCAGGCGGCGGGTGAGGTCGAAGCCGTGGACGTGGAGCTCGTCGGCGACGTCGGAGGTGACGACCAGGCGGATCGCCTGGCCCCTGGCGGCCTCGACGCGGCCCGGCGGCGGGGTCACCCGGCCGCCGGCGACCCTGATCTCGACGGTCGGCCCCTCGGGGGCGCCGTAGGCGTCGTACGGCGGGGGCGCGGTGGCCACGCTGTGGTCGGTGCCGGGGTTGTGGTGACCGGTGGAGACGTTGCAGGCGGCCAGCAGCAGGCAGGCGCCCACGGCCGCCGCCGCCCGCAGCCCCGATGACGGCTTTCCCCGGTGACGCGCCGACCGCGCCCCCGGGGTCTCTGGCGTCTCCGGTGTCTCTGGCGTCTCCGAGGCCGGCGCGGGACGGGCCCACTCCCCCGGGGTCTCCTGAGCCGGGGCGGAACGGGCCCGCGCCCCCGGGGCGGACGGTGAACGCCTCACGCGGGCGCCTCCCCGACGGGGATCGCCGTACGGCCCGGCCTGCGGGCGAGCAGGACGACGGCCCAGAGGATCCAGACCCCGCACAGCAGTCCGCGGATCCAGCCGGGGCCGACCGGCAGGAGCGGGATCATCACGACCGCCTTGTCGAAGGCGTCCGCCAGGGCGAGGACTCCGAGCACGACCGTGAACCGGCCGAACCCCCGGCTGCCGGTCCACAGCAGGCCCGCACCCGTCCACCACGCTCCCATCAGCGCCAGGGCGGCGGCGGGCAGGAGGGTGTATCCGTAGGCCGCGCCGAGGACGTCCAGGGTCAGGCCCGCGATCCCGATGACCGTGACGGCCAGGCCGGCCCGGGAGCGCAGCGCGCGGCGCCGGAGCAGGACCGCGACCAGGCCGAGCGCGAGGGAGCCGGCGAGGGCGAGCTGCACCTCGACCCTGGCCGGGCCCGCCGCGCCGTACCACTCGCAGCCCGCCGGGAGCCGCCGCTCGCGGATGCTGTAGTCGTTGCACAGGTAGCTCTTGGCGACCTTGACCGGTTCGCCGAGGATCCGGGACGGTCCGGCGGAGCCGCAGGCGGGCAGTGCCCACGGGGTGGAGGGGCCGGCGTCGTCCTGCCAGCAGTTGCCGGTGCCCTGACCGTCCCACGAGACGCCGGCGCCGTTGGGGCGGCTCGCGCCTTCGGGGGTGACGCCGAGGTGGTTGTCCTCGTAGAGGTTGTGGTGGGAGGTGTCGAACTGCTTGCCCAGGGCGCCTTCCCCGCGGATGAAGGCGGGCACCGCGAGGAGGTCGAAGGCCGCGGACTCGTGGCCCCAGATCCAGTTGTCGCGGAAGACGTTCCAGTTGCCGCCCGCGGTGATGATCCCGGTGCCCCGGGGCATGCCGATCTGCGGGCAGACGACGCCCCGCTCGTAGCCGCGTTCGGCCGCGGGCCTGGCGCAGGTGCCGTCGGCGACGTACCGGTAGTAGTCCCGGTTGTTGTCGTGGATCCGGTTGCGCTCGAAGCGGGCGTGGTTCTGTGGCAGGCCCGGGTGCCCGGCGAACGCGCTGTCCATCGAGGCGCCGCCCATGTTGTCGTAGAACTCGTTGTCGTGGACGTACACCGAGTCGCCCGCGGTGCCCGAGTAGCCGACCATGTTGTCGTGGCTCCTGCAGCGCCGGATCTCGATGGAGTGGCGCGGCACGTCGTGGCCCCGGCCGTCGTTGATGTCCGAGGCGCTGCCCGGGTAGAGCCCGGAGTCGCCGTTGCCGTGCGATTCGCAGTCGGTGTAGAGGCCGTGGTCGCTGGCGAAGGTCAGGAAGCCGTACTCGTCGTTCCAGCGGGTGAGCATCGTGTCGATGACGAAGCCGTCGGCGGCCAGGATGTAGATCGAGTTGAACGTGGTCCGCTGGGCGGTGAAGTTGCGGAAGTAGATCCCGTTGGCCGTGTCGGCGCGGATCGCGTTGAGCTTCCGGTACTGGGCGTCGATGATCACGTCCGTCGGCTTCGCGCCGGTGCCCTCGATCTGCAGGTCCTTGATCCCGAGGATGGCGACCAGGTTCTGGTTGTGCGGGCACTGCCGCTGCTGCTCGTAGGAGAGGATCTGGTAGCCCCAGGCCGACCAGCGGGCGGGCAGGCGGGCGCAGGCGCCGGTGGGTTCCGGCAGGCTGGGCTCCTCCAGGTAGACGCCGGGCAGGATCGCGATGTCCGTCCCGGGCCGGTCGACCTTGTCCACCGCCTCCTGCAGGTGGCGGTACCCCTGCTTCTGGCAGCGGTCGAACAGTTCCAGGTTGCGCCGCCTGAGGTCGGCCGGGAAGTCCGCGATCCGCCTCTCGAAGTCGGCGCGGTCGCTCTTGCAGACCAGCAGGTCGGGTTCCCCGGTACGGTGCACCGGGACGCTGCCCGTGCCGTCGGGGAGCTTCACGGGGCGTTCCTCGTGGGCGAGGGCCGCGGAGGCGGGAAGCAACAGGACGAGGGCCAGCGCGACGACGGTCGCGGCCCCGCGTAACGGACGCATGGCCGCGAGAGTAGAACAATGTTCATCTTTTGCCCAGACCCGTTTTCCGGACCCTGTCCGGGGCCGGGCTCAGGCGGCGGGGGCCAGACCGGCCAGGTGCTGGTCGACGATCCGCTCGGCGATGCCGGTCGCCGGCTCCTCGGACCCGCCGGACCTCGCGTCCCGCATGTACCACATGGCGGTACCGATCAGCGCCGCCATCGCGACGGGCAGGTCGAGGTCGGCGCGGATCTCGCCGGTGGCCATGCCCCGTCGCAGCACGCCGGCCAGCACCTCCCGGCGCGGCTCGATCGTGGCCTTGCGGATCCGCTCGACGAGACGCGGGTGCCGCTCGGCGTCGTTCATCACGATGCTCATCACGCACCGGCTGCGCGCGTCGCACGCGTCGCGCACGACGACCTCCAGGTAGGCGACGAGGTCCTCGCGGACCGAGTCGCCCCGCAGCTCCGGCAGCGGCGACTTGAGCCGGGCCAGGGCGTCGACGCACAGGTCTTCCTTGTTGGCCCAGCGCCGGTAGATGGTGGTCTTGCCGACCCCGGCCCGGGCGGCGATCGCCTCGATCGACAGCTCGGCGATGTTCATGCCCTCGCCGATCAGGCCGAGGGTGGCGTCGATGATCGCCTGTTCCGCCCGGGCGCTGCGGGGACGGCCCGCCGGGCGGGCCGCTCGCGTCTCGTCAGTCGTGCTCATCGCACGTCTACACTACTGCCGGTTTCCTGCCGAGATCCCCCTCCCCGATTGCGGAGTCGGGGACGGCGGAGGGAGCGGGGGAAGCGGTCGCGCCGCCGTCGCCGGACGGCAGCCACCTGAGCGCCACCAGCGCGCCGATCAGCGCGATCGCCGCCGAGACCAGCGCGGTGACGTGCATGCCGTCCAGGAAGGCCGCCTTGGCGGGGTCCACCAGGGCCGCGCCGCGCGCGCCGAGGCTCTGGGCCGTGCCCATCGTGGCCGTCAGAGACTCGCCCGCGACCTCCCGGAGCCTCTCGGGCAGCCCGGCCAGCGCGGGGGCGATCTCGTCGCGGTAGGTCGCCGACAGCACCGAGCCGAGCAGCGCCACGCCGAGCGCGCCCGCGACCTGCCGGACGGTGTTGCTCATGGCCGAGCCGACGCCGGCCTTCTCCCGGGGCAGAGCCTCCATGATCGCGGTGGTCGCCGGCGGCATGATGTTGGCCATGGCCGCGCCCTGGACGAAGAAGACGATCTCGATGACCACGAGCGGCGTGTTCTGGTCCATCAGCGCGTAGGAGGCCAGCACGCCGGCCACGACGAGCATGCTCAGGGTGGCGGTCGGCTTGCCGCCGAAGCGGCGGACCATCCGCTGGCTGAGCGGGGCGAAGATGAGCTGGGCGGCGGCGAACGGGATCATCAGCGCGCCCGCCTGCAGCGGGGTGTGGCCGAGGACGATCTGCAGGTAGAAGACCAGGAAGAACATCGCGCCCATCATCGCGAAGAACACGATGCCGACCAGGCCGACCGCGGTGGCGAAGCGGGCGTCGCGGAAGTAGGTGACGTCGAAGGCCGGGTGGTCGATGCGGCGCTCGTACCAGACGAAGAGCGCCAGTACGGCCACGCCGAGAAGCGTCGGGACGAGCACCTCGGCGCTGGCGACGGTGGCCAGCTCGCCGCCCCGGATGATGCCGTAGGTGAGGACGACCAGGCCGACGACGGACAGCAGGACGCCGATCGGGTCGAGCCTGGACGGCCTGGGGTCACGCGACTCGGGCACGACCAGGGCGATGAGCACCATGGCGATCAGGACGATCGGCAGGTTGACCAGGAAGACCGAGCCCCACCAGAAGTGCTCGATCAGCAGGCCGCCGGTGATCGGGCCGATCGCCACGGCGAGGCCGACGCCGCCGGCCCAGACGCCGATCGCCTTGCCGCGCTCCTGCGGCGGGAAGACGTTGGAGATGATGGCGAGGGTCGCCGGCATGATCGCGGCGCCGCCGATCCCCATGAACGCCCGCGCCACGATGAGCTGGCCCGGGTCCTGGGAGTAGGCGCTGGCCAGCGAGGCGAGGCCGAAGAGGGCCATGCCGATCATCAGCATGCGCCGGCGGCCGGTGCGGTCGCCGATGACCCCGAAGGTGAACAGCAGGCCCGCGAAGACGAGCGTGTAGGAGTTGATCGCCCATTCCATCTGGCTCTGGGTCGCGCCGAGACCCTCCTGCGGGTCGGCGATCGTCTTGAGGGCGACGTTGAGGATCGTGTTGTCGAGGACGACGGCCAGGAGGCTGAAGACCAGCACTCCCAGGACCTGCCATCTCCTCGGGTGGCCGAGCTGCGGTTCCATGAGACCCCGTTTTCGATACGCTTGAGTTTCGCAACGCGACCGTATCGCTCGGCGTTCCGATACGCAACCGTTTCGTTTCGTATTTACCGGATGTCAATCCACCGGAAACATCCCGGCCCGGAGCGGCCCCTGACTCCGGGCCGGAGCCGGCCGGAGCCGGGCCGGAGTCAGGGCCGGAGTCAGGGCCGCCCGGAAGGACCCGCCCGCCGGGCCGGGACCGCCGCCCCGGCCCGCTCCCGGACCGCCCCGCGAGCCGCCGTCCCGGGGCGGCGACGCGTCACACGGCGGCCGCCACCGGCCGCTCCTCCGGGACCGCCTCGTCCGGCGTCCGCCGCCAGAAGGGCAGCGCGACCAGCACCATCCCCGCCGCCACCAGCCCGGCGGCGGCGAAGGCCCAGCCCGGCCCGCCGTGGTCGATGACCGCCCCGGCGATCGGGGACGAGGCGGCGCCGCCGATCAGCAGCGCCGTGCCGTGCAGGCCCATCGCCTCCCCCCGGGCGGCGGCCGGGACCCGGCGGCTGAGGCCCTCCACCGTGGACGACAGCCCCGGCGCGCACAGCAGGCCGGACGGCAGCAGCGCCAGCAGCAGCCACCACCAGTCGCCGCTCACCAGTCCCACCGGCACGGTGAGCAGGCCCATCCCGCCGATCAGGACCAGCGGCGAGGCCCCCCGGGGCAGCATGCCGTACACGAAGCCTCCGACCAGCGAGTACAGGCACCACACCCCGATGGCCAGGCCGCTCCACGCGGTGTCGCCGGCGTGCTTCATCGTCGCCACGAGGGCCAGCTCGCTGGCGGTCAGCACGAACGTCGCCGCCGCGGCGGTGCCGAGCAGCGCGACGACGCCGGGGGTCAGCCAGCGGCGGCGCGGGACCCGCTCCGCCGGGGCCGAGAGCTCCTCGACCGAGCGGGTCGGCGGGTTCAGCAGGATCAGGGCCGCGCCGGAGCCGGTCAGGCCGATCGCGACGGCGCACATCGTCCACGCGCTGCCCAGCTGCGTGACGCCGAGGACGCCGAGGGCGGGCCCGGCCATGTAGGAGAGCTCGACCATGATCGAGTCGAGGGAGAAGCCGATCCGGCGCTGGTGGGGCGGGACCATGGCCGCCAGGCACTGCCGGATCACGCTGAACACCGGCAGGGCCAGCAGCCCGGCCACCACCGAGGCGACGACCAGCACCGGGTACGGCAGCGCCCACGCCGACGACCAGAAGGCCAGCTGGGCGAAGGTGGTCACCACCAGCACCGGGCGCAGGCCGTACCGGTCGACGAACCGCCCGGCCAGCGGCGACCCGACCGCCATCCCCACCGTCGTGGCGGCGCCGGCCCCGCCCGCCTCCAGCCATCCCAGGCCGAGGGTGTTGTTGATGTGCAACGTCAGCGTGATGCCCGTCGCGGTGGACGGGATGCGGGCGATCATGCCCACCAGCAGCAGCGTTCGGACACCGGGAAGCGCGAACAGGCGACGGTAAGGTTCGATGACCATTTTTATTGCTTACCTCCGGGTGCATTCTGTCCTATGCCCCCGACAGAATCGCCACCGGATTACCCGGCGGGGCAGGGGTGTTGCACCTTCCGGAGCGCGTGCAATCATCGAAGACGTCCGGGGACGCCACTGGGGCGCCTCGAGACTTCACAGGGAGGCTCCCATGTCCTCTTCCGTCACGAGCCGGCCGACCGCCCTGTACGGCGGCCAGGCGGGACGAAGGGTCACCGTCCGCGACGTCGCCGCCGCCAAGGAACGCGGCGAGAGGTGGCCGATGGTCACCGCGTACGACGCGATGACCGCGAAGGTGTTCGACGAGGCCGGGATCCCGGTGCTGCTCGTCGGCGACTCGGCCGCCATGGTCGTGTACGGCTACGACTCCACGCTGCCGGTCACCGTGGACGACCTGCTGCCGCTGACCGCGGCCGTGGTGCGCGGGTCGTCGCGGGCCATGGTGGTGGCGGACCTGCCGTTCGGCTCCTACCAGGCGTCCCCCCAGCAGGCGCTGGAGACGGCCGCCCGCTTCATGAAGGAGGGCGGGGCCCACGCGGTCAAGCTGGAGGGCGGCCGGCGGGTGCTGCCGCAGGTCGAGATGTTGGTCTCGGCGGGCATCCCGGTCATGGCGCACCTCGGCCTGACCCCCCAGTCGGTCAACACCTTCGGCGGCTACCGCGTCCAGGGCCGCGGCCAGGCCGGCGACGAGCTGATGTCCGACGCCAAGGACCTGGAGTACGCCGGGGCCTTCGCCGTGGTCCTGGAGTGTGTCCCGGCCGAGCTCGCCGAGCGGGTCACCCGGTCGCTGTCGATCCCCACCATCGGCATCGGCGCCGGTCCCTCCACCGACGCCCAGGTCCTCGTCTGGCAGGACCTGATGGGCCTGACCCCCCGCCCCGCCAAGTTCGTCAAGAAGTACTTCGATCTCGCCGGGGAGATGGACCGGGCGGTCCGCGCCTTCGCCGACGAGGTGACCGGCGGGGCGTTCCCCACCGCCGAGCACACCTACCGCTGACGCGCTCCGGCGCCCCGGCGCACCCGTCTTCCCGGGTGCGCCGGGGCGTCACCGCGTCCGGGCCGGGATGCCGGGCGCGTCCGGACCGGGGAGCCGGCCGGCACGCTCGTCCACACCCCCTCCCCTTCCGGTTCACCGCGGTCGCGTCCGGCCGGGTCTCACGAGGGCGTCAGGAGCGAGGGCGTCAGGAGCGAGGGCGTCAGGAGAGGGCCTGGCGGAAGTCGGCCCAGAGGTCCTCGATGTGCTCGATGCCGACCGCGACCCGGACCGTGCCCTCGCCGATCCCGTGCCGGGCCAGCTCCTCGGCCGACAGCGAGCGGTGCGAGGTGGTCGCCGGATGCAGGATGAGCGTCTCGACGCCGCCGAGCGACGGGGCCAGCAGCGCCAGCCGTACCGAGCTCATGAACCGCTCCCCCGCGGCGCGGCCGCCGGCCAGGTCGAAGGAGAAGACGCCGCCGAAGTCCGGCAGCAGCTTGACCGCCAGCTCGTGCGAGGGGTGGGAGGGCAGGCCCGGCCAGTGGACGGCCGTGACGGCCGGGTGGTCCGCCAGGCGGGTGGCCAGCTCCCGGGTGTTGGCGCAGTGCCGTTCCATGCGCAGCGGCAGGGTCTGCATGCCGCGCAGCGTGAGCCAGGCCGCGAACGGGTCGGCGGTGGCGCCCAGCTCGACCGCGAAGTGCCACACCTTCCGGTACAGCTCGTCGGAGGCGAAGACCGCGACGCCGCCGAGGACGTCGGTGTGCCCGCTCAGGTACTTGGTGGAGGAGTGCACCACGACGTCGGCGCCGTGCTCCAGCGGGCGGCACAGGATCGGCGAGGCGAAGGTGTTGTCCACGACCGAGACCAGCCCGGCCTCGCGCGCCACGGCGCACATGCCGGGCAGGTCGGCGACCTGGGTGACCGGGTTGGCGATGGTCTCCAGGTAGACGGCCTTCGTCTCCGGCCGTACGGCCTCGCGCAGCGCCCCGGGGTCGTCCTCGGGCACGTAGGAGACCGTGATCCCGAACCTCGTGACCAGGTCGTTGATCATTCCGGCGGTGCCGCCGTACAGGGCCCGCTGGGCGATCAGATGGTCGCCCGGCTTGAGCAGCCCGAGCAGCACCGAGTTGATCGCCCCCATGCCGGAGGCGGTGGCCACGGCGCCGACGCCGCCCTCCAGGCCGGTGACGGCCTCCTCCAGCGACCGGACGGTCGGGTTGGACAGCCGCCCGTAGACGAAGGGGCCGTCCGGGCGGCTCATACCGTCGGCGAAGACGGACGGGTCGTCGAAGACGAAACCGGAGGTCTGGTAGATCGGCACCGCGATGGGCCGGCTGCCCTCGAGGGGCGGCTGCGGGTGGTGGACGACACGCGTCTCGGGGTGAAGCTCGCTCATACGACAAGGATGACCCGCGAAGAGGCCCGATGTCAGGTCCGGCTCGGCCCTCACGCCTCTCATGGCCTGCGGGGTATGTGTGAATTCCTCACTGTCGCCGGGCGCGGCCGCCCGCCAGGATCGGAGGCATGACAGCGATTCTGGTGGACGGGCTCCGCAAGCACTACGGGGACTTCGCCGCCGTCCGGGACGTCTCCTTCGACGTCTCGCAGGGCGAGGTCTTCGCCCTGCTCGGCCGTAACGGCGCAGGCAAGACCACGACCCTGGAGGTGCTGGCGGGCTTCGCGGCCCCCGACGCCGGCACGGTGCGCGTGCTCGGCCTCGACCCCGTCGAGGACCGCACGGAGGTGCGGCGGAGATGCGGCATCATGCTCCAGGAGGCCGGTTTCTTCCCCGACCTGACCGTGGCGCAGACCGTGGACGCCTGGCGCGACTTCGTCGCCGCCCCCCGGCCGCGCGACGAGACCCTGGAGACGGCGGGGCTGACCGGCAGGGCCGGCACGAAGGTGCGGCAGCTCTCCGGCGGGGAGAAACGCCGCCTGGACCTGGCCCTGGCCATCCTCAGCCGGCCCGACGTGCTCTTCCTCGACGAGCCGACCACCGGCATGGACCCCGAGGCCCGCCGCAACACCTGGGACGTCATCCGCGACCTCGCCGGACGGGGCACCACGGTCCTGCTCACCACGCACTACCTGGAGGAGGCCCAGCGGCTGGCCTCCCGTATGGCGATCATGGACCGCGGGGAGGTCGTGGCGAGCGGCGGCATGGCCGAGACCCTCGCCGCGCAGACCGGCCGGGTCGCCTTCGAGCTCCCCGCCGCGGTCACGCCGGAGGAGCTGCCGCTCCCGCCGTCCTCGGTGGAGGGCCGGACCGCGGTGTACCGGATCGCCGACCCCGACCTCGCCGCGCGGACCCTGCTGAACTGGGCCGCCGAACGCGGCCTGCGCCTGCACGGCCTGGAGGTCCGTACGGCGACCCTCGAAGACCTGTTCCTGGACCTCGCCGCGGACGCCGACGGGCACCCGGAGAACGAGCACGCGAAGGAGGTGGCGTGACCATGGCGGCGCGCGATCTGGTGACGGTGGCCCGTTTCGACGGCCGGCTGTTCTGGCGGGACCGGACGGCGCTGAGCACGTCCGTGACGCTCTTCCTGGTCCTGGGCCTGGGGTTGCCGGTGATGGTGGACCGGTTCCAGCCGGGCCATCCGGAGGTCGTGGCGGCCCAGCACCTCGGGATCCTGTCGATGCTGCTGGTCCTCGCGACGTTCGGCCAGACGGCGACCACCCTGACCACCCGTCGCGAGCAGCTCCTCCTCAAGCGGCTGCGGGCCACCGGGCTGGCCGACCGCGACATCCTCGGCGGCGGGATCCTCAACCTTGTGGCGCAGAACACCCTGCTGGCGACGGTCGTCTCGGTCGCGCTGTACGCGCTGACGAGCCTGCCGGTCCCGCGCGACCCGCTGCTGCTGGTGGTGGCCGTGGTCGCGGGCGCCGCCGTCCTGTGCCTGCTGGGCGCGGCGTTCACCCCGCTCGTCCCGCGCCCCGAGCTGGCGGGTGTCATGACGATGCCGTTCTTCCTGCTCGCGGGGGTCGGCGCGGGCGGTTTCGGACCGCTCACCGAGCTGCTCCCCGGCTGGGTGAGGACGCTGCTCGGCCTGCTGCCCACCGAAGCCGTCACCGACATCGCCCGGACCGCCTACGCGGCGGACGGCACCTTCGGCGGCGACCTCGCGGCGGCGGCCGGGCCCGCGCTCAAGCTCGCCGCCTGGGCGGCGATCGGGCTGTTCGCGCTGACCCGGTGGTTCCGCTGGGACCCCCGGCGGCAATAATCACCGTGACATGCGAATGACCCCCCAGCGCCTGGCCGTCGGCCTGGTCGTGCTGCTCTCTGCGGGTTTCACGGTCACGCCGGTGCTCCTGATGGTCCGCTACGGCGGGCCCGCCGCGGCCGCCGTGCTCTCCATCGTGCTTCCCGCCTTCTTCGTCCCCCACTTCCGGCACGTCCGCGCCGCCCTGCGCGGAGCGGAGCCGGGCGGCGTGACCGTCGGGCTCGTCGTGCAGACCGCCGCCGCCTACGCCCCGATGCTGCTCCTGCCGAACGACGCCGGGGGCTGGTGGTGGGGCGCCCCGAGCATTCTGCTCGGTTCGGTGCTGCTGCGCCTGCGGCCGCCGCTCGCCCTGGGGTTCCTGGCCCCCATGACGGCGGTCCACGTCGCCGCCGCGTGGAGCGCCGGGATGCCGGGCCTCAAGATCCTCTACGCCTTGCAGAGCGTCACCACCCTCTTCGTCACCGGCTTCGTGATCTACGGGGTGACCCGGCTGGTCGTGGTCAGCCGTGAGCTGGCGCAGGCTCGGACCGAGCTGGCCGAGGCCGCGGTGCTCCGGGAGCGGCTGCGCATCTCCCGCGACCTGCACGACGGCCTGGGCAGCAGCCTGACCGCCGTCGCGCTCAAGGGCGACCTGGCGCGCAGGCTGGTCGGGCGCGACCCCGCCGCGGCGGAGGCGGAGCTGGCCGAGCTGGTCGGCGTGGCCAGGGAGGCGGCGCAGGACGTGCGGCAGGTGGCGCGGGGCTACCGGGAGATGTCGCTGGCCGGGGAGGTGCACCGGGCGGAGGCGCTGCTGGAGGCGTCGGGGGTGACCTGCCGGACCGACCTGGCCGGCGTCGAGGTGGCGCGCGAGGTCGACGAGGCGCTGGCCTGGGCGGTGCGCGAGGCCGTCACCAACGTGGTACGGCACAGCCGGGCGACGGCCTGCTCGATCAGCACCTCCGCGCACGGCGGCGCCGTACGGCTGGAGGTGGTCAACGACCGCGCCCGCGGGCACGGGACGGACGGCGGCGGGCTGACCGGCCTGCGGGAACGGGCGTCCGGCCTGGGCGGCTCGGTCGTGGCCGGACGCGCCGGCGACGGGTTCCGGCTCGTCGTGGAGCTGCCCGCCGTACCGGGGACGCGGCGGGGACGGGCGGACGAGGACCGGCGGGGACGGGCGGACGAGGACCGGCGGGCGCGGAGCGGCCCGGACCCGGCCACCGGGGGCGGAGACGCCGCGGCCGGGGGTCCGGAGACGACGGGGGAGACGGCGGTGACGACGTGATCAGGGTCCTGCTGGCCGAGGACATGCACATGATCCGGGCCGCGCTCGGGGCGCTGCTGCGGCTGGAGCCCGACATCGAGGTGGTCGCCGAGGTGACCCGCGGCGACGAGATCGTCGGCGCGGCCCTGGAGTCCCGGCCCGACGTGGCGGTGCTGGACATCGACCTGCCCGGGATCGACGGCATCACCGCCTCGGTGGAGCTGCGGGAGAAGGTCCCCGGCTGCCGGGTCCTGGTGCTCACCGCGATGGGACAGCCGGGCCAGGTCCACCGGGCCCTGGCCCAGGGCATCGAGGCGTTCCTGGTCAAGGACGCCCCCGGTGACCGGCTGGCGGACGCGATCCGGCGCACCGCGCGGGGGCTGCGGGTGCTGGACTCCGAGCTGGTCGCCTCGGCGCTCGCGTACGGCGCGAGCCCGCTGACCCCGCGCGAGACCGCCGTGCTGAAGGAGGCCGCGCGGGGCGCCCCGGCCGAGGAGATCGCCGGGCGGCTGCACCTGTCGGCCGGGACGGTCCGCAACTACCTGACCAACGCCGTCTCCAAGACGGGCGCCCGCAACAAGGTCGACGCCATCCGGATCGCCGAGGACGCGGGCTGGATCTGAGGGGCCGGGCCCCTTCTCCGCCCCGCCCGTCGCGCCACGCCCGGACGGGCTCCGGGGCATCAGGGCGGGACCGGGCCGGCGGGACGACCGAGGGAGGCCGTACCGGGCGGGCCGCCCGTCAGACGTCGGTGACCCGGAAGCCCGCGTGGGCCTTGTAGCGGCGGTTGATGGAGATGAGGTTGGCGGTCAGCCCCTCGACCTGGCGGGCGTTGCGCAGCCGCCCGCCGTACACGCCGCGGGCGCCCGGGATGCGGCTCGCCAGCGCCTGGACCGTGTCGGTGGCCTCGCGGTCGTCGCCCAGCACGAGCACGTCCAGATCGATCCGCTCCACCTCCGGGTCCAGCAGCAGGACGGCGGAGACGTGGTGGAAGGCGGCGACCACGCGGCTGTCCGGCAGGATCGCGGCGGCCTGCTGGGCGGCGCTGCCCTCCTCGACGTCCAGCGCGTAGGCGCCCCGCTTGTCGAAGCCCAGCGGGTTGACGCAGTCGACCACGATCTTGCCGGCCAGCTCGTCCCGCAGGGACTCCAGGGTGGGCCGGTGCCCCTCCCACGGGGTCGCCACGATCACCACGTCGGCCTCGGCCGCCACGGTCCGGTTGTCGGCGCCGCGGGCCGTACCGCCGACGCTCTCGGCCGCCTCCCCGGCCCGGCCGGCGTCGCGCGAACCGATCAGCACGGTGTGACCGGCCAGGGCGAACCGCCGGGCCAGGCCCCTGCCCTGGTCGCCGGTGCCGCCCAGGATGCCGATCGAGATGCCGCTCACGTCCGGGATATCAGTGCTCACTCGTCACTCCTCATGATCGTCGGCCGGCCGGGGGCCCGGAGGCGCCCGGCCCCGCCACATGTCCAGATCATGCCAGGCGCGTCCGGCGATCTCCCGGCAGGACCCCGGCGGCTGGTGCACGATGATCTGATGGACGCACGGTCGGTCGCCCTTCTGCGCGACATCCTCGGCTCGACCGGCTGGGTGGAGCGCACCCGCGCGCTCGGCCTGGCCCTGCGCACCACCCGGTCCCCCGGCGGCCTGCTGGTGGTCGGCACGCCCGCCGGGGAGCCCTGGCACCTGGCCGCGCACCTCGGGGACGAGGCCCGGCTGGCGGGGATCCCGCAGCTCGCCCCGACGCTGGTGCGCTGGGACCCGCCCCCGGGCGCGCCCGCGCACCTGCGGATCGGGCTGGAGCGGATCGAGGCGGCCCGGCGGGGCGAGACCCTGTTCGTGGTGACCGAGGACCGGGCCCCCGAGGCGCTGCTGGAACGGGTCGGCGACGCCCGCCGTACCGGCGCGACGATCCTCGCCCTGGACGGCGGCGACCCCGACCTGGAGGGGCTGGCCCACGAGGCGCTGGCCGTCCCCGAGCGGGCGCCGCTGTCGTTCGACGGCGCCCAGCACCTGGTCAGCATGGCCGCGGGCGAGACCGGCCGGCGGCCGGGCCTGCGCGAGCGGCTGGCCCGGCTGCTGGAGAGGGTCAGCGGCCCCCAGGTGGCCGACTGACGGCGCGACGGCCGCCACCCGGCCGGCCTTCCCCGGCCGGGCCGCGCGTCCGCGCGGTCACCGCCCCGGATCCGGCCGCCGGCCCCGGACGCGGCCGGCGTCCCGTTCGGCCGCCGGCCAGGGACGCGGCCCGCCGTTCAGTCGTCGTCCCAGGCGCGGTCGGCCTCCCTCCACTCCTCGTTGCGGTCGGCCGCGGTCTTCAGCGCGCCGGCCGCGGCCTCGCGGGTCTCGTAGGGGCCCATCCGGTCCTTGTTGGGACAGCCCTGGTCGGGCTCGACCGCCATGTGCTTCAGGCAGAACCACCACTGATCGCTCATGGGGGCAATCCTGCCCAGCGGAAAGCCCAACTAGACTGGGGGACCATGACGACACTGCTCCAGCCCGGACGGATCTCTCCCACCCGCAAGGTCCCCTCCGGCATCACGCGGCCGGAGTACGTCGGGAAGAAGACCCCCAGGCTCGGCGAGTCCGACGTCAAGACTCCAGAGATCATCGAGCGGATGCGGGTGGCCGGAAGGCTCGCCGCCCAGGCGCTGGAGGAGGTCGGCCGGCACGTGGCGCCCGGCGTCACCACCGACGAGCTCGACCGGATCGGCCACGAGTTCCTCTGCGACCACGGCGCCTACCCCAGCACCCTCGGCTACCGCGGATATCCCAAGTCGCTGTGCACCTCGGTCAACGAGGTGATCTGCCACGGCATCCCGGACGACACCGTGCTGCGCGACGGCGACATCGTCAACGTCGACATCACCGCCTTCATCGGCGGCGTGCACGGCGACACCGACGCCACCTTCCTGGTCGGCGACGTCGACGAGGAGTCGCGCCTGCTGGTCGAGCGCACCCGTGAGGCGACCGACCGCGCCATCAGGGCCGTCGCCCCCGGCCGCCAGCTCAACGTCGTGGGCCGGGTCATCGAGGCCTACGCCAGGCGGTTCGGCTACGGCGTGGTCCGCGACTTCACCGGCCACGGCATCGGCACCACGTTCCACTCCGGCCTGATCGTGCCGCACTACGACGACCCGTCGCTGGCGGTCACGCTGGTGCCGGGCATGACGTTCACCATCGAGCCGATGCTGACCCTCGGCACCATCGAGTACGACGTCTGGCCGGACGGCTGGACCGCCGTGACCAAGGACCGCAGGCGGACCGCCCAGTTCGAGCACACCATCCTGGTCACCGAGACGGGCCGCGAGATCCTGACCCTGCCCTGACGGCCCGAGACCCCGCCACCCCCGCCGTACGGCGCTGCCTGCCCTGACGCCTGAGGCTCTGACGCCCCCGCCGTACGGCGCTCCCGGGTCCCGGGCGGGTCCCCGGGGCTCCGGAGCTCCCCGCCCGGCCTACGGGCGGGGCAGCGTCCCGGTGACGGTGGTGCCCTCCCCCATGACGCCGTTGACGCTCAGCGTGCCGCCGAGGGCCTCGAACCGGTCGCGCATGGCGTCCACGCCGCGCCCGGCGGCCGCCCCGGCGAAACCGGCGCCGTCGTCGCTCACCGTCATCCGCAGACCGCCGCGGCCCAGGGTCACCGCGACGGAGACCACCCGGGCCCGGCTGTGCCGTTCGACGTTGGCCAGGGCCTCCTCCAGCACCGCCAGCACGGCCCCGGCCTCCTCGGCGGACGCCTCCTCGCCGGGCAGCGCCCAGGTCTCGACGGCGATCCCGGTGCGACCGCTCCAGGCGTCCAGGCGCTCCCGGAGCTCATGGGCGAGAGCCGGTCTCCACCCCTCACGCGTGCGCGCTTCCTCGGACACTCCTCGACCTCCCCGGCGCGCGTGGCGCCCGCCGGCCCTCCGGCCGGACACGTCGCTGATCCGTGAGCGGGCGTGGCGCGCGTCGTCGCACGGCCGTCGCTGCGGATGCCCGAACCCCCCGGGCTCAGGCTACCGGAGCCATCCCCGCAAAAGGGAGGAAGTGCCTGTCGTACCGCCTACTCGGGCCCGGCGGGACGGTCCCGCCGGTTGAGCCTGGCGAGGTAGTCGTTGTAGGCGTCGAGCTCGGCGTCGCCGGTGCCGCCGGTGCGGGCCGCCGCCGCGTCGGCCCGGCGGTCGTTGCGGCGGGCCGTACGGTCGTCGTCGCGCCACCACTGGAAGCCCAGCGCGAGCAGCACGAGCAGCGTCGGGATCTCGCCGAAGCCCCAGGTGATGGCGCCGCCCGTCCGCTGGTCCACCAGGGCGGAGGTGCCCCAGGCACGGCCGAGCTGCTCGTACCACTCCGGGGCGAGGACGGTGCCCATGCTCATCAGCGCGATGCCGAAGAAGGCGTGGAAGGGCATCGTGACGAACAGCAGGAGCAGCTTGGCGAAGTGCGGCAGCCGGTGCGGCGCCGGGTCCACCCCGATGATCACCCAGAAGAACAGGGAGCCGCTGAGCAGGAAGTGCAGCGTCATCGCGATGTGGCCGAGGTGCTCCTCCATCGCGGCGGGGAACAGCGGGGTGAAGTAGAGGGCGTAGAACGACACGATGAAGATCGCCGTGGCGATCGCCGGATGGGCCACGAAACGGACGAACCTGCTGTGCAGGATCGTGGTCAGCCACTCGCGGGGGCCGCGGTCGCCGCGCCGGGCGGCCGGCTTGAGCGCGCGCAGCGCCAGCGTGACGGGGGCGCCCAGCACCAGCAGGATCGGCACCAGCATGGACAGCGTCATGTGCTCGGCCATGTGGGCGCTGAACAGGACCTTGGCGTAGCGGGCGACGCCGCTCTGGGTGGAGATCACCAGGATCAGCACGCCGAGGAACCAGGAGGCGGTGCGGCCCCAGGACCACGAGTCGCCGCGCCGCCGGAGCCGTACGACCCCGGCGAGGTAGAGGCCGCCGAGGACCGCCGCCACGGTGGCGAAGAACAGGTCGAACCACCACAGCGTGGCCAGGTTGGCCAGAGAGATCTCCGGCGGCATCGTGAAGCCGAGCGCCTCGAAGGCGCGGTCCACCGGCAGGATCGCGGGGGGCGGCGCGGTACGGCCCAGCGCGACCGCCAGCCCGACCGTCGCGAACATGACGAGGAGTTCGACGGAGGCGAAGCGGGCGAACCCGCCCCGGCCGCCGCCGGCGAGCCCGGGGAGCGTGCGCTTCCTGTGCCACCACCCGAAGACGCCGAGCAGCGCGAACGCCACGGTCTTGGCGACCAGCAGCAGGCCGTAGGCGGAGGTGAAGACCTCCGAGAGCGAGGTGAGCCGCGCGATGACGCTGAACAGGCCCGACAGGCCCACCGCAACGTAGCACCACAGCGCCATGTCCGAGAACCGGGCCGCGGCGACCTCCAGCTGCGGCTGCCGCCGCAGCGCGTGGAAGCACAGCACGGCGAGCCCGCCCACCCACAGGGCGAGGGCCAGCAGGTGGAGCGCCACGCCGCTGGTGGCCATGTCGTGGTTGGGCGAGGAGGCGGAGTGGCCGGTCAGCGCGGGCGGCAGCATCGTCGCCAGGGCGAGGGCCAGCAGCCCCGCGGCGGTACCGGCGGTGATCGCCCCCCGGGCGAACAGCGCGATCGCCACCCCGAACAGCACGACCAGGGTCAGGGCGATGCCCTGGGACACCTGGCTGGCGAAGCTGGTGAGCTCGTCGCCGCCGAGCACGTCGGCGACGGGCAGGCCCAGCACCTCCGACAGGGTGAAGACCATCGTCGCGGCCGCCGCCCCGGCCCACACGAGCGCCGACCACGACGCGGCCCTGACGTAGCCGAGGGCCGATTTTCCGAGCAGTCCCTTGTCGACCGGGAAGAAGAAGGCCGCGGCCAGCAGCGCGCCCACGGTGACCACGCCCGCGGCGTCCATCGCGAGCTTGGCCAGCGGCAGGCCCCACCGGGTCACCGTGCCCTCGTCGGGCAGGCCGGGGATGATGCGGGGGGTCGCCGCGCCGCCGGCGAACATGGCGATCACCAGGGCGACGATGGCCGCTCCGGCGGCGGCGAGGCCCAGCCACACCGCCCGGACGGTCCGTCGCCGCTCGTCCGGCACGTCCGGCACGGCCCGCGCGGACTCCTCCCTGGTGCTCACGGCTGCTTCCGGCCCTTTCCTCGCAGGCTGAAGAGCATGCCGATGCCGACGCCGGCCAGGCCGCCGACGACGATCCACAGCCAGCCGGGGATCCCTCCCGAGGAGGCGGGCTCACCGGCCGCCGCCGGGGTCTCCGCCGCGCCCGTGGCGCCGGCGGTCTCCCCCGTCCCCGGGCCGGTCGCGGCGGGGGGCGCCGAGTCGGCCGCGGGTGTGGAGGCCTCCGGGGACGGCGATGCCTGCGCCTCGGCGGAGGGCGGGGCCGATCCCTTCAGTGTGAAGGGGATCTCCCCCTCGATCGGGTGCCCGTCGGAGGAGACGACCCGGTAGGCGATGACGTAGCGGCCCGGCGGGAGATCCGCCTTGACCTTCTGCGTCACCGTCGGGCCTTCTGCCACGGGCTTGCCGTCCTGGTGGGCGGCGTCGTCCGGCCCGCGGACGACCACGGCCGGGAAGCGCACCGAGGCGGTGAATGTCAGCTTCACCTCGTCGAGGCTCTCGACCTCGGCGTTCTTGGCGGGTGAGCTGCTCTTGAGGGCGTCGTGGGCGAGGGCCGGCGAAGCGAACGCCGTACCGAGAACGAGAGCGGCGAGGAGCGCGAGCACCGCCGCGGCTGGGGAAGTCTTCATGACGGTTCCCAGGCTACCGACGCCACCGAGCGGTCCCGAAGCCCCCGCCCCGGTCCCACGGCGCGTCGTACGGCGCCGTGGGGCGCGGGGCGGGGCATCGGCCGGTCCCTGGAGCCCGCGACGGTCACCGGCACCCCGAGCGCCGCCGTGGTCGCGGCGTCCGCCACCGGTGCGGCGGGCGCGACGGGCGTCGAGGACTCCGTGGGTGCCGTGGGCTTCACGGTCACCGGAGGCCTACAGGTCGACGCAGGCCAGTGCCCGCCGGTAGGCGTCGGCCTCGCGCGCGGGCTCGTCGATCCGCTCCAGGACCTGCGCGGCGGTCAGCCAGAGGTGGGCGGTGGAACGGGTGGACGGCAGATGCGTCAGCGCCTGCTCCGCCCTGTGGAACTCCTGAAGAGCCTTCTCGTGCATGCCGACCTCTGCGAGGGTCTCGCAGAGGAGCATGCGCGCCTCGGCCTGCAGCGCCTGCGGCATCCCGTCGAGGATGTCATAGGCGGTACGGATGTGCTCATTCGCCTGCTCCGGGCGCGACAGCAGCAGTTCTGCGCGGACGAGGTTCATCGTGCAACGCAGTTTATTGATCATGCTTGCCGAACTTTCCTGCAGCTCGCCCTGCAGTCTCTCCAAACCATCGCGCCAGACGTCGGACTGCGCGGGGCGTGCCAGCAGCATGACCTGGAGGTAGTCACTGCGGAGCAGCGCGAGAAGACGAGGATCCTCCTGCTCGGACTGGACCGCGAGGGCTCGTTCGGCGTACGCGGCCGCCTCGTCATTGTGACCGGTCTCAGCCGCGACGATGGCTGCGGTCCAGTTCGTCCAGGAGATCGTCAGGGGATTGCCGATGAGCTCTGCCGCGGCGAGCAGTTCCGCGGCGAACTGCCGGGAGCGGAGCATGTCCCCCCGGTCGATGTAGGCCGCCAGAAGCTGGGTCCCCAGCTTCACCAGGTCATTTGTCCAGGCAGGCCGCACCGCGCCGCCCAGGATCTGCTCGACGACCTCCACCGCCCGCCCTAAATCCCCCTGCTCCCGATAGCAACGCGAGAGGGCGACCACGATGGCGACATGACGCTCGGGTGACATCGTTCCCGCATCGTCCCGGCGGAGCGTGTTGAGCAGGGCGATCGCCCCGTCCAGGTCACCGCATGCTTCGGTGGCCAGCGCCAGTCCGTATTCGGCTTCCTGCCTGAGTTGAGGGAGGCCCGCCACGCCCTCGTCCGCGAGAACCTCCGCATAGCGCGTGCGAGCCTCCGTGACCTCGCCGTTCTCCATCGCGATCCGGGCGTAGCCCAGGTTGAGCTCGATCTCCTGCATCTGCTCGGCAGTCACACCGTTGACGAGATAGGTGAGGGAGCAGTCCAGTTTGTGAGCCAAGAGCTCAAGCACCGCGGGCGTTGGGGTACGCTTGCCGCTCTCAATGAGAGAGACATAGCTATCGGACAATTCCGGATGGGCGAGCTGGGCCTGGGAAAGACCACGCTGGCGGCGAACGGTTTTGATGCGTTGCCCGATCAAACCTTGACCAGTCACGTTACTCCTTGAAAAATGTATTTCTAGCAGCAGAACCCACGACAGGAGCCTCCCCCGTGCGCCGACGCCTCATCTTGTCCGCCCTCGCCGCCTTCATGGTCGCAGCGTTCTCCGTCGCAGGCCATGCTACGGCCGCCAGCGCCGATTCGTCTGCCCCCCTGCGAGACAGCACTCAGCAAGCTGCAGCCCAGGACACGCAGTCCGCGTTCGGCTGGAACTACCCAGGCTGAAGCGGGACCGGCCGTCCACGGCCTCCCTCTCGGCAGGCCATGCAGTCCCGAAGCAGCCAGGCGCCCTACGCGCCCCCACGATCCCCCCGTGGGGAAAGCGCAAAGGGCGCCTGTTTCGTTCACAGGCCCACCGGCACCCGGAACAAAGAATTTTCAGAACATGCGCCGACGAGGACGGCACCGCCTTCGCATCGAAATGGGGCGCCGAACGCAGGCGGATAATCTTCACGAACCGAACGCTTCACGGAGAGAATTAAAACTAAAATTATTCGCAAGCGGCACGGCCTCAAAACACCCTGGCCGAAATCCGAATAATCCAACGTATAGAGATCCCGCAGGCAGCGGTTCGACCGGCCATCCGCAGCAGGAGTTGAATTCGGTACCCGGACTCGATCCTTCTCCGCCTCCTCCGCGCCCTTCGGCCTCGGAACACCGCCTGACCTCGCGACCGTCTACTTCCGAGTATGATCGCCGATCACCCGCCGGACGACGCCCAAGAGTTCGCGCACGGGGAGCTTCCCCGGACAATTGCATCCCACTCTCCGGTCGCCCGTGTCCCCGGCGGACGTGTATTCGCCGTTCGCGCCGACAGCGACACCGGCACGAGTGGTCAACCACAAGCTGCGATACACTGAAAATATATTACGAATCACAATAGACCCTCTGGCGCCTTGATCGGTAAGCTGAATGCCATCAAGCTGGATGAATTCGTTGGAGACGCTCGGGAAGCCCTGGGCGCACTGACCATGGGGCTCAACGAATGACATTTTCGATGCTCGGCGGTCTGGAGGTTCGCAACGGCGAAGGGCGGCTCATCCCGATTCCCCGCCTGAAACAGCGCCAGCTCCTGGTCGCGCTCCTCCTCAGGGCCGGCACCCCGGCATCCTTCGAGTATCTGACGGACGCGGTCTGGGGCGACGACCCTCCGGCGTCCGCCGAGCAGAACCTCAAGACGTACGTCCACACGCTGCGGCGGCTCCTCGCCCCCGGCGACCCCCGCTCGGCCCCGATCGAGACCCAGGCGAACACCTACCTCGTCACCCTCGGCGAGGAGGATCTCGATCTGCTGGCCTTCCGCGAGCACATCCGCCGGGGGAGGCTCGCCGTCCAGGACCACCGGGCGGAGACCGCGCACCACCACTACCAGCGGGCCCTCGACCTGTGGCGGGGCGACCCCTTCCCGAACGCCCGGGGGAGCCGGGTCCTGAACGACGCGGCGGCCGGCCTGGGCGAGGAACGTCTCATCGCGCTGGAGGAGCTCTCGGAGATCAGGATCGGGCTGGAGAGATACGCGGAGGCCGTACCGGATCTGCGTGCCGCGGCAGGCGCCAACCCGGCACGGGAGCGGCTCTGGGGGCAGCTCATGCTGGCCCTGCACGGGTCGGGAGACCGCGCCGCCGCGCTCCACGCCTACGAACGGCTGGCGAAGGCCGTCATGGAGAGGACCGGGCTGGACCCCTCCCCCGCGCTCCGGGACCTCCACCGTAAGATCATCACCTCCACCGAGGTCACCCGTCCCGTTTCTCCCGAGCCCGAGCATTCGGCCGGGGCGGCCGGGAACGTTCCGATCCCCCGTCAGTTGCCGCGCGACCCGGGCGGATTCGTCGGCCGCACCGAGGAACTGGTCCGGCTCAGATCGCTGCTCTCCCCCTGGGACGGCGGGCGGCCCCACCACGTCGTCGCGATCACGGGGCCGCCGGGGGCGGGCAAGTCCGCCCTGACCGTCCGGGCCGCACACACGGCTCGTGGCCACTTCCCGGACGGGCAGCTCTACGCCAACCTGCACGGGGCGACCCCCGGCCTGCGGCCGCTGGAACCCCTGGAAGTGCTCGGCAGGTTCCTGCGGGCCCTGGGGATCGCCTCCCAGGCGGTGCCCACCGAGGTCGATGAGGCCGCCGCGCTGTGGCGGAGCCTGCTCGACGGCAGGAACGTCCTCGTCGTGCTGGACGATGTCGTCGATCTCCCCCAGGTCCGCCCCCTGCTCTCGGTGCCGGAGGGCAACGCGATCCTGGTGAACAGCCGCCGGACCTTCGCCCTGGTCGACGACTGCGTCCACGTGCCGATCGGCCGGCTACGGCAGGTGGAGGCCACCGCCATGCTGGCCAAACTGGCGGGTGCCGAACGGACCGGGCGGAACCTGGAGGCCACGGCACGCCTGGTCGAGCTGTGCGGGGGCCTGCCGCTGGCCGTGGCCGTCGCCGGAGCCCGACTGGCGAACCGGCCCCGGTGGGAGGTCGCCGACCTGGTGGAACGGCTCCAGGACGAGCGGAGACGGCTGCGGGAGCTGGAGGCGGGCGACATCGCCGTGCGGTCGAGCCTGGGGGTCAGCTACGACCTGCTCACCGGAAGTGCCGACGATCTCGACCACGAGGCCGCCCGCGCGCTGCGCGCGCTGGGGGTGCTGCGGGTGCCCGACGTGACACCGCACGTCGTCGGCGCCCTCCTGGACGTCCCCGCCGATGAGGCCGAACGCGCCCTGGAACGGCTGGCCGACGGCCACCTCGTGGAGGTCGATGGGGCCGGGAGATATCGGCTGCACGACCTGGTGCGCCTGTTCGCGGGTGAGCAGGCGCTTAAAAACGAAAACCAGGACGCCCGAACTGACGCTCTGAAACGCGCACTGGAGTTCTACGTCGCGACTGCGCAGCTGGCAGTCCAGCTCGGCTACCGTGTCACCCGAATAGTGGTTGAGGATCTTGATGCCGCTCCTCTGCAGCTCGCCTCCGAAGAAGAGGCCCATGGGTGGTTCGAGAGCGAGCAGGCCAACCTCTTGTCGGCGGCCTCGCAGGCGATGACCTCCGCCGAGGAGCGGACCGCCTACCTTGGGGCCGCCCTCGCCTTTCCAATCTGCTGGCATCTCCACTACTGCGGCTCTCCTTCCTATCTTCTCTCGATCAGCCGGCAGAGCCTCGAGACCGGACGACGACTGAACGACCCCGCCATGGAAGCGGAGGCACACAACTTCGTGGGCCTCGCCCTCACCATGAGCAACCGCTCCGAAGAGGCCATGCCTCATATCGAGGAACAGCTGGCCCTCTGCCGCGAACAAGGTGATCTGTACGGCGAGCAGAAAGCCCTGGGCAGCCTCGCCAGGATCCTCTGCAACCTGGGCCGCTACGAGGAGACGATCCGCTGCGCCGAGGAACAGCGGAAGGTCGCTGAGGCGATCGGCTTCGCGTCGGGGCAGCATTTCGCGATGAACCTGCTCGGCTCCGCGTATCGCCGCCTGCGCCGTTTCGACGAGGCGCTGACGGTGTTGAACGAAGCCTTGAGCCGGATACGCAGGCATGGTGACGCCTACCACGAGGCGGGCATCCTCGAGATCCTTGGCGAGGTTCACCTCGATCTCGGGGATCCTCTGTCGGCCAAAACCTGTTACGAGGCCGCGCTGGCGTGCGCGCGCGCCGCGAACATCGATGTCGCCGAGCCGTATCTGCTGCTGGGGTTGGCCCGCGCGGCCCGGGTTCTCGGTGATACCGAGCAGGCGGCGGCCTATCTGGCACGCTCCGTCGCGACCGCACAGGCCACTGGCAATGAGGAGCTGGACGAGCAGTTGGCCGAGGAGGAGGCCGCGTTGCGGGAGGCGCGTGGGGAGGCGGAGCCCCCTCGCCGGATCATGACGCCCTGAGCGCCAGGAACAGGTCCACCCGGTCGGCCATCGCCGACAGGTCCCGCCCGGTCAGCTCCTCCACCCGGTGGATGCGGTAGCGGACCGTGTTGACGTGGACGTGCAGGCGCTCGGCGCAGGCGTTCCAGGATCCCGCGCAGTCGAGGAACACCTCAAGCGTGCGCAGCAGCTCCGACCGGTGGCGCCGGTCGTAGTCCATGATCGGTGCCAGCGTCCTCTCGGTGAACGACCGCCGCACGTCGCCGGGGACGGTCGCCAGCAGCAGCGCGTGCGTGTAGATCTCGTCGCTGGTGACGACTCCCCCACCGCGCGCCTCGGCCAGCCGCCGGGCGTGCCCGGCCTCCTCCAGGCCGCCCCGCAGCGCGGGCGAGCCGGTCAGCGCGGCGCTGACCCCGATCGACACCCGGAGGCCGGGCAGCCCTGCCGCCAGCACCTCCGCCCCGGCCCGCAGCGCCCCGGCCGGCTCACCCGCCGTGGAGTACGGCGGGCCGCCGGCCAGCGGCACCAGCGCCAGGGCTCCGTCCGGCGTCACCGCGGCGGCCGTGGTCCGGGGGCGCAGCAGCTCCTCCAGGATCCGGCCGCCGAGCGCGGCCGGGTCGGTCTCCCGGGCCGATCCGGGCCCGGTCACGGTCGCGCTCACCACGCAGTACGGCTCGGCCGGGCCGATCCCGCAGGTCCGCAGGCCCGCCCCCAGCTCGGCCCGGTCGCCCGCCCCGGAGGCGGCCAGCGCGACGAGCTGCCCGGCGAGCCGGCGTTCGACCCGCCGGCCCTCCTCCATCCGGCCGCGTTCCAGGGCGACACAGGCGGCCAGCTCGAAGCCCACGTCGGTCTCGGCGATCAGGTCGCCGCCGCAGGCCAGCGTCCAGCCGGCGGCCCGGTGCTCGCGGCCCACGCCGAAGAGGGTGAAGGTCCCGGCCGGGGTGCGGACCACGTGGGGCAGCCGGGGCGCGGCGAGGAACTCGCGGGCGAGCCGGACGGCGACGGCCTCGCCGTCCCGGTCACGTCCCTCCCCGGCCTCGTCCGGGGACTTCGCCGCCTGGGAACGAGGGGTGAGGCCTCCGGTCCGGGGGCCAAGGACGGTGCCCGCGTCCGGGAGCGTCCCGGCGATGACCGTCCCGGTGGCCGAGACGACCGCGCCGGTCATCCGCAGCTCGGCGTCCATCAGCGCGAACAGCTCCTCGAGGCCCGCGCCCTCGGCGACGGCGGCGACGATCCGGCGGTGGCGGCCGAGGGCGTCGCGCAGCTCGGCGTGCCGGGGGGTGATCATCTCGGCGACGCTCCGGAAGGAGACCTCGACCGGCACCTCCATCAGCGGCAGGCCGTACTCCTCGCAGGCCCGGACCAGGTCGCCGGGGACGGTGCCGAGCCAGGCGCGGCCGGCGCCGAGGGCGGCCACCCCGGCCTCGACCAGGCGGCGCACGAACCGTTCGGAGTCGTCGGGGCCGGTGCGCCACATGAGCCCGGAGAGCACCAGCTCGCCGGGCGACAGGTAGCGTCCCGGGTCGGGCAGGTCGGTGATCTGCACGCCGGTGAAGCTCCGGTCCAGGTGTTCCTCGCCCGTGAGGAGGGTGAGCCGGAGCTCCTCGATGGCGAGCAGGTCACGTATCCGCATGATTGGATGAAACTACAAGAACCACCGGCGGGCTCATCCGAGGTTTCGTCGTGTCCTTGCCTGTCCGGGCCGGGCTCCGGCTGTTGTACTGCAGAGATGAGCGGCACCGAGACCCGGCCGGACCGGGGCCAGAGCCGGGAGCGCGGGCACGGTCCGGGCGTCGGGAACGATCTGGGCGTCGGGCGCAGCGCGCCGCGCCCCGACGGGACGCTGAAGGTGACGGGCGAGTTCGCCTACTCCTCCGATCTCTACCTCGCGGACATGGTCTGGGGGGCGACGCTGCGCAGCCCGCACCCCTCGGCCCGGATCCGCTCCGTCGACGTCGGTCCGGCGCTGGCCATGCCCGGCGTGCTGGCGGCGCTGACCTGCGAGGATGTCCCGGGTGAGCGGTTCTACGGCCTGGACCGCCGCGACCAGCCGGTCCTGGCGACGGATCGGGTCCGCTACCAGGGGGAGCCGGTCGCGATCGTCGCCGCGGACCATCCGGAGCGGGCGCGGCGGGCGGCCGAGGCGATCGTCGTGGACTACGAGGTCACCGAGGCGGTCGTCGACCCGCGGCGGGCCGCCTTCGACCCGTCCTGCCCGGCGGTGCACGACGGCGGCAACGTGGTGCGCCACCAGCCGGTCCGGGTCGGCGGCGACTTCACCGCCCCCGTGGTGGTCACCGGGGAGTACGAGGTCGGCATGCAGGACCAGGCGTTCCTGGGGCCGGAGTCGGGGCTGGCCGTACCGGCCGAGGACGGCGGCGTGGACCTGTTCGTCGCCACCCAGTGGCTGCACGCGGACCGCGACCAGATCGCGCCCTGCCTGGGCCTGCCACCGGAGCTGGTACGGCTGACGCTGGCCGGGGTGGGCGGCGCGTTCGGCGCCCGCGAGGACCTGTCCATGCAGGTCCACGCGTGCATGCTGGCGCTGCGCACCGGACGGCCGGTGAAGATGGTCTACGGCCGCGAGGAGTCGTTCTTCGGCCACGTCCACCGCCACCCGGCCCGGATGCGCTACGAGCACGGCGCGGACCGCGACGGCAGGCTGCGGTACGTCCGGGCGGAGATCCTGCTCGACGGCGGCGCCTACTGCTCCTCCACCCCCGCCGTCGTCGGCAACGCGGCGTCCCTCGGGGTGGGGCCGTACGAGGCGCCGAACGTGTGGATCGACGCCTACGGCGTCTACACCAACAACCCGCCCTGCGGGGCGATGCGCGGGTTCGGCGCGGTGCAGGCGTGTTTCGCCTACGAGTCGCAGATGGACCGGCTGGCCGAGGCGTGCGGGCTGTCCCCGGTCGAGATCCGGGTGCGCAACGCGGTGTCGCAGGGGTCACGGCTGGTCACGGGGCAGGTGATCGACTCCCCCGCGCCGCTGGCGGACATGCTGCGGGAGCTCGCCGCCATGCCGCTGCCCCCTGGGCCGTCCCGGCCGGCGGCGGCCGTGGCCGGCGTCCCCGGCCCGGCGGACCCCCCGGAGCCGGGTACGGCGGGCCCGCCGTACCCGATGGATCTGCTGGACCTGCCCGGCGGCGTCGCGCAGACCACCCACGGCGAGGGGGTGCGGCGCGGCGTCGGGTACGGCGTGGGCATCAAGAACATCTGCTTCTCGGAGGGCTTCGACGACCACTCCACCGCCCGGGTCCGGGTGGAGCTGCTCGGCGGCGAGCCGCACGTCCTGGTGCACACCGCCGCCGCCGAGGTGGGCCAGGGCCTGGTGACGGTCCAGGAGCAGATCGCCCGCACCGAGCTGGGCGTCGGCCTGGTGACGGTCGCGCAGGCGGACACGACGGTCGGGTCGGCGGGGTCCTCCTCGGCGTCGCGCCAGTCCTATGTCACCGGGGGCGCGGTGCGGGCGGCCTGCCGGGCCGTACGGGAGCGGCTGGCGGCCCTGCGGGCGGACGGGGAGACCCTGGCGGAGACGCTGGAGCGGGCCGGGCCCGTCGAGGAGACCGGGATCTACCGGCACCGGCCGACCTTCCCGATGGACCCGGTCACCGGTCAGGGCGACTCCCACGTCCAGCTCGCGTTGTGCGTGCACCGCGCCGTGGTGGACGTCGACGTCGAGCTGGGCCTGGTCAAGGTGGTGGAACTGGCGGCGGTGCAGGACGTGGGGCGGGTGCTGAACCCGCTCGCCCTGGAGGGGCAGATCCACGGCGGCTCGGCGCAGGGGCTGGGGCTGGCCCTGATGGAGGAGGTCCAGGTTTCCGGCGGGCGGGTGCTCAACCCGTCCTTCACCGACTACCTCATCCCCACGATCCTCGACATGCCGCCCATGCGGTTGTCGGTCCTGGCCAACCCCGACCCGCATGCCCCGTACGGCCTGCGGGGCGCGGGCGAGCCCCCGACGCTGTCGTCCACCCCGGCGGTGGCGGCGGCCGTGCGGGCGGCCACCGGGCTGCGGCTGCCCCGCGTGCCGATCCGCCCCCACGACATCGCGCTGGACGGAAGCCGGTACGGTAACTGGGCGGGGGACCGGTCGTTCTGACATAGCACTCAAATAGCGATAACCCGGTCATCCCTGTGCGAAAGGGATTTCATGGACCGGTTCTTCGAGCTGACGGCGCGCGGGTCGACGGTGGGCCAGGAGGTCAGGGGCGGCCTGACCACGTTCATGGCGATGGCCTACATCATCCTGCTGAACCCGCTCATCCTGGGCGGCGCCACCGACGTCACCGGGGCGAAGCTGTCGATCCCGCAGCTCACCACCTCGACCATCGTCGCCGCGGCGGTGAGCACGATCCTGATCGGCCTGGTGGGCAACGCCCCCTTCGGCGTGGCGGCCGGGCTGGGACTGAACGCCGTGGTGGCCTACCAGGCCGCGCCGTACATGACGTGGGCGCAGGCGATGGGGCTGGTCGTGCTGGAGGGCGCGGTCATCGTCCTGCTGGCCGTCTCCGGGGTTCGGCGGCTCATCATGAACTCGATCCCCCTGGCCCTGAAACACGCGATCAGCGTGGGCATCGGCATGTTCATCGCGCTGATCGGGCTGGTCGACGCCGGTTTCGTCGGCAAGGGCACGGGCTCGCCGGTACAGCTCGGCGCGACCGGCCACCTGACGGGATGGCCGGTGGCGGTGTTCTGCTTCGGCCTGCTGCTGGTGATCGTGTTGTTCGTCCGCAAGGTGCCGGGAGCCATCCTGATCGCCATCGTGGTCACCGCCGTGCTGGCGATCATGGTCAACGGTGTGGCGAGGATCGACCCGGCGAGCTGGGGCGTCGTGGTGCCGAAGATCCCCGAGGGCGTGGTGGCCATGCCCGACTTCGGGCTGATCGGCCACATCGACCTGTTCGGCGGGTTCGCCCGCGCCGGGGTGGTGACCGCGCTGGTCGTGCTGTTCACGCTGGTGCTGTCGGGGTTCTTCGACGCGATGGGCACGATCATCGGGGTCAGCGACGAGGCCGGGCTGGTGGACGCCGAGGGCCGGGTGCCCCGGCTGGGCGCCATCCTGACCGTGGACGGCGTGTCCGCCGCGGTCGGCGGCTTCTCCAGCGCCTCGGCGAACACCGTGTTCGTCGAGTCGGCGGCCGGGGTCGGCGAGGGCGCCAGGACCGGGCTCGCGGCGGTGACCACCGGCGGCGTCTTCCTGGTGACGATGTTCTTCACCCCGCTGTCGTCGGTCGTCCCGGCCGCCGCGGCGGCCCCCGCGCTGGTGCTGGTGGGCGCGCTGATGATGACCCAGGCCAGGAACGTGCCGTGGGACGACCTGACGCTGGCGATCCCGGCGTTCCTGACGATCATCCTGATGCCGTTCACCTACAGCATCACCAACGGCGTCGGCGCCGGTGTGATCAGCTACACGGTCATCCAGGCGGCACTCGGCCGCTCCCGGAACGTCTCGTGGCTGCTCTGGGTGGTCGCGCTGGTGTTCGTGGCCTACTTCGGCATCGAGGGCATCCGGGCACTGGCCGAGTAGGCGTCCGGGCCCGGAGACGGCGCCCGGCTCACGGGATCCGGCGCGGGTACGGAAGCGGGTACGGAAGCGGCCGGCACGTCCCGGGAGCGGAGGTCAGTTCCCGCTCTCGCAGGTGACGCCGTCGCCGTCCACATCCTTGTACCAGCCGTACTCGGCGTGCACCCCCCTGGTATAGGGGCCGCCGTACCCGGCGTCGCGCGACTCCTTGCACGTGCGGTATCGAGGGTCGTGACCGTTCTCGGCGGGTGCGATGGCGCCGTCCGGCGCGGTGGTCCGCCCGGTGCGCGTCGCGGAGTCGGTGGAGGCGGTGGAGTCGGCCGGGGCGGTGGGGCGGTCCGCGGTCCCCCGCGGCGGGGCCGTCGTCGCGGGCGCGGCTGCGGGGTTCGTGGCGGGCGGCGTCGTGGGCTGCGTCGCGGGAGGAGCCACGGGTTGCGTCGCGGAAGGCGCCGTGGGTTGCGTCGCGGGCGGGGTCGCCGGGGGCGTCGCGGCCGGGTCGGAGTCCGTGGAGCCGGGGGGCGTGAAGATCGACTGGTTCGGCTGGGGCTGTCCCGGCGGCGGCGTCGAGGGCACGGAGGTGCCGGGGACGCCGCCCAGCCGGGAGACGAGGGCGTCCGCCTCCTCCTTGGTGGCGAACCCGGTGACGCTCAGGCTGTCGTCGGTGATCTCCTGGGCCACCCGCGGGGCCGCCAGCACCTTCTCCTGCACGACCATCGCGATCTGCTGGTTGAGCGCGTCCTTGGTCAGGTCGTTGATCAGGTCGCGGAAGGCGGGGGCGAACGCGACCCTGACCGCGTAGCCGCCGTTCGCGTCGCGGACCGTCTCGATCTTCCGTACGGCGTTCACGCTGACCCCCTCGGCCAGCGTGTAGCAGGTCTGCCCGGTCTCGTCGGGCATGTCCTCGGCGTTGGCGCACGGGCCGGGCTGGGCGGCGAGGACCGGCGCGAAGTGGATGGGCGCGGCCAGCCGCTGCGGCGGCCTGGCGCCGAGCGGCGCGTCGGGGTTGCGGGTCATCAGGACGGCGAGGGTGGCGAGCACGCCGGTGACCAGGACGACGACGACGAGGGCCGCGATCAGGACTCCCGTGGTGAGCCGGCTCGCCCGGGGGTCGCCGGGCGTCCCGGGATCGGGGACGGCCCCGGGCTCACCGGGCCGCACCGGGCCGGGCGGCACCGGCGGGACGGGCGGGATCGGCCCGCCCGGCCCGGGGGCGTCGTCTCCGGCGGGCCCGGGGACGCCGCCGGCCGGGCGCGGCAGACCCCCGGGCGGGCCGGAGGGCACGGCGCCGTACGTTCCGAGGACGTCCGGCATCCCGGGTGACGTGGGGTCGGGGACCCCGGCGGACCCCCCTGGCCCCTCCGGCCCGTCCGGACCCGGCGGGCCCCCGGGCCCGGGCGGGCCGAGCGGGGCGGTCAGAGGCGCGGTCAGGGGCTCCGCCCGCCCCGGGTGCGCGGGTGGAGCTCCCTTCGGCACGGGCCGCCTGCCCGGACCGGCGTGCTTCCCCATCGGCATGTCTCCGCATTCCTCGCTGTGCTCGCGGCGAGCCTACCGATCAGTCAAAGGAGGGGGTAACCGGATGGTCAAGGCGGCTTCCGGAAACATGAGAAGCCACCGCGTTTGACAACCCGTCACCAAAGGAGGTCGATTCCTTGCAGCATGTGCGTAGTGCTCTCTTTGCAGGGAACCGAGAGTGAAGGAGGACACGGGCGCGAATCCTGGAGGTGCCATGAAGATCGCCGTTCCCCGCGAGGTAAAGGACCAGGAGTACCGGGTGGCCCTGACCCCCGCCGGAGCCCACGAGTTCGCCCGGCACGGTCACGAGGTCTTCGTCGAGAAGGACGCCGGAGCCGGGTCGTCCATCCCCGACTCCGACTTCGAGGCCGTGGGGGCGACCATCATCGCCTCCGCGGACGACGTGTGGGCCGAGGGCGACCTGGTGCTGAAGGTCAAGGAGCCGATCGCCGAGGAGTACCACCGGATGCGCAAGGGGCAGGTGCTGTTCACCTACCTGCACCTGGCGGCGTCGGAGCCGTGCACCAGGGCCATGCTGGACTCCGGCGTCACCGGGATCGCCTACGAGACCGTGCAGACCGCGAACGGCGCGCTGCCGCTGCTGGCCCCGATGTCGGAGGTCGCCGGACGGCTCGCCTCGCAGGTGGGCGCCTACCACCTGATGAGGTCCGGCGGCGGGCGCGGCGTCCTGATGGGCGGGGTGTCGGGCGTGCACGCCGCCAACGTGGTGGTGATCGGCGCCGGGGTGTCGGGAATGAACGCCGCGGTGATCGCGCTGGGCATGCAGTCCGAAGTGGTGCTGCTGGACAAGAACATCGACCGGCTGCGCCAGGCCGACGTCATCTACCAGGGGCACTGCCAGACGGTCGCCTCCAACACCTTCGAGATCGAGCGCGCGGTCCTGGCCGCCGACCTGGTCATCGGCGCGGTCCTGGTGCCGGGCGCGAAGGCCCCGAAGCTCGTGAGCAACGAGCTGGTGGCGCAGATGAAGCCGGGATCGGTCCTGGTGGACATCGCCATCGACCAGGGCGGCTGCTTCGAGGACTCCCGCCCCACCACCCACGCCGAGCCGACCTACCGGGTGCACGACTCGGTCTTCTACTGCGTGGCCAACATGCCGGGCGCGGTCCCGCACACCTCGACGTACGCGCTGACCAACGTGACCCTGCCCTACGCGGTCTCCATCGCCGACCTGGGCTGGCGGGAGGCGCTGCGCGGCGACCCGGCGCTGGCCCTGGGCCTGAACACGCACGAGGGACACCTGACGAACGAGCCCGTGGCCGAGGCGCACGGGCTGGAGGCGATGCCGCTGGACCGGGTCCTGGCCTGAGGCCCGCGTCAGCCTGACGTCCCGATGCCCTGACGTCCGCTCGCGCCGGGTACGTCCCGCCGGGTGTCGATCCCGTCCCGCGTCCGTACGGGCCCGGATCCGTTTCCGCCCGGCGCCCGTTTCCGCCGGGCGTCACGCCCGGGTGGGCCCGCACCCGCGAGGGGCCCCGTTCCGGGTGAATCCCGGACCACCAGAGACCATCACAAAGCGGCCAAACAACCGCTTTATTAACGATCTTCTTATCTGTGGCAATCTAACATACAATGCCCGGCCAGGTGTCGAGCCGGTGGAGCCCTCCCCCGGACGACCAGCGGCGGAGCGCAGTCCCCTTGCCCAGAAGAAGGATGGTTCATGGTGGGAAACGTCGACCCGCGGGTCGGTACGGCACCGGTGCGCTCGCCCGGCCTGCTGACGGCGCTGCGCCTCCTGACCCTCGCGGGTCTGGCGGTCTCCGTCTACCTCACCGTCGTCCACTACCGCGGTGAGGTACCGCTCTGCACGGAGAACGCGACGATCGACTGCGCCTCCGTCACCACCAGCGATTACTCCGAGTTGTTCGGCATCCCCGTCCCCCTGCTGGGGCTGGCGTTCTTCGCCGGGTTCGGCGCACTGGTCGTCCCGGCGGCGTGGTCCTCGGCCCACCCGGTCGCGCGCTGGGGGCGCCTCGCCTCCGTGATCGTCGGAACGCTGTTCGTGGTGTACCTCGTCACCGCCGAACTCGCCGTCCTCGGCAAGATCTGCCTCTGGTGCACGGCCGTGCACGTGATCACGCTGCTGCTGCTCGGCCTGGTGCTCACGGACGAGTACCGCAGGCTCGGCAGCGGAGCCTGAGAACACCTGACCACCCTTTGAAACGAAGATTCCCCAGGAGACGACACAGATGAGCAAGAGCGCCCGGCAAGGAAGCGCCAGGGAGAGGCTCGCGGAGGAGCGAAAGCGCCAGGCGGCCCGCGACAAGCAGCGCAAACTGCTGCTGGGCGTGGCCGGCGGCCTCGTCCTCGTGTCGGCGGTGGTGGTCGGGTTCGTCGTCGTCAAGAACAGCTCCGGCGGTGGCGGCGACGCGCCGAAGGCGGTCGCCTACACCGGGCCGCTGGCGCCGACCACCCGGCAGGAGGACGGGTCGATCCTCATGAGCAAGGAGGGCGTCACCGGCCCCACCCTGGAGGTCTTCGAGGACTTCCAGTGCCCCGCCTGCAAGAGTCTGGACGAGGCGGCGGGCGACGCGCTGAAGCAGGCCGCCGCCGAGGGCAAGGCCAAGGTGGTCTACCGGCCGTTCCAGCTCTTCAAGGCGCCCTCCTTCGCCGAGCCCATGCCCTCGGTCTCGCGCCGCGGGGCGAACGCGGCGTTCTGCGCCCCGGCCGACAAGTGGGCCTCGTACGCCAAGACGCTCTTCACCCACCAGCCGGTGGAGGGCAAGAACGGCTTCGAGAACGCGGAGCTGCTGTCCTGGGCCCGCGACCTCGGCTTCTACAGCGCGGACTTCGAGAAGTGCGTGACGGGGATGCAGAAGGCCGGCGACATCGACAAGGCCACCAAGTACGCCGAGGAGCAGAAGGTCCAGGGCACGCCCACGCTGAAGCTCAACGGCAAGGACCTGACCCAGGACCAGGTCGGGCAGATCGCCTCCTCCCCCGCGGCCCTGGACCAGATCCTGGCGTCGGCGGGTTCCGCCCCCGCCGACCAGTAACGGAGCTTCCGTGCCGTCCGGAACCTCGGACGACACGGAACCGGAGCGCACGGAAGCGGACGACACGGAACCGGAGGACGCGGAAGCTCCCCGGCGTGGAAGACGACGTGGAAGAGGCCGCCGCCCGATCGGGCGGCGGCCTCTTCGCGTCGCTCGGGTTCCGGTGACCGGAAACCGGTGGTCAGAAGCTCATGATCAGAAGCCGGTGGCGGGAACCACCGGTCAGGAGCTGGAGCTGGGCGAGGCCGACGGCTCGGGCGACGTGCCCGGCTTCGGAGAGTCCGAGGCGCCCGGCGAGGGGGCGTCCGACGCGCCGGGAGAGGGGGCCGCCGCCGGGATCGGAGCCTCGGCGGTGGTGGTGTTCACACCGCCGGTGCAGGAGGCGCCCAGTTCGGGGGCCTGGTCGCCGCTGTTGCGGTACTTGGCGATGTACTTGGGCACGCGCGGGTCGTCGGCGCTGTTCACCGTGAGCTGCCGGTTCCAGGAGCTGAGCACGATCTTCGCGGGCAGGTCCGGGTAGGGGCTCATCAGCATGTAGTCCTGGGAGGCGAGCTCCTTGAGCTTGTCCACCTGGTCCTTGGGCAGGTCCGGCCGGTAGGTGATCCACACGGCGCCGTGCTCCATCGAGTGGACGGCGTTCTCGCTGTTGATCGGCTTGTCGTAGACGGCGCAGGTCTGCCAGGCGGGGTTGTGCTCCCCGCCCATGGGCGGGGTCTCCTTGTAGGCCACCTTGGTCTCGACGTGCTGGGCGCCGGGGTAGTCGGCGGTGGCGACGCCGTCCAGCGAGGTGGTCGCCCGCACGTTGACCATGTAGAAGGCCACCACACCGACGAGCAGGACGATCACGGCGCCACCGATGCCCCACATCAGAAAGGCGGTCCGGCGCTCCTTGCGTTTCTGCTCCGCACGCATCCGGGCAAGATGCTCCCGCCTCGCCTGCGTCTTGTCCTTCGACATCGACCCTCCATAGCGACCAATTCCGGGTCAGACTATGCCCTAGGTGGGTGTGCCAGGAATAAACAACAAATCACAACGTGTGACACGGCAACGATTCATCACAGTGGGTACGCTGGGTGAGCGATGGAACCCCTTGTCGATGACGCACCCAAGCCCCGGCGCCGTACGGCGGTCGCCGCACTGGCCGGAATCCTGGTCCTGGCGGTGGCCTTCCTGCTGGTCGTGGGCCGCGACACGGATCCGACCGACGCCTCCGCCGAGGCCGGGTTCGCCCGCGACATGGCCACGCACCACGCCCAGGCCGTGGACATGGCCTTCATCGCCCGGGACGGCAGCACCGACGAGGATCTGCGGCGGTTCGCCTACGACATCATCGTCACCCAGACCGCCCAGCGTGGAATTTTCATGGGCTGGCTTCAGCAGTGGGATCTGGAGCAGTCGTCGGAACGACCGCCGATGGCGTGGATGGCCGGCGGCCACGGCCACGCCGGGACGGCCGCCGCCCCGGCGAAGATGCCGGGCATGGCCACCCCCGAGGAGCTCGCGAAGCTCCGCGAGGCGTCCGGCAAGGATCAGGAGATCCTGTTCCTCCAGCTCATGATCCGGCATCACGTGGGCGGCGTGCAGATGGCCGAGGCCCTGCTCAAGCAGTCGGACCGTCCCGAGGTGGCGACGATGGCCCGGCACATCGTCGAAGGCCAGACGGGCGAGATCACACTGATGACCGACATGCTCAGGAAACGCGGCGCCGAGCCGCTGCCTCCCACGCGCTGACCGCCCCGCGACCGCCCGACCGCCCCATCGACCGCCGCCCCATTGACCGCCGCCCCCTCGATCGCGCCACGTCCCCGCACGCCCGGTCCCGGCCGGGACGGCATGGCGCGACCCGGCCCTGAGGAGACAGGACCCATGGTGAACGACGAGCCCGAGAACCGCCTGGAGGTGAGCATCTCGGCCGAGGTCGAGGCGGGGCAGTACGCCAACTTCGCCTCCGTGTGGCACACCGAGGACGGCTTCGTCCTCGACTTCGCGGTGATCACCAGACCGCCGCAGCTCGCCAACGACCCTTCCTCCGGCCAGCACTTCGTGAGCGTGCCGACCCGGATCGTCAGCCGCATCCGCCTCCCCCCGAGCCAGGTGTTCGAGCTGATGAAGGCGCTGGAGCAGCAGCTCACCGCCTACGAGAAGGAGACCGGCCAGAAGAACTGAGTCCCCGTTCCCGCGTCGGCACCCGGAACCTCCCCGCGTACGACCGCACCGCTCACGCTCACTTCCGCGAACGCGCGGCGACACGGAGTGACGGCTGCGATACTCGGTGCCACGGAAGTCGTTTCGCGGGAACGGGGTAGGCAATGGTCATGGCCTCCAGGCGAGTTCACCACGACGGCGCGCCCGCCACGTCGCAGGAGCGACGCGGCGGGGTCCCGGAGCCCGGCGAGGGCGGGACGGCGCGGACACCCACCACGCTCCGGGAGGTCGTCGATCGGCTCCCCGACCTGCCACGCTTCCGCGTCGAGATCATCAACGGAAGAGTGATCGTGAGCCCGCGCAGCACCCCCCGGCAGTCCTGGACCATCGCGCTGCTCGTCGAGGCGTTCCTGCCCCTCGCCCGGGAGCGGGGCTGGCGCACCTGGCCCGAGCTCGACGTGTGCATCTCCTGGACCCGTGAACCGCTGATCCCCGACTTCGCCATGGGGCCGGCCGACGCACCACGCCGGGGCGAGCGGGAGATCCTGTCCGACGGGCTGATCCTGGTCGCGGAGGTGGTGTCGGCCGGCAGCGTGCGCGAGGACCGCGAGGACAAGCCCCTTCTCTACGCCCGCGGAAGGGTGCCGTTCCTGCTCGTCGTCGACGCCGAGGCCGACCCGCGGACCGTGGTCCTGTACGGCGACCCCGGCGACGACGGTTACCGGACGGTGACGACCGTGAAGATGGGCGAGCTCCTCCGCCTTCCCGACCCGATCGGCCTCACCCTCGACACCTCGATCTTTCTGGACGCCTGAGCGAGCGTGTCCACGAGGGCAGGTCCGGCCGACGGCACCCGAAAAGCCGATGCCACCCCTTCAGGGCAGGCCGATCGCGTGCCGGGCCGCGGCCATCAGGCCGGCCGTGCGCTCGGTGGCCCGCGCCGCGCCGGCCGTCAGGATCCGCGACAGCTCCGCCGGGTCGGCCGACAGCTCGGCGTGCCGTTCCCGGATCGGTCGCAGCGTCTCCACCACCGCCTCCGCCACGTCCCGCTTCAGCGCGCCGTAGCCCTGGTAGGAGAAGGAGTCCACCGGCCTGCCGGTGCACGCCGACAGGATCGTGAGCAGGTTGGAGACGCCGGGCTTGTTCGCGGGGTCGAAGACGACCTCGCCGCCGGAGTCGGTCACCGCGCGCATGACCTTGCGGTGCGCGTCGGCCGGGTCGTCGAGCAGGTGGATCGTTCCCGCCGATCCCCGCGACTTGCTCATCTTGGCGGTGGGGTCGGCCAGGTCCATCACCCGGGCCGCCACCGGCGGATGCACCGCCTCCGGCAGCGTGAACGTCTCGCCGTACCGGTTGTTGAAGCGCAGGGCCAGGTCGCGGGTCAGCTCGACGTGCTGGCGCTGGTCCTCCCCCACCGGCACCTGGTGCGCCCGGTGCAGCAGGATGTCGGCGGCCATCAGCGCGGGGTAGGTCAGCAGCGACAGCCGCACCTCCTCGTTGCCCGCCGACTTCTCCTTGAACTGGATCATCCGCCGCATCTCGCCGTAGTGGGCGGTGCACTCCAGCAGGTAGGACAGCTCGGTGTGCGCGGGCACCTCCGACTGGATGTAGACGAGCGAGCGGTCCATCCCGCAGGCCAGCATGAGGGTGGCCATCTCCAGGGTGCGCTCCCGCAGCAGGGCGGGGTCGTGCCTGACCGTCAGCGCGTGCAGGTTGGCGACCGCGTAGACGCAGTCGGCCTCGTCCTGGAGCCGTACGGCGGGCAGCATCGCGCCCAGGAGGTTGCCGAGCGTGAGGTGGCCGCTGGCGGTGAAGGCGGAGAAAACGCGTTTCGTCATGGTCGCTCCTTGTGGTGGAAGGAGGCCGCCCGCGCCCGCCGGGCCGTACAACGCGAAACGGCCGCCGGTTCACGGCGGCCGTTCGGGTGCGCAGTCAGGCTGGCAAGCGGGTCCGCCGATGGGCGGCCCGCCACAGCCCTGTGCTGCGCGTCGTCATACGGAAGATCCTATCTCCTCGGCCACCGCGGCGGCAAAGGCGTCCACGTCGGCCTCCGTGGTGTCGAAGGCGGTCATCCAGCGCACCTCGCCGGTGGCCTCGTTCCAGGTGTAGAAGCGGTAGCGCTTCTGCAGGCGCTCGGTGACGTCGCGCGGCAGGATCGCGAAGACCGCGTTGGCCTCCACCGGCCGCGGCACCCGGACCCCCGGGATCTCCCGGACGGCGTCGGCGAGCCGCCGCGCCATGGCGAGGGCGTTGCCCGCGCTGCGCCGCCACAGGTCCCCGGCGAGCAGCGCCTCGAACTGCACCGAGACGAACCGCATCTTGGAGGCGAGCTGCATCTGGGTCTTGCGGATGTAGCGCAGACCGCGGACGGCGTCGGGGTTGAGCACCACGACGGCCTCGCCGAACATCATCCCGGCCTTGGTGCCGCCGAAGGACAGCACGTCCACGCCCGCGTCCGTGGTGAACGCGCGCATCGGCACGCCCAGCGCGGCGGCCGCGATCGTGATGCGGGAGCCGTCGAGGTGGACGAGCATGCCCAGGGAGTGGGCATGGTCGCAGACCGCCTTGATCTCCTCGGGGGTGTAGAGGGTGCCCAGCTCGGTGGACTGCGTGATCGAGACGACCTTGGGCTGGGCGCGGTGCTCGTCGCCGAAGCCCCACGCCTGGGTGTCGATGAGCTCGGGGGTGAGCTTGCCGTCCGGGGTGGGCACGGTCAGCAGCTTCAGGCCCGCCGCCCGCTCCGGCGCGCCGCCCTCGTCGGTGTGGATGTGCGCCGACTCGGCGCAGACCACCGCCTCCCAGTGCGCGGTCATCGCCCGCAGCGCCACCACGTTGGCGCCGGTGCCGTTGAACACGGGCCACACCTCGGCCGCCGGGCCGAAGTGCCGCCGGAAGACCTCCTGCAGCGCCTCGGTGTAGACGTCGGCGCCGTAGGCGATCTGGTGGCCCTCGTTGGCCAGGGCGATCGCCTGGAGGATCTCCGGGTGGACCCCTGCGTAGTTGTCGCTGGCGAAGCTCTTCACCAGCGGGTCGTGCCTGCGGATGGCGTCGGTCACGTGTCCCTCTCAAGCGGTACGGCCCGCCGTGCGCCGGCGGGCCGCTGTCGTGCGTCGCGTCCCCCGCCCGCGGGCGTGGGCCCCGTGCGGTGCGGCGCCCGGCTCCGGGCGCCGCACGTCGGTGCCGTCGTCGTCTGTGTCGGTGTCGTCCCCGCGGGCGCTACCCGCGGGTCAGGTCGATCCTGGTGCCGTTGGCGTCGGTCTCCCACAGCGCGTCGAACGCTCCGGCGAGGTCGGCGACGTCGGTGAAGCCGGGGAACTTCCGCTCCGGGCTCGCGGCGCGCATGGCGTCGTTCACCAGGGCCTTGACGACCAGGATATTCGCCGTGGCGTTCGTGCCGGACAGCGCGTCGGCGAAGGCCAGCGTCCACGCCTCGGAGGCGGCCTTGGCGGTGGCGTAGGCCGCGTTGCCCTGGGTGGGGTTCTGGGCGGCCGTGGCCGAGACGATGGCGAACCGGCCCCTCTCACTCGCCTTGAGCAACGGCTCGAAGGCGAGCGTGACGTGCTGGAGGGTGCGGATCAGCAGGTCGTGCAGGAGGTTCCAGTCCGAAAGCTTCGTCTCGGCGAAGGTCTTCCCGCCGCGCCAGCCGCCGACCAGGTGGGCGATGCCGTCCACCCGGCCGTGCTCGGCCTCGACGTCCCGGGCGAGCCTTTTGACGGCGTCGAAGTCGAGCAGGTCGACCGCGCGGTCGCCGTCGGCCCCGGCCCTGTCGACGCCGATGACGGTGTGGCCCTTGTCGGTGAAGCGGCGGACGAACGCCTGGCCCGTGGGTCCCGCCGCGCCCGCAACGAGGATGATCATGCTCGGATCCCCTTCGTGGAGTCGATGACGTCGGTGAGCTTACGACGCAGGGCCTCGTAGAACATGCTCAGGGGGAACTCGTCGGGCAGCACCGCGTCCACCACCGCCTTCGGGAAGCCCTCCACCGGCAGCGCGTCCACCCCGCGCGCCCAGACCGAGGCCGGGTGCGGCTCGACGTAGGCGGCGACGAGCTGGTGCGCGGCGAGCCAGTGGGCGAGCTTGGAGCGGTCGATGCCGTCGCGGTAGAGCTTCTCCACCTCCGTGCGCAGGTCGGCGACACCGCCGGCCACGCGGGTCCAGTCGACGCTCAGCCGGTTGTCGGTCCAGCGGACGATGTCGTTGCGGTGCAGGTAGGCGAAGAGGAGCTGCCCGCCCAGGCCGTCGTAGTTGCGGACCCGCTCGCCGGTGATCGGGAAGCGGAACAGCCGGTCGAACAGGATCGCGATCTGCACGTAGCGGGCGTGCGGCACGCCCTCGGCCTCCAGCTTCACCGCCTCGCCGTACGCGGTCAGGTCGCAGCGCAGCTCCTCCAGCGAGTAGAGCCAGTACGGCATGCGCTGCTTGATCATGAACGGGTCGAACGGCAGGTCGCCGTGGCTGTGGGTGCGGTCGTGGATCAGGTCCCACAGCACGAAGGTGTCCTGGGCCAGCTCCTGGGAGGCGACGAGCCGGGCGGCGTCCGGCGGCAGCGCCAGCTTCAGGGTGCTCGCGGCGGCGCCGCTGACCGCGCGGAACCGGGCCGCCTCACGGTCGGCGAAGATGCCGCCCCAGGTGAACCGGGGCGGGGTCTCGCGGACCGCGACGGTCTCGGGGAACAGCACCGCGGAGTTGGTGTCGTAGCCGGAGGTGAAGTCCTCGAAGGCGATCGGCACGAACAGCGCGTTGTCGTAGCGGGTGCGCTCCAGCTCGGCCAGCCACTCGGGCCAGATCGTGCGGATCCAGACGGCCTCCAGATAGCGGAAGGTCGTGCCGTTCTGGGTGTACATCGGGAAGACGACGAGGTGCTCCAGGCCGTCGACCCGCTGGGTGTCGGGGTGGAAGGCGTTGAGCGAGTCCAGGAAGTCGGGCACGCCCAGCCCCGCCTCGGCCCACCGGTTCAGGTCGGTGACGACCGCGGCGAGGTACGCCTCGTCGTGCGGGAAGCGGGGCGCGAGCCGGGTGACGTGGCCGGCGATCTCGGCGACCAGCTCCGCCGCCCGCTCGTGGTCGCGCTCGACCGAGCCGTCCTTGGCCTGGAGCGGCTTCAGCGCCTCGACGGCCTCCTTCAGCTCGCGGAAGGCGGCCCGCGCCTCCGTCTCGCCGGTGGCGGCGGCCCTGGCGGCGGGGATCCGCGCGGCCCAGGTGACGAGGTTGCCCCACAGCGCGGCGTGGTCGTAGTCGCCGATCGAGTCGTCGCCGAACAGGTCGGAGTCGGCGAGCACGACGACGCGGCCCTCGCCGTGCCGTACGGCCACGGCCAGCGGGCGGCCGGCGGGGTCGGCGGCGGGCGAGGTGGAGAACAGCACGGTCGCGTCCCCGGGGGCGGTGAGGACCCCGGCACGGTAGAAGCAGGCGCGGCGGGCGCCGGCCAGCGGGTCCTCGCCCTCGGCCGCGGCGGGCGTGCCGAGGACCCAGGCGGCCACGCCGTTGTGGGCGTTGCGCGGGTCCTGGACGGTGAGGTGCTCGACGCCGACGCCGAAACGGGCGAGCAGGTCGGTGAGGTTGCTGCCGTACTTCTCCTGCTCGCACTCGGCGAGCACGACCAGGCCGCCGCCGCCCCGGACGTGCTCCTCGATCGCGTCGAGCTCCTCCACGGGGAAGACCGGGCTGCCCAGGCCGGTGGTGCGCTCCCAGCGGCCGGCCGACGGGTGGGCGATCACGAAGACGTCCTGTCCCGCCAGCAGGGCCGGGGTGACCGGCCCCTCGGTGTGCGCGGCCACGGTGTGGCCGAGGCGGCGCAGGACGTCGGCGGCACGGGCGTAGCTGTTGTCGTCGGGATGGCCTGGATTCATCGTCTCGGCGACCTCCCGGCGGATCGTCCATGACTCGCTGTGTGCTTCGTCGAAGAGCACCCGCGGGAACGCTCGCACGATAAATCCTCCCTCAGATGAGACCCAATTACGGAAAATATACACACTATGCCCGAATTTTGGCACATCCCTTACGGCGAGCGGTGGGAGGGGCGCCCGCACAGGCACTCCGGGTGGGCGGTCTCGCCGTCAGCCTCGCCTGCGCGCCGTGAGGAGGAGGTACTCCCACTCCATCGTCGCCCCCTCCCGCATATGGGCTCGGGCCAGCTCGGTGAGAGCCCGGTCCAGGGCTGCGGCCCGGCCGGGATCCCCGGCCACCCCCCGGTAGGCGGCGACGGTCGGTCCGTAGTTGGCCTTGAAGTAGTCGAGGAAGGCGGCTGGGTGGGCGAACCGGTCGATCGTGACCGTCCGCCGGCGCGCGGCGACATCGGTGACCGCGTCCCCGAGCAGCGCCCGGACGTGGTCCTCGCTGCCCCACAGCGGCGGGGGTTGCGCGCCGGGCGGAGGCGGCGGCGCGTACGGCCTCATCGCCGCGAACATCTGGCCGACGAACCCCTCCGGCGTCCAGTTGATCAGGCCGATCACTCCGCCCGGACGGCAGACCCGGACCAGCTCGTTCGCGGCGGCCTGATGGTGGGGAGCGAACATGACCCCGACGCAGGACATGACCGTGTCGAACTCGCCGTCGGCGTACGGCAGTGCCTCCGCGTCGGCCTGCCGCCACTCGAGCACCGCGCCGCGCCGCTCCGCCACGGCCCGTCCGGCCTCCAGCAGTTCCGGGGTGAGGTCGCCGGCCACCACGTCCGCCCCGGCCAGTGCCGCGGGGATGGCCGCGTTCCCGGACCCGGCGGCCACGTCCAGCACCCGGTGCCCCGGTCCCACGCCGCACGCCTCGACCAGGATCTCACCCAGCCCGGGGATGACCTCGGCGGCGACCGCGGGATAGTCGCCCAGCGCCCACATGGCGCGGTGCCGGGCCTTCAGGTCGCGGTCGGCCTGCGGCGGATCGCTCTGTGCGGTCATGGCGTCTCTCCCTCGTCGTGATCCGCGATGGACTGGAACCGACGGTAAGGAGCCACGGGGGCGCCATCCAGTACACGATCTGTACCGGCGTCCGCCGGGACCCGGCACGCCTCCCCCCTGGCGTTCATGACGGGCGGGATCCAGACTGCGGGCATGGGCTCCTCGTACCACCAGTTCTGCCCGGTCGCCAAGGCCGCCGAACTGCTCGACGAACGCTGGACGCTGCTCGTCGTCCGGGAACTGGTGTGCGGCACCGAGCGTTTCAACGATCTGCGCCGCGGCCTGCCGCGCATGTCCCCCACGTTGCTGTCCCGGCGGCTGCACCGGCTCACCCGGGCCGGCATCGTGGAGAGGCACGTCAGGGACAACGAGGTGCGGTACGTCCTGACCCGGGCCGGGCACGAGCTGCGGCCGATGATCGAGGCGCTCGCCGCCTGGGGCGTCCGCTGGATCGGGGAGCTGGGCGACGACGACCTGGACCCGAAGCTGCTGCTGTGGGACATGCACCGCAACGTCGACCTGTCCGCCGTCCCGGACGGGCGGACGGTCGTCGAGTTCCGGTTCCCGGACGCGCCGCCCGGCGGCCGCGACTGGTGGCTCGTGATCACGCGCGACGAGGTCGACGTCTGCGACACGGACCCCGGCCACGCCGTGGCCGTCACGGTCACCGCCGACGTGCGCAGCATGGTCGGGATCTGGCGCGGCGAGCTGAGCTGGCCGGACGCGCTGCGCGCCCACGCGGTCGAGGTACGGGGGCCCGAGGCGCTGCGCCGCGCCGTACCCCGGTGGTTCACCCTCCCCGGATGGGCCTCCGTGCCCCGGCCCGCCTAGATCCTGTTCTGTGGATCTTCTCCCGTGGGTCCTCCCGCCGGCCGATCCGCCGGACGACGACGCGCCGCCTCGTCGGCGCGGTCGAGCAGCGCCCGGCGTTCGGGTTCGGAGTGGGCCGCGGCGGCGGCCCGCCGGAACAGGACGGCGGCCCGGTCACCGTCTCCGGGATCTCCCCGGCGGGCGGTGAGGTCGGCTTCCGCGGCGACGGCGAGAGGATGGCCTTCCAGGGCGCCTCCGGCGCGGATCCGGGCGAGCAGGGCCAGCCCGGCCCCCGGCCCGTGCGCGTAGCCGTGCGCCACCGCGCGGTTCAGCTCGACCACCGGTGAGGGCTGGATCCCGGCCAGCCGGTCATAGCACGCGGCGATGGCCGGCCAGTCGGTGGCGCCGGCGGAGACGGCGGTGGCGTGACAGGCGGCGATCCGCGCCTGCAGCGCGTACGGACCGTCCTGCGGCGCATACGGATCATCCCTCGGCGCGTGCCGGCCGTCCCGCGGCGCGTGCGAGCCGTCCCGCGGCGCGTGCGGGCGGTCCCGCGGCGCGTACAGGTCGTCCTGCGGCGTCTCCGTGAGGAGGCGCAGGCCCTCGGTGATCGCGTCGCGGTCCCAGCGGCGCCGGTCCTGTCGGTCCAGGGCCAGGAGATCGCCGTGGTCGTCGCGGCGGGCGTCGCGCCGGGAGTGCTGGAACAGGAACAGCGCCAGCAGCGCGGTCACCTCGCCCTCACCGGGCATGAGCTCCCTCAGCAGCCGGGCCAGGCGGATCGCCTCGTCGGCGAACGCGGGCCGGCCGTCCGCGTTGTAGCCATGGGTGAACAGCAGGTACAGCACGGCCAGGACGCCGGGGAGCCGCTCGGCGAGCGCCGGGCCGGTCGGCACCCGGTACGGGATCCCGGCATCGGCGATCCTCGTCTTGGCCCGGGTCAGGCGGCGGGTCATGGCCGACTCGCCGACCAGGAAGACCCGCGCGATGTCGGCGGTCGGCACCCCGCAGACCGTCCGCAGCGTCAGCGCCACCCGCGCCTCCAGGGAGAGCGCGGGATGGCAGCAGGTGAAGATCAGCCGCAGCCGATCGTCCACGACCTCGTCCCCGGGCTCTTCCGGGGACGAGACCGGGTCGGTGAGGGCGAGCGCCGCCACCTCGGCCAGCTTGCGGCGCTCGACCGACGCGCGGCGCAGCACGTCGATCGCGCGGTTGCGGGCCACCGTCATCAGCCAGCCGCCCGGATTGCCCGGCACGCCCTCCCGCGGCCACCGCCACAGGGCGAGCGCCAACGCCTCCTGGGCGCAGTCCTCGGCCAGCGTCCAGTCGGAGGTGACGCGGATCAGCGCGGCGACGATCCGCGGGCGGGCGTCGACGCCCGCGGCCGCGACGGCACCGGCCACGGCGTCCGCGGACGCCGTGACTCCGGACACCGTGGACGCCGCAGCTTCGGGCACCGTGGACGCCGCGGCCGCGGACGCCTCGGTTCCGGGCGTCGTGGACGTCGTCGCGGCCTCAGGCGTCATGGCCGCCGCGGCCGCGGGCGTCTCATCGGTCACGCCGTCAGTCGGCCAGGTCGATCAGCGGGCGCAGCTCCAGCCGCCCGTTGCGGGCCATCGGGTGGGCGCGGGCCACCTCGATCGCCTCGTCCAGGTCCGCGCACTCCAGCAGGTCGTAGCCCACGATCACCTCCTTGGTCTCCGCGAACGGCCCGTCGGATACCAGCAACCGGCCGTTGCGGACCCGGACCGTGGTGGCCGCGGACGTCGACCCCAGCACGCTGCCGTCCAGGCGGCGGCCCCGGGAGTCGTTCTCGGCGACCCACTTCTCGATGTCGGGCATGTCGACGGTGTCGGTGTCGGGCTCGGCGTCGCTGCACACGAACATCATGTACTTCATCTTCACGGCTCCTCGGTGTCTCCTGTCGCTCCCCGGTACCGGGGCTCATCACGATGACGGACCGGCCCCCCGCTTCCGGACAGGATCGCACCGGAAATCTTCCGGTAATCCGTACGGCCGGCGCTCAGCCGTACTGCTCCAGCCAGGCGACGATGTGCTCTACATAGCTCTCGGCGTTCCCCAGGGGCGCGCCGTCGAGGGCCGCGACGAGGTGGGTGACACCGAACGTACGGTCCCAGACCCGGGCGCGGCGGTAGGTGCCGCCGTCCACGGCGGCACGGACGTTGTCCCAGCCGTGCACCCATCCCATGAAGGCGGCGTCGACCGCCGGGTCGAACAGGTGGGCGCGGTCCCAGTCCAGGACGCCGACCAGCTTGCCGTCCTCACCCCAGTGGACGTTGCCGCCGCCGAGATCGCCGTGGACGAGGGCGTCGGGGACCTCCTCCAGGGCCATCGCGTCGTCGAGACGCCGCCGGCCCTCCTCCCGCCACCTGGCGGGCAGGCGCGGGAGCACCTCCTCGGCGAGGATCTCCGACCAGTGGTGGCCGCCGGTGAAAGTGCGCGGCTCGCCCAGCACCGCCTTCAGCTCCGTGGTGACGGGAAGCTCCCGCAACGCCCGCAGCAGCTCGCCGATCCCCTCCGGGTCGCCCACGTCGTCGGGCATCGCGGCGCCGTCCAGCCACGAGACGGCGACGGCCGCGCGCTCCCCGAACATCGTCACCGGCGTCAACGGCTCCGGCACCGCGAACGGCAGACCGGCCGCGGCGACCACCCGCAGGATCTCGGTACGGCGCGGCAGCGCGGCGGCCCCCGACGGGCGTTTGGTGACCCGCACGGCCGCGACCCCGGGAAGCAGGACGACGTCGTGGATCCCGCCGCCGAAGAGGCGGGCCGTGTCGAGCGGAGCGCCCGGCAGCAGGGCGTCGGCGATCTCCAGCAGCTCGGCGGGCACCGGCTCGTTCACTTTCCGCTCCTCCGTCAGGTCCTCGGGATGCCGGCCCGCCCCCGTCAGGCCGCTGAAATGGCAACCCGTCTCCTCCGTCAGGCCGTCAAGACGCCAGCCCGTCCCCCGTCAGGCCGTCGAGACGCCGACCCGGATGCGGTTGCCGTCGGGATCGCGGATCTCGGCCTCGCGGCCCCAGGGCAGGTCCCGCGCCGTGACGCCGAACTCGGCGGCCACGGCGTCGACGTCGGCCACCCGAAGGTACAGCAGTGTGCCGGGACGCGCGTCACCCCCGTGCTCGGACAGGAAGATCCGCATCCCGTCCCGGGCGATCTCGACGAAAGCGGGAAGGTCCGGCTCGAATCGGTGCTCCCACTGCTTGGTGAATCCCAGCCGCTCGTACCACCCGACCGCCACCGCGGCGTCCTCGACCCGCAGCACGGGGATCAACTCATCCATGTGATCATCTTCGCAGATCGCTACGAATGGGGCTCGGAGTCCGTGCCTTACGGGTGGTCGGCTTCCGGCAGCCCGCAGGACGGAGGCCGACGGCTACGGCAGCAACGTGAAGTGGCCGCCCTGTGAGTTCTTCACGGCCCCGAAGTGTCGATGATCTATAGTGGCGATTTCCTGAACACGAAGTCTCTCCGCGACCGCGATCACGGACGCGTCCACCGCCCCGAGGGAAAGTTCGCGTACTCAACTACAAGATCAGCAGGAGCTGTTGGGGCATGACACCGGTACGGCCTCGCTTGGTTCATGCCTTAGCGTCCAGGTGGTCCCACAGGTATGACGGCTTCGGGAGTTGGACGTCTGAGCTTCGCCCTGGCCCAGATCAGACGGTGTCGTCGGTGCGGACCCAGCGGGTGAAGGCCGCCCACTCCCCCGGCGTGAACACCAACGCCGGACCCGACGGATCCTTACTGTCCCGCACACCCACCCGGCCACCGGACAGCTTCGCGACCTCCACGCAGTCGCCGCCGTTACCGCCGGAGAACGGCGACTTCACCCACACGGCCTCGATCAGCTCGCGGTCCATCGGTCCCTCGTCTCCCTGATCAGCTCCAGTGACGCCCGCTGGGGAAGCGCCTCGGAACGGATCGCCTCGTATTTGACGGTGATGTCGGCGACGTCGACGGGCCGGTCGGTGACCTGCGCCTGACCGGCCGACTCCATGTAGACAGTATTTGTCAGCCCCCGCACCTGTGCAATGGCGAAGGCTCCCAGCAGGCCGACGGTGGCGCCCGCGTCGAACGGCACCACCTGGATGGTGACGTGCGGCAGGGCGGCGGCCTCCAGCAGGCGGTCCAGTTGCGCCGCCATGACCGCGTCATCGGCGACCGGCCGGGTGAGCACGCCCTCGTCGAGGACGACCCAGAGCATGGGCGGGTCGTCCCGCTCCAGGATGCGCTGCCGGTCCAGCCGGGCGGCCACGTCCTTCTCCACCTTCTCCGCCGTGGCTCCCGGCTCGTTGACGAAGAGGACCCTCGCGTACTCGGCCGTCTGCAGCAGCCCGGGGACGAGGAGCGGCTGCCAGGTGCGCAGACTCTCGGCGGCCTGCTCGATCTCGGCCCACGGCCGGAACCACGCCGGGAGCTGGGCCGAGACGTTGTCGATCATCTCTTTGATTCGGATCAGCGCGCCACCCACGCCCAGCGCCTGGTCGCAGCGGCGGGCGAACTCCTCGGTCGGCGGGCGGCAGCCGGTCTCGGCCATGGAGACCGTGGTCAGCGCGAACCCGGCCCGCCTGGCCAGGTTGTCCTGGGTCAGACCGGCCTCCTGCCGGTATCTCCGCAGCTCGTAGCCGAAGAAGGCCACCGGTGACTTCGTGGGGTCGAGATCCTTGGGGCCGGGCACGGGTGGATCACCTCGTTTCGCCTGAGGTTTCGCGGGATGCGTGGAACGGACCGCAGCCGTTCGCATACCCAATGTATCCGGCCGATGCCATGCTGCGAAGGCGCAATAGAAAAATCGTCGGCGGAGGCGGAGCAGGTGAGAATGAATCGCGCGACCGATTCCACGGGCGGACCCGCGCAAGAATGCACGAAGGTCCTCGGGGAGGCGTATCTGAAAACCGATCCGTCGTCCGCCGCCCACGCTCGCGCCCGAATAGCGGAATGGATCGGCGCGGACCACCCGGCTTATGAGAACGTACGGCTGGCGGCCTCGGAACTCGTCACGAACGCGGTCGTGCACGCCCGCCCGGCCGGGCCGTACGACCTGGTTCTGCTCGTCCTCGCCCGCGCGGGCGATCTGCTGCGCGTCGAGGTGACCGACCCGGGCGGCGTCCCGTGGGACCCGCGCGTGCCGCGCGCCGTACCGGACGACCAGGAGCGCGGGCGCGGCCTGGCCATCGTCGCGGAGCTGTCCCGGGGCCACTGGGGAGTTCGCGGCCACGGGACGCGGGGCCGTACGGTCTGGTGCGCCCTCGACGCCCGCCCGGCCCGGGACGAGGACGCCGGTCCAGGTCCGCGCGGGGAGGCCCGCCCGACGTCGGACGGCGACGCCCGCCCGGCCCCGGACGAGCGGGAGGCGCGGGCGTGCGGGTGATCGTCATAATGGACCGCGACGGGGTACGGATAACCGTCCCGGGACAATGCGGCGTCCTTTTCGGATTCGACGCCTGGGCGGATTTCCTCCGCCGCGCCAAGAAAGGCTTCTTCGACCCGTTCCCGGCCGACGGAGAAAAGCCGGGGAATCGCTCCGGCTCCTGAGCGGAGCAGAAAGCGCCGTACGGCCGTCAGAGGCCGAGGTCGTCCAGTTCCTTCAGCAGCGCGGACCTCGGCTCCCGCTGCGGGGTGGTCGGGACCGGGCGGGGGCGGGAGCGGCGGTCGCGGAACAGCCAGCCGCCGGCCAGCCCGGCGAGGAAGCCGAACACGTGGGCCTGCCAGCCGACGCCCTCCTCGGGCAGCAGCCCGGCGAACTGGTAGGCGAAGCACAGGGCCATGACCACGCCGACCACGATGTCGATCAGGTGCCGGTCGAACGCGCCGCGCACGAGGACATAGCCGAAGTAGCCGAAGACGACGCCGCTCGCGCCCGCGCCGACACTCTGCGGGCTGGAGGTGAACCAGGCGCCGAGGCCGCTGACCAGGACGATGAACCCCGTGACCCCGAGGAACCTCCGGACACCCCGGTAGGCCGCCAGGAACCCGAAGACGAACAGCGGCCCGGAGTTGCCCTCGATGTGGTCCCAACTGAAGTGCAGGAACGGGGCCGAGAGGATGTCGGGCAGGCTCTCCGGGTGCCACGCCTGGATGCCGTGCTCGTAGCTCAGCTCGTAGCCCGACAGCCAGTTGGCGACCTGCAGCGCCCAGATGAGGGCCAGGAAGCCGACCATCACCCAGAACGCCTTGCGGGCCTCCGCGACCATGATCTCCGCTGTGCGGCCCTCGGTCTCCATCCGGTTCCTCCCTGGCTGTCCCGATGCTGGAAGATCAGTATCCAGCCATCGGCTCCGTCGGACGTCCGTTTCGCCGACCCCGGCACGGCGACGACAGGCCGGTGTGGGCCTCCTGCCGATGCGGCGGACCGCGCGGACGAGGTCGCGGACGAGGTCAGGGGATGAGGGAGACCTCGGGGAAGCGGGTGCCGGGGCCATCGAACAGGTGGGTCGGCCTGCCCCGCAGGTGCAGGTCGAAGAAGGCCCCGACGTAGGCCCGCTGGGCCGCCACCGAACGGCCGGGATCGATGGTGCCCACGTAGTCCGCGAGCGGCACCCCGGGGAGCTTGGCCGCGATCTGCGGCAGCAGCGGCTGGAGGTCGGTGAACGAGCCGTGGACCGCGCCTTTGAAGCGCAGTTCCCGCTTCCATCCGGTCGAGGCCCGCCAGAACGACTTCCAGCCCGGCTCGCCGTCACGCGTGTGGGTCTCGGCCGCCAGCTGCAGGAACGGCCTGTTCACGCCGCGGGTGGCCACCGGGCCGACATAGGCGCCGTCGAGGTTGACGCCCGCGTCCACGCGGGTGTCCACCCGTGTCAGCTGCGCGGCGACCGACCCGCCCAGCGACTGTCCCAGCACCCCCACCCGAGAGGTGTCGGGCGCGCCGAGCATCCCCGCGGGCGGTCTGCCGCCGATCGGGCGGCCGTGGGCCAGGGCGGTGATCCGGTCCAGGACGTAGCGCATGTCCGCCAGGCGCGCCGCCGCGTGCCGGGCGAGCAGCCTGGCGATGACCTTCGGTGTCAGCTTCGCGGGCAGCGGCAGGGCGCGCACCAGACGCCGGCCGGGGAACTCCACCTGGTCGGCTTCATAGGTGTGGTCGACGGTGACGACCAGGTAGCCGCGCGAGGCCAGGTCCTCGACCAGGGTGGTGCCCAGCGTGCGCGGCCCGCCGTCTCCCGAACCGAACAGCACCACCGGCAGCCTGCCCGCACGCGGCTCGACCGGCGCGCCCACGCGGGCATGTGTGCGGGTGGCGGCCCAGGCGACGCCGCCCTCGGCGATGCCCAGAGGCGGCGCCGAATGCCGGTCCCAGTCGGCGGCGGCCAGCGGCGCCATGTGCGGCGCGAGCGGTCCGCCGCCCGTCGCGGGGTACCACAGGCTGATCATCAGTTCCCGGTACGGCTTGGCCGCAACCAGCGGGTCGGGCCGCGAGCGGTCGACCAGCCGCATGGCCACGGTCCCGACCGGATAGGGGCCGCCGGGCGCGGGCAGGCTCACCCCGACCGGGCTTCCGGCGGCGGCGGCCGCGGGCGTGGAGGCCGCCAGCACCAGTACGGCCAGCCCCGCGACCCTGCCCGCGGCTTTCGGGACGGCGGACGCCTGGCCCCTGGAAACCGCGGACGGCCCGGTGCCTCTGACGCCCCTGACGCCTCTGGCCAGATCCGTATTTTTCGTGATGAAGGCCATGCGAAAACTCCTCGAACGGGAAGGGATGTCCCGACGAGGCTGGCAGCCGGGCACGCCCGCGGGCCAGCGGCGGAGGTCGCACGCGCCCATGCGACTTTCGGATGACGGTCATCCCCGGGGAGGATCGGAAACCGGCCCGGGGAAACCTAGGGTGAGGTGCATGAGACCAGCCGGTCATCCGGCGGCCCGCCTCACCGCGCTGAGCCGATGGCCGGCCGTGCCCGCCGACGCGCTGCTCGCCGCCGCGTTGCTCCTGGCCACGCTCGGACCCGGCCGGGTGCCGGAGGGTCCCCCGTGGCTGCTCGCGCTGCAGACGGCGCTGGTGGCGCCGCTGGCCTGGAGGCGGCGCGCTCCGATGACGGTCCTGGGTGCGATCGGCCTCGCCGCCGCCGTCCAGTGGGCGCTGGACGTGCAGCTTCCCGCCGACGCCGCCCTCCTGGTGGCCCTGTACACGGTCGCCGCGCGCCGCCCTTGGCGCCACGCCCTGACGGCGGCGCTCGCGCTGCAGGCCGGGGTGCTGCTGGCCGCCGCCCGTTGGGCGCCGCCCGGCCTGTTCCCCCTCACGGCGGCCGCGCTGAGCGCGATGGCCGCCGCCGCCCTCATGACCGGCCGGTGGACGCGGGTACGGCGGGCCTACGTGACCTCCCTGGAACGCGACCGCGAGCAGCGAGCGCGGCTGGCCGTCGCCGGGGAACGCGCGCGGATGACCCGCGACATGCACGACATCGTCACCCACAACCTGTCGGTCATGGTGGCGCTGGCCGACAGCGCCGCCCACGTCCGGCACAGCGCGCCGGACCGGGCCGCGGCGGCGATGGAGCAGGTCGCCGCGACGGGACGCCAGGCCCTGCAGGACATGCGCCGTTCCCTGGGCGACGGCCGCGCCGCCTCGGACGAGGACCGCCCCGGGGAGACGCTTCGGCCCGCGCCCGGAATCGCCGAGATCGGCCCGCTGGCCGAGCGGATGCGCGCGGCCGGGCTGGCGACGTGTGTCCGGGTGGCCGGTGACACCGGGCCGGTTCCCGCCGCCGCCCAGCTGACGATCTATCGGCTGGTCCAAGAGGCGCTGACGAACACGCTGCGGCACGCACCCGGCGCCCGCGCCGACGTGCGGGTCGCGGTGTCGCCACGCCGCGCCGAGGTGGAGGTCACCGATGTCCGTGACCCGGCCGTGCCCGCCGCCCCCGGATCCCCCGACGCCGGGGCCCGGGTGTCCGCGTCCCGCTCCGGGCTCCGGGGCGACGGGCGCGGGATCGCGGGCATGCGGGAACGGGTGGCCGCCTACGGCGGGACCCTGGACGCCGGACCGGTGCCGGGCGGCGGATGGCGGGTGCTGGCCGTACTGGACCTGGGGGCGCCGCGATGATCCGGCTGCTGATCGCCGACGACGAGGCGCTGCTGCGGATGGCCTTCCGCATGGTCTTCGACGCCGAACCGGACATGGAGGTGGCCGGGGAGGCGGCTGACGGTGAGGAGGCGGCCCGGCTGGCGCGGCGTCTGTGCCCGGATGTGGTGCTGATGGACGTGCGCATGCCCGGCCTGGACGGCATCGAGGCGACCCGCAGGATCGTGCGCGACAGCCCGCGCTCGCGCGTGCTCATCCTGACCACCTTCGATCTGGACGAGTACGCCTTCGCCGGGCTGCGGGCCGGAGCGGCCGGGTTCCTGCCGAAGAACACCCGGCCGCAGGAGCTGCTGAGCGCGATCCGCGACGTCGCGGCGGGAGAGGCGGCGCTGTCGCCACGCGTCACCCGCCGCGTGCTGGAGAGGTTCGCGCCGCGGATGACGCCGGGGCCCGCCGAGCGGGACGAACGGCTGGCGCGGCTGACCACGCGGGAACACGAGGTGCTGGTGCAGGTGGCGCACGGGCTGTCCAACGCCGAGGTCGCCGCGGCGTTGCACCTGGCCGAGGCGACGGTCAAGACGCATCTGAGCCGCGTGCTGGTCAAGCTCGGGTTGCGTGACCGCGCCCAGGTGGTGGTCTTCGCCTACGAGAGCGGCCTCATCCGTCCCGCCGGCCCCGGCCCTTGACCACGCCACACCGCCGAAGCCTCTATGACCGGGTCCGCCGCCCGGCCCCCGGTTACGGATGGAGATGCGGCAGGCGGGTGCGGAGCCATTCCAGGGCGGCCCGGCCCTGGGCCGCCTGGAAGGCGCGCAGGGTGGGCAGGCCCGGCGGGGCGGGCCGCAGGGAGTAGTCGACGAAGAAACCGGCGGTCGCGGCCAGCACCGCCGTCACCGCCTCCGGGTCGGCGTCCCGGGCGACCGGGCGGGCGGCGAAGACCTCCTCGCACGGCGGGCCGCCCTGCATCCGGACGCTGGGCAGCATCATCAGCACGTCGAGCCACGGCGCCCCGACGAACGCCCAGGGCCAGTCGACGACCATCACCTCGTGCGGGGTGAGCAGCAGGTTGTCGGCCCGGATGTCGCCGTGGACCAGGGAGTCCCCGGCCGCGGCGGCCGTCCAGCCCGCCTCCAGGTCCGCCAGCGCGTCCAGGTGGCGCGCGGCCCACGGGTCGAGCCCGGCCGGGTCGCCGGCGCCCTCGTCGCGGGCCGCGACCAGTCGCCGCCATCCCTGGAACTGCTCGCCGAACCGTTCCTCGGGGGTCGGCGCCGCGACGGGCGAGGGTGTCAGCACGGCGGCCAGCCGGTCCAGGGCGTCCAGCACCCGCTCCAGTTCGGCGGCGTGCCACGGCTCGGCGGGTGGGTGGCCGTCCACGTCCTCGAACAGCAGCGCCACCCAGCCGCCGGAGTCGAAGGAGGCCAGCAGCCTGGGCGCGGGCGCGGCGGCGGGGAGCGCCGCGGCGACGCGGACCTCCTGCCGGTGGATGTCCGCGCTGTGCGGGTTCGGCTCCGGGCCGACGGCCTTGGCGAACGCGCGCCGCCCGTCGGCCAGCCTCAGCCGTACGGCGGCGCCGGGTGAGAACCCTCCGGTCTGCGTCACGGCCTCGGCGACCGGGGCGCCCAGGTGGTCCTCGACGGCTTGACGGATCTTCGCCGGTACGGCCTGCCAGGGCAGGCGGACACCGGCGGCGGGAACGCTCATCTCCTCATCCTGGCGAAAGCGGGGCCTCGGGTTCCATCCGTTTCCTCAGCCGCCGACGCGGGCGCCGAAACCCTTTGGACAAGCCGTGCGTCCGCTGCCACCGTTGCCGTCATGTGGCAGGACGAGCTTTGGGACGCCGAGACCGCTCAACGCCATGACCCGCCGGGTACCGGCATGTTCGCTCCCGAGGTCCTGGGACCGGCCGTGGACCGCCTTGCCGGACTCGCGGAGAGCGAACGGGCGCCGGAGTTCGCCGTCGGAACCGGTCGCGTGGCCGTACCGCTCGCCGAACGGGGTGTCCGTCACCGGCATCGAACTGTCGGCTCCGATGGTCGACCGGTTGCGGGCGAAGGCGAACGAGACGACGATCCCGGTGATCGTCGGTGACATGGCGACCACCGTCGCGCCGGGGGAGTACACGCTCGTCCATCTCGTCTACAACACGATCTCCGACCTGCTCACCCAGGCCGAGCAGGTCCAGTGCTTCCGCAACGCCGCCCGTCACCTCGCCCCCGGAGGCCGGTTCGTGATCGAGCTGTGGGTGTCGGAGCTACGCAGCCTCCCCCCGGGACGGCAGGCCGTGGTCTGGAACCACCGACCCGGCTACATCGGCCTGGACACCTACGACGTTCTGCGCCAGCACGTCATATCCCACCACTTCCGATTCGACGAGAGCAGACAGGCCCGGTTGTCCCGCAGCCCGCACCGATACATCTGGCCGGTCGAGCTCGACCTCATGGCTCAGCTGGCCGGATTCGAGTCGGAGAGCAGGCACGCCGACTGGTCTGGGACGGAGTTCGCCGCCGGCTCACCGTCCCACGTGTCCGTCTACCGCCTCCCGCTGGACGGCTAGCCCACCCGGCGGCCCCGGATGCGCGGCATCGGCGAGAAACCCGGACGACGTCCTGCGGGCCGGCCCGGACCGGTCACCACCGGGCCGCCTTCACCAGGCCTGAAGCAGCTCGGCCAGGTCGGCGGGCACGGGCATGGGCCGCGTCAGGCCGACGCCGGCCCGGCCGGTGTTGCCCTCCGGATAGCGGCCCAGCGCGGAGCCGGGGGCGGCCACGATGACGCGGATCACCTGGCCGAGGGCTTCGCGCCGGTCGCGCTGGACGACGGCCAGGGCGAACATGGCGACGTGGTTGCGGGTGTGCGGCCAGGGCCAGGGCTGGGAGAGGATGTGCGCACGTTCCAGATGCCGCCAGCGCAGACCGGGGTCGGCGGCGTCGCGGGCGGCGCGCATCTCGGCGCGGTAGGCGGCGCGGACCCGGGCGGGCATCGGACGGCCGATCACGAGAGGGTCTCCTTCGTCTGAGGCGTCCGAGGTGTCTGAGGCGCCTGAGGCGTCTGAGATGCTTGGGCCGCTTGGGGCTTTTCACCCGGTGTGCCCGGCGCGCAGCAGCCGTCCGCGCAGTGCCGTTCCGCCCGTCCCGCCGGTTCCGGCCCGCCGGTGGCGGCGACGGGTACGCAGCAGGTCTCCCCGCGCCAGGTCTCGCGGCCCTCCTTGACCGCGACGGCGGCGATGACCAGGGCAGCGATCGGGTCGGCCCAGGACCAGCCGAACAGGCTGTTGAGCGCGAGCCCGGCCAGCAGTACGGCGGACAGGTAGGTGCAGAGCAGAGTCTGCTTGGAGTCGGCGACGGCGGAGGCGGAGCCGAGCTCGCGGCCGGCGCGGCGCTGGGCGGCCGACAGGAACGGCATGACCAGCAGCGACACGGCGGCCAGCACCAGGCCGGGGGTGGAGTGCCCGGCCTGGCCGCCGACGCCCAGCAGGGCGCGGGCGGCGTCGTAGGCGACGTAGGCGGCCAGCGCGAAGAACGAGACCGCGATGACGCGCAGCGCGGTCCTCTCCCGCCGCTCGTGGTCGGCGGCGGAGAACTGCCAGGCGACGGCGGCGGCGGAGGCGACCTCGATGATCGAGTCCAGACCGAAGCCGATCAGGGCTGCGGAGGAGGCCACGGTGCCGGCGGTGATGGCGACGGCGGCCTCGATCACGTTGTAGGTGATGGTGGCGGCGACCAGGAGCCGGATGCGGCGTCGCAGCGCGGCGCGGCGGGCCGGGGACGGCCCGATGCCGAGCCCGAGCCCGAGCCCGGGAACGGGAACGGTACGGGGACCAGGCCCGAGACCACGGCCGGGACCGAGATCGGCGGTCATCGGCAGCAGCCCTTCTCGGCGGCGTCGGCGCAGGTGCGGTCGGCGTCGGCGGCCACCGCGACCACGGCGGCGCGCAGGTCGTCCAGGGCGTGGCCGAATCGGGGGTCGGCCAGCTCGTAGCGGGTGCGGCGGCCGACGGGGACCGCGACGACGAGGCCGCAGTCGCGCAGGCAGGCCAGGTGGTTCGACAGCCGGGTGCGGGAGACGCCGAGGAGGTCGGCCAGTTCGGCGGGGTGCGCCGGGGCCTCACGCAGGGCGAGGAGGACGCGGCAGCGGATCGGGTCGGCCAGGGCGCGTCCGAACCTGGCGAGCACCTCGATCTCGGGGGCTACGGTCAGCATGACCCGACAGTACACAAATACCTGAATTCAGAAAACCCTGTACTCGGAGTACGACGGTCTCGTGCACGGCGGAGATCCCCGGTCCCGGACGCGGCCGGAGGTCACCGCGCGGGACGGGGCAGGCCGACGACCCCGCTCACGCCGGAAGGCGGTCACTCCAGCCCTGGGCGGACCAGTCCGCTCTCGTACGCGAGGATGACGAGCTGGACCCGGTCGCGCACGCCCAGCTTGGCCAGCGACCGGGTGATGTGGGTCTTGGCCGTGAGCGGGCTGATCACCAGCCGGTCGGCGATCTGCTCGTTGGACAGCCCTCGCGCCACCAGCCGGACCACCTCGCGCTCGCGGTCGGTCAGCGCCTCCAGCGCGTGGTCGTCGGCGGCGGCGGGGTTCCCGGTGAACCGTTCGACGACCCGCCGGGTCACCCCGGGCGACAGCAGCGACTCCCCCGCCGCGACCACCTCGATCGCGCGTCGCAGGTCGGCCGGCAGGACCTCCTTGGTGAGGAATCCGCTGGCTCCGGCGCGCAACGCGGCGAACACGTGGTCGTCGGTGTCGAACGTGGTCAGGATGACGATCCGGGTGCCGGGCAGTTCGGCGAGGATACGGCGGGTCGCCTCGATGCCGTCCATGCCGGGCATCCGGATGTCCATGAGGACCACGTCGGGCCGCGTCGCACGCGCCGTTCGCACGGCCTCGTCGCCGGTGGCGGCCTCCCCCGTCACGACGACCCCTCTGGTACGGCGCAGCAGGCTGCGGAATCCGGCACGGACGAGAGCCTGGTCATCGGCCAGCAGCACACTGATCGTCATGACTGCAAGCCTGCCCTGACGGGAATGCGGGCGTGTACGGCCAGCCCTCGCGAACCGGTGATCGTCAGCGTTCCGCCGAGAGCGGTGATCCGTTCCCGCATGCCGGTGAGACCGTTGCCTTCGGTGATCGGACCGGCCACCCGGCCGTCGTCCTCGACGAGCACGGTGACGTGTTCCGGCGTGCAGGTCAGCCGTACCGAGACATGGGCGCATCCGGCGTGTTTGATGGCGTTGGTGAGTGCCTCCTGGATCACCCGATAGGCGGTTACGGCCGGGACGGCGGGAACGCTCCCCGGGTCGCCGTCCTCGGTGAGGCTCACGGTCAGCCCGGTCGCGCGGGCCTGCTCGACCAGGGCGGCGACGGAGGCGAGATCGGACACGGGCACGCCACAGGAGTCGTCCCTGCGGAGCAGGGCGACGAGGGAGCGCAGGTCCGTCATGGCCTCGGCGCGTACGGCCTGCGCGGTCCGCAGGGCCTCGGCCGCCTCCTCGGGGTCATCGTGCAGCGCGTCGGCGGCGACGTTGATGTGCACGCCGACGACGGCCAGCGTGTGGGCGACGATGTCGTGCAGTTCCCGGGAGATGTCCAGTCGCTGCTCGGCGAGACGGCGCCGGGCCTCCACCTCGAGTCGGGCCTCGTGCTCGGCCCGCCACTGCCGCTGACGGTGACGGACCCGCGCCACGGCCAGGACCAGTGCGAGCCAGAGCGCCTCGGTGCCGGTCGAGGCGATGGTCCCCGTGAACGCCTTCGAGGCGACCACCGAGTCCCAGACGTGGCCGTACGCCAACGTGAAGACCCCGACCCCGGCGGCCAGGCGGGTCCGGCCCGCGTCGGCCGCCGTGTGGAAGGCGACGGTGAGCGGCCATATCCAGCCGCCCTCGAACAGCCCGGCGCCCCGGCAACCGATCAGGACCACCGCGGAGGCCAGCAGGGCCTGCACCGGCCACCGCTTGCCGACCGGCACCAGTCCGGCCAATACCACCGCCAGCGGCACCGTGCCGCTCCAGGTCACCGAGCCGGCGAACAGGGCGGACCCGGCGACGGTGGCGATCGCGGTGAGAAGGGCGAGCAGCGTGTTCATCGGCTCGGCGACCGTCGTGGAGCGTGCGGACACACCGCGGCGAGGCACATCCAGGCCAGGTCGGCCGCAACGACGAAGCGCTCGGTCAGGCCGATCAGCGGGGGCAGCACACGGAATGCCATGACGTCCACGAGAGTGATCACAAACAGGATCATCCCTGTCACCACCGCCACCGCGACAGGGCGTAGAGGCAGCGGCGTCCCGGCGTTCCTCCGCCATCGCCTGGTCAGGATCACCACCGCCACCGTGAACACGGCCAGTCCCGTCCAGGCGGCCAGACCGTGCACCGTCTCCGAGATCGACGGGTGGTCCCAGTTGCCCGGCGGGTCCGCGGGGAAGATCGCGGCCACCGACAGGCAGGCCGCCCAGGAGCCGAGCAGCCATTTCCCGGCGCGGTCGGGCACCCCCACCGCGAGGGCGCCGGCGGTGACGGCGAAACCGAACAGGCCCACGGTGACCAGCCAGCCGTGCTGGGTGTTGACGAAACGGCTCACCGTCTCGCCGATCGGGCTCATCTCGCGGTTGACCACATCGGAGAGGGCGAAGGCGAGGGCGCACGTGCCGGCTCCGCCCAGGATGATCGGCTTCATCGGAATCATGGCGGAAAACTACGGAACCCGCGGGGTGCGGCGCGTCGTATCAAACGAGACACCCGGCCATGCACCAGATGGTGTACCTCGTACATCCGACGGTTCACCCGCCACCGTGAAAAGATCATGTGTGCGGCCTGGCGTCCGGCGCCGGCCCGGCAAGAGCAGCCGGGAAGGCGGGTCGGCGGCTCCCGTCAGGAGACGGACTCCTGGAGGACCCAGCCGTTGCCGTCCGGGTCGTCGAAGGTCTTCCACCGCCCCCACGGGGACTGCTGGATCTCCGTCTCGTTGAAGGCGAGACCGCGGCGCTCCAGGTCGGCCATCGTGGCCTCCAATCCGTCGCACGTCAGCACGAGACCCTTGAGGGATCCGGGCGGCATGGTCGGGAACCACGTGGTCAGGGTGATCTTGGTGGTGGCGCCCGGCGGGCACAGCATCACCCAGCGCGTTCCGTCGCCGAACGGGTTGTCCGCCAGCTCGGCGAAGCCGAGGACGCCGGTGTAGAAGTCCTTGGCCCGGCCCTGGTCGGCGACCGGGACGGAGACGACATCGAGATCGGTGAGTGCCATTTCCCTGTTCCCTTCTCTGCTTTAGCTGCGTTCCGTTCGTCTTCCCGCCGCCTTCGCGTCTCCCCCGTCCGGTCCGGGCTCCGGACCCGGACGGTTCGTGGCCCCCGCACGGCGAGTCGAGCCGTACCGTGTCAGTCACTCTCGGCACGGCGCCGCGGCCAGGGGGCGGACCCGTCGCGCGGCGGCGACTCCGGCGGGCCGTCCGGACGATCGAGCCAGGCGGGCAGTCCCTCGCGGAGCATGTCGCGGAAGCCGCTCCGGAGGAGGCGGCGGGTGAGCGCCCCTCCCAGGCCGTGGAAGCCGACCTGATGCAACCGGAGCCGCGTGGACCGGTCGCCGAGCTCGGTCAGTGTGAAGGTGAGCGTGGTCTCGATCGGCCCGCCTTCCCAGGACCACACCATCCGGCAGGGCGCCTTCAGCTCCAGCACCCGGCAGCGGACCGTGCCGTCGAAGCCGGGCGCCGGGCGTGTCCGGAAGGTGAACCGGTGCCCGACCTCGGGGACGAAGTCGTTGGGCATCAGCCACGCGGCGAGCGCCCGCGACGAGGTCAGCGCCTCCCAGACGTGCCGGATCGGATGTGGGTACACCTCGGACAGGTCGATGTCGGCCTTCATCGCTCTCCTTCGGAACCGTTCATCGCTCCCCCGGGACGGTCCAGGTAGTCGCCCAGCGTTCTCAGGCGTGCACGCCAGAAGCGCTCCAGCTCGTCCAGCCAGTCCCGCAGGGGCTCGAAGCCCGCCGGGTCCAGCCCGTAACGCCGATGGCGGCCCTCCGCGCGGACGGTCACCAGGCCCGCCTCCCGCAGCACCTTCAGGTGCTGGGAGACCGCGGCCTGGCTCAGCTCCAGCCCCTCCACCAGCTCGTTCACGGCGTGCTCGCGCTCCGCGAGCCGTTCGAGCAGATGACGACGGGTGGGGTCGGCCAGGGCGGCGAACCGGTCCGCCGGCTCCCCGGCCTCCTTGCGCGGGCGCCCTCCCCTCGTCGTCACGACGATCATTTTCATCGGTTTTTACTTATATGTCAATGCGGGAACGGCGAGAGGCGCCGGGACGAAGCCGTGGGAGCGTCCGGCATCGCACATCCGGGCGACCGGGCGGCGGGTCAGCGTTTCATCGCGCCGTCGGCGATGGCGTCGGCGGCGTCGCCGATGGCCACGCCGACGATCTCCAGGCGGCGGACCAGCTCGCGTTCCTTCATCGCCTCGGCGGTCAGCTTCCCGGAGAAGATGCGCGAGATCTCGTACTGGTACATCCTGCGGATCGCGCCGCCGGCCTTCTTCGCCTCCAGGGCGCTCTCGATCACCGCCGACGGCCTGGCGGACAGGCCGGTCACCGCGTTCTCCAGCGCCTCGATGCCGACGATCACCTGGTCGAGCAGCGGCGAGAAGCGGATCTGGTCGGGCACGCGGTACAGGTGCGACTCGCGGACGAAGTCGCGCAGCGAGTCGAGCACGTCGTCGATGGATCGCGACAGCCGGTACAGGTCCTCCCGGTCGATGGGGGTGACGAGGGCGTCGGTCAGCTCCTCCACGAGCCGGCGGCGCTCCTCGTCGCCCAGGTGCTCGATGGCGCGCATCCGCTCGTGCGCGCCGGTCCTGCCGACCTCTCCCCCGATCATGGACAGGGCCAGCCAGGCGCCCTTCTTGGTGGCCTCCAGCTGGCCGATCAGCGCGTCGGCGAGCATGCTGTCCATCCGCCCCGTCAGCAGGTCGCGGATCCGCCGCAGTCTCCGCCTCACACCCCCGCCCCCTTCTCCGCCAGCCGTACGGCGAGCGCCACCGTCCCGGCCAGCAGCACGCCGGCGGGCAGGGTCAGGACCCAGGCGACCACGATCCTGAGCGCGGCGGGCCAGCGGACCCGGCCGCCGCCCTGGGACACGCCGGCCCCGATCAGGGCGCCCGCGATGGCCTGCGTCATGCTGACCGGCATCCCCGCCGCGGCGCAGCCGACCACCGTGACGCCGGAGGCCAGCTCGGCCGCGACGCCGTGCAGCGGCCGGGAGACGATGATCTCCCTGCTGAGCGCACGGCCGGCCCGGGGCAGGCCGTACAGCGTCCCGGCGGCGAACAGGACGGCCGCGACGGACGTGACGGGCAGCGGGGCCCGGGAGACACCCATCGCGATCATGAAGACGGAGAGCATCTTCTGCCCGTCGTTGGCCGCGTAGGCGACGCACTGCAGGGCGAACCCGGCCAGGTGCCAGCGGCGCAGGCCTCGCCGGGTGGTGAGGCCCAGCAGCAGCCGCGCCACGACCCAGGCGGCCAGCGCCCCGATGAACGGCGCGGCCAGGGCCACGGCCAGGACCAGCGCGACCGCCCCGCCGGAGACGGGCAGCCCCCAGCCGACACCGGCGCCGGTCAGGCCGCCGACGACGGCGAGCGTGAGGCTGGTCGGGCGGCCCGAGGCGCTGAGCACCGCGACGACGACCAGTGCGGCGAACACGGCGATCGTCATGGCCTGCCGGCCTCCGGGACCGCCGAACCCGCCCAGCCGGGTCACGAACGTCAGCGCCACCCGCTGGGAGGCCAGCGGCACGAGCACGAGCGCCGCCGTCAGGGCGAGGATGCCGGTCGCCGGGCGCACGCTGGGCAGTTTGAGGCCGGTCGCCAGCAGCGCGCCGCCGTCGTTCGCCCCCGACACGACCGCGAACACACACGCGGCCGCGCCCAGCACGACGGCGTCGAGCTGCACACGTCCCCCCATCCGGCCGACGGCACCGCGCCGTCTCTTCAAGCTTGCCCGACCGGGGGTTCCCCGACTCCGTTTCCAGCTGATTCCCACTCGTATCCGTGACCGGAAGCGGACATTCGGTGACGGCCGTCGGCCCGTCCGCCCCCTCCCGCGCCTCGGGCTCCCATCGCACCGGCCCCGTCCGCATCCGCGGTTGACAGGGCCCGTTTCGCCGCCTCATTATGAACGAGCGTTCATGAACGCATGTTCATAAAGATTGGAAAGCGTGCGGAGCCGCCCTGGGGCGACTCCGGAGAGGAGATCCGATGGGATCCGTCGTCAACACCCACCAGGCCGAGGCGTGGAACGGCTACGAGGGCGAGCACTGGGCCGGCAACCAGGACCGCTACGACGCCGTCAACAGCGGGTTCAACGACCACCTGCTCGGCGCGGCGGCCGTCTCCGAGGACGACCGGATCCTCGACATCGGGTGCGGCAACGGCCAGGTGACGCGCCTGGCCGCGCGGCGGGCCCCGCTCGGCCACGCCACCGGGGTGGACCTGTCGGCGCCGATGCTGAAGCGGGCGCGGGCGAGCTCCGCCGCGGAGGGCCTGGCCAACGTGACCTTCGAGCGGGGCGACGCCCAGGTCCACCCCTTCCCGGACGCCGGGTCCGACGTGGCCGTCAGCCGGTTCGGGATCATGTTCTTCGCCGACCCCGTCGCCGCGTTCGCCAACATCGGCCGCGCGCTGCGCCCCGGCGGACGGCTCGCGTTCCTCTGCCTGCGCCGGATGGAGGACAACGAGCTGGGCGAGGTCTTCGCGGCGATGGCCCGGCACCTGCCCCGGCGGCCCGCCACGACCGAGCCCGGCGGGCCGGGGCCGGAGTCGCTGGCCGAGCCGGATCACGTCCGGGACGTGCTGGCCGGCGCCGGGTTCGGGAAGGTGGATGTGACGGCCGTGGACGCCCCCCAGCACTGGGGACGCGACGCCGAGGACGCCGGGGCGTTCCTCGGCGCCTGGGGCCCGGTCCGTTTCCTGCTCGGCCAGGTCGATCCGGCCGCCGCCGGCCGTGCCCGCGAGGCGCTCGCCGAGGCGCTGCGGCCCTTCGAGCGGGACGGCGCCGTACGGCTGCGCGGCGCCGCCTGGCTGGTCACCGCCGTCCGCCCCTGACCTCGCGGGTACGGCCAAGGCTGGGGCGGCCGGACTACGATGAGGCGCGATGTCACCGAGAAAAGCGGCCGTCCTGCGGGACGGCGAGGGCGAGGCGAACCTGCGCGAGCACCTCGTCGCCACCGCCGGGCGCCTGATCTCCCGGCGTGGCACCGCCGGGCTCACCGTACGGGAGATCGCCCGCGAGGCGCGGGTCGCCGACGGCGTCCTCTACAACCACTTCGCGGGCAAGGAGGAGCTGATCGCGCTCGCCCTGCACGCGCACGTCCGCGACGTCGAGCGGGCACTGGGCGGGCTGCCGGTCAGGGCCGGCGAGGGTGACGTCGAGGCCAACCTCCGCGCCTGCGTCGCCTACGGCCTGGCCCTGCACGCGGCGTTCCTGCCCGCGTTCGCGGGGCTGTTCTCCCAGCCCGAGGTCATGCGGCTGTTCGACGCCATGCCGAACCCGCTGGGGGACGGCCACGGGCTGAAGGCGGTCCTGGCGGCCTACCTGCGCGCCGAGCAGGGTCTCGGCCGCCTGTCCCCGGACGCCTCCGCCGAAGCCGCCGCGATGCTGATCGTCGGCGCCTGCCACGAGTGGGTCCTGCCCCGCCTGCTGTTCGGCTCCGGCCCGATCCCGGCGGAGGCCCCGCCGGACTTCGCCGAGGGCGTCGTCACCACCCTCCTGCACGGCATCGCCCCACGCCCCGCCTCCTGAGGACGGGAGGGGGCGTTAGCCCGGGCGGGGGACGGCGGGTCAGCCGGGAGGCGGACGACCTGGGGCGGGACCGCGGCCTACCTTCGTCGGGACGGTCCGGGGAGAGGCCGTCGCGGGCGGCCCCGAAGGGGGGCCGGACCCCGTGACGGTCCCGGATGAAGGACCGCCGCAGGCGGCCCGGGAAGGGCCGCGAGCCCCGCACAGGCATCAGGGGCGCGGAACCGCCCCGCGGACGCGAGGGCGCGGAACGCCCCGTGAACCGCAAGGAAGACCCATGTTCAAGGACTCCGCCACGTTCCGGCGCGTCGCCTCCGGCACGCTGCTGATCGTCGCCCCCCTCCTTCAGGCGATCGCCGTCGTCATCGACCCCGGCACCTGGGGTGACAGCCGCGAGGCCGTCAGCTACGGCGACGACCCCGCGCTCGCCCAGGTCCAGTCGGTGCTGTACCACTGGGCGTACCTGCTGCTCGGCCTGGCCGCCCTCGCCCTGATGCACGTGATGCGCCGCCGCGCCGCGGTCTTCGGGCACGTCGCGGGCCCGCTGGTCGCCCTCGGCTTCGTCAACCTCTCGGGCCTGCTGCTCAGCGACCCGGTGGAGTGGTGGCTGGGCCGCCATTACACCCCCGAGGAGGCCCAGCGCATCCTGGACGAGATGATGGACCTCCCCGGCTTCGTCTTCGGCTTCCAGATGCCCTGGATCTTCCTCGCGATCTTCGGCCTGCCGGTCCTGCTGGTCGGCGTCTGGCGGTCCGGGTTCGCGCACTGGTGGGTCCCGCTCGTCGCGGGTATCGGGTACGTCTCCTCCATGCTCGTCGAGTACGGTCCCGTCACCGTGGTGCTGTGGACGGCCCCGGTGGCCGCGCTCGGCTCGCTCGGCGTGAAGATGCTCCGGATGAGCCGTGAGGAGTGGGTCTCGTACTACCCGACGGCGGCGCCGGGCCGTACCACCCCCGACTCGTACGCGAACACCACCGCCTGAGCCCGGTCGCGCAGGTGGAGCTTCATCAGCACCCGGGCCACGTGGGTCTTGACCGTGGCCTCTCCGACGAAGAGCTCGCGGGCGATCTCGGCGTTGGTCAGGCCACGGGCCAGCAGGCGCAGGACCTCCAGCTCCCGGGGGGTGAGCTCGGCGAGGCGCGGCGGCGGCGCGGGCTCGTGGCGGCCGGCGAAGGAGGCGATGACGCGGGTGGTGACGGCCGGGTCGAGCAGCGCGTCCCCGCCGACGACGACGCGGACGGCCTCCACGAGCTGCTCGGGCGGCGACACCTTGAGCAGGAAGCCGCTGGTGCCCGCGCGCAGCGCCGCGTAGAGGTTCTCGTCGGTGTCGAAGGTGGTGAGCATGACGACCTTCGGCGGGTCGGGCCATCCGAGGATCTGCCCGGCCGCGGCGAGGCCGTCCATCCGCGGCATGGAGATGTCCATCAGCACGACGTCCGGCCGGGTACGGCGGGCCACCGCGACGGCCTCCACGCCGTCGGACGCCTCACCCACCACCTCCATGCCCGGCTCGCTCTCCACGACGAGCCGCAGTCCCGTGCGCACCATCGCCTGGTCGTCGGCGATCACGATGCGGACGACGCCGGTGTCCGTTCCCTGTCCGGTGTTCATCTCCGCTCCTCATCCGGCCGCGCCGCGGCCCGCAGGGGTCGTCTGATCTTCCCGTCCGGCACGTGAACCGGTCCGCGGGCCGGTTCACGTGCCGGCCCGCCCGGCCCGCCCGGCCTATCCGGCCCGTCCACCGGCGAGCACCTCCTGCCTGACCGGCAGGGACGCGTGGACCCGGAACCCGCCCCCGGGGCGCGGGCCCGCCTCGAAGTCGCCGCCGAACAGCTCGGCGCGCTCCCGCATGCCGATCAGGCCGTTGCCGGTCGACAGGCCGGCCGACAGCTCCGGCGCGGCGGTGCCGCCGCCGTCGACCACCTCGATCTCCAGGCGGTCGCGGAGGTAGGAGAGCGTGATCCGGATGTCGGACTCGCCGGCGTGCTTGACGGCGTTGGTGAGGGCCTCCTGCGCGATGCGGTAGGCCGAGAGGTCCAGGCCCGGCGCGAGCCGTACCGGCTCGCCCGTCACGTCGAGGACGACGTCCAGGCCCGAGGAGGCGAGCGTGCCGACCATGCCGGCGAGCATGTCCAGGCCCGGCTGCGGGATGGCCTCGTCCAGCGGCATGCGCAGCGCGCCGAGCATGACGCGCAGCTCCTCGACGGCCTCGCGGCCCATCCGCTCGATGCCGAGCAGCGCCTCGCCGTCCCCGGAGCCGGTACGGCGCAGCACCCCGGCCTGCATGACCATCATGCTGACGCTGTGCGCCACCACGTCGTGCAGCTCGCGGGCGATGCGGGCCCGCTCCTCGGCGACGGCCTCGGCGGCCCGGCGCTCCCTGTCACGTTCCACACGGTCGGCGTGCTCGGCCAGGCGGCGGGCCCGCGCGGCGTAGGCGTGCACGGCCAGGCCGGTCAGGTAGGCGGCGCCGAAGACCACCGTCAGGAAGATGACCTCGTCGAAGGGGAGCCGGCGGTGGTCGACCGCGCCGGAGTCGAAGACCAGGATCCCGGCCGCGGCCCAGGCGAGGCCCCGCTTGAGGCTCAGCTCGGCGCCGACCGTGTGGAAGACGATCAGCAGGGAGGCGAGCTGCCAGGTCTGGCACGTCTCGTAGCCCTGCCGGTGCCAGACGTACTGGGCGAGGATCATCAGGATGAAGACCGCGACGGGCGCCCCGCGACGGAACCAGATCAGCAGGCCCGTGACGAGGGCCTGGCCGACCCACCACAGCTCGGGGGTCTCGGCGGCGCCGTACTCGGTCGCCACGGTGAACGCCTCCAGCGTGCCCAGCGCGATGACCGCGCAGCCGATCAGCAGGTCGGGGATGGGCACCGCGCGGAGACGCCGGGGAAGCCGGGAAAGGGGGAGGGGGACCGCCATGCGGGGAGACTAGACCGCCGCGCCCCTTCCTTCATATAGGGCGGACGGCCCGGCCAACCCGTTTGCAAGCCGCCTGCAAGTCAGAACGCCTGAAACGAGACACTTCGCACGAATCGGTCGGCAAGCGCGTCGTCGCACACGGCCGGCGCGCAGAAGTAGATCATGAGAGCCGGTTCGTCCGGACGCTCCACGGCCCACCCGGTGAAGTCCAGCCGGCCGCCGCGCTGCGGATCGGTGATCGACCCCTCCAGCCGCACGCCGGGCTGACCGCCCACCCGCACCTGGACCACCTCGGAGAACACGTTGACCGTGCCCGGCAGCGACGACTGCAGGGTCTCCTGGAGCTGCTTGGCGCTCCCCCTCGGGTCGAGCGTGTCCAGCGTCTGCGCGTAGACGCCGGCGGCGTCCCCCGGCGCGTCCTTGATGATCCGGTTGACGGCCGCCCAGTCGGCGGTGACCGGTGTGCCGAACAGCGCCCGGAAATCCTCCACCCTGGGCGAGGCCACCACGAACACGTCGGCGTGCGGACGCAGCTCCCAGCCGCCGGGATACTCGAAGGAGACCGGCACGGCGGGCGAACCCGGATAGGACGTCCACTCGTCGCCGCCGCGCATGACCACCGCCAGCGTCGCCACCAGCGCGACGATCAGCGCTATCGCCGCCACCGCGCCGACGACGATCCGCCGGCCGCCGGGCCGGGCCGCCCCGCTCCCCGTCCGGCCGCTCTCCGGAGCCCCGCTCCCCCGCCCGGACCGGTCCCCCGGCCGGTCCGCCGTCACCCCGGACCGCCCCGCCGCTCCCGCCGCCGGGGCGCCGTCCGTGACGAACCCGTACGGCCGGCCGCTGATCGCGTCGCGCAGCTCGGTGACGAACCGGGTGCAGGTGTCGTAGCGCTGCTCGGGCGACTTGGCCAGCGCCCGCGCCATGACCCCGTCCACCTCCAGGGGCAGCTCGGGCCGGAGCGCGGTGAGCGGGGTGGGGGTCTCGGCGAGGTGCGCCCACAGCAGCGCGATCTCGTTGTCGCGCTCGAACGGCAGCCGCCCCGACAGCGCCTCGTAGACCACACAGGCCAGGGCGTACTGGTCGCAGCGGCCGTCGATGCGCTCCTTGTTGATCTGCTCGGGGGCCATGTAGCGGGGCGTGCCGATGAACTGGTCGGTCTCGGTCAGCCCGGACAGCGAGGTCCGGTGCTTGGTGATGCCGAAGTCGGTGAGGTAGGCGTGGTCCCCCTCGGCGTGACCGGCGATCAGGATGTTGGCGGGCTTGACGTCGCGGTGGATCAGGTCGTGCGCGTGCGCGGTGTCCAGCGCCGCGGCGACCTGGGCGGAGATCCGGTTGACCTGGCCGACCGGCATCGGCCCCCGGTCGTAGAACAGGCGGCGCAGATCGGGCCCGTCGACGTAGCGCATCGCGATGTAGAGCGTGCCGTCGGCGGCGGCGTCGGCCTCGTAGATCGGGATGATGTTGGGGTGGTCCATGCTCGCGACCGTCCGCGACTCCAGCATGAAGCGCCGCCGGAACCGGTCGTCCTCGCTGAGCAGCGGGTTGAGGACCTTCAGCGCCACCCGGCGGTTGAGCCGGGGGTCCACGGCGAGGTAGACCACGGCCATGCCGCCCTTGCCGATGACGTCCTCGATGCGGTACCCGGCCATCTCCTGGCCGATCAGGTTTCTCTCGTTCACGCTCGTCACGTCTCACAGGGGTGGCCGCAGTAGCCGCAGAACCGGTGCGCGGGCCCCAGCCGCATGCCGCAGGCGGTGCAGTACTTCTGCGGGCCCGTCCCCGTGAAACCGCCCTCCTGCTGGGAGAGGGGGCCGGGGCCGTCCGCCGCCCCGCCGCCGGTCTCCGTGCTCCGGGTGCCCGTTCCCGCCGGACCCGCTCCGGGGTCGCGGGCGACCAGCACCGCGTCGCCGGACCGGGACGGCGTCCTGGGCAGCGGGGGGAAGGACCGGCTGACCACCACCGTGGGGTCGGCCGTCTCCCCGGACCGCCGGAACGGCGGCGGGACGGGCGTCGGCGGCCCCGCCACCTCGGTCTCCTCCCCGGCGTCCGCCCCGGCCGCGCCGGGGGCCTCCGTCCCGCCGCCGCGGCGCCAGAGCAGCAGCGCGGCGGCCAGCACCGCTACCACGAGCACCCCGCCCGCCACGAGGAACATCCACAGGGGCGGCCCGCGGTGCTCGGCGCCCGGGGACATCCGCACCTGGGCAGCGCCCTTGTCCTCGGCTGTGCCGCGCTTGGCCTGGGCCTCCTTCAGGCGGGCCGCGGCCACGGTGTGCCCCGGATACAGCTCCAGGACCCGCTGGAAGGCCGGTACGGCGTCGCCGTAGTAGCCGGTGTGGAAGCGGGTCAGCGCCTGCTCGAAGGCGGCGTCGATCGGGCCGCGCCGGGGCGTGACCCGGGCCTCGGCCAGCGCCCTGGTCACCTCGCGGACGCCGAGCATCCGGGCGTCGTCACCGCCGCCGGTCAGCAGCCCGACGACCTCGCCCTTGCGGTCCTCGATCACCGGCCCGCCGAGCAGACCCCGGTCGATGAGCGCGCCCAGCTTCTTCGGCTCGTCGGCCTTCCCCTCCGGGTCCTTGAACCGCCGGCCGCCCTCGCCCGCGCCCCCGGCGTGCAGGTGCGCGATGTCCACGGTCTCCGGCAGGTTCGCGGCGGGCCGCCCGGTGAAGCCGGCGACCGCCACCGGTGAGCCGTCCTTGTCGGGCACCGCGGCCGCCAGCGGCGCCGTGGGCATGCCGGTGCCGCCGTCGGCGCGGCCGGTCGGGACGAGCACGGCGGGCCCGTCGGGGCTGTCGGCGGTGGAGGAGATCTCCGCCTTGAACCCCTGCCGGTCGGGGGGAGAGATGTTCGGGAAGACGCGGATCTCGGTGGTCACGTCGAAGATGCAGGTCGCCGTGGGCCGCTTGGGCGGGTAGCACTCCTGCAGGTGGTGGTCGAGACGGTCGTTCTTGACGTGGTGCCGCTCGAAGTCGGCGGGGATCTTGACCTTGTGGTGGTCGGCGAAGACCTTGTTGGCCGCGTAGACCTCGACGTCCTTGGCGTTCTTGACCACCCGGGTGAGGGTGACGACGGCGCCCTCGGGGGTGACGATCGTCCCGGTGCCGGAGCCGATCGGCACCTCGTAGCTCCGCTCGACGTGGACGAGCTCGCCGATGTGGTCGAGCAGGGTGATGTCGACGTGCGCCGTCGCCTCGACGCGCACGACCGCGGGGGTCACCAGGTCGGTGATACCGCTGGGATGCTCGTGCGCCAGCGCGGGCGCCGTCGCGGCGACGGCCACGCCGAGGACGCCGATGAACACCAGAGCCGAGCCCAACCGCCGCATGGCCACTCCACAGGGGGGATAAGGACAGCCTGGCAACCGTAGAGCAGAAGTCAAGGGCACGGAAGGGATACGGAGGGAATCCACTCGATCACATTTGGGAAACCGCCCTCACCTGCCCGGAAGGACCCGGTTCAGCGGCGGGGGCGCAGGAGTGCCGCCGGGTCGAAGCTCACCTCGAAGGGGGCGGCCGGCGTCGCGGTCTCACCGGCCTCGTACCTCACCGCGGGCTTGTACTCGTCGCCGGCCAGCTCGTGGACGTGCAGGGACGGCCCGTCGCCGAGCTCGACCCGCCAGTACAGGGGGATCCCGGCGGCGGCGTAGGCCGACCGCTTCATGTGCCGGTCGCGCTTGCGGCTGGTCGGACTGACCAGCTCCACGGCCAGGAGGATGTCGTCGGGGGCGAACATGAGCTCCGTCTCCTCGACGGCCTCGGTCGGCACCACCACGAGGTCGGGGATGAAGAAGTCGCGGGGACCGACTCCAAGATTGACCTCCTGCAGCGGCTGGAACTCCGGCGGCGCGGCATCCTCAAGGATCCTCACGAGACGAAGGCTCGCGAACTGGTGCATGGGGGTGGGAGAAGGGCTCACCAGCAGGCTCCCGTCGAAGAGCTCGTAGCGGTTCCCGTCGTCGGGGAACGTCAGCAGGTCGTCGACGCTGAACGGCGGTCTTCCGCGGAGAACCGTCCGTTCGGGGGCGTGCCCTGTCGTAGGTTCTGTCGTCGCCATAGCGGTCACCTGCTCAAGTATCGGGAGTCCGGCCCTCGCTCACATGGTAGTTCCGGAAATTCCCTCACTCAGAGTGATGCTCCGGTCTCGGTCCGCCCAGTCGCGGGCGCCCCGCCGTACGGCGGAGTGGACGGCGCGGGCGACGCGGGCGCCCCAGAGGGAGCGCGGGCCGCCGAACGGCTCCTCGGGCCCGTCGTCGCGCACGGCCACGCAGACCGCGTCGGAGGCGGTGCCCGTGCAGGGGAACCCCTCCTCCACGAGCGCCTGGGTCTTGGCCTCGGTCACCGTCATGACCAGGTTGACCAGGGCGGCGTCGCTCATCGCGACCGGCACGGCCACGATGATGTTGATCGTTCCGGGCACGTGCATCGGGGCCAGCTCCGGGTCCACGGCGCCCTCGGGGGCGGCGGCCCAGGTCGGGACGCGCAGCCCCGTGGTGGCGGCCACCTCCGCTCCCCCGTCGGCGGCCCGGGTGAACCTCTCGACGGACGCGGCGGTCAGCATGCCGACGCCGCGGCCCGGCGGGGCCATCTCCAGCAGGTGCTCGATCGGGTCCATCCGCGCGTAGCCGCCCGGGACCTGGGCGTTGAGCACCCACTCCACCGGGCCGATGCCGCCGCCGACCATGGCCGAGGAGATCGCCCGCCAGCCGGGGCCGAACTCCCACAGCAGCGAGGCGAGCCGTACCCCGTCCTCGACGCGATGACTCAACCGCATCGGTCCTCCCGCCGTCCGGGTCGTTCGAGGTGGACCTGAGGCCGGCCCGAGGGGTCCGTCGCGACGCGGACGCGGGCGTCGAAGTGCTCGGCGATCAGCTCGCCGGTCAGCACCTCCGCCGGGGAGCCGGACGCGGCGACCCGGCCGGCGGCGATCAGCGTCATCGAGTCGGCGTACTGGCCGGCGACGCCCAGGTCGTGCAGGGTCGTGACCACGGTCAGCCCGTCGGCCAGCCGGAGCCGGTCGACCAGTTCCAGGACCTGCTGCTGGTGCCCCAGGTCGAGGGCGGTGGTGGGCTCGTCGAGCAGGAGCACGGGGGCCTGCTGGACCAGGGCCCTGGCGAGCACGACGCGCTGGCGCTCCCCGCCGGAGAGCCGGCCGAGCGGGCGGCGGGCCAGGGACGACAGGTCGAGGCGTTCCAGCACCGACGCGGTCGTCTCCCGGTCGCGGCGTCCCTCGCGCCCCAGGTAGGGGATGTACGGCGTGCGGCCCAGCAGGGCGTAGTCGAAGACGGTCATGTCGCCCGGCAGGGCGGGGGTCTGGGGGGCGTAGGCCAGCAGCCTCGCCCGTTCCCGGGCTTTGAGCGAGCGGACCGGCGCGCCGTCGATGAGCACCTCCCCCGAGTGGGGCAGCACCCCGGCCATCGCCTTGAGCAGCGTGGACTTGCCCGCGCCGTTGGCCCCGATGACGGCGAGCCAGCCGCCGCGCCGGATCCGCAGGCCGACGCCGGACAGCACGGTCCGCGTCTCCAGCACGACCCCGAGGTCGCGCACCTCGACACCGCTCGCCGTATCCCCGCCGTCCCCGCCGCTCCTGCCCGTCCCGCCGTCCGGGACCGGGTCACGGCGGTCCGCCGCCGGCCCGTCCGTGTCCCGGCCGCTCATGTGTCCGTCCTCTTGGTCACGCGGAGCACGGCGACGAAGAACGGCGCGCCGACGAAGGCGGTCACCACGCCGATGGGCAGCTCGGCCGGGGCGAGCACGGTCCTGGCCAGCAGGTCGGCGAGGACCAGGAAGGCGCCGCCGCCGAGCAGCGAGAGCGGGAGGACGACCCGGTAGGAACCTCCGGCGAGGCGCCGGACCGCGTGCGGGACCACGACGCCGACGAAGCCGATCAGCCCGCTGACCGCCACCGCCGAGGCGGTGGCCAGCGAGGCGGCGAGCAGTACGGTGAACCGGACCCTGGCCACGTTGAGCCCCAGGCTCGCGGCCTCGTCGTCGCCGACGGACAGGACGTCCAGCAGCCTGCCGTGCAGCAGCATGACCGCCACCGAGACCGCCGCGTACGGGGCGACCAGCGCCAGCTGACTCCAGCCTCCGCCGACGTTGCCGAGGATCCACGAGTAGATGCGCTCCAGCTCCTCGACCCGGAGCTGCTGCAGGAAGGTCTGGATGGCGGTGAGGAAGGAGGTGACGGCCACGCCCGCCAGGACGAGCGTGGCGGTTCCCCCGCCCCGGCCCGCGGCGTTGCCCAGCGCGTAGGCGAGCACGACGCCGCCGATCGCCCCGGCGAACGCGGCCGCCGGGATGGTCAGCGACTGGTCGTCGCCCCTGGTGAACACGACCGTCGCCGTGGTCGCCAGGCCGGCGCCCGCTGCGGCGCCCAGCAGGTACGGGTCGGCCAGCGGGTTGCGGAAGACGCCCTGGTAGGCGGCTCCGGCGGAGGCGAGCAGGCCGCCGACGACCGCGGCGAGCAGGACCCTGGGCAGCCGCAGTTCCCACAGCAGGCTCTGCTCGACCGGCGCCAGCCCCGGGTCGGCCGAGACGAACGGCAACCAGTCGAGCAGTTGCAGCGCCGCCTTCCCCGGCGGGATGTCGGCGGCGCCGACCAGGTACGCGGCGAGGGCGCTCGCCAGGAGCACCCCGGCCGCCGCCAGCGCCGCCGCCGGCCGGAGCCGGGCCGCGCGTCCCGGCCGTCCGGCCGGGACGCCGGGACCGTCAGGACCGTCGGGCATGTCGGGGGCTTCGCGGCTGAGGAGGCCGGAGGGGCGGGCGGAGCGGGTCACCTAGTCCGTCGCGGCCTTCTGCACGGCCTCGCCGACCTTCTCGGCGAGGTCCACGACGCGCGGCCCCCAGCGGGAGGCGATGTCGTCGTCGAGCTCGACGACCTGGCCCTTCCCGACGGCGGAGAGCTTGGACCAGCCGGGACGCTTGGCGAGGGTGGCCGCGGTCTGTGCGCAGCACTTGGTGTCGGCCAGGAACACCAGGTCGGGGTCCGCCTGGGCGACGAACTCGGCGGAGAGCTTGGGGTAGCCGCCGGCCGGGTCGGGCGCCTTGTCCGCGATGTTGGTCAGGCCGAACAGCCCGTAGACCTGGCCGAGGAACGTGCTGGACGTCACCGAGTAGGGCGTGGCGTCCAGCTCGTGGTAGTAGGTGAGGTTCTTGTCCTTGGGCGCGGCGGCGGCCAGCTCGTCGATCCGCTTGCGCATCCCGGTCACGAGCTCGTCGGCCTTGGCCTTGTTGCCGGTGGCGGCGCCGAGGTCGCCGATCTGGTCGTAGGTCTCGTCGAGCTTGGCGGCCGCGGGCTCCAGCAGGACGGGGACCTTGACCTTGGCCAGCTTGGCGACGATGCCGTCGATGTCGTTGGCGAGCACGACCAGGTCGGGCTTCTTGGCGATGATCGCCTCGGCGTTCGGCTTGAAACCCGACAGGTCGGTCTTGGGGGCCTCGGCCGGGTAGGTGGACTGGTCGTCCACCGCGATCACCTGGGGCCCGGCGCCGACGGCGAACAGGCTCTCGGTGGCGGTGGGCGACAGGGAGACGACGCGCTCGGGCTTCCTGGCGATGGTGACCGGACCGTTGCCGGCCTGGACCGTGACGGGGAACCCGGCCGCCTGGGCGGCGGGAGCGGAGCTCGCCCCCGAGGAGACCGCGGGGGACGAGGAGGACGAGGGGGAGTTCTGACCGCATCCGGCCAGGGCCAGCATGCCGAGCAGGGCACCGGCGAGAACGGGGCGTACGGGCCTCAACCGAGGTCCTTTCAGTTGCCGGAACCGAGAGACCCGCGAGAAGCGACGGATCACCCTTTTCCACGAGGGCTGACGACGTCGGCACAACGGAGGCGACCTGGCTCGGCCCCATGGGGACCATGACAGTTGCGGGACAGCGCCGGACTCACACCGGACTTCGCTACACGTTATGCGTCGGGCAAACGTTACCAATTCCCCGGGGAGCCGCGACATGGGACCCTCGGACCGGCCTCCCCCGCCCGGCCGCAGGACCCACGCCGTCGACCTTCCCTCACCCGGCCACGCCTCGCGCCGCCCGGAGGACTCCCCCGGCGGGGTCGCGCGCCGCGGCGCCGGACCCGTCAGGCGTGGGTGAGCTGCTCCTCCGCCGCCGCGATGATCTCCTGAAGACGCAGGCCGTGGGCGGCGTCGAGGGGGTGGCCGCCCCCGCCGCGGACGGCCTCGGCGAACTCCGCGAGCATCACCGAGAAGACGTCGGAGCCGAGCCGGTCGCCGTTCATGGCCTCCGTGCCCAGCTTGCCGTAGACCTCGACGGCGGCCGGCGGCTTGTCGCCCGGCACGCTCATGCACAGCGACGCCTCGCTGACCGCGCCGCCCTCGTGCTCCAGCAGCAGGCCGACCCAGCCCCGTGGGTTGCCGTGGGCGCGGACCGCGGTGACCCGGCCGAGCGCGGCGTCCAGCATGTCGATCATGTGCGGGCCGACGTCGAGGATCGCGCCGCGCTCCAGCCGCCAGGGGCTGGTGAAACCGCTGCCGAGCAGCGCGCCGGAGATGTGGGCCGCCCGGCCGCCGAAGGGCTCGATCGCCGAGACCCGGGCCAGGAACGCCCTGGTAGCCGGCGAATAACGCCAGGTGAGGACCATCTGGGAGGGCACCCCGGCCTCGGCGACCGCGTCCGCCAGCCGCCGGGCCCCCTCCAGGTCGGCCGCGAGGGGCTTCTCCAGCAGCAGCGCCTTGCCCTCCTTGGCGGCGCGCACGCCCAGCTCGGCCTGTACGGCGGGCGGCACCGCGAACGCGACCGCCTCGCAGCTGTCGAACAGCTCCTCGATCCGCTCGAAGACGGGGACGCCGAACCCGGCCGCCGCTCCGGGCCGCCGCGCCCACACGCCGGTCAGGCGGGTGTGCGGTCCGGCCGACAGCATCGGCGCGTGCACCTTCTCGGCCCACGGCCCGGCACCCACCAGGCCCACAGATATCGTCACATCCCCCAGCCTCTCACGGGGTGCACCGCCGAGCGGGGGCACTCCGCCGAACCGGTCTCGACGCTCCGCCGAACCCGTCTCGACGCTCCGCCGAACCGTAGGGATCGGACGGCGGATCAACCGGATGCGGATCGACCGGACACGCAAGGACCGGGCGCGGAGGGGACCGGACGCGCGAGGACCGGACGGTCCCGCGGGGAGTGTTTCCGCCGGGCGGCAGGGGCACCCGATCGGCCGCGCCGGCCGTACCGGCATGATGGGTGACATATGAGAGAGATGTTCCTGCTACGGCACGGCGAGACGGAGTGGAGCCGGAACGGCCGCCACACCGGGCGCACGGACCTTCCGCTCACCGAGAGGGGGGAGGCCCAGGCGCGGGCGCTCGCCCGGCTGGTCGCGGAGCGGTCCTTCGACCTGGTGCTGGTCAGTCCCGCGGCGCGGGCCCGCCGTACGGCGGAGCTGGCCGGCCTCACCGACTACGAGATCGATCCCGACCTGTGGGAGTGGGACTACGGCGGGTACGAGGGGATCACCACTCCGGTGATCCGCGAGGACCGGCCCGGCTGGTACCTGTGGCGCGACGGGGTGGTCCCCGGCGACGCCGCCCATCCCGGTGAGAGCGCGGCGGAGGTCGGCGCCCGCGCCGACCGGGTGATCGGCCGTGCCCGCGCCGCCGGGGGCGAGGTGGCCCTGGTGGCCCACGGGCACTACCTGCGGGTGCTGTGCGCCCGCTGGCTGGATCTCCCTCCGACCGACGGCCGGCTCTTCCGGCTGGACACCGGCACCTACTCCCGGCTGGGCTACGAGCACGCCGAGCCGGTCGTGCTCAGCTGGAACGCCCCGCTCTAGAGCCGTGCCCGGCCGGAACGCCCCGCCGCTAGACCTGTTCTTCGCACATGGGTGAATGCTGTGCCGGCTCGCTCGGTTGGTCATGGGGCGAACCGGCGTGGTTGTGTGGGATCGACGTTC
>NZ_JBVJKQ010000004.1:0-150319 GCF_055585205.1 Streptosporangium sp. NPDC053982
TGTGGCGAAGTTCACCTGCTGCCAGCCGGAGGTGGTCTCGTTGGTGAAGGTCGCGTTCGCGAGCAGGGTGCCGCCGCTGGTCCACAGGCTTCCGATGTGGGTTCCGTTGTTCTGCGGCGCCTTGTAGAAGCGGATGCCGGTGATGACGCCGTCCGTGGCGGGCTTGAACTTCACCCCGATCGTGACGTCCTGGGAGTCGGGCTGGGCCGGGACCGCCGGTGTGGCCGAGGCGTCCCACAGGCTGTTCGACGGTCTGAACACCACGTCGACCCAGTAGTTGGAGGACTGGAAGGTGCTCGTCGGGAAGGCGTTCGCCGGGCTGTAGGTGTACACGCCGTTGCCGCCCTCGGCGCCGTCCGCCAGACCGGTGAGCAGGCCGTTGACGTACGGCGCGGTGAAGTAGGGCCTGGTCACCGAGTAGCGGCCGCCGGTGTGGTAGGAGGCGACGTAGGTGGTGCCCGCGGTGACCGGGACCGGTGTGGCGAAGTTCACCTGCTGCCAGCCGGAGGTGGTCTCGTTGGTGAAGGTCGCGTTCGCGAGCAGGGTGCCGCCGCTGGTCCACAGGCTTCCGAAGTGGGTTCCGTTGTTCTGCGGCGCCTTGTAGAAGCGGATGCCGGTGATGACGCCGTCCGTGGCGGGCTTGAACTTCACCCCGATCGTGACGTCCTGGGAGTCGGGCTGGGCCGGGACCGCCGGTGTGGCCTTCTTGTCCCACAGGCTGTCCGACACGGACTGGATCAGCTCGGGCGACGTGCTCGGGGCGAAGTGGATCACGGCCTCGTGGTCGAAGGTGTCCCCGCCCAGGTAGACGGCGGTGATGTGATGGTCTCCCGCCGACAGGCCCGAGGTCGTGAACGTGGCCGGCGCCAGACCGCTGTGGTAGGCCGAGCCGATGATGGTCGGGCCGTCCTTGAAGACCACCTCGCCGGCGGGGACGACCGTGCCGCTGGTCGCCGCCACCGTGGCGGTGAAGGTGACCGGCCGGTCCACCCAGACGGGGTTGGGGGACGAGGCCAGGGTCGTGGTGGTCGGCGGGTCGTTCGGCACGGTGATGCGGGTGGCCGGCGGGCTCGTGGTGCCCTGGGTGCTGATCGTGCCGTTGAGGGCGAACACGCGGCCGAAGACGGCCGCGCCGCCGTTCACCGTGACCGAGTTCCGGTCCAGGAGGTTCCCCCGGAAGGTGGAGTACGTGCCCAGGGTCGTGTTGCCGCTGACCTGCCAGAAGAGGTTGTTCGCCTGCGCGCCGCGAAGGAGGCTGACGTTGCTGACGTTCGCCGTGGTGAGACTGGACGCCTGGAAGATGAAGACGGCGTCCGGGTCACCCTGCGCGTCGAGGGCGAGCGTGCCGTTGATCGCGAAGGTCCCGTCGGTGGAGTTGTAGACGCCCGGGTTCACGGTCGTCCCGCCCAGTTGCGGGGCCAGGGTGGCGTCGGGCGTCCGCCCGGCCGCGTTGTTGTAGGCGGCGACCAGATCGGCCCTGGCCTGGGCCGCGACGGCGTCGGCGCCGTGGATGGTGCCCGACACGGTGCCGGGGGGAAAGCCGACCACCGACGAGCCCGGGCTCACCCCGAGGTCCCCGGTGATCGAGGTGAGGTTGGTGTTGACGACCGCGGTTCCGGCCAGCGTCGCGAAGGGCGTGGCGCTGCCGATGCTCAGGGGCGGTGTCGCCGCCGCGCCGGACTGCGTCCCGGCGACCACGCCCAGCACGAGAGCGGCGGTGACGGACGTCCTCAGCCAGGCGCGGGGACCGTTCCGCGGCAGGACCTTCGACCGGCCGGCTCTCCCCCCGGGCGCGGTGGCGACCCGCCGCGCGGCGCGGCCGGCCGTCCGGCCTGGGCGCGCCAGTGGCCATCGGCGGCTCCTTCCGCGCCGTGGCTCCTGTGGCGCGGCGGTCATCCCGGTCCGCGGGTCGACGGCATCGCGATAGGGATCGGACATACGACACAACTCCTCGCTGGCTCCGTGCCGGGTCAGGCGTCCGGTGTGCCCCGTGGCCTGAAGCCGGCTGTGAGATCTCGCGGCGCCCGCCGGCTCGTGTGTCGTTCGCCGTGTCCGCGGTCCGGCGCGCCCACGGCGGGCGGTGCGGGAGAACGCGCGGATACGCCGTGCCGGCGGAGGGCGCCGCGCCGTACGCTGACGACTGTGCCTCGGTGCAGGTGCGTCCAGGTCTCCGGAAAAGCACGAAAGACGTCTTTTGGTGCGTCGATGGAATATAATTTACCCACCCGCCATTCCGCCCATTATTTGGTTTATGCGTTATGAATGGTGGTCTTTCCGCCGCGCCTCCGGCATCGTCCCGGTCCCGCCGGGGTACGACACGCCCGGGCCGCGGCCGAAACGGCGTCGCAAGCGCACCGGACTCTTACAGTCAGGGGTATATCGCTCTAAGTGACGGGGGTGCGGATATGGGGGAGAAGCTGGTCGTTGTCGGCCAGGGATACGTAGGGCTGCCGCTGGCGATGCGGGCGGTCCAGGCGGGGTTCGACGTGGTGGGCGTCGACGTCGACGACTGGCGGGTCAAACGACTGAACGCCGCCGAGTCGTACGTCGAGGACGTCGAGGACGAGACGCTGTCCGCGGCCCACCGCTCCGGCCGCTACGTCGCCAGCACCGACTACGCCGACGCCGAGGGCTTCGACGTCTGTGTGATCACGGTTCCGACACCCCTGCGCGAAGGTGTCCCCGACCTCAGGCACATCGGCTCGGCCGGCGAGTCGATCGCCCCGCTCCTGCGGCCCGGCGCCACGGTGATCCTGGAGTCCACCACCTACCCCGGGACCACGGAGGAGTACCTGCGGCCGCTGCTGGAGGAGGGGTCGGGACTGTGCACGCCGGAGGACTTCTTCCTCGGCTACAGCCCCGAACGCATCGATCCCGGCAACCCGCGCTGGCACCTGGAGAACACCCCCAAGGTCGTGTCCGGGATCGACCAGGCGTCCCTGCGGAAGGTCTCCGAGTTCTACGGGTGCATCGTGCGGGACGTCGTCTGCGTCTCCTCGCTCCAGGTGGCCGAGCTGTGCAAGCTCCTGGAGAACACCTTCAGGCACGTCAACATCGCCTTGGTGAACGAGCTCTCCATCTTCGCGCAGCAACTCGGGATCGACGTCTGGGAGGCCATCGACGCCGCCTCCACCAAGCCGTTCGGCTACCTGCGGTTCACCCCCGGCCCCGGCGTCGGCGGGCACTGCCTGCCGATCGACCCCTCCTACCTGTCGTGGAAGGTCAAGCGCGCCCTGGGGCACAACTTCCGCTTCGTGGAGCTGGCCAACGACATCAACGACCACATGCCCGACCACGTCGTGCACCGGCTCATCCTCGCGCTGAACCGGCAGGGCCGGCCGCTGCGGGACAGCCGGGTGCTCCTGCTCGGCCTGGCCTACAAGGCCAACGCCGGGGACTGTCGCGAGTCACCCGCGATCGAGGTGGCCAGGGCCCTGGTCAAGCTGGGCGCGGACGTGCGGGCCGCCGACCCCCATGTGGACGCCTACCTCGCGCCGCCCGGGATCGAGCTGGTCGCGGCGACCGAACGGGAGCTGTCGGAGGCGGACGCGGTGGTCGTCCTCACCGACCACGACCGCTTCGACTACGAGCAGGTCCAGCGGGTGAGCCCGTTCGTCTTCGACACGCGCCGCCGCTGCCGGGGGCCCAACGTCGAGCACCTCTGAACCGTCCCGGCCGTTCCCGTACGGCCCGCGCGGGCACGGGCGGCCGGGCTTCGCCGTCTCGCGCGGTGGGCCGTACGGCATGCCGCCGCGCGGTCCGCTACGCGCGCATGACGCGGGCGATCAGCTCCTCGACCTGGGTGTTGAGCCGGGAGCCGCGGGGCCACCCGGCGTAGTGGGTGAGGAAGATGACGATCTCGCGGAGCTCGTCCGGGGTCAGCTCGCCGGTCCGCAGCGCCGCGTCGAGCTGGATCTCCACCAGGTCGTCCATGCCCTGGCCGACGAGGAGGCCGAGCAGGAGGAGCCTGCGGTCGCGCATGCTCAGCCCCTCCCGGGACCACACCTCGCCGAACAGGTGCTCCACGGTCATGCCGAAGAAGTCACCGGCGCCTTCACCGGAGCCCCCGTCCCGCCCCGCACCGGCCGCCGCGGAGCCGTCGCCGGCGTCGTCACCGCCGTGGACCCGTCTCATGATCTCCAACCCGCGCGCCTGGCGGTCACAGGTGCTGTCGTCCGGACACTGGTTCATGCCGCCCTCCGGTCCGTCGCCAGCCGGCCGGGGACGAGCACGATGGATGGCGTCTCACCCCGTCCATCGTTGGTCATTTTCCGCGCCGGGAAAAGCCGTTGCCGACTTTCCATCCCAACATTTATCACTATGTCGTTTAAACGGGCGGTGGACGTTACATAACGATTGTCCCTTCCGTTTGCCGACGGTGGGAACGGAAGGGCCGGGAGCCCCCGAGGGGACTCCCGGCCCTGTTCATGGTGCCGGAGGGAACCTCCGGCCGGGCCGGGGGGACCGGCGGACCGGTCCCCCCGGAGGGAGATCTGTCAGCCGAACTCGCCGTCCTTGACCCCGCCGAGGAAGGCGTCCCATTCACCCTGGGTGAACGCCAGGGCCGGGCCGTCCGGATCCTTGGAGTCACGGACGAGGTAGAGCTCGTCCTCCTGGGCCTTGTGGGCTGCCACGACCGGGTCGCCGGGCACGATCGCCACTTCGACGCAGTTCCCTCCGGTACTGCGGCTGCTCTTGCGCCACGCGACGCTGGACAGATCCATGGTGGACCTCTGCACTCTTTCTTCCTATCGCTGGTTGGAACATTTCTTCGCCAGCTCCGCGATGAAGGCGGCCGAGGCGTCCGCCCTGAGAGCCATCGCGGTGAGGCTCCCGAACATGAGCGTGTACCGGCGCACCTCGTCCGGATCCTCCAGGACGAGCCCGCTCGCCGCCTGCTCCAGATAGACCAGGTCGAGATCGCCGGGCTCGGGAAAGCCCAGCAGGCAGAACGGGCCGTCCATCGCGGCGTGCGCCCCCGCGGAGAACGGGATGACCCGGATCTCCACGTTGGGCAGCTTGCCGAGATCGACGAGGTGCTCCAGCTGCTCACGCATCACCTTCGGTCCGCCGACCTGGCGGCGGAGCACCGCTTCGTCGAGCACGGAGACGAGCTGGATCGGCTCGCCGGGGCCGTGCAGCAACTGCTGGCGTGAGATGCGTACGGTGACCTTCTCGTCGACTTCAGGAGGGGCATGGGTCACTGTGGTCACCTCGATGACGGCACGCGCGTAGGCCTCGGTCTGCATCAGGCCGGGGACGACCAGTGGCTCGTAGGAGCGCACCACCGACGCCTCCGCCTCCAGTCCGATGTAGGAGTCGAAGCCAGGCTTCAGAGCCTGCCGGTGGCGATGCCACCAGCCACGCTGCCGGGCCTCCCTGGCCATCTGCACCAGGGTCTCCCGTGCCGCGCCCGTCACGCCGTACACATCGGTGAGGGCTGCCACGTCGGAGGGTTTGGGACGGGTGAGACCCGTCTCGTATCTCCATACGGTGGTGTCGGTGGAGCCGATCCGCTCCGCCACCTCCGCCCGTGACAGCCCGCTGTCCTCCCTCAACCGAGCCAACTCGGCCATGAGACGGCGATGCCGAGCTGTCGGGCTGCGCCGGGTAGCCATGCACGTATCTCCGTCCTTGGACAAGGAAACTGTGGAATTTCAATATGAGCTATTGAAGTCCCTGGTAGAACAGTTCACCGTGAGTGAGTGTGCCATCTCAGAGCGCGACGCGCATGGGAATGCGCGGGTCCGGGGAGCGAGGCCGATCATGACAACGCGGCAGCAGACGGTTCAACCTCGATTAACGCTCACCCTGCGGGGCGTCCCGGAGTCGGTGTCGGTGGCCCGGCGCCGGGTCCGGGAGCTCCTGGGGGAGTGCCATCCCGCGTACGAGGACGTCGTCCTCCTCGTCAGCGAGGTGGTCACCAACTCGGTCGTGCACTCCGGGTCGGGCGGCGGCGGCGCGGTCACGATGACCATGCAGGTCGGGGCCGGGGTCGTCCTCGTCGAGGTCTCCGACGCGGGCTCGGGCGCCTCGGCGCCCCACGTCCGCAACGACCCCGACGCCGAGAGCGGCCGCGGGATGTTCCTGGTCGACCTGCTCGCCGGCCGGTGGGGCGTCGACGACGGCTGCCACGGCGACCCCCGGACCCTCTGGTTCGAGGTCGACTTCTGACCGGTGACCGGCGGCGGGCGACCGGCGGTCACGTTCCGTGACCGTCTCGCGCGCCGGACCCCCGGTCGCCACCCGTGCCTGCGATCCGGGACCGTTCCCGGCTCCCCCCGAGCCGGTACGCCGGGGTCCGATGGTCCGGAGCCGCCCTTCCCCGGGCCCCGGACCGGGTACGCCGGAGCCGAAATCGGGGTCATCACCCGTCAACGACCCCGCCCGTCTCCCGCCGTGGACGCGTGACGACCGCTTGGATCGGGTGTCCGGGGGGAGACCGATGAGACACCGGCCGATCGTGGCATGCGCGCTCGTGGCCCTGACATGCCTGGGCGGAAGCGTCCTCCCCGCGCGGACTCCCCAGGCCCCGGTCCTCCGCGCGTCGCACGGCTCCCGGGCGGCCCCCTCCGGTTACCACTCCTACGCCGAGACGGCGGCGGAGGTCGCCCGGATCGTCGCCGCGCACCCCGGCATCGCCCGCAGCTCCGTCTACGGCACCTCCTACGAGGGCCGCGACCTGGTCGTCGTCAAGATCAGCGACAACGTCGCCGTGGACGAGGACGAGCCGGAGGTCCTGTTCACCCACCACCAGCACGCCCGGGAGCATCTCACCGTCGAGATGGCGCTCTACCTCCTCCGCCTGCTCACCGAGGGTTACGGCCGGGACCGGCGGATCACCGGACTGGTCGACGGGCACGAGATCTGGATCATGCCGGACCTCAACCCCGACGGCGGCGAGTACGACCTCGCGGGCGGCTCCCGTCGCGGCTGGCGCAAGAACCGCCAGCCCACCCCGGGCTCCTCCGCCGTGGGCACCGACCTGAACCGCAACTGGCCCTACCTCTGGGGCTGTTGCGGGGGCTCCTCCGGCTCGCCCGCCGCCCAGACCTACCGGGGCCCGGCGAACGGATCGGCCCCCGAGGTCAGGGCGGTCGCCGACTGGGTGCGCGGCCGCGTGGCGGACGGCGTCCAGCAGATCAGGGCGCACATCGACTGGCACTCCTACGGCGAGCTGGTCATGTGGCCGTACGGGCACACCCGCGCCGACACCGCCCCGGGCCTGACCCGGGACGACCGGGAGGCGTACGCCGCGCTCGGCCGGAGCATGGCCGCCGTCAACGGCTACACCCCCCGCCAGGCCGGGGACCGCTACATCACGGACGGCTCGCTCGGCGACTGGATGTGGGGCGTCTTCAAGATCTTCAGCTACACCGTCGAGATGTACCCGGCGCGCGGCGCCCCCGGTTTCTACCCGCCCGCCGGGCGGATCGGCCCGCAGACGGCCCGCAACCGGGAGGCCGTGCTCCGCTTCCTGGAGTACTCCGGCTGCGTCTACCGGATCATCGGCGAGGCGGCGCGGTACTGCGGCGCGGGAACGGACCCGGCCGCCGCCCCGGCTCCGGCCCGCGTCCCGGGCGCGCGTCCCGGCACGGGACGCGCCGACGTTCAGGCGCGGCAGACCAGCTCGCCGTGGAGCAGCGACAGCCAGCCGTCCTCGTCGCCCGCCCACCTCAGCCAGCCCTCGGACAGGCGGCGCAGGTCCTCCTCGGTGGCGGCCCCCGAGGAGAGGGCGTGACGGGCCATGTCCGAGCGCAGGATCCGTTCGGCCCACATCCCGCCCCACCAGGCCCGGTCCTCGGGCGTGGCGAAGCACCAGGTCGAGGAGGAGGGGGTGATGTCGGTGAAACCGGCCGCGCGCGCCCACGACAGCAGCCGCCGTCCCGCGTCGGGCTCGCCGCCGCACGCCCTGGCCACCCTCTGGTAGAGGTCCATCCACTCGTCCAGCTCGGGGAGCCGGGGGAACCAGGCGAACGCGGCGTAGTCGCTGTCGCGCACCGCCACGATCCCGCCCGGACGGCACACCCTGCGCATCTCCCGCAGGGCCCGGACCGGGTCGCCGACGTGCTGCAGGACCTGGTGGGCGTGGACGACGTCGAAGGCGTCGTCGGGGAAGTCGAGCGCGTGCACGTCGGAGACGGCGAACTCGACGTTGGACACGCCCCGCCGTCCGGCCTCCGCGCGGCCCAGCGCCAGCGCCTCCGCGGTGACCTCCACCGCGGTGACCGTCCCCGGCGCGACCCGCTCGGCCAGGTCCGCAGTGATGGTCCCGGGGCCGCAGCCGACGTCCAGCACGGACATCCCGGGCCTCAGGTGCGGCAGGAGAGGGGCGGCGGAGTTCTCGGCGGTCCGCCACCTGTGGGACCGCAGCACGGACTCGTGATGGCCGTGGGTGTAGACCGTGTTCTCGGCTGTCATGGGAGATCACTCTTTCGGTCGTCCGGACGCCGGATGGACCGACCGTAACAGGTATCTCATATGCCAAGAAAGAATGTCTCAGATAGTGAAATCACGACCGGCTGGGACAGGCTCGCGGGCCGTGCCGTACGGGTCGGTGGGCTGTGCCGTACGGGTGGGCGGGGGTGCCGTACGGGCCGTGAGAGGCCGCGCCGCAGCTCACGGCCCCCCACGTCTCCCGGCGCGCCTGACGGCCGCCGGGTGCGCGATGGCCCGGCCGTTTTCCGGACGTTCCCGGAGTACGGCACGGGCCATCGTGTCCCTCGCAAAGGGGATGCCGCTCTTCCGATGGGGAGAACCCCCCGGAACGGCAAAGTCAAAGACGGAAGTTCACATCCGGCACGATGTCCGCCACGTCCATCTGGGCCTTCTGTAGCCTGCCGGAGTGGTCCCAGTTCATCGCCTGCCAGCGGGTGAACTGGTCCAGCACCCACATCCCCGACTGGCGGCTGCCGTTGCCGGACCTGCCGTTCCCGCCGAAGGGCAGGTGAGCCTCGGCCCCGGAGGTGGAGTTGTTCACGCTGACCATGCCCGCGCCGATGCCCTCGCGGAACCGGAACGCCGTCGCGGGATCGGTGGTGTAGACGGAGGAGGAGAGCCCGTACCCGGGGCGGTTGGCCAGCTCCAGCGCCTCCTCCAGGGTCGAGAAGGAGGTCACGCCGATGATCGGGCCGAAGGTCTCCTCCAGGAACAGCCGGTCGTCGGGGCGCACGCCGTCCACGATCACCGGGTGGTAGTACAGGCCGCCCTCGCCGGTGAAGTCCCCGCGCGGATTGCCGGCGGTGATCCGCCCGGTCGCGCCGGAGACGACCTTGTGGTGCGGCCGGATCCAGCCGAGGTACTCCTCGTAGCGGGAGGCGAACCTGTGGTCCAGGAGCGGTCCGCACAGCACGTCGCCCGCCGGGTCGCCGATCTCCGCCGCGGCCAGCGCGCGCGTGAGACGGCCGAGGAACTCGTCGTGGACGCTCTCGTGCACGATGGCCGTGCCGAGGGAGGTGCAGCGCTGCCCGGCCGTGCCGAACCCGGAGAACAGCGCCCCCTCCACCGCCAGGTCGAGGTCGGCGTCGGCCGCCACCACCATCGGGTTCTTGCCGCCGAGCTCCAGGCAGGGCGACTGCAGGTGGCGTCCGCACAGCTCGCCGATCCTCCGGCCCACCTCGGTGGAGCCGGTGAACCCGACCTTGTGCACCGTGCCCTCGCCCAGCGCCGCCTCGAGGCCCTCGAACGCCGCGGCCCCGTCGGCGAACACCAGGTTCAGCACGCCGTCGGGCAGTCCCGAGGCGGCGAACAGCCGGTACATCGCCTCGGCGGACGCCGCGGCGTACTCGGCCGGCTTCCACACGACCGCGTTCCCGGCCAGCAGCGCGGGCACGAGATACCACGACGGCACCGCGACCGGGAAGTTGCCCGCCGTGATCACCGCGGCCACCCCGACCGGGACCCGGAAGGTGAACAGGTTCTTGTCCGGCATCTCCGAGGGCACCGTCTGCCCGTACAGGCGCCGCCCCTCGCCCAGGAAGAAGTCGCAGGTGTCGACGATCTCCCGGACCTCGCCCAGCGCCTCGGCGTACGGCTTGCCGATCTCGCGCGTCACCAGCCGGGCCAGGGACTCGGCGTTGGCCTCCACCAGCCGCCCGATCGACGCGATCACCCGCCCCCGGACGGGCGCGGGGACCCGCGCCCACTCCCGCTGCGCCGCCGCCGCCGTACGGCAGGCGGAGGAGAACGTCTCCGCGTCGGCCAGCCGGACCCGCGCGACCACCTCGTCGACGCGGGAGGGATTGATCGAGTCGTATTCCGTGCCGCCCGCCGCCTGCTCGCCACCGATCACGGAGCTGATCTCGCCGGTCACCGTCGACCTCCTCGTCTGGGTTCCTCTGACGGCATTCTCCCCGCGGCCGGCCGCGCCGTCACACCCCGGCGGGCACGCCGAGCCGCGGAGACCGGCCGGAAGGCCGCCGGTCAGATCATCCGGAAGTCGGCGAAGTCGAAACCCGGGGAGACCACGCAGCTCACCAGGACCCCCTCGTCCCCGGCGGGCCGGGCCGCCTGCCAGGTGCCGCCGGGGACCACCGCCTGGGGGACCTGGCCCTCCTCCACCCTTGGTCCGAGGACGACGGTTTCGGACGGCTGGCCCTCGTGGCCGCCGAGGACGAGGAGCAGCGGGCCGCCCCGGTGCCACAGCCACACCTCGTCGGAGCGGACCACGTGCGGGCGCGACTCCTCGCCCGGCTCCAGCAGGAAGTAGATCCCGGTGGCCGTGGCCCGGGGCCCGCCGTACCCGGGAGGGGCGACGTCGAGGGAGGACCGCCAGGTCTCCCGGTACCACCCGCCCTCCGGGTGCGGCAGCAGCCCGAGCGTCTCGGCGAGCGGCGGACGGGCGGGAACGGTCATCGGGCACCTCCGGCGCGGGACGGGCCCCGGCCGCTTCGCGGCGCGGGCGACGGACAGTCTGCCATCCCGGCCGCCGTCCCGGCGGCGCGGCGGCACGGGACGGGCGAACCGGGCCGCAGGCCGGGGCGGGGGAGCGCGGAGAAAGGGGGTGCCCCGGGGGAGGGGGACGCACCGGTGAAGGGACGAGTTCCCGGGGCGGGATTTGTCGGTGGGGCTGGCTAGCGTTCGAGGCGTGACCGAACGGTGGAACCGGGACCAGGTGCTGGCGCTCGCGCCCGACGCGTCGTCCCAGAAGGCGGCCCAGGGGGTCTCCTCGCCCGGGAAGTGGTCGGGCGCCGGGGCCACGGCGGGCGCGCTGTGGGGAGAGTGCAGGGGCAGCGGCTCCAAGCCCTACCTGGCGTGCGTGGACCTGTCCGAGCCCGCCTACCGCTGCAGCTGCCCGAGCCGGAAGTTCCCCTGCAAGCACGCCCTCGGGCTGCTCCTGCTGTGGTCGGCCGGCGGCGTCCCGGACGCCGCCGGACCCGCCGACTGGGCCGCGGAGTGGCTCGACCGGCGGCGCGACCGCGCGGCCAGGGCGGCGGTTCGTCCGCCCGCCCCCGCGGACGGCGACGGGACGGAGGCGTACGGCGACGCGGCCGAGGCCGGTGACGAGGCGGCGGAGGCCGGTGGCGGGGCCGCGGAGGCCGGCGGTCAGGCGGCCGGCGGTGGCCGGGCGGCCGGCGGTGCCACGGCGGGCGGCGCGGGCCGGGCGGGCGGCGCGGCCGTGGCGGCCGGGCCGGGCGGTCCCGCCGACGCCCGGCGGGCCGCGCAGCGCGAGCGGCGCGTGGCGGCGGGCCTGGCGGAGCTGGAGCGCTGGCTCGCCGACCAGGTCAGGCAGGGCCTCGTCGCCTCCCGGCGGCACGACCAGTGGGACGACCTCGCCAAGCGCCTCGTCGACGCCCAGGCCCCGGCCGTCGCCGGAGCCGTCTCCCGTCTGGGCGCGGTGCTGAGCGGTGACGACTGGCCCGCCCGCCTGCTGGGCGAGTACGCCCTGCTCCACCTGCTGGCCGTGTCCCACCGGCGCCTCACCTCGGCCGCCGCCCCGGCCGCGCTCGGGAGCGCGCTCCTGCGGACGGTCCGCGAGCGGGTCGGCTTCCCCGTCGCCAAGGAGGAGGTCCTGGCCGGTGAGACGGTCCGTGACCGGTGGGACGTCCTCGGGCGGCGCGACACCGAGCAGGACCGGATCACCGCCCGCCGGGTCTGGCTGCGTGGCCGGTCCACCGGCCGGGCCGCGCTCGTGCTGTCGTTCGCCCCGGTCGGCCAGGCACTCGACGCCTCCCTCGTGACCGGCACCACCGTGGACGCCGACCTGGCGTTCTACCCCGGCTCGTGCCCGTTGCGCGCCCTCGTCGCCGCCCGCCACGACCCCGCCCCCCACCTCTCCGCCGGCCCTCCGCCGGGTTCCACGGTGGACGGCGCGCTGGACGAGGTGGCCCGCGCCCTCGCCGCGGACCCCTGGACCGACTCCTGGCCCCTGGTGCTGGAGGCGGCGGTCCCCGCCGGGAGCACCCTGAGGGCGCTGGCCGGTCCGGGCGGCGCGCTGGCGCTGCACCCCTCCTGCGGCACGCCCTGGCGGCTGGTCGCGGCCTCCGGCGGCCACCCGCTGACCGTGGCCGCCGAATGGACCCCGGAGGGACTGCGTCCCCTCACCGCCTGGGACGGGGAAGGACAGGTGATCGTCCTGTGACCGCCCTCCCCACCTGTCATGTCCGTCCCGAACACCCCGGCTCGCGGGCCGGGGCGATCCTTGGGAGGTCCTGGTGAACGCCCCGCCCGAATGGGAGGAGCTGGTCTCCGCCGCCCTGGTCGGCACCGACCGCCGGCCCCTGGCCGGTTCGGCGGCCCCCGAGGCGGAGCTGCTCGAACGCGCCGCCGTGCACACCGTGCGGATGCGGGCGGGCCGCCGGCCGCCGGCCGCCGAGCCGGTGGACGCCGCCCCGCCCGAGGATCGGCCGGCGGTCTCCCGACCGGCGGCCGACCGGCTCGCCCGGATCCTCGGCGGCGAGCAGCCGAGACTGCTTCCCGAATGGCTGCGCGTCGCGGCCGGGCACGGTCTCCGCGTCCCGCCGCACCTGCTGCCCGAGCTCCTCGACCAGGCCGCCCGCGACCGGTCCCTCCGGTCCCACCTCGGCGTCCTCGCCGGAAGCCGGGGCCGGTGGCTGGCCGGTCTCAACCCCGCCTGGAGCTTCCTGCTGCGCGAGCCCACCGCCCCTGCCGCCGCCCCCGTCCCCGCTTCGGCCGGAGCCTCCGCCGGCCAGTCCGGAGCCTCCGCCGGCCCGGCCGGAGCCGGCGTCGTCCCCGGTTCCCCCGGTGATCCGCAGGGTCCCGCCCCCGGCGGCCCCGATGAACCGCGGCGCCCCGGCGGCGCGCCGGACGTCTGGGAGCTTGGCGCTCCCGGCGACCGCCGCGCCTTCCTGGCCGTGCTGCGGGCGGCCGATCCGGCGGCGGCCAGGAACCTGCTCACCCGGGGATGGACGAAGGAGACCCCCGACGACCGCGCGGCGTTCCTGGAGATCCTCGCCGACCGGCTCTCACCGGACGACGAGCCGTTCCTGGAGGCCGCCCTCGACGACCGCCGCCGGGAGGTCCGCCAGCTGGCCGCCGACCTGCTCACCCGGCTGCCCGGTTCACAGCTGGCCACGCGGATGGCCGAGCGGGTCACGGGGTGGTTCGCCGCCCAGGACGGCCGGATCAGAGTCACCCCGCCCGTCGCCTGCGACGCCGCGATGGAGCGCGACGGCGTCCGCGCCAGGCCGCCGCACGGCACCGGCGAGCGGAGCTGGTGGCTCCAGCAGGCGGTGGCGCGCACCCCGCTCGGGGTGTGGCCGCGGCTGCTCGGGCATCCGCCCGGTGAGCTCGTCCGCATGAGGATCGCCGACTGGGGCCGCGAGGTCATGGCGGGATGGGTGCGGGCCACCGTCCTGCAGGGCGACCCCGAGTGGGCGCGGGAGCTGTTCGACCACGACCCGCTCGCCGACCTGCTGACCGTACTGCCCGCCGCCGAGCGGGAGCGCGTCGCCGCCGGCTTCGTCAGGCGGCATGACCTCGACGGGCAGCTGATCATGGTGCTCGGAGGCGCCGCCGCGCCCTGGGGGCCCGAACTGGCCTCCGCCGTGCTGGAGAAGATCATCGAGGTCTCCGGCACGCAGCCCTGGAACCTCGGCGAGCTGACCAGGCTCGCCGGCGAGCGCGTCGACCCCGCCCTGTACGGCGAGGCCGAGCGGCTCTCGCCCGAACCGCCCGTCCAGGAGGTCGCCGCCCTCCTGCGTTTCCGCCACGACATGGTGAAGGAGCTTTCTTGACAACGGTTCTGCGGGCCCACGCCGAAGACCAGTTCGCCGACGAGCTGGAGATCCTCGCCAAGGGCGACGACCGGCCCCGGCCGCCGGGCTGGAAGCTGTCGCCGTGGGCGGTGACGACGTACGTCATGGGCGACGGCGAGACGATCACGCCCAAGTACATCGGTCCCCGGCGCATCGTGGAGGTCGCCGTGGCCACCCTCGCCACCGACCGAGCGCTGCTGCTGCTCGGCGTGCCCGGCACCGCCAAGACCTGGCTGTCGGAGCACCTGGCCGCCGCGATCAGCGGTGACTCGACGCTCCTGGTGCAGGGCACGGCCGGCACCGCGGAGGAGGCCGTCCGCTACGGCTGGAACTACGCCCGGCTGCTCGCCGAGGGGCCGTCGCGTGAGGCGATCACCCCGAGCCCGGTGATGCGCGCGATGGCCGAGGGGCGGATCGCCCGGGTGGAGGAGCTGACCCGCATGCCCTCCGACGTCCAGGACGCGCTGATCACCGTGCTGTCGGAGAAGACGCTGCCGATCCCCGAGCTGAACGAGGAGGTCCAGGCGGCGCGCGGTTTCAACGTCATCGCCACGGCCAACGACCGCGACCGGGGCGTCAACGAGCTGTCCAGCGCGCTGCGCCGCAGGTTCAACACCGTCGTGCTGCCCGTCCCGGCCACCGCCGAGGAGGAGGTGGACATCGTCTCGCGCCGCGTCGGGCAGCTCGGCCGCTCCCTGGAGCTGCCCGAGACCCTGACCGGTCTCGCCGAGATCCGCCGCGTCGTCACGGTCTTCCGCGAGCTGCGCGCCGGCGTCACCGAGGACGGCCGCACCAAGATCAAGTCGCCCAGCGGCACGCTCAGCACCGCCGAGGCGATCTCCGTCCTCACCGGTGGCATCGCCCTGGCCGCGCACTTCGGCGACGGGGTGCTGCGCCCCGCCGACGTCGCCGCCGGGATCGTCGGAGCCGTCGTCCAGGACCCGGTCTCCGACAGCGTCGTCTGGCGCGAATACCTCGAGACCGTCGTCCGGGAGCGCGAGGACTGGCGCGACTTCTACCGGGCCTGCCGCGATGCGGGCTGAGACGACGCCCCCGGTGGCCGGGAGCTGCCGATGAGCGTCTCGGTGCTGGGGATCCGGCATCACGGGCCGGGGTCGGCGCGGTCCCTGAGAGACGAGCTCGAACGTCTCAAGCCGGACATCGTGCTCATCGAAGGGCCACCCGAGGCCGACGCGCTGGCGGGGCTGGCCGCCGACCCGGACCTCGAACCTCCGGTCGCGCTGCTGGCCCACGTGCCCGGAGAGCCGTCCAGGGCGGCGTTCTGGCCGTTCGCGGAGTTCTCCCCCGAGTGGCAGGCGATCCGGCACGCCGTGCGGACGGGCGTCCCGGTCCGCTTCTGCGACCTGCCCGCGGCCCACGGGCTCGCCCTCGACCGGGACGACTCGCCGGACGGCGGCTCCGCCGGTGACGGCCCCGGCGCGGGCACGCCCGGATCAGGCACGCCCGGATCGGACGCGCCCGGATCGGACGCGCCGGGTGACGGCCCCGGTGAGGTCCGGCCCGGGGGCGTTCCCGATGACGGCTCCGGTGACGGCCCCGGCGCGGGCACACCCGGCGCGGGCACGCCCGGCGACCGGCCGCGGGAACGCGACCGGGACGCGGCGGAGTCCGGGCCGCCGGCCGTACAGATCGACCCGATCGCGGTCCTCGCCCGCGCCGCCGGCTACGACGACCCGGAACGCTGGTGGGAGGACGCGGTCGAGCACCGGGGCGACACGCCGTTCGAGGTGATCGCCGAGGCGATGACGGCGGTCCGCGACGGACACGTCCCCGACGCCCGCGAGGCCCGGCGCGAGGCGTACATGCGGCGCACGATCCGCAGGGCCGTCAAGGAGGGGTTCGAGCGGATCGCGGTCGTCTGCGGCGCCTGGCACGTCCCCGCCCTGACCGGTGTCCCGGGCGGGGGCGGCTCCTGGGGCGCCGGGCTGCCCCCGGCCAGGGCCGACGACGCGCTGCTGCGGGGCCTGCCCAAGGTCAAGGCCGAGATCACCTGGGTGCCGTGGACGTACGGCAGGCTGGCCGCCTGGAGCGGCTACGGCGCCGGGGTGACGTCGCCGGGCTGGTACCACCACCTGTTCGCCTCCGCCGACCGGCCGGTGGAGCGGTGGCTGACCGCCGCCGCCGGCGTGCTGCGGGACGAGGGACTGCCGGTCTCCTCGGCGCACGTCATCGAGGCGGTACGGCTGGCCGGGAGCCTGGCCGTGCTGCGCGGCCGGCCCCTGGCCGGGCTCGCGGAGGTCACCGAGGCCGCGCGGGCCGTACTGTGCGAGGGCGACGACCTGCCGGTGGAGCTGATCCAGCGGCGCATGGTCGTGGGGGAGCGGCTCGGCCACGTCCCCGACTCAACGCCGATGGTGCCGCTCCAGCGTCACCTGCGCGAGGAGCAGCGCCGGCTCCGGCTCAAGCCCGAGGCCCTCGACCGCGAGGTGGATCTCGACCTGCGCAGACCCCTCGACCTCGACCGCAGCAGGCTGCTGCACCGGCTGCGGCTGCTCGGCGTCGACTGGGGCGTCCCGGCGCGCAGCCGCGGCAAGGGCACCTTCCGCGAGTCGTGGACGCTCGCCTGGCGGCCGGAGTTCGACATCGACCTGATCGAGGCGGGCGCCTGGGGCACCACCGTCCCGGCCGCGGCCTCCGCCAGGGTCCGCGACCTGGCGGACGGCGGGTCGCCCTTGAGCCCGTCCGCGGCCGGTGCCCCGGGTCCGGCGGGTCCTGTCGTTCCCGGCGCGTCCCCCGGCGGCCCCGGTGCGCCCTCCGGTGGTCCCGGCGGCTCCGGCGGCTCCGGCGGTCGGGGCTCCGCCCGGGTGTCGCTGGCCGACCTCACCGGGCTCGTCGAGCGTTGCCTGCTGGCCGACCTGCCGGACGCGCTGCCGTACGTCCTCGACACGCTGGCGGCGCGGGCGGCGCTCGACGGCGACGTCACGCACCTGATGGCCGCGCTCCCGGCGATGGTGCGCGCCCGGCGCTACGGCGACGTGCGCGGCACGCCCGCCGGGGGCCTGGCCGCGATCGTCGACGCCCTGCTCACCCGGATCTGCGTCGGGCTGGGTACGGCGGTCACCGGCCTGGACGACGACGCCGCCCGCGACCTGCTGCGCCACCTCGACGAGGTGCACGCGGCCGTGGCCCTCCTCGACGGCGGCCCCGCCGCCCCGGCGTCCCCTTCCGGTCCTTCCGGTGGCGTCTCCGGTGACGAGGCGCCGCGCGGACGGTGGACGGCCGCGCTGCGCGGACTGTCCGGCCGTTCCGGCCTGCACGGACTGATCGAGGGCCGACTCACCAGGATCCTGCTGGACGCCGGGGACCTCGACGACGCGGAGGCCGGCCGGCGGATGGCGCTGTCCATGTCGGCGGGGCACCCCCCGGCCCGCGTGGCGGCCTGGATCGAGGGTTTCCTGTCCGGTGGCGGCCTGCTGCTCGTCCACGACGCCCGGCTGCTCGGGCTGGTCGACGGGTGGCTGACCGCTCTGGCCCCGGAGGTGTTCGTGGACGTGCTGCCGCTGCTGCGCAGGACGTTCGGCGCGTTCGCCGCGCCGGAGCGGCGCTCGATCGGCTCCCGTGTCCGGACGCTCGGCACGCGGGAGATCGCCGCCACGGCCGACGAGATCGACGAGGCACGCGCGGCCGGCGCGGTGCGGACCGTGCTGGCGCTGCTGGGAAGGGCGGAGAGCGCATGACCGCACAGGAGACGGGCGTGGATCCGGCGGACGACGAGAGGCTGCGCCGTTGGCGGCTCGTGCTCGGCGGGGACGCCGACGGCACCGGGTGCGCGCTGTCCGGCGCCGACGCCCGGATGGACGGCGCCCTGGCCGCCCTCTACAACCGCGACGGCGGCGAGGGGCCGGGGGAGCGGAGCGGCGGCCTGGGCGCCTCGGCGCCCCGGGTGGCGCGCTGGCTGGGCGACATCCGCTCCTACTTCCCCTCGACCGTCGTCCAGGTCATGCAGAAGGACGCCGTCGAGCGGCTGAACCTCACCCGGCTGCTGCTGGAGCCGGAGATGCTGGAGGCCGTCGAGCCGGACGTGCACCTGGTCGGCACCCTCCTCTCGCTGAACCGGGTGATGCCGGAACAGGCGCGAGAGTCGGCCCGGGCGGTGGTCCGCAAGGTCGTCTCGGAGCTGGAGCGGCGGCTCACCCAGAAGACCAGGGCGGCCGTCACCGGTGCGCTGGACCGCTCGGCGCGGACCCACCGGCCCAGACGGGCCGCCGACATCGACTGGGACCGTACGATCCGGGCGAATCTCAAGAACTACCTGCCCGACCGCGGCACCGTGGTGCCCTCCAGGCTCGTCGGGTACGGCAGGCGGCAGCGCGCCGTCCAACGCGAGGTCGTGCTGTGCATCGACCAGAGCGGGTCGATGGCGGCCTCCGTGGTCTACTCCAGCGTCTTCGGCGCGGTCCTCGCCTCGATGCGCTCACTGCGGACGTCGCTGGTGGTCTTCGACACCGCGGTCGTCGACCTCACCGACCGGCTTCACGACCCGGTGGAGCTGCTGTTCGGCACCCAGCTCGGCGGCGGCACCGACATCAACCGCGCCATCGCCTACGGTCAGGGCCTCATCACCCGGCCCACCGACTCCATCTTCATCCTGATCAGCGACCTGTACGAGGGCGGCGTCCGGGAGGAGATGCTGCGCCGGGTCGCGCAGATGACGGCGGCCGGGGTCCAGGTGATCGTGCTGCTCGCGCTGTCGGACGAGGGCGCGCCCTTCTACGACCGGGACAACGCCGCCGCGCTGGCGGCGCTGGGCGTCCCCGCGTTCGCCTGCACCCCCGACGCCTTCCCCGGCCTGATGGCCGCCGCGATCGAGCGGCGCGACATCGGCGGGTGGGCCGAGCGGGAGCTGGGCCGCACGGCCACCTGACCACCGATCCGTGCGGCCACCGATCCGTGCGGCCACCGGGCCGTCGGCCATCCGGCCACCAGGTCGCCCGGCCACCAGGTCGTGCGGCCACCTGACACCGGCGGGGACGGGAACGGAGGCCCTGTCCCCGCCGGACGCCGGCCGGCGGCCCCGGTGGATTTTTGGCCCATTCCAACGATGCGTTTGACTTTCCGGGCGAACTATGTGAATCCACCGTCTGATAGCGTCGCCGTCATGCCGGGATCATGTGTCGTGTCCATTGACACGGAATTCGCGTGGGGCGTCGACCCCTCCGGCCTGTCGCGTTATTCGTGGTTGTTCGACGAGGAGCCCCGGACCGTCCGCCGCCTGATCGACCTGCTGGACGAATATCTGATTCCTGCGACGTGGGCGGTCGTCGGGCGCCTTCTGCTGGAACCGGGCGGGGAAAGGCGGCGGACCCCCGAGAGCTGGTACCACGCGCCGTACATCCTGGACTGGATCCTCGGCGCACGCGCTCCGCACGAGATCGGCACCCACACCTTCAGCCACCTTCACACCGGGAATCCGTCGGTGACCCGTGAGGAATGGGTGAGCGACCTGGAAACGGCGGTCCGGACGGCCCGCGAACTCGGGGTGGACATACGTTCCATTGTTTATCCCCGCAACCAGGTGGCGTACACCGAAATTCTCCCTGATTTCGGAATCATCGCGTACCGGGGGGTCGAAAAGACCTGGTACGGCAGCGGCCGGGGCGGCCTGCATTTCCTGGACCGGGCCCTCGGAGTGGCCTCCCCGACCTATTCCCCGTCCGGGCTCAGAGAGGGCGACCGCCTGGTCAACATCCCGGCGTCACAGTTCCTCATGGGGGACAACGGCGTACGGAGGATGATCCCGCCCTCCTCCCGGATCAGGCAGGCCAGGCTGGCCCTCGACCGCGCGGCCCGGCGGGGGGAGATCTACCACCTGTGGTTCCACCCCTTCAACCTGGGCGGCGGCGGACGGATGTTCCAGACGCTGGAGCGGATCCTGCGGGACGTGGCCGCGCGCCGCGAGCGGGGAGAGCTGACCGTCGTGACGATGGGCGAGGCGGCCCGACTCGTCCTCCAGGAGACGGCCGGCCGAACCACGGGACGGCCCGATCACATCGTGGGAGGGACCGGCCACGCCACCGGACTGACCGGCAGCACCTCCGGGCGGACCGGCGACGCCTCCGGACGGGCCGGCCACGCCCCGGGACCGGCCGGCGACCCCACGGGGCGGCGGAGCCCGGCGTGAGGCCCGTGGTCGTCCTGGCCTCCCGCAGCAGGACGTCGTACCTGCTGATAAACCACCTGGCGGCCAGGTTCGACGTGGCCGCGGTGGTCTTCGAGAAGAAGCACCGCGGGAGGTTCCTCCGCCACCGGCTGCGCAGACTCGGCCCGCTCCGGGTGGCGGCGCAGCTGGCGTTCGTCCTCTACGACCGCCTGGTGATAGTGCCGAGGTCGCGCGCCGCCATCGAGCGGCTGCTCGCCGGCCACGACGTGCGCCCGCCCGACGGGCGGCTCAGGGTGCTGGACGTCGCCTCCGTCAACGGTCCGGAGGTGACGGGCCTCCTCCTCGCGGAGCGGCCCTCGGCGGTCGTGGTGTCCGGCACGGGCATCATCGCCGGACGGGTGCTCGGCCTCGCCCCGGCCTTCGTCAACATCCACACCGGCATCACGCCGAGGTACCGGGGGGTGCACGGCGGCTTCTGGGCGGTGTGCGAGGGCCGGGCCGACCTGGCCGGGACGACGATCCACCTGGTGGACCCCGGCGTCGACACCGGCGAGATCCTCTTCCAGGAGACCGTCTCCGTCGATCCCTTCGAAGACACCTACCGAACGCTTCCCGTGAAGCAGTACCTGGCCGCCCTCGACGCCATGGCGGAGGCCGTACGGCAGGTGACGAGCGGGCAGGCGCGGCCCTACCGGCGGTCCGACCTCGACAGCGAGCAGTGGTACACGCCCACGCTCCGCGACCACGTCCGGTTCCGGCGCGCGATGAGGGCACTCCGCGGGCGGACCGGCGACCGCTTCGCGCCGGAGGCGGTGCCCGCCGCGCAGGGGGATCCGCAGAGCCCGTCCTGACACCGGGGACCGCGGCCACGCCGGCCGTACGTCCGGTCCCGGCACCCGGGACCGGACGCCACGTCGACCGCAAGGTCCTAGGACCAATGACGGGGTGTACGGCCGACGCCGCGCGCGGGCGCCCGCCGTAATCTCCCTTCCGTGACTTCTGCAGCGACCGCCGTACCGGCGGAGGGAATCTTCGCCAGACGCCACCGCGCCCTGACCGTGGGCCTGGTGGCGATCATCACCCTTGTCGCGTTCGAGTACCTGGCGGTGGCGACCGCCATGCCGGTCGTGGCGGACGAGCTGCACGGGCAGGGACTGTACGCGCTGGCGTTCAGCGGGGCGCTGGCCGCCGGCGTGGTCGCCACGGTGCTGGGCGGGCGGTGGAGCGACGTCTCCGGGCCGGTCGCGCCGCTGTGGACCGGCGTGGCGACCTTCATCGCGGGCCTGGTGGTGGCGGGGGCCGCGCCGACGATGGACGTGTTCCTCGCCGGCCGGTTCGTCCAGGGGTTCGGCGGCGGCGTCTTCCAGGTCTCGATGTACGTGCTGGTCTCCCGGGCCTACCCGGCGACACTCCACCCCCGGGTGTTCTCCGTCTTCGCCACCGCCTGGGTGGTGCCGTCCATGGTCGGCCCTGCGGTCGCCGGATTCGTGGTGGAGAACACCGGCTGGCGCTGGATCTTCGGCGGCGTGGCCGTGCTCGTCCTCCCGGCCGCGCTGCTGCTCCTGCGTGGCCTGACCACCACGCCGATGTCGGAGCGGCCGCCGCGGGGGGAGCTGACCCCGATCGGGCGGCGACTGGGCTGGGCGATGCTGGCGGCGACCGGCGCGGCGCTCATGCAGTACGGCGGCGCGGCCCGCGGCGCGGGCCTGCTCCTGCTCCTCGCCGGCCTGGCGCTGCTGGCCGGGTCGCTGCCCCGGCTGCTGCCCGCCGGCGCGCTGCGCGCCGCCCGCGGCCTGCCCGCGGTGGTCGGGCTGCGCGGGATCGCGGCGGGCGCGATCATGGGCGGCGAGGCGTTCCTGCCGCTGATGCTCAACCAGCAGCGCGGCCTGACCCTCACCATGGCCGGCCTCACCCTGACCGGCGGCGCGCTGAGCTGGTCGTTCGGCTCGTGGGTGGTGGGGCGCAAGCGGATGGACCGGGTGCTCGTCCTGCGGTCGGGCATGGTGCTCATCACCGTGGGCCTCGCGCTGATGGCCGTCACCGTCTTCACGGCGGTCCCGGTCGCCGTCGCGTTCCTCGCGGAGATCATCGCGGGCCTCGGCATCGGCATCGTGTACCCGACGCTGTCGGTGCTGGTCCTGGAGCTGTCGAGGCCGGGGGAGGCGGGGGAGAACAGCGCGTCGATGGGCGTGGCGGAGTCGGTCTACACCGTCGTGTCGATCGCGGTCGCCGGCGCGGTGCAGGCCGTCCTCGGCGCCGCGACCCTGACCTATGTCCTCTCCTTCGTCCTCGTCGCCCTGCTGGCGGCGGCCGGGGCACTCGTCGCGGGCAGAGTCAGAACCTGATTACCGTTGGAGCATGGGAAGAACGCCGCTCTCCTCCGTGTTGAGACGCAAGTCCCGCCTCCGGGCGGGATTCGTGTTTCGGCGCTTCGGGGAGATCAAGGGGGTTTCATGCCGCGCGTACGTGAGCTAGAGGTGTTCCGGGTGGTCCTGCCGTACGGCAGGCGGCCCGAGAGCCTCATGGTCCGGCTCACCGACTACGGGGGCATGACCGGATGGGGCGAGGTCGTCGATCCCGACGCCAAGACGTGGGCGGCGATGGAGGAGGGGCTCGGCAGGGCGCTGATCGGCGTCGACTGGGAGCATCCCGACGAGCTGGGCGTGGTCCCCGGGGGCTCCGCCTCCGACATGGCCTGCTGGGACCTGTGGGCCCGGATGTGCGGCGTGCCGCTGTCCCACGCGCTGGGCGGCAACCGCACCTACCTGACCGCCACCGTCCGGATAGCCGCCGAGCGCGACCTGGACAGCCTGGTCGCCCGGGTGAACCGCCATGTCTGCGCGGGATACACCCACGTCACCCTGGACGTCCACCCCGGCTGGGACATCGAGCCGCTGCGCGCCGTCCGCCGTACGTACCCGGCGCTGGGCATCGGCGTGGACGCCCACGGCGCCTACACCGACGTCGGCGCGCTGGAGGCGCTGGACGGCTACGCGCTCTCCGCCATCGAGCGACCCTTCGCCGGGCCCGCCGGCTTCGCCGACCACGCCGACCTTCAGGAGCGGGTCGCCGCGCCGGTCCTGCTGGAGACGTCCTCGGTGGCCGGATTGTGCGAGGCGATCGCCGCGGGGGCCGGGCGGGCGCTGCTGCTGCGTCCCGCGGCCATGGGGTCGCTGCGCGAGGTGCGCCGGGCACACGACCATGCCGTCGCCGCGGGCTGGGAGATCTCCTGCGCCGGCGGGCAGGGCGGCGGGCTCGCGCGGGCGGCCACGGTCGCCGCGGCCAGCCTGCCGGGCTGCGGCCTGCCGTGCGACGTCGCCGAGCCGCCGCGCAGCGCCCAGATCGTGACGCCGCCGGTCGGAGCGTCCGGCGGGGTGGTGGCGGTGCCGCTCACCCAGCCGGGCCTCGGCCACAACGTCGACGAGACCCGCGTCCGCCGCCTGGCGAAGGAGTCGTACGCGGCCTGACGGCCGGCCGGGGCCCGCCCGGCCCGGTCCGGTTCCGGCGCTTCATCGGCCCGGCCATCAGTGTGAGTGGTTCCGCCATGCCAGAGATTCCGGCCACCCCGTCGACTTTTCCGTAACGACCCGGGCGCGGCATAAGGATAATTTATATTGGCTGCATGGCTTGGGAGATCACGCTGCACACCGAGGTGAACGCCTGGTTCCTCGACATCTGCAAGAACGACCCGGCCGCCGCGGAGAAGATCGAAGAGGCGCTGGACGAACTCGCCCTGCAAGGTCCGAAGCTCGGCCGCCCGCTGGCCGACCGGATCCACCACTCCCGCGTCCTGCACAACCTCAAGGAGCTACGCCCCCGGGTACCGGGCGGAGCGGAGATCCGCCTGCTGTTCGTCTTCGACCCCACTCGGGAGGCCATCGTGCTGGTCGCCGGCGACAAAACAGGAGAATGGAACCGGTGGTACCGCACGGCGATCCCCTGGCGGAGGAACGCTACGCCGCATACCGTATCGAGAAGGAAAAGGAGGAGCACCGATGAGCGAGTTCGTGAAGTGGTCCGACACCAAGGCCAGGCTTCGCGAGATCGACCCCGAGTGGGACTCCCCCGAGCGCGTCGCGGCACGGGAGGCCGGTCGCGAGCAGTTGCGAGCGGAACTGCGCGGCACCCAGCTCGCCGAGATGCGCAAGCGACTGGGCGTCTCCCAGAAGCTTCTCGCCGAGCGCATGGGGGTCTCCCAGGCGCGCGTGTCCCAGATCGAGCACGGCCGGATCGGCGGTCTGGACACCCTGCGTTCCTATGTCGTCGCACTGGGCGGGACGCTGGACGTGGTGGCGGACTTCGGCAACCACGCCGTGAGGGTCGCCTGAACCGTCTCCGGACGCGGGCGATGGGCGAGCGGCCCCTGTGGAATGGCGGGTGACGTGGATGAACTGATCATGTTCCTGCGCCGGCGCATCGACGAAGACGAGCGAGAATGGCGCAGCCCGCCTCGGAAGCTGAGGTCGATGGCCGCGAAGATGCTCGGTGACGTCGAGACGAGGCGACAGATGATCGACCGCATCTCCAACGGTGAGCGGACCCATGATGATCTCCTGACCTTGATGGCGCTCGCCGGACGCTATTTCGACCATCCCGACTTTCAATCGAAGTGGTGGACATATCCGGATTGATCGCTCGGGCGAGGGTGCTCCGGCTTCAGGATGATCAGGCGCGCTCTGTAGAGGACCGTAGAAGGCTGAGGCGAGGTCCGGTCGGCCCGCCGGTCGCCCTGAAATAGGATGCCGCGCATGTCCTCCCCCGAGACCGGACACGGTGCGGTCGATCCTGAAACCCCCGCCGGGGACCATGGCCGCGAGGGCGACGCCCCGGCGCACGACGTCCTCGGCCCCGGCTACGAGCTCACCGTCCTGCCCATGGCCGACGACGACGAGGGGAAGGTCGTCGCCACGCTGGTGCGCCGGCGCGCCGCGGAGCCCGCGCGCGGTGCCGTGCTGTACGTCCACGGGTTCACCGACTACTTCTTCCAGAGCCACCTGGCCGAGCACTTCGCCGCCGGAGGGTTCGACTTCTACGCCCTCGACCTGCGCAAGTACGGCCGCTCGCTGCTGCCGCACCAGACCCGCGGGTTCGTGCGCAGCGTCACCGAGTACTTCCCGGAGATCGACGAGGCGGTCCGGATCGTCCGCGAGCGGGACGGCCACGGCACGGTCGTCCTCAACGCCCACTCCACCGGCGGCCTGGTGACCGCGCTGTGGGCCGACCGGGTCCGCGGCCGCGGCCTCGTCCAGGGACTGATGCTGAACAGCCCCTTCCTCGACCTCAACGTCCCCGCCCCGCTGCGGATCGCGGCCGACCTGCTGAGGGGGCCGATGGCGAGGATGCCGCGGCGCGCCGTACTGCCCCTCGGCACCGCCACCGCCTACGGCACCAGCCTGCACCGCGACCACCACGGCGAGTGGGACTTCGACCTGGAGTGGAAGCCGATCGGCGGCTTCCCGGTGCACGCGGCCTGGCTGGCCGCGATCCGCCGGGCCCAGCGGCGCCTGCACGCCGGTCTGCGGGTGGACGTCCCGGTCCTGGTGCTCTGTGCCGCCAAGGGGCTGCGGCTGCGTGACTTCGCACCGGAGGCCCAGGCCGCCGACGTCGTGCTCGACCCCGAGCAGATCGCCCACTGGGCGACCAGGATCGGGCACCACGTGACGTGCGTGCGGGTGGCGGGCGGCGTGCACGACCTCGCGCTGTCGGCCGAGCCGGTCCGCGGGCGCGTCTTCACGGAGATGGACCGCTGGCTCGCCTGCTACGTCTGACCGAGCCGTACGGCCGGCCGCTCCCGCGGGCCTGTCTCCTGCACAAGGCCCACCAGGCCGTACGGCGCGCCGCCCCGGGCGGCCCCACCGGATCTACCAGGGGAAGGCGAACAGGCTGTAGTAGGCGCCGGCCACCAGCAGCACGCCGGTGCCGCCCAGCACCCCCGCCGTCGCCACGCGCTGCGCGCGGTTCGGCCGCCAGCCCTGCCCGATCCCGGAGGCGACCGCCGCGACGGCGGTGATCTCCTGCACCAGCATGAGCACCGCGAGGATCCGGATGACGAGCCAGCCCGAGAGCACCGCCGGCCACGCCCCCGCCTGGTTGACCGAGAACAGCACCAGCAACGTGAGGAACGCCGCCACCGCGGCCAGCAACCCCGCGCCGGTCCACGCCATCCGGCGCAGGCGGCGGCGGATCGGCGGCCACACCAGGGCACAGGTCTCGGCGTGCGGCCGCCGCCCGCGCAGCCGCACCACCATCTCCGCCACCGGCCCGGCGACGTATCCGGCGAGGGTCAGGAAGAGCGCGAGCGTCAGGACCGCGCCCCCGGCGTACCAGGGGGCGCTGGGCGGATCGCTGGCCTCGAACCGCTGGACGGGGGTGGCCCCGGCGACGCGCACGGCGGGCCGCGCGGTGCCGGGCAGGCCGGTGACCCAGTTGGCCAGGGTCGGCAGGTAGTCGCGGACGAACGGGCCGCCGTGGACCCGCATCCCGTGGTCGGCGCCGTCCAGGTAGCGGATCGTGTAGTCGGGGTTGCCGCCCGCGGTGAGCGCCTCGGTGAGCGCCCGGCTGCTCTCCACGAACGGGATCGACGGGTCGCGCGTGCCGTACAGGGCGAGGACCGGCTGGCGGACCCGGCGCAGTACGGGCGTCCCGTCGTAGCGCAGGAAGTTCATGTGGACGGCGCTCATCGCCCTGATGATGAGGTCGCGTACCCCGCCGGGCGCGTGCAGCCGGTCGAGCTGCTCGCCCATCGCCCAGGTGACCTGCCGCAGCGGGGAGACGTTGGGCGCCGACACCAGCACGGCGAAGGCGACGTCGGCGCTCCTGGCCGCCGCGATCGGGACCACCCAGCTGCCCTCGCTCACCCCCCACAGGCCCGTCCTGGCCGGGTCGACGTCGGGGCGCTCGCGCAGCAGGGTCAGCATGCGCAGCGCGTCGTCGGCGAGCAGGCCGAAGTCGCGGTCGCGGAAGTCGTAGCCGACCGTGCGCTTGTCGTAGGCCAGGGTGACGACGCCGGCCCTGGCCAGCCATTCGGCCTGGGTGGCGAACTCCCCGCGCAGCCCGGCGCCGGCCCCCTGGACGAACACCATGGCCGGGTGCCGGCCGGGCGTCAGCGGAGCCCGTACGGTGGCCTCCAGGGTCACGTCCCCGGCCTGGACGGTGATGTCCCGCGTGGTGATCGGGGCGGTCGCGGCCACCGGCCGGAGCTCGGCCGGGGGCTGGGCGGGCAGCGCACGGAAGACCGGCCCGGCGCTCAGCGGCGCGGGGTCGAACTGCGGTGGCAGGACGTAACCCACCAGCGCGAGAATGATCATGGCTATGCCTGCGGCGGCGCTCACCGCGCCCCGGCCAACCCGCATGCCGACCCGCTTCCCGATCGTCACCCGCCTCGCGGGAGGACCCCGCCCCCGGTGCGCGACCGGTACGGCCCCCCTGATCATCCAGGGTACCCAGCCCCGTGCCCGCGGGGTATGGGGCGTTTCCCATGTGACGCAAGTAGCCACATTTGCCTCCGTGGCCTGTTAGCTTCAGGTGACATGCGCCTGCTGCACACCTCGGACTGGCACCTGGGCCGTTCGTTCCACCGCGAGAGCCTCCTGGCCGCCCAGGAGGTCTTCGTCGACCACCTGGTCGAGACGGTCCGCGCCGAGAAGGTCGACGTGGTCGTGGTCTCCGGTGACGTCTACGACCGCGCGCTGCCCTCGGTCGACGCGGTGCGGCTGTGCGACGTGGCGCTGCGGCGGCTGGCCGCCGAGGGCGTCCGCACGGTGCTGATCAGCGGCAACCACGACTCGGCGCGCCGCCTCGGGTTCGGCGCGGACCTGATGGACGCCGCCGGGGTCCATCTGCGCACCGACCCCGGCCGGGCCGGTGAGCCCGTGGTGATCGACGACGTGGCGTTCTACGGCATCCCGTACCTGGAGCCGGAGCTGGTCCGCGGGCCGTGGGAGCTGCCCGAGCGCACCCACACCGCGGCCCTCGGGCACGCCATGTCGCTGGTCCGCGCCGACCTGGCGCGCCGGGGCGGCCGGTCCGTCGTCCTGGCCCACGCCTTCGTGACCGGCGGGCGGGCCAGCGACAGCGAGCGCGACATCAGCGTCGGCGGCGTCGCCCACGTCCCGGTCTCGGCCTTCGACGGCGTCGACTACGTCGCGCTGGGCCACCTGCACGGCCGCCAGACGATGAGCGGGACCGTCCGCTACTCCGGCTCCCCGATCGCCTACTCCTTCTCCGAGGAGGGGCAGGTCAAGGGCTCCTGGCTGGTGGACCTGGCGCCCGGCGGCGGGGTGAGCGCCGAGTTCGTCGAGGCGCCGGTGCCCCGTCCGATCCGCACGCTCAAGGGGCGTCTCGACGACCTGCTCACCTCGGCCGAGCACGCCCGCCACGAGGACCACTGGCTCCACGTGACGCTCACCGACCCGGTTCGGCCGAAGGGCGCCATGGAGCGGCTCAGGGCCCGCTTCGAGCACACCCTGGCGCTGTCCTTCGAGCCGGAGGGCGGCGTCCGCGAGACCGTGACGCAGCCGCGGCTGGCCGGCCGCGCCGAGATCGAGGTGGCGCTCGACTTCGTCCGTGAGGTGCGCGGCGAGGCCGCCGACGATCACGAGACCCGGTTGCTCCAGGAGGCCGTCGAGGCCTGCCGCATCAAGGAGGCGATGGCGTAGATGCGTCCGCACCGTCTGTGGATCAGCGCCTTCGGCTCCTTCCCCGGTGAGGAGGAGATCGACTTCGAGGCCCTCACCGAGGCCGGGCTGTTCCTGATCCAGGGCCCCACCGGCGCGGGCAAGACCACGGTGCTGGACGCGCTCTGCTACGCCCTCTACGGCAGGGTGCCGGGCAAGCGCGACAGCGCCAAGAGCCTGCGCTGCGACCACGCCCCGCCCGGCCGGGGGCCCAGCGTCGCGCTGGAGGTCACCGTCCGGGGGCGGCGGCTGCGGATCACCCGCTCCCCCGCCTGGCAGCGCCCCAAGAAGAAGGGCGTCGGCACCACGCGCGAGAACGAGAAGGCCGTGCTGCAGGAGCTCCTCCCCTCGGGGGAGTGGACGGGGCTGACCACCCGGGTCGACGAGGCCGGGGAGCTGATCGGCAACCTGCTGGGCATGAACGCCGACCAGTTCTTCCAGGTGGCGATGCTGCCCCAGGGCGACTTCGCCCGGTTCCTGCGCGCCGACGGGGAGGACCGCCGCCGGGTCCTGGAACGCCTGTTCACGGTACGGCTCTACGCCGCCGCCGAGAACTGGCTGGCCGAACGGCGGACCGAGGCCCACCGCGAGCAGCAGACGCTGCGCAGAGAGGTCGACTTCGCCGTCAAGCGCCTGGAGGAGGCCGCGGGCCCGGCCCTCCTCGCCGCCCTGACCGCCGCCCCCGAGGCGCCGGGGACGCCCGGCGGCGGGGACGCGGTGAACGGGGACGCCGCGGGAAGCACACGGGGCACCGGGGACGCCGGGGACACGGCGGACGGGGACGCCGCCGGGAGCACCGGGGACGCCGAGGGCATCCGGGACACCGAGGACATCGGAGACGCCACCACGGGGACCGGGAAGCCCGGGGACGAAGGGAGGCCCGGGGGCGAGGGGGACCTCGGGGACACCGGGGACACGACCGCCGCCCCCGTCCCGGCGCCGGACCCCGAGGACGACCCTCGGGGCTGGGCCGCCGCCCTGGAGGCGCTCGCCGCCCGGGAGGCCGCCCGGGCGGGCCTGGCCCGCGCCGACAGCGAGGCGGCGGTACGGCGGGCCCGCGCGGAGCTGGAGCGGGGCATGGCCCTGGCCGACCGGCGCCGCCGCCACGCCGACGCGCTGGCACGCGGTCACGCCCTGGAGGAGACCGCCGAGGAACGGGCCGACCTGGAGATCATCCTCGCCGAGGCGGCCCGCGCCGACCGGGTGCTGCCCTTCCTGCAGGCCGTCGAGCAGCGTGCCGGGGTCGCCGAGAAGGCCCGCGGCCTGGCCGCCGACGCCCTCGCCCGGGCACTGCCCCTGCTCGGACTCTCCGGCGACGACGCGGGCACCCCGAACGCCGAGAGCGCCCCGGACATCACGGCCGCCGTGGACGTCGCGTCCGGCGCGATCACCGCCGGCGGCGCGGCGGTCGCGGACGCCGTGGACGTCGCGATCGCCGCGGACGTCACCCCCGACCGCCTGACCGGACTGGAAGGCGATCGCCGCGCCGAGATCAGCCGGCTGGCGGAGCTGCGCGCCGAGGAGGCGCGCCTGGCGCGGATCCGCGAGGAGCGCGAGCGCGCCGCCGTCGAGATCGCCGATCTGGGCGCGGCCCAGGACGAGACCGACGCCCGTCTCGCGGTCCTGCCCGGCCTGCGCGAGGACGCCGAGGCCCGCCTGGCCGCGGTCCGCCTCGACGCGGCGCGCATCCCGGCCGCCGAGGCCGCCCGGCAGGCCGCCGCCGCCCGCCTGGCGGCGGCGGAGCACCGCGACCGCCTCGCCGCCGAGCTGGCGGACGCCCGCCGTGACGTCGCCGCCCGGCTCGCCGCCCTCCCGGACGCCCTCCGCCCGGCCGGAGGCCCCGCCGCCGCGGCCGCCCCCGGTGTGCCGGACGCTCCCGGCGCATCGGGCAGTCCCGGCGTATCGTCCGCTTCCGGCACGTCGGGCGGCCCCGCCGCGCTGCGCGAGGCGCTCGCCGTCCGTGAGCGCGAACGCGGCGAGGAACTGGCCGCACTGGAGGGCCTGCGGGCCGACGAGGACCGCCTGGCCGAGCTGGAGCACCTGCTGGCCGGCCTGGACGCAGAGCTGGCCGCCGCCGAGGCCCGGGAGGCCGCGCTCCAGGAGGCCCAGCGGGACCTCCCCGCCGCGCTGGGCGAGGTGTCCTCCCGGCTGGCCGAGGCCAGGTCGCGGGCGGCCCGGGTGCCCGCCGCGCGGGCCGCCGCGGACGCCGCCGCCGCCCGGCTCGACGCCGCCCGCCGCCGTGACGGGCTCGGCGTGGAGCTGGCGGAGGCCCGTACGGCCCTGGCCACGGCGACCGACCACGCGCAGCGGCTCCGCGACCGCCACCTCGACCTCCGCCAGGCCCGGATCGACGGCATGGCGGCCGAGCTGGCGGCCAAGCTCAGCCCCGGCGAGCCCTGCGCGGTCTGCGGCTCGCCCGACCACCCCGCCCCGGCCGCCCCCGCCGCCGAGGCCCCCACCGCCGAGGACGAACGCGCAGCCCAGAGCGCCTACGACGCCGCGGCCGAACGGCGCCGGGCCGCAGAGGTCACCGTCACCGCCCTGGACTCCCGGCTCGGCGAGGCACTCGCCGTCGCCGGAGACCTCCCGGCGGCCGGAGCCGAGGAGGCCGTCGGCGAGGCCCGCCGTGCGCTGGCGGACCTGTCCGCCGCCGCGGAGACCGAGGCCGCGCTCGCCGCGGAGGCCGACCGCCTCGCGGCCGAGCTGGACGACACGCGACGGCGGGCCGCCGAGGCCGCCCGCGCGCTGGCCGAGGGCGGCGCCCGCAGGTCGGGCTGGCGGGCCGAGCACGACCGGCTGACCACCAGGCTGGACGACGCCCGCGGCGCCGACCCCACGGTCCAGGCCCGCCGCGACCGGCTCGCCGGGGAGGCCGCGCTGCTGGCCGCCGCGCTCGCCGCCGCCGTCCGCGCCGCCGACGCCGAGACCGCCCACCGCGACGCGTGCGCCGCCGCCGTCGCCGCCATGCCGGTCGGCTCGGAGCCGGCCGCCGCCGGTCCGACCTTGGCGGACGCCGCGGCCGGGCTGGCGGAGGCCGAGCGGGCCCTGGCCCGGCTGCGGGAGTCCGTCGCCGCCGAACCGGCGCTCGCCGAGCAGGCGGACCGGATCGCGGCCGAGCTGGAGGCGGCGCGGGAACGCTCGCGTGAGCTGGCGGTCACCCTGGCCGCCCGCCGTACGCACGCCGACAAGCTCGCGGCGGAGGAGGAGCGGCTGGCCGCGCGCCTCGACGAGGCCCGCGGTGACGACCCGAGCCTGACCGACCGGCTGGATCGGCTGGCCGACGAGGCGGAGCTGCTCAGGGAGGCGGCCGAGGCCGCCAGGGAGGAGCGGGTCGCCGCCGCCGAGCTGGGGGCGGCCCGGACCCGCGCCCTGGCCTCCGTCGCCGAGGCGGGCTTCCGGAGCGCCGACGACGCCCGTTCGGCGGTCCGTCCGCTCGCAGAGCAGGAGGAGAAGGCCGCGCGGCTGCGCGGGCTCGACGAGGAACGCGCCGCCGTCACCGCCATGCTGGCCGACCCGGAGCTGGTCGCCGCCGCCGCGGAGCCCGAGCCCGACCTCGACGGGCTGCGCGGGGACCACGACGCCGCCGACGAGGCCCACGCCGGCCTGCGGTCCGCCCTGCACGGCGCCGAGGTGCGCCGGGAGCGGCTGGCCGCGCTCCGCGCCGAGCTGGAGGGGTGCCTGGACCGCTGGCTGCCCGCCGCCGAACGGCACCGCCTGACCGAGCGGATGGCCGCCCTCACCGGCGGCAACTCCACCGACAACCGGTGGAACATGCGGCTGTCGTCCTACGTCCTCGGCGAGCGGCTGCGCCAGGTGGTCGCGGCGGCCAACGAGCGGCTCGACCACATGTCCGGCGGACGTTACCTGCTGGAGCACAACCTCGGCCGCTCCGCCGGAGACCGCAGCAGGTCAGGCGGCGGCCTGGGCCTGCGGATCCTGGACGGCTGGACCGGCGTGGACCGTGACCCGGCGACGCTGTCCGGCGGGGAGAGCTTCATCACCTCGCTGGCGCTCGCGCTGGGCCTGGCCGACGTGGTGACCGCCGAGGCCGGCGGAGTGGAGATCGGCACGCTCTTCGTCGACGAGGGCTTCGGCACGCTCGACGAGGACACCCTCGACGGCGTCCTCGACATCCTCGACGGCCTGCGCGACGGCGGCCGGGCCGTGGGCATCGTCAGCCACGTCGCCGAGCTGCGCACCCGCGTCCCGGCGCAGCTGCGGGTCCGCAAGGAACGCCGCGGCTCCACCCTGTCCGTGACCGGCGTCTGACCTCCGGGACGACACGGCCGGGAGCCACGTGCGGGGCCGGTACGGCGGGCGGACCCGAGCCCACGGCGGCCGATCCGAGGGACGGCGCGATCAGGAGCCGCGGGTGCGGCGGGCCGCCGGGCGCGGGATGAACGGCCTGCGTGCCCGCCGGGCGGCCGGCCGTACCCGCCGGGCCAGGTCGGATCCGGTGACCGCCCGCACGACCTCCGCGCCGAGCATGACCCCGGCGCCCAGGGCCAGGGCGGTCGACAGGGCCTGCAGCAGGCTGGACATCCCCGCGTCGGCGTGACCGAGGTTGGCCTCCAGCATGCCGCGGTACAGGGCCGTTCCCGGCAGCAGCGTGCCGATCGCCGGAACCGTGACCACCAGCGACGGCACCCGGGCCGCCCTGGCGTACGCCGCGCCGAACAGGCCCACGGCCGCCGCGGCGACGGCCGTCGCCAGCACGACCGGGACGTCCCAGCCGCACAGCAGCACGAAGACCACCCACGCCAGCGTGCCGCCGATCACCGCGGCCGCCAGGTGCCGGGGCGGCACGAGCAGCGCGACCGCGAACGACAGCGTCACCCCGGCCGATCCCAGCAGCTGCGCCGGCTCCAGCAGCAGCGGCGCGGCCGGCACGTCCTCCACGCTCAGCGGCACGCCCAGGCGGACCGCGGTGTACAGGGTGACGCCGATCCCGGAGACGACCGCGGTGAGGATGAAGAAGACCTCGAACAGCCGGCCCGTCGCCGTGACGTACTCGCCGGCGATGCCGTCCTGCACGCAGGCCACCATCAGCCGTCCGGGCAGCAGCGCGACGACCGCGCCGACCACCACCGCCTCGGCTCGCACCTGCACGCCGAGCGCGATCAGCAGCACCGCGGCCAGCGAGCCCAGCATGGCCGCCACCGCGATCTGGAAGAACTCGGCCACGCCCCGGCCCGCCAGCCACGCGCTGGCCCGGTCGCCCAGCACGGTGGCGGCGAACGCGGCGAGCGCGACCCGCGCGCCGCCGCCGACCAGGATGCTCGCCGAGGCGGCCACCGCCGCGACCGCCGTCACCAGGAACCAGTCCGGGTACACCCGCACCCGCCGGGTGATCCGCCGCAGCCGAGCCTCCGCCTCCTCCAGCGGCAGCTCTCCCGCGGCGGCCTCGGCGACCAGGGCGTGCACCGCGATCAGCCGGTCGTAGTCGGGCAGCCGGCGGCGGACCCGCCGCTCGACGGTGACCGGCACGCCGCCGTCCGCCGGGACGTGCGACAGCGTGATGGCCGACAGGTTGACGTCGGCCTCGCTGTGCGGCACGCCGTACGCGTCGGTGATCCGGCGCATGGCGCCGGAGACCGTCTCGTTGGACTCGCCGCTGCCGAGCAGTAGTTCGCCCACGCGCAGAGCCAGAGCCATGGTCAGGTACAGGTCACGCCGCGGAGGTGCCTGCTCCAGCGGTGTCGACGACACCGTTTCCCCCGATACTTCCGAAATAGAACCTGCGCAGAGGCTATCTGCTCACCGCCGCCGACAGCGCACGCACCCGCTCGGCGTGACGGTCGTGACCGATGACCACCGGCGGCTCGTTGTACGGCATCGCGTCGGAGGACCGGCGCAGCTTGACGTACTGGCCGCAGGCGTCGACCGCGTAGGGCTCCATGTCGTCCTGCAGCGCGCCGATCACCGTGATCCCGTACGTCTCACCGATCCGGCGGAACAGCGCCACGGCCTCCCTGCGGTGCTCCTTGCCGAGGTTGCGGCCCAGCTCGTCCAGGACGAGGCACAGGTGGCCGCCGCCGGAGGAGGCGATCGCCGCCGCGCAGACCAGCTTCACCGCCTTCTCGTCCATCAGCGCGGTGTTGGCCCGGCGGTTGTACGGCACGTAGCCCTGCCCCTCGCCGCGCCGCCACCTGGGCGTCACCCGCCACGCCCAGCGCTGCTCGGGGTCGGCGGGCGCGGGCGGCACAGGGAAGTCCAGCGTCGCGCCGTAGCCGCCGTAGGCCAGGTCGAGCCGCTCGAACTCCTCGGCGACCCGCGCCAGCCGCGCCTTGACGGCCGCGGTCAGCGCGGCCCGGTGCACGGCGGTGGACTGCGCCGCCTCCTCCGCCCCCTTGGCGGCGGCGGACAGGTCGCGGCGGCGGGTCTCCAGCTGGGTCTCGATCTGGCGGCGCTGGTGGCGCTCGTACTCCTCCTGACCACGGAGGTAGGACGCCAGGGCCGCGCAGACGCCGGGGAACGTGGCCTGCTCGCGCGCGGTGCGCCCGGCCCCGGGCTCGGTCCGCTCCCTGATCAGGAACCGCAGTTCCTCGGGCATCTCCTCGTCCTCGCCGGGGAAGGTGCCGCGCAGCGCCTCGTCGAGGTGACGCTCGGCCGCCCGCCACCACTCCTCGGCCGTCAGCGGGCGCTCGTCCTCGCCCAGCGCCTCCAGCCACTCGCCGGCCCCGGCGACCGTGCCGCCCCAGTCGGCGGCCATCGCGTCCAGCGCGAGCGCGTCGCGGTCGGACCGCACCTTCGCCGCCTGCTCGGCGGCCTGGTCGCGCTCGGTCTCGTGCCGCGCCCGGCGGCCCTCCAGCCGCTCGATCTCCATGCTCCTGGTGCGGGCCCGGAAGTCGAGCGCGGCGACCTCCCGCTCGGCCTCGGCCACCTGCGGCGCGGTCTCGGCCAGGGCCTCGACGAGCCCGGTGAGCACCTCGCGCCGCTCGGCGAGCCGCCGCTCGACGTCGGCCAGCCGTACCGCGGCGCGAGCCCCCTCCAGCCGCCGGGCGGCCTCCGCCATGCCGTCCTCGGCGGTCCGTACGGCCTCGGCGGCGGCCTCCTGGACGTCCCGCGCCCGGTGCAGCCGCTGCTCGGCGGCCTTGATCCGGGCCTCACGGCCGGTGGCGACCGCCTCGAACGACCCGACGACCGTGATGCCGGCCGCGCTGACCAGCACCGACCCGGGCAGCGTGGCCAGCGTCCGCGCCGCCTCGGGGAGGTCGGCGGCGTCCACGATCACCGCGTGCTCCTGCGGCCAGCCCCGGGCGGCCAGCAGAGCCCCGACAGCGTGGTCCGCCGCGGCCTCCTCGTCGCGGGCCTGCTCGGCGACGTCGATCGCGTCGAGCAGACCGGTCGCCCGGAGCCCGGCCGCGGCGAGCGCGTCGAGCTGCGCCGCCGCCGGGCCGCCCTCGGCGTCGTCCAGCGCGGCCTTCGCCTCGTCCACCTCGCGGTCGGCCACGCCCAGCGCCTTCAGCGCCTCGTTGAGGACGACCCTGGCCCGCTCCAGCTCGGTCTCCGCCGCCGCCACGTCGCGGCCGTCGGCCAGCCGCCGCCGCTCCTCCAGCCCGGGGACGCGGGCGCGCAGCTCGTCGGCGGCGTTCTCCGCCACCGCCCGGTCGGCGTCCAGCTTGGCCGCGCGGGCCTGCAACGCGGCCAGCTCCCTGCGGGCCCCGGCCAGGGAGCGCTCCAGCGAGTCGTCCCGGAGCGTGGCGATCTCCGCCTTCACCGTCTCGATCGCCTCGGCCGCGCGGCCGCCCGCCTCGCGCAGCCGCTCCAGCTCGGCGGCGAGCGCCTCGTCCCGGCGGGCCGCGTCGGCGAGCCTGCGCGCCAGCCGCCCCCGCCAGGAACGCATCGCCCCGGCCAGCCGGACCCGCGCCCGGTCACGCCGGTCGAAGGTCGAAAGCAGCGCCCGGGACTCCTCCTCGAAATCCGTCAGCAGCTCCGCGGCCCGCGTCGCCCGCACCCGCCTGGCGTGCTCGTCGCGCCGAGCCTCCCGCTCCTGGTCCAGCTCGGCGTCCAGGCCGGTCAGCGCGGCGATCGCCTCGAACACCCGCTCCGGGGAGATCTCGTTCAGCGGCTGCGACAGCAGGTTCGTGGCGACCTTGCTGCGCACCGAGGTGGACAGGAACGACACGCACCTGACGCGGTCGCCGTACAGGAACCGCGTCAGGTCGCGCGCCACCACGTCGCGGCGGCCCGCCGAGCGCGGCAGCGACGCCCACACCTCGTCGGCCAGCGCCACCCGCTCCGCCTCCGAGGGCGCCGCGGCGAGCCTGATGCCCGGGGTTACCCGGATCTCCAGGTGCGGGGCCTCCTGGTTGACCCGCAGCCACACCGTGACCGCGTCGTCCACCGAGCCGGGCGGGGCGAAGACGCCCACGATGTAGCCGTGGTCGGCGCTGGCCCACGTCCCGGCGCCGCCGCCCGCCGCCAGCTCGGCGTTGAACAGCAGCTCCGCCACCGCCTTGGCGCCGGAGGCGAAACGCCACTGCTCGTCACCGAGCAACGCGGTGATCATCGCGATGAACGACGACTTGCCCGCGCCGTTGGAGTCCTTCGGGCCCGCCCCGGCCACCACGATCAGCGTGCCGGGCACGATCGGCACCGGGTGGGTCGACAACCGCGAGATGTTGACCGCCTGCACGGCGACCAGCACGCGGTCGCCGACCACGTCGTGGTCGGGCGCGGCGGGCCTGACCTCCACCGGCACCAGTCCGATCTGGCTGCCACGCGCCCGCGCCGCCGCCGTCTCAGTCGCACTGGACGGTTTCACGGCCGTGCTTCCCGTGGTACTTCCCACGGTGTCCTCGACGGGGCGGTCGGCCGCGCGGCGGCCCCTCGCGCCCCGTCCCGCCCGCTCCGGCTGTCCGGTCACCCCTGGTATTCCCTTCCTCGACGGTTCGCCCGAATGGCGGCGGCCAGCGGGGTGTGCGGCCCCGCGGCCAGGATGAGCTCCTCCTGCAGGCGGCGCCTGGCCGCCGGGGTCAGCCGGTGGAACTGCGGGCCGGGGACATAGCCGCCCGCCTCCTCACCGGCCTTCACCTGCGTCACCAGGCCCGCGTGGCGCAGCGTCCGCAGCGCCGCGTCCAGCGCGCCGACCGGCAGCCGGGTGTGCCGCCGCAGCTCCTCCACCGGCGCGGGGAACGGCGACAGCCAGCTGTCGGCGGGCAGCACGCCCTCGGCCCGGGGGATCGCCACCGAGTGGACCAGCACCAGCGTCAGCACCGCCCGCTCGGCCTCGCCGACCGCCCCGCTCACCGCGGCGCCCACCTCGTCGGCGTATCCCGAGATCCACGTCTCGCGGCCCTGGACGAGCACCCGGCCGCGCCGCCGCAGCATCTCGGCGACCGTACGGCGCGGCGCCGGGTCGCGCAGCGCCGGGAAGCGGGCCTCGTGGACCGGCTCGGCGGCGTGCTCGACCGCCATGAACGCCGCGACGATCTCGGCCCTGCGCCGCTCGTCGAACGCCTCCAGCAGGTCGGCGTCGAGGTCCGCGGCGGCGGTGACCTCCGAGGCCGCCGCGACCTGCCCGCCCGCCGCGCCCGCAGAGACCTCTTCAGGCTTCCGGGGCTCCCCGGCGTCCCCGTCCGGGCCGTCCGTCGCCTCCCGGGCCTCCTCGCCGTCCCCGGCGAGGACCGGGAGCACGGCGGGCCGGACGGCGCCCTCCGTGCCGGAGGGCAGGCGGCGCAGCAGCTCCCGGAGCTGCGCGTGGGACTCGGCGGGCCAGGACGCGCAGCGCGGGCCGAGCCGTACCACGCCGGCCTCCACCGTCAGCCAGGCCGAGTCGTGCAGGCGGCGCAGCGCGCCGACGGCCCAGTTGCGCATCAGGTCGTCGCCGCGCCCGATGAGGGCGCGGTAGGCGGAAAGCACCTCGTCCACCGGCGCGGGCGAGCCCGGCCACGGGTCGGCGGCGAGGTCGGTCCAGCAGCACCTCAGCGCCGCCGCCAGCACCCGCCGGGTCTCCCCGGAGCGTTCCACCGTCGTCGGCGCGACCTGGTACTCCTCCAGCAGTGACGGCGTCGCGCCGTCGGGCCAGGCGGGCAGCGCCGTACCCGTGCCGTCGCCGAGACCGGCCCGGAGCATGCCGGCCGGGGCGGGCTCGCCGGGGCCCAGCGGCAGCGGCCCGGCGGACCGGGCACGCGCGTGCGTCAACTCGGGCGTCATCGTCCGTCCTCCCCGGGCTTTCCGAACCCTCCGGACGGCCGCGCACCGCTTCGGGCGTCCCGTCCGTGCTTCCCGGACGGCCGCGCCCCGGCTCGGGCGCCGTCTCCGTCCTCAGCCTTCTCCGTCCCCACGTCCGTCCTCTCCAGGCGGCCGTGTGACAGCCACGCGGGTTCCGCGCCGGGGGCCGCGGTCAGGCCGTCGGACCAGCGCAGCCGGTAGGGCGACTCCGGGCGCAGGTCCGCCGAGACGAGATCGGCCAGCAGGCGGCGCGCCGGGACCCACTCGCCGCCCGCGGCGAGCACCTCCTCCAACGGCGCGGACGGCCGCCCGGCGAGGACCGACTCGGCGACGGCGGCCAGGCGGCCGAGGACGGCGTCACCGGTTCCGGCGTCGTGGGAGCCCGCGGGCCCGGGGTCGGGCACGACCGAACGCGGGGGAGTGGGCTGCGCCGGAGCCGGGCGAGGGCTCTCGTCCACCGCCCGGACGATCGCCGCCGGGTCGTGCCAGGGCGCCGGGGCGTCGAAGGCGAAGCCGTCCAGCACGGCCGCGAGCCGCTCCCTGTCGGCGGTCTGCGCGAACGTCCGCCAGGTCTCGGCGGGCAGCAGCGTGAGGTTCCGCGTCGTGCCGGCCGAGTCGGCCAGGCGGCCCGCGGCGCGGCGGGAGGCGTCGCTGTAGGCGTAGATCGCGGCGCGCAGCTCGGTGCAGGTGCGGTCGAGCTCGGGCCAGCGGGTCAGGATGGTCGCGTGCAGGCTCTGCGCCCGGCGGGCGATCTCCTCGGTGCCCCACAGCTTGGGGGCCTGCTCGCGCAGCTCCTCGATGGTGCCGCCGACCAGTGTGATCAGCTCCAGTGCCCACAGCCGGAAGGCCCGCGACAGGTTCCGCGCGCTGAGACGCGCCTCCTCCATGGTCGTGCGGGGGTCGGCGACGTTGAGGTCCTCCAGCGCCAGCAGCCGGTGCATCTCCGACTGGCCGCCGTCGGCCATCATCCGCCGGACGAACATCAGTCCCACCACGCTGGTGAACGACGCCCGGTAGCGGAGCTGGTTGGGCTTGGGGAACACCTCACGGATCGCGCCGAGGCCCTTGAGCACCCGCAGGCGGTTCTCGAACATCTCCACCGGATAGGCGCGGCAGACGTGGCGCATCTGCTCGTGGGTGAGCCACTCCTCACCGGCCTCGGCGAACGCCGCGAACAGCGTCTCGGCGATGTCGACCAGCACCGGGTCGTCCACCACCGCGCCGCTGTCGCGGGCGAGCGCGGCGAACATCCGCCGGTAGGTCGACAGCACGGACTCCTCGGTGAGGGCCGCGTCGAGAGTGATCTCCTGGTCGGTCTCTGGCACGCCCAATACCGTAGGGCCTCGCCCCGACATCCCCGTCCCGGGCGGCCTGCCGCCTGTTCACCGGCCGCCCGTTCACCGCTCGCCCGTTCACCGCTCGCCCGTTCACCGCTCGCCCGTTCACCGGGCGTCCGTTCATCGGGCGTCCGTTCACCGGCCGCCGGACGGCGGCGGCTGGACGGGGACGCGGGGCGGCACCCCGTTGCGGAGCGACCAGCCGCCGTCGCTGACGATCGTCTGGCCGGTGATCCAGGAGGCCTCCTCACCGGCCAGCCACCGCACCAGCCCGGCGGTCTCCTCGGCCGTGCCCCACCGGCCCCGCGGATGCCGGCCGGACAGCCACTCCCGGTCCTCGGGCGAGGCGTATCCCGTGTCGACGGGCCCGGGGTTCACGCAGTTGACGGTGATGTCGCGGACGCTCAGCGAGGCGGCGAGGCTCGCCGTCAACTGCTGCACGGCGCCCTTGGTGGCGATGTAGGGCAGCTCGGTGGGCATCGGCTCCAGGTGCTGGCCGGAGGTGAAGGTGACGATCCGCCCGCCGTCCAGGCCGGGCTGGGCGGCGAACTCCTGCACCAGCAGCAGGGTCGCCCGGACGTTGACCGCCCAGCACAGGTCGAGCTCATCGGCGGTCAGCTCGCCGAGCCCGGCCTCGGAGCTGCGGGCGTGGTTGACGACCAGGACGTCCACCCGGCCGAACCGCTCGCGGGCGGCGGCGACGATCCGGGCGGGCGCCGCGGGGTCGGCCAGGTCGGCCGCCAGGTGCGCCACCGCTCCGGCGCCCTCGGGCAGCTCCTCCCGCAGCGCCGCGACGACCCCCTCCGCGCCCAGCGGGTCGGCGCCCCAGGGCTGTTCGGCGTCGTGCGGGGACCACGAGCAGGCCAGGACGTTCATCGGCGCGGAGGCCAGCTCACGGGCGACGGCGTAGCCGATGCCGACGCGCCGGCTCACCCCCGTGACGATCGCGGTCCTCATCGGGGCAGGGGTCATCGTGTTCTCGTCTCTCGCTGCGGACGGCATGGCGGCCCATCATCACGCCGAAATCGCAGAAACGTCCATCCGTCAACGACGGGACGCCGGCCGGGCCGGCGGTCCGCGTCACCGGGGGAGCAGCGCGTCGCGCATCATGCCGGCCAGCCAGCCGCAGAAGGCGTCCGGCGTCCAGCCGCACCCGGTGACCATGGCGTGGTGGTGGGCCGGGTCGTTGAGGAACCACAGGACGTCGACGGCCCGCCCGGAGTCGAGCTCCGGGCGCAGCGGGCCGAGGCTCGCCGCCCGCTCAACCACCATGCGCGCCCCCGCCCGCCGGTTGGCCTGGAGGGAACGCCACAGTTCGGTCACCTCGGGTGCGGCGTCCGCCGCCCGGCGCACGGTCTCGAAGATCGGCGCCGCGCGGCCTCCGATCAGGACGCAGACCCGCGCGTACGCGTCGAGGACGGCGGCCGGGGTGGCGGCGTCCCAGACCGGGCGGAACCACGGGCGCTCGGCCACGGGGACGGGGGCGTCGTCCCCGGCGAGGGCCTGGTCGAGCACCTCCTTCAGCAGCGCGGGCTTGGAGCCGAAGGCCGAGAAGACGGTGGGCCGGGCGACGCCGGCGGCGGCGGCGACGTCGGCCAGCGAGGTGGCGACGTAGCCGTGCGCGACGAACAGCTCGCCGGCGGCGGTGACGATCGCCCGGCGGGTGCGCCGGGCGCCGTCGGCCCGGACGGAGGAGCGGTACGGCCTCCTCCCCGGCTCATCCTTGACCATGACGGGAATACTAGCGTTATATTCACTATACCGTTGTCTGTTGAAAAGTAGGCGGCCATGACCCCAACCTCCGCAGCCCGCCCCTACGTCCGCACCTCCGGGGACGGCCCGTCGATCCGGTTCCTCGGCGGCCTCGCCACCGTCAAGGCCGGGGGCGCCGAGACCCGCGGCCGCCTCACGGTCGTCGAGTTCGTCAACCCACCCGGTTTCGCGCCCCCTCTCCACCGGCACCTCCGGGAAGACGAGATGTTCTACGTGCTGTCGGGCACCGCGACCTTCCACTGCGAGGGCGAGATCCTGCCCGCCGGGCCCGGCGACTTCGTCCTCCTCCCCGTGGGGCTGCCCCACAGCTTCGTCGTCGATCCCGGGGAACCGCTGCGGACCCTGCAGATCACCACGCCCTCGGGCTTCGAGGACTTCGCCGCGGAGGTGGGCGAGCCCGCGGACGGGCGGCCGTCAGACCCTCCCGTGATCGACCCCGTCGCCCTCGGCCACGCCGCCGCCCGTCACGCGATCGAGATCCTCGGCCCGCCCCCGGGGCACGACGGGCCTCCGCGCTCCTGACAGGGCCACCCGTGGATCACGACGGCCCCCCGAGGCGAGGTTCGGCGCGTACGGGCTGTTCGAGGGGAAGTTCGGCGCGTACGGTGAAGCCGCCCTCGGCGCGCGGCTCCGCCCGCAGCCGGCCGCCGAGCGCCGCGACGCGCTCGCGCATGCCGAGCAGGCCCGTCCCGGGCACGGGCGGCGCGGCCGGGTCGGCCCCGCCGTCGTCGTCGACCTGCACGACCAGCTCGTCGTCGGCGTAGTCGACGCGCACCGCCGCGGCCGCCCCGCCGGCGTGCCGGGAGACGTTGGTGAGCGCCTCCTGGACGATCCGGTACGCGGCCCGGTCCGTCTCGGCCGGCAGCTCCCGCCGGGTCCCGGAGACCGTCACCGTGACCGGCAGCCCGGCCGAGCGGGCCCGCTCCACCAGATCGCCGAGCCGGTCGAGCCCGCTGGGCGCGACCCCGGCACCGGAGGCGTCGGAACCGCCGGGACGGCCCGGATCGCCGGGGCGGCCGGGGTCGCGCAGCACCTCCAGGGCGGCGCGCAGCTCACGCATGGCGTCACTGCCTGCCTCCTGGATGGCCAGCAGCGCGGGCGGCACGTCCTCGCCGCGCTTGCGCGCCAGGTGTACGGCCACCCCGGCCTGGACCTTGATGATCGAGATGCTGTGGGTGAGCGAGTCGTGCAACTCCCTGGCGATGCGCAGCCGCTCCTCGCCCGCACGGCGCCGGGCCACCTCCTCACGGGTGCGTTCGGCCTCGGCGGCCCGCCGCTCGGCCTCCGCCAGGTACGCCTGCCGGTGCCGGGTCACCGTCGCCGCCACGCCCGCCGCCACGAACCAGCCGACCAGCAGCGAGGTGTCCTCGAGGATCCGCACAAGCCCGCCGGCGCCGGGGAGCCGCACCGCCAGGTCCACACCGAGGAAGACCACGCCCGCCAGCGCCGGGGCCGTCCGATGGCCGGTCCGGACCGCGGCGAACACCGAGATCAGCACGGGGAAGGCGGCCGGCGGGCCCGGCTGGAGGCGCGCCGTGAGCACGAGCATGCAGGCCGTACCGGCGAACAGCGACACCAGGGGCGCCCGCCGCCAGGCGAGGAGCGCGAGCGAGCCGGCGAGGGCCGCCGCGAGATCCACCGCGCCCGCGCCCGGCGTGCCGAACACGACGGCCGACAGCAGGGCGGCCATCACCGCGGCGAGCACGCCGTCCTGGGCGAGCGGCCGCCACCGCTCCATAGGTCTCATCCGTGCAGATTACGATCTGCCGGGCCGGAGGTCGTCCCCGGTACGTCGCAGCGAATCCCTACTCCCCAGGATGTAGCCGGGCCGGTCCCGTCTCTCCCGGTGCCAGGTGAATGAGCCTTCCCGGGCACGACGACCACCGGCCGGTCCCGGCAGCACGATGTCCGGCATGCACACGATCCGAGCAGAGAGCGGGCTCCGCCACGTGAGCCCGGAGAGCCGCCGGCCGTCACCGTTCCCGCCCGGACCACGCACGGGCGGTTCCGCGGTCACGGGGAGCACGCGGAGGGCCGAGCAGTGCTGAGAGACGCGGGAACCGCGGGAGGACGGACCGTCCGGCCGGGGATCACCCTCGCCGCGGTGGCCGTCGTGCAGTTCATGGTGTCGCTGGACCTGTCGGTGGTGAACGTCGGGCTTCCACGGATCGCCGCCGGCCTGGGGTTCAGCGCGGTGGGCCTGACCTGGGTGATCCACGCCTACGCGCTCACCTTCGGCGGGCTGCTCCTCCTGGGCGGCAAGGCCGCCGACCGGTACGGCCGCAGGCGCGTCCTGCTGTCCGGACTGGGACTGTTCGGCCTCGCCTCGCTCGCCGGCGGCTTCGCCCAGGAACCGGGTCACCTGATCGCCGCCCGCGCCGCGCAGGGCGTCGGGGCCGCCGCGCTGGCCCCGGCGGCCCTGGCGCTGCTCACCGCGACGTTCCCGTCGGGCAGGGACCGCGTCCGGGCCTTCGGGGTGTGGAGCGCGACGAACGCCGCCGGCGGCGCCCTCGGCGTCCTGATCGGCGGCGTGCTCACCGAGTACGCCGGATGGCGCTGGGTGATGTTCGTGAACCTGCCGATGGCCGCGGGCGCGCTGGCCCTGGCCTGGCGCGGCGTCGCCGCCGGCCCGCCCCCGGCCCGCGGCGGCCGCCCGGACGTCCCCGGCGCCGTCCTCGCCACCGCGGGCATGACCCTGCTGGTGTTCGGCGTCGTCCGCACCGACCGGTACCCGTGGACGTCGCCCGTCACCCTGATGACCCTGGCGGTCGCCGTCGCGCTGCTGGCCGCGTTCGTCCACGTCGAGCGGACCACCGCCCGCGAACCGCTGCTCCGGCCCGGTCTGTTCGCCAACCGCTCGGTCTCCCGCGCGAACGCCTACAACCTCCTGGTCGGGGCCGCCATGACCTCGTCCTTCTACTTCATGTCCCTCTACCTGCAACGCGTCCTCGGGACCGGACCGGCCCTGGCCGGGATCGAGTTCCTGCCGTTCGCCCTCGGCGTGGTCGCCGGCTCCGTGCTCGCCGTCAAACTCGGCTACCGCCTCGCGCCGCGGACCCTCATGGTCGCCGGAGGGCTGCTGACCGCGACCGGCTTCGCCTGGTTCGGCCTGATCAGCCCGGACGGCGCCTTCGTCACCGACGTCCTGGGGCCCTCGATCGTCGCGAGCGTCGGCTTCGGGCTCTGCCTCGCGCCGCTCGTCTCCACCGCCACCGCCGGCGTCGCGCCCCACGAGACCGGTACCGCCTCGGGCCTGCTCAACAGCTCACGCCAGATCGGCGCCTCGCTCGGGCTGGCCGTCCTCGGCACCGTCGCGCACGACCGCACCGGCCGGATCGCGACGCCCGAGACCCTCACCGCCGGGTACGCGCTCGGCATGACGATCGGCGCCGTGCTTTTGGCCGCCGCCGCCCTCGTCGCCCTCACCCTCCCGCGCCGGACCGGCCCGCCGTCACCGGCCGGGCAGGCCGGCGGCCGAAGGAAAAAAACCCCCGTATGACGACCGTCGCCCCGATCGACCTCTTCGCGTCCGTCGCCCGCCTGTAACCTCCGGAGCCACCTGCGCCTCGCGGAATCCGCGCAGGCAGGGGAGCGATGAAGGCCGGGAACCTCCCGCGGATACCACCGGGGGAGTACGGCGGCGGCGCGACCCCGAGCGGATGAAAGGCGGCCGGCAGGGCTCTACCGTGTCCGGTATGAGGATCATGCCCCAGTGGTGCCCGGCCGGAGGCCTGTCGTGATCCGGGTGCTCCTGGTCGACGACCAGCCGCTCATCCGCGCGGGGTTCCGCGCCCTGCTGGAGGCCGAGGACGACCTCCAGGTGGTCGGCGAGGCGGGGGACGGCGTCCGCGGCCTCGCCCTGGCCCGCGAGCACCGGCCCGACGTCGCGCTCGTCGACGTGCAGATGCCGGTGATGAACGGCATCGAGACGACCCGGCGGATCGCCGCCGACCCCGCCCTGGCCGGGGTGCACGTCGTGATCCTCACCAACTACGGCCTCGACGAGTACGTCTTCGACGCGCTGCGCGCGGGCGCCACCGGGTTCCTGGTCAAGGACACCGAGCCGGCCGACCTGCTGCACGGCGTCCGCGTCGCGGCGCGGGGCGACGCGCTGCTCGCCCCGGCCGTCACCCGCCGCCTGATCGGCGAGTTCGTCGCCCGCCGCCCGCTGACCTCCGCCACCGGGCTGGACGTCCTGACCAACCGGGAACGCGAGGTGATGGCGCTGGTGGCGCACGGCCTGTCCAACGACGAGATCGCGGCGCACATGGTGATCAGCCCGGCCACCGCCAAGACCCACGTCAGCCGGGCGATGACCAAGCTGGCGGCCCGCGACCGCGCCCAGCTCGTCGTCCTCGCCTACCAGTGCGGCCTGGTCACGCCGGGACGGCCCGGCGCGCTCCCCGGTCAGGGCGCCTGACCGGCGCCGTCCACGCCCGGCGGCGCGTACGGCGCCGGCCCGGGAAACCCCGCGAACGGCTCCGATGCGACGCCCGTCCCGAGCCCCGGGCCGGGCTCCGGGGCGAGCCGGAGGCCGGTGTGCTCGGCGAGGAAGGCCAGCAGGTCGCCCGCCAGCCCCACCGACCGGCTCGCCGAGCGCGCCGCGTGCCCGACGCCCTCCTCGTGGCGCAGCAGCACCGGCCGTGTCCCCGAGGTCGCCCACTGCAGCGCCGCGCACAGCTTGCGCGCGTGCATGGGGTCCACGCGGGAGTCACCGCCGAAGGCGGCCAGCAGCGTCGCCGGGTAGTCCACGCCCTCGCGCACCCGGTGGTAGGGGGAGTAGCCCAGCAGCCAGCCGAGCTGTTCCGGGTCGTCGGCGGAGCCGTACTCCGACCGCCAGGACGGGCCCAGACCGGACCGCTCGTAGCGGGCCATGTCCGTCAGCGGGGCCGAGCAGACCGCGGCGGCGAACAGGCCGGGCCGCTGCGTCAGCGCCGCCGCGGCCACCAGCCCGCCGTTGGACTCGCCGCACAGGCCCAGCCGGTCCGGGGCGGTCCAGCCCTCGGCGACGAGGTGCTCGGCCACCGCGACCAGGTCGTCGACGGCGTTCTGCTTGCGGTCGAGCGCCCCGTCGCGGTGCCAGGCCGCGCCCTCCTCACCGCCGCCGCGCAACTGGGCCAGGACGAACACGCCCCCGGCCTCGACCCACGGCAGGATGTACGCCGAGTACGAAGGCGTCATCGGCCGGCCGAACCCGCCGTAGCCGTACAGCACCGCCGGGCGAGGGCCGTCGCCGGGCCGGGCGAGCACCACCATCCGCACCGGCGTGCCGTCCCGCGAGGCGCAGACGAGCCGCCGGGAGACGATCCCGGGCACCTCGACGGCGCCCGGCGCGGCGGCCCACGGCGTGGTCCGCCCGGTGCGGGTGTCGTAGCGGTGCACGCCCGTCGGCCTGACGCCGTCGGTGTAGGTGAACCACACCTCGGGGCCGCCCTCGGGGCGGGTGAACATCCGCCCGGCCGCGCCGAGGCCGGGCAGCGGCACCTCGCCCAGCCTCCCGCCGGTGGCCGGATCGTGCACGGCGATCTCGCTGACCGCGTGCCGGGTACGGCCGACGAGCAGCACCGGCGCGCCGGGCTCCCCGGCGAACGCGAAGTCCCCGGTCACCGCCTCCGGGTCGGGGCCGACCAGCTCCCGCCAGCCCGCCACGCCGGGCCGCGCCGGGTCGGCGACGCACAACCGGCCCCGCGGGGCGTCCAGCGTGGTCAGCAGGTACAGCCGCCCGTCCGGGCCCACCGCGGGCACCGTCACCGCGGCCGCCCCCTCCTGGACCACCCGCAGGCCGGGGCGCTCCGGCGGCCCGGCCGACAGATCGGCCAGCCACAGGTCGTTGCCACCGCCGGAGGCCGCCGAGACCGTCAGCCAGCGGCCGTCGGCGCTCATCCCCAGCCCGTAGGACCGCTCGTCGCCGCAGACCACCACGTCGTCGTCGGCGGGGGCGCCCAGCAGGTGCAGGCACACCCGCCGCGAGCGCACGTAGAAGAACGCCTTCCCGCCGGGCAGCCAGACCACCGGCGAGTAGCGGCAGCGGTCGATCGGTCCGTCCACCGGCCGCCCGGTGGCGACGTCGAGGACCCGCAGCTCCGAACGCTCGTCGCCGTTCCTGGAGAGCTGGTAGGCCAGCAGCCGCCCGTCCAGGTCGGGCTGCCAGGAGTCGAGGACGGTCAGCCCGGACGGATCGAGCTCCGCCGGGTCGAGCAGCGCCCGCTCGGCCCCGTCGGGACCGGCGGTGTACAGCACGGCGTGCTCCTGGCCCGCCTCGCGGCGCAGGAAGAACCGGCGCCCGCCCCGCCACAGCGGTGGTCCCGCCATCCCCGCGGACATGAGCCGCGCCACCCGCCCGTGCCACGCCGCGCGCCCGGCGAGCGCGTCCGCGTGGCCGCGCCACAGCCTCTCCTGCGCGGCCAGCCACTCCCGCGTCCGGGGATCGCCGGCGTCCTCCAGCCACCGGTAGGGGTCGGCCACCGCGCGCCCGTGCGGGTGGTCGACGATCGGCTGCCGCTCGGCGGGGGGATAGATCACGGCACCATCTCCTGTGGTTTCGCGGGGTCCCAGTGGCCGACCAGGTCGGCGTAGAGGGGAGAGGCGGCGAGCAGCTCCTCGTGCCCGCCGAGCCGCACGCTGGTGCCGTCCATGACGAGGATCCGCCGCGCCCGCGTCGCCGACGTCAGCCGGTGCGCGATGACGACGAGGGTGCCGCCGCGGCGGGCGAACGCCTCCTCCGCGCGGGCCTCCGCCGCCGGATCCAGGTGGCACGTCGCCTCGTCGAGGATCACCAGGCGGGCCGGGGACAGGTGGGCGCGGGTCAGGGCGACGAGCTGCCGCTCGGCCGGGGACAGCGCGCCGGAGGACACCTCGGCGTCGTAGCCGCCCAGCCGTTCCGCCAGCGCGGTCAGGCCCACCGCGCGGGCGGCGGCGTCCAGCTCCTCACGCGACGCCGGCGAAAGATAGGTGAGGTTGTCCCGCAGCGTGCCCCGGAAGACATAGGCCTCCTGGGGGATCAGCACCCGGCAGGCCGGGTCGAGCCGGTCGGCCGGGACGCCGCCGACCTCCACGCGGCCCGCGCCGGGCCGGAGCACCCCCGCCAGCAGCGCGCCCAGCGTCGACTTGCCGATGCCGCTGGGCCCCACCACGGCGAGGTGGTCGCCCTCGGGGATCGACAGGTCCAGCTTGGAGATGACCGGCTCGGCGTGCGGGCCGTACGCGAAGGTGACCCCGCGCAGCTCGGCGCGGACGTTCCGTACGGCGACCCGCCCGGCGGGACCGTACGGCGCCGCCGCGGGACCGGGGGAGGGGGACGGCGGGCCGGCGGGGAGGGCGGGACGCTCGAAGGCGACGGCCGCGGGAGCGGGGAGGGCGGGGGAGACGGGGCCGGGTGGGGCGTCCGGCCGCAGGATGCGGTCCAGCGACACCCGCAGCCGGACGCCGCTGATCCCCAGCCCCTGCACGAGGTTGCCCAGCGCCGGGGCCAGCGACTGCGTCACGTACGCCAGCGCGCCGAGGATCACCCCGGCCCCGGCGCCCCGCGACAGCAGCCAGGGGGCGCCGGCCAGGATCAGCAGGACCGGCAGCCGGCCCCCCACCGCCAGCGACAGCGTGCGCAGGGCGGTCACCCGGGCCAGCGACCGTCCCGCGGCGGCCTGCTCGGCCACCCGCGCGCCGACGGAGGCGGCGACCCTGTCCTCCGCCGCGCAGGCGGTGATGTCGCGCAGGGCGCCCACCGCGCCGGCCAGCGACCCGGCGGTGCGCTCGTCGGCCAGCAGGAATTCCCGCTGCCGCCGGGCCATGGCCGGAAGCGACAGCAGGAACAGCCCGACGCCGGCCGTGAACGGCGGCAGCACCAGGACCAGCACCTCGGGGACCAGCGCGCTCAGCCCCAGCACCACGCTCACCACGGTGAAGGCGAACGACCTGACCACCGTGATGACCGAGGCGAAGGCGTCACGGGCCAGCTCCACCTGGAGGTTGGACCGGGCCACGGCCGCGGTGCCCGGCCCGTGCCCGGCGGCGGACGCGCGGTCCAGCGCGCCCTCCACGACGTGGCCGAGCAGGTCCTCCCGGAACGGCTCCACGATCGCGGCGACGGCCAGCACGACCTGCCGTGCGCCCGCCGCGCCCACCAGCCAGGCGGCGGCGAGGACCGCCAGCCAGGCGAAACCGGTGCCGGGCCGGCCCGCGGCGAAGCCGTCGTCGATCGCCCGCGCCACGGCCAGGCCCACGACGAGGGCGGGCGCGGTCTCCGCCACCGACCACACGGCGAGCCTGACGAGCAGGCGCGGGTCGCGGCGAAGCGCCCGGCGGACCGGGCGGTTCACGGCGTCCCCCGCACGGGTGCGGAGCCGGGAGGCGTGTCGTCCACCTGGAAGACGGCGCGATAGGCCGGGTCCTCCCACAGCGTCGGGTGCGTGTCGTAGCCGCGCACCCGCCCGCCGTCCAGCCAGATCACCCGGTCCGCCGCCGCCGCGGTCGCGGCGCGGTGCGTCACGACCAGCCGGGTACGGCCGCCGAGCCGCCCGGCCAGCGCCGCGGCGACCTGCCGCTCGGTGACGGTGTCGAGGCTGGAGGTGGCGTCGTCCAGGACGAGCAGCCGTCTCCCGTGCGCGAACGCCCGCGCCAGCCCCAGGCGCTGCCGTTCCCCGCCCGACATCGGGGCGTCGTCCAGAGGCGTGCCGTATCCCAGGGGGAGCCGCCGGACGAACGCGTCGGCGCACGCCTCCCGCGCGGCCCGGCGCACCGCTCCCGGGTCCGGCTCGTCCAGGCCCAGCCCGACGGCGTCCTCGACGGTGTCGCCGACCAGCGCCGGGCGTTCGAAGGCGTAGCCGGCCGCCCGGCGCAGCGCCCCGGCCGACAGCCGGGGCAGCGGCACCCCGTCCAGCAGGACCGTCCCGGCGGCGGGGTCGGCCAGCCGCCCGGCGAGCGCGGCCAGGACCGACTTGCCGCTGCCGGAGCGCCCGACCACCGCCACCGAGCAGCCGCCCGGGACGATCAGGTCGATCTCGCCGAGCCCCTCGGCGCGCACGCCGCGCAGTTCCAGCGTTCCGGGACCGGCGGGCAACGGGCTCTCCCCGTGGGCCCGCGGCGTCCCGGCGGTCAGCTCCGTGATGCGGCCCGCCGCGGCGCGCGCCCGCGCCAGCCGGGCGACCTGGCCGAGCGCCGAGCCGATGCCGGCGCCGAGCACGACGTAGCGGGCGGCGGAGTACAGCTCGCCGGCGGTCAGCCCGCCGTCGGCCAGCCGCAGCCCGCCCACCGCCAGCACCGCCACCTCCAGCAGCGGCACCACGGCACCCGCCCGCACACCGGCGCTCGCGTTGGCCCGCCACATGTCCATGGCGTGCCCGCGCAGCCGGGGCAGCGCGGCCAGCACCCGGGCCTTCTCCACCGCCTCGGTGCCCGCGGCGGCGATCGTCCGGGCCCCGGCCAGCGCGTCGACCAGGCGGGCGGCGATGTCGCCCTGCGCCTCCTGGTAGCCGCCGGCGATCGAGGTGCCGGCCCGCAGGAACGCCCGCAGCACGAACGTGATCAGGACGAGGCCGCCGACCAGGGTCAGGGCCAGCCGGACGTCGATCAGGGCGAGCGCGACGATGCCGCCCGCCGAGGGGATCACCAGCGCCGCCGCGGTGACGAGCGCCTCCGGGGCCCGCCCGGCCTCCTCCGCGTTCACCCCCATCCGGGTGACGAGATCACCCTCGGAGAGGCGGCGGGTCAGCGCGGGCCCGGCTCCGAGGACGTGCCGCAGCATCCGCAGGCGCAGCCACGCCGTGGCCTGGGCGCCGCTCACCCCGGCGCCCCAGACGCCCAGGGCGTCGCAGGCGACCGCCCCGGCCACGAGTGCCGCGCAGACGCCCGCCCAGGTCCAGGCCCCGCCCGCCGGGCCGGCCGCGACCAGGGCGTCCACCGCCCGGCCCAGCGCGTAGGGGAGCGCCAGCTCGGCCAGCGCCCCGGCGACGGAGGAGACGGCGAGGACGCCCAGCCAGGGGCCGCCGCGCCGTACGGTCTGGGCGAGCAGCCGGTCCGCCGTCCGCACCGGTCCCTCCTTCGCTCGAAAGTCCTGGGGCCCGTCCGGCGGGGCTCGGAGAAACCCCGTGGAACGGGCCGTGCCCGGGACGGCCGCCGTCATCGGCCGACCCGGGCACGGGGTGTCACTAGTGGCAGAGCAGCAGGCTCAGGTTGCTCGGCGTGTAGGACTCGCAGCCCAGGACGGTGAGCGAGCTGCCGCCGCCACCGCCGTGGCCGCCGCCGGGGGTCTCGAGAGCCTGGAGGTCGAGAAGAACCATTTTCTTACCTCTTCCTTGTGATTCCTGGTGATCCGGGGACGACTAGTGGCAGAGCAGGGCGCTCAGGTTGCTGGGGGTCTGGGACGCGCAACCCAGGACGGTCAGCGTGCTGCCGCCGCCACCGCCGCCACCGGTCGGAGCCTCGAGAGCCTGAAGGTCGAGAAGAACCATGGTGTTACTCCGTTTCTGGCGATCGGGAAGAGGATCAGTGGCAGAGCGCCACGCTGAGGTTGCTCGGCGTGTGGGACTCGCAACCGAGAACGGTCAGCGAGCTGCCGCCACCGCCACCGCCACCCCCGGTGGGGGCTTCCAGGTTCTGGAGGTCGAGAAGTACCATGCTGTTGTCACACCTCCTTCGAAGGCTCGCGGGGGGAAAGCCGCTCGGCGGATTCGTGCGCGGGCAGTGCCATGGACAGGGCACCCGCGCCGCCGGGCGGCTCGACAAAGGGGAGGAGCACCCGCCGGTCGCCCAGCGCGGAGCTCATCGCGAACAGGACTCCGGCCGTGCCGGTCGCGAAGTCCATCGAAAGCCTGAGCAGCTGGTCACCGGGGAAGGCCAGGCCGTCGCCGTACGACAGCGCGTGCCAGCCCAGTCCCCTGATCTGCTCGGCGAGGTCTGTGGCGGTCCCGGAGCCGGCGGAACCCATGGGGCCCGCGGAGCTCGCGCCGCTGCGGGCGGGGTCGCCCGGCGAGAGTTCCGTGGACTCCTCCGGCTCCGGGACCGCGGCCAGGGCCGCGATCATGCCGGCCCGGCCGGTGAACAGCCCCGGCTGGACGTAGTAGCGGCTCCGGGCGGCGCGCATGCAGTCGCGCAGCGCGGTCCGGAAGCCGTCGTCGTCGCGGTGGGCCAGGTAGCGGGCGAGGGCCAGGCCGATGCCGACCGACCCCTCGTCCAGGTAGGGCAGCGTGCGCCACCCCTGCGTGACCTGCAGCGAGCCGTCCTGGACGGTGACGCAGCGCCGCAGGTCCTGCCGGAGCGCCACGGCCGCCAGGTCGAGCAGCCCGGCGTCGCCGGTCCGCTCGTAGGCGTGCAGGAAGAGGAGGGCGGGCCCGGACGAGCCGTACATCAGCCCGGCCCGCGGGTTGCCGCCGCCGCTGGTCTCCGGCACGTCCTCAACCCCGCCGAGCCGGTCGGCGCAGACGCCGACGGCACGCAGCGCCAGGTCGGCGAGCGCCTGCTCGCCGGTCGTGCCGGCCAGGTGCAGGAGGTTCAGCCCGACGCCGGCCAGACCCCCGAACAGGCCGGGCTCCAGCACCTCCCACTTCTCCCGCATGGCCACCTCGACCGCGTCGAGCGCGTCCTGGCGGTGCCCGAGCCGGTCGAGGACGTAGGCGACGCCGTGCAGCCCGTCGTAGAATCCGACGCCGGTCCCGGAGACGGGGGACGCCGCGCGGCGGCGCAGCCACTCCACGTGCTCGGGACGGACCTCGGCCCCGGCGGCGTCCAGCGCGTAGAGCACGCCGGCCGCGCCGTAGGCGAGGTTCAGGCCGCCGCTCGGCCTGAACTGGGCCACGTCACCGGGGAAGAGACGGTCGTCGCGCCCGGGGGTGGCGCTCGCCAGGATCGCCCGGCACATGGCGTCCCGCAGCGCGGGCCAGTCGCCCGGGGCGAGCCGGGGGAGGGGCCGCGGCGTCACCGGGTCGTCGCCGACGATGGTGCGGACCGCCTCCCGGACCACCTCCGGCGGCACCGGGAAGGTCTCGACGACCAGCTCGGCGAGCTGGAACACCTTGGCCCGGTCGAGTGACTGGGTGACGGTGAGCTGCGGCGCGAACAGTCCGAAGCACAGGCAGGCCAGCGCGTACTCGTCGATCTCGACGCCCTGGCGGCCGCGCGGCGCGTTGAACGCGGGATGGCCCAGGGCGGCGCGGCCGCGCTCCTCGGCGAGGGTCGCCACCTCGTAGTCGATCATCACCAGGCGGCCCTCGGCGGTGATGAGGATGTTGTTGGGGTGCAGGTCGCCGAAGACCACGCCGCGCTCGTGCAGCGCGCCGACGGCCCGCCGGACCGCCGGAAGCGTCTCCATGACCCACGCGGTGTACTCGGCGAGGGTCCCGGCGTCGCAGCCGGCCCGGGTGAGGGGATAGCGCTGCACCAGTTGCCGCTGCAGGGGGTTGCCGTCGACGAACTCCTGCACCAGGAAGTGGTGCTCGCCCAGGACGAAGTAGTCGATCAGCTCGGGCACGCAGTCCAGCCCGGCCAGACGCTCCAGCATGTCGCGCTCGTGTCCCAGGCGCGCCACGGCGTCGCGGCCTGCGGCGTCGAGGCCGGCGTGCGGGCGGGCCTCCTTCAGCACCACGCGCCTGCCCCCGCGGAGCTCCCGCCCGAGATAGACCCCTCCGCCGTTGGAGAAGTGCAGGACGCTCTCGATCTCGTACGGCAGGCCGCCCGTGGTGACCGCGTTGCGGGCCGCGAGGTGCGACTCCAGGAACTCCGGCAGCGTCACCCAGGACGGCACGGAGAAGGACGGCCCGCGCACGTCGGGCACCAGCCGCCCGTCGGCGTCCTCGATCGCGTACACCGTCTCGCCCTTGTCGTCCAGGCAGTACCGGGTGGCGAAGCCGCCGTAGCGCACGAAGAGCGGGCCCTCGCCGTAACGCAGGTCACTGAGGATGTAGGGGCCGGAGACGCCGCGGAGCAGCTCGTGCAGCTCCTTCAGCGTGAGTTCCAGCTGCGCCTCGTCCACGGGGTAGATCGTCACCAGCTTGCCGCTGGACCCGCGGGGGGCCGCCTTGGAGTTCAGCATCGTCACGACCGGCCGGCTGCGCAGGAACTTGAACGCGATCCCACGGGGCACGCAGTAGTCCCAGACCAGCTCCATCGCCCGCTCGGCGTCGTCCAGGCACGCCGACACGTGGATCTTCCAGCCCTGCTTCGGCGTCCTCGCGTCGCCGGGCGCGTAGTGCATCCACGTGTCCGTCGGCTGGTGCGCCCAACCCTCCGGCACCTCCCGGCCGGCGAGCGGGAAATCGGGGTGCTCGCTCCGGTCACTGTCGAGAGTGTCGTAGAAGATCGGGTCCGCTAGGCAATAAAGCTCATAGTGGTCATTCACGGCAATCTCCCTGCTGTCTTCCAGGGGAGAGAATTCCGGATAACCCGAGAAATAACCAGTTACAAGCTACACGTCTCACCCGTGTAAATCTCACGAGTCAAGTCATGACATTTGGTCTGACCTGGGCTTATGTGAGGGATGCGAAAGTTGTTCAGAAAAACTTTCCGCGCTTCCAGGTCGGAGACCGAAGAGGTTGTCGTTCTTGACCGAAATTACCACGTTCAATGTGAGTATGAGGGTATATATCGGGTAACAGAGTTGGTTTGCCTATCCGGCCCGTCACTGAGCGTGACGGGCCGCCGGAACGGCCGGACGGATGATCGCGGGCGGGAACCCGGGCCGGGCGGATGATCGCGGACGAGACCCTAGGCCGGCCACGGCAGCGGGTTCAGCAGCCACGCCCCGCCCGCCAGACAGGCGAACGCCACCAGCAGGAACAGCAGCACCCAGAACCCGCCGGGCAGGAAGGTCAGCCGGGCGAGCTGGTCGGCGTCGGAGTCGGGGGCGTGGCCCCGACTCCGCTTGCGCCGCAGCTCCAGGATCGGCCGGACGCCGCCGAACAGCAGGAACGACACGGCCAGACAGGAGAGGACCGCGTCCACTTCCGGCGGGGAGTACCACGTGACCGCGAAGATCGCCCCACCGGTCGCCAGCAGGCTCACCGCGCCGAACAGGTTGCGGATCAGCAGCAGCATGCCGGCGAGCAGCCCGATCACCACCGCGATCAGGATCGCCACGTGCCCGTTGGCGGTCAGCCAGGCACCGCCCACGCCCAGCAGGGAGGGGGTGACGTAGCCCGCGGCGGCGGTCAGGATCATCCCGGGCCCGCGCGGTTTGCCCCGGGTCAGCGTGACCCCGGAGGTGTCGGAGTGCAGCCGGATGCCCTGGAGCTTGCGCCGGGTGAGCAGCGCCGCCAGCGCGTGGCCGCCCTCGTGCGCGATGGTGATCAGCCCCCTGGTCAGGTGCCACGACCTGGACCACACCACCGTCGCCAGCGCGACCGCCGCCGAAAGCAGCACGACCCACGGGGGCGGCCCCGCCTGGGTCGCGGTCAAGGATTCCAACACCTCGTTCAAAGTTCACTTCCCCTCAACGTCGCCGGAGCAAAGGGTCCCATGACGCTTGGTCTACCGGCGATAAGGTCGAAAGGAGACGAGGCCGGATCCGGGCGCCGGCCGCTCCGGCCTGCGGCGCGGACCGCGTCCGCGAGGTTTCCCGGCGACCGCCCGGGTAGACGGCGCGGGCACGCACAGGATCGGGGCGCCCGGCGGGGCGGACGAGGAGGAGCAGGTGGCTGACCGGCGGATACTGGGCATGCGGAGCCGGGTGCGCGGCCGCCCCGATGTCGACCGCGACTCCCCCGAGCGGTCGATGGACCCCCGTTCCGCCGAGGCCGAGCCGATCTCCACCCGGTCGCACGTCATCGACAACGCGATCTACGTCGACGGGCGGCGGGCCGCCACGCCGGGATCGCTGCCCGAGGCGTTCGAGTGCCTGAAGAACACCCCCGGCAGCATGGCCTGGATCGGCTTCTACCGTCCCGAGGACGGGGTGATCTACAACGTCGCCGAGGAGTTCGACCTGCACGAGCTGGCCGTCGAGGACGCCATCGTCGCCCACCAGCGTCCCAAGGCCGACCGCTACGGGGAGACCCTCTTCGTGGTGCTGCGCCCGGCCCGCTACGTCGACGAGGTCGAGGAGGTCGACTTCGGCGAGCTGCACCTGTTCGTCGGCCGCAACTTCGTGATCACCGTACGGCACAGCGAGGCGCCGGACCTGTCCCAGGTCCGCCGGCGCATGGAGGCGGACCCCGAGCTGCTCCGCCAGGGCCCCCAGGCGGTGCTCTACGCCGTCGTGGACGCGGTCGTGGACGGCTACGCGCCGGTGGTGGCCGGCCTGCAGAACGACATCGACGAGATCGAGGTGCAGGTCTTCGGCAACGAGCCCGGCGTCTCCCGCCGCATCTACGAGCTGTCCCGGGAGGTCATCGAGTTCCAGCGGGCCACCCGGCCGCTGCTCGGCATGATAGAGGGGTTCATCGCGGGTGCCGACAAGTACGGGATGGACCAGGAGTTGCAGCGCTACCTGCGCGACGTCGCCGACCACGCCATCACCGTGTCGGAACGGGTCAGCGGCTTCCGGCAGATGCTCCACGACATCCTCGTGGTCAACTCCACCATGGTCGCCCAGGCCCAGAACGAGCACATGACCAGGCTCACCGAGGCCAGCAACGCGCAGAACGAGGAGGTCAAGAAGATCTCCGCCTGGGCCGCGATCCTGTTCGCCCCCACCCTCGTCGGCACCATCTACGGCATGAACTTCGACCACATGCCGGAGCTGCACTGGGTCTTCGGCTATCCGTTCGCGGTGCTGCTGATGGCGGCCGTCTGCGTCACGCTGTACCTCGTCTTCAAACGCCGCGACTGGCTGTAGGACCGCTCGACGGGGGCCCGGGCCGTGACCCCGGGCCCCCGCAGCGGGACATCAGCTCAGCTTCGCCAGAATCAACTCCAGCTTGCCGTCCATGGAGTCCATCCGGCTCTCCATGGCGCCCACCCGGTCGGCCAGGCCGTCGACCTTCTTCTCGAGGCCGTCGAACCTGTTCTTGAGGCCGTCGACCTTCTTCTCCAGGCCGTCGAATCTCTTCTCCAGGCCGTTGACCTTGGTTTCGAGGCCGTCGACCTTCTTCTCGAGGCCGTCGAACCTGTTCTCCAGGCCGTTGACCTTGGTTTCGAGGCCGTCGAATCTCTTCTCCAGGCCGTCGAACCTGTTCTCCAGGCCGTCGACCTTCGTCGAGAGCGTGGAGAGGTCCTCCTTGGTGGCCATCCTGTTGAGGATCTCCTCGAACATCGGGACGGTGTACGTCATGACCTCCTCCCGGATGATCTTGGGGAGATCGTTCAGCGTCTCCTTGATGTCGGCCAGATCCGAGCTCGTCCTGAACGCCCAGGACTCGAGGTGCGAGACGCGCCTGCGGGTGCTCTTCAATGCCACGTCGGGCATGGTACCTCCTGGTTTTCCTCAGCGGAGGGCCGCCTGACCGGGGGGCGGGCCGAAAATCCGGAACTGTGCGGAATCAATTGAACACGTTCCGGAGTGGATCGCGGGCGTGTTCGATGATTTCCGGGGTGCGGCCGGACGACCGGTTCCCCCAGAGACGCGGCGGAGGGTCAGCCGAGCAGTTTGCGGGCGGCGGCTTCGATCTCGTCCTCCGACAGCAGCACGTGACGCGAGGCGTCTCCCAGGGGGACGAAGCTGTCGGAGGAGGTGACCCTGGCGATCCTGCCGGTGAAGCCCGCGTCCAGCAGTTCGGCGACGACGCCCTCGGAGACCCCGCCGGTACGGCGGGTCTCGTCGGCGATCAGCACGTTGCCGGTCAGCTCGGCCGCGCGCATCAGGTCGTCCACCGGGAGCGGGGACAGCCAGCGCAGGTCCACGACCCGGCAGCCGTAGCCCTCGGCGGTGAGCCGTACCGCGGCGCGCAGGCTCATCCGCACCCCGTTGCCGAACGTGACGATGGTCAGGTCGCGGCCCTCGCCGTAGCTGCGGGCCCGCCCGATCGGGACGTGCGTCTCGGCCCAGCGCGACGGCGGGGCGTACGGCGAGAGCCAGCCGTTGTCGCCGTCGTCGAACAGGTCGCGGGTGTTGTACAGGGCGATCGGCTCCAGGAAGACGCAGACGCCGCCGTCGGTGCGGGCGGCGGCCAGGCAGGTGCGCAGCATCGAGGCCGCGTCGTCGGGCCGGGCGGGGGAGGCCACGACCAGACCGGGGATGTCGCGCAGGGCGGCGACGGAGTTGTCGTTGTGGAAGTGACCGCCGAAGCCCTTCTGGTAGGCGTAGGAGGCGACGCGGACCACCATCGGGTTGCGGAAGGCGCCGCGGGAGAAGAAGGACAGCGTCGCCGCCTCGCCCCTGATCTGGTCGAGGGCGTTGTGCAGGTAGGCGAGGTACTGGATCTCGGGCACCGGCAGCAGCCCGGAGACGCCGGTGCCGAGCGCGAGGCCGAGGACGGCCTGCTCGTCGAGGAGGGTGTCGAACACCTGGCCCGCGCCGAAGCGCCGCTGCAGTCCCCGGGTGACGCCGTAGACGCCGCCCTTGCGGGCGACGTCCTCGCCGAACACCAGCATGCCGGGGTCGGCGGCCAGGGCGTCGGCCAGGGTTCGGTTGATCGCCTGGGAGAGGGTCAGCGGCCCCTCCCGCTCCGGGAGCCTGCCGCCGAACGCCTTCTCCCGGGACGACGCGGCCGTGGAGATGGCCGAGGCGGCCGCGGCGACCCGCTCGGGTGAGCGGGGGGCCAGTGGTTCGACGACCTCGGAGGCGGAGGCGAGCCTGGGCCGCCGCGAGCTCTCCAGCGCCATCTTGAACAGGTGCTCGCGCATCGTCTCGTAGTGCGCGAGGATCTCGTCGGGCGTGGCCAGGCCCGCCTCGACCAGCAGCCGGACCGTGGCGACGAGGGGGTCGCGCCGCAGGTCGGCGTCGATCTCGCGCTTGGTCCGGTAGGACATCTCCACGTCGGAGCCGGCGTGGCCCATCAGCCGTACGGTGCGCAGGTGCAGCAGAGCCGGGGAGCGGCGGGTCCGGACGTGCTCGGCGGCGGCGGCCGCGACGTCGTGGACGTCGGCCAGGTCGCAGCCGTCGGCCGCGAAGTACGGCAGCAGCGGGTGGCGGGCGGCCTCCACCCATCCTTCGGGGGTGCGCACGCTGATGCCCAGGCCGTTGTCCTCGCAGACGAACAGCAGGGGCAGCCTCAGCCGCTGGTAGGCGGTGTAGGCGGCGGTGTTGAAACCGGACAGGGCGCTGGCGTGGTTGACCGAGGCGTCGCCGAGGCCGCAGACCGCGACGGCGTCCTCCGGCCAGGCGCCCGGCACGCCGAGCGCCCGGGCGCGCTCGATGGCGAACGCCACGCCGACCGCGCGCGGCAGGTGGCTGGCGATCGTGGAGGTCTGCGGGATCACGGCCAGCTCGGGGTGGCCGAAGACCTTGTGGCGGCCCCCGGCGATCGGCTCCTCCGCGGCGGCGGTCAGGCCGAGCAGCACGTCGCGCAGCCCTTCCTCGGGCAGCCGTCCGGCCATCGCCGACCTGGCGAGGTAGAAGGCGCCGGAACGGTAGTGCAGGAGCGCGGGATCGGTGGGGCGCAGCGCCGCGGCGACCGCGGCGTTGCCCTCGTGCCCGGCGGAGCCGATGGTGTAGAAACCCTCGCCCCGCTCGCGGAGCCGGCGCGCGGTGACGTCGAGGAGCCTGCTGCCGAGCTGGAACTCGAACAGCTCCCGGCAGCGGGCCCCGGTCAGGGCGGTGCCGTCCCGCACGGGGAGGGCGGGATCCCGCGGCGTCCCCGCGGCGAGGGCGGTCACGGCCTCGGCGAAGTGTGTCTCAACAGTGTCGCGCGCCACAGCTCGATTATGTCCTCCGAGCTGGGCGCCGTCCCGCGCTTGGCCTCTTTGACCTGCCGGATAAGGGTGGAACGGTCTAACTGACAAGGATTTTTGACAGTTTGTCATGTTTAACAACCCTTGACCTGTCTAGTACGTCTACTTGAAGTACGACGTGGCACCCTCATGCCGCGTTCAACCAACGGGAGGACACCCGAATGTTGCAACGCACCAGAGCTGCCGTCGCGCTGACCGTGGGCGTCGGGGCACTCGCCCTGGCCCCCTCCGCCATGGCGGCCACAACGGTCGCGGCGGTCGCGGCGGACCCCGTCGTCGCCAGTGTGAAGGTCGACCCCGACCCGATCGTGGTCACCGGATCACCGGTCGGGGCGGAGTTCACCTTCACCACCTCGGGGGCAGGAAAGGTCGACTTCAAGATCAAGGCGCCTGGCGGGGACTGGACGTCCCTGGAGGTCAAGCCCGCTCCGCACGGCCTCGAGTCGAAGTGGACGGCGACGAAGACCTTCGACGTCAGGAGCCGCGAGGGACAGTGGAGCTACCTCGCCGTCGCCCACGGGGAGGACGGTAAGGAGGACTCCAAGAGCGGCCGGTTCACCGTCGACGTGAAGCGGCACCACCAGCGTCTCGACACCAGGATCGCCGAGTTCAACGCGTGGCCCGAGCCGGTGCGCAAGGGCGGCAGGCTCAACGTCAACGGGCGTCTGCTCGTCGACGGCCGGCACGGCTGGCACGGCTACGCGGACCGCACGGTCGACATCCTCTTCCGCGCCGACGGCTCCTCGCGGTGGGAGAAGGTCGGCTCCGACCGGACCGACCGGTACGGCAGGTTCTCCGAGAGCGGCACCGCCGAGCGGTCCGGAACCTGGCGGGCCGTGTTCGACGGCGGCCGCGGCGTGGAGGGGGCCTACAGCGGCACCGACCACGTGCGGGTCCTGGAGCCCGAGCCCGAACGCGGCGCCAGTCGTGTCATCCAGTTCAACGCCTCGCCGGAGCCCGTCCGCCACGGCCGGTACCTGAGCTTCACCGGCAGGCTCCAGATCGACGACTCCGGCTGGGAGGGCTACCGCGCCAAGGTGGGCCTGTACTTCAAGCCCGCGGGGTCGAGCAAGTGGAGCCACGTCAGGAACACGTGGTCCAACGGCTCCGGCCGCCTCTACACCAAGGCCAAGGCCTACCGGTCGGGGCACTGGAAGTTCGTCTTCGCCGGTGACGACGACTTCCGTCCGGACTCCAGTGGCAGCGACTACGTCAGGGTGATCAGGCACTGACGTCCGCTCCGGCGCCGCCCCCGCCAGGGGCGGCGCCGGCCGGTCCGGATGCGGCCCGGGCGCTTCGGCGTCCGGGCCGTTCCCATTCCCGGCTCCATGCGCCTCCGTGCCGGCCGGGACGGATCGGGGTCCGGTGGGGCCAGGCGGCTTTTCATCCCCCTGGGGAAATCCCGCATGATGGCGGGTTTTTTGGTGCACCCTTGGCCGTTCGCCCGGTGATTTCCCGCTCTAAATCCATTCATGTCGGAATCCACCTCTACGGCCGCGATGGCCTGGTCTTATATCTGAATACAGTGATATTCCTCCCCAATCACTCATGCGCCGATCGAGATGATCGGTAACTTTTATCGGGGAAGCCATCCGCCTTTCTGGGGGTCGTTTTGCCGTCAGCAAACATGGCCGGTGCGAGCATCTATTCAGAGCATCACCGATCATGACAAGGGGGAGGAATGCTCCGAAAACTTATTCCGCTTCTGGCTGCGATCACCGTGGCCGGATCGATGGCCGCCACCTCGGCGGCGGCGGAGGCCGCGTCCGCGCCCGCCGCCCGCGCGGGGGTGGCCGAGGGGGCGGCCGCGGCGAAGGGGGACGCCAAGGAGGCCACCTGCCAGCCCGGCTCGCCGTGCGCGTACGTCAACTGCGGCCCGGGTCGGGTCTGCGTGCCCCATCCCAGGCAGTGCCTGACGCTGCCCTGCCCGCAGTACGACTGCGTGCCCTCGGGCTACCCGAGGCCGCCGGTGTACTACCCGCCGTATCCGTATCCGAGGCCGCCGGTCTACTACCCGCCGTACCCGTACCCGAGGCCGCCGTACCCGCCGGTGGGGTACCCGCCGTATCCGAGGCCGCCGTACCCGCCGGTGGGGTACCCGCCGTATCCGAGGCCGCCGTACCCGCCGCCGTACCCGCCACCGCACCCGCTGCCGCGCCCGATGACGGCTCCGGGCAGCTGACACCCCGGCAGGCTCGGCGGCCCCGCCTGAGTCGTTGACGGCGGCGGACCCACGGGTCCGCCGCCGTTAGCGTTCCTTAACCACGACCGTGGCGAGCGCCGCGCGGGCCATCCCGCGCAGCAGCCTGGCCATCAGCTCGGGCGCGAGGTCGCCCGCGCTGTGCGGCGTGGAGTTGAGCAGCCCGAAGACGGCGTGGGTGGCGGCGCGCAGCCGCGCCGCGGGGCAGGAGGGATAGATCTCGCTCAGCACGGTCACCCACTCCTCCACGTACAGCCGCTGCAGGCGCCTGATCCGGCGCCGGGCGGGCTCGGGGACGTTGCCGAGCTCGCGATCGTGCACGGTGATCAGCGCCGGATGGCTGAGCGCGAACTCGATCTGCCCGTTGAGCAGGGCGTCCAGGGCGTGTTCGGCGTCGGGGGCCTCGGTGACGCACCTTCCCGCCGAGGCGTGCAGGCGCTCGCTGACGTCCAGCAGCATCTCGGCCAGCAGGGCCTCCTTACCGCTGAAGTGCCGGTAGAGGGCGGGGCCCGAGACGCCGACCGCGCCGCCGATGTCCTCGATGGACACACCGTGGAAGCCGCGCGCGGCGAACAGCGCGGCGGCGGCGTCGAGTATCTCCACGCGTCGCGAGCCGCGGGCGCGAGCGGAGGGCGGAGCGGTCGTCACACCCGCATGGTAGACGCTGACGTTAACGATGACTAACATCTTCGGTGAAGACGACGTTGTCATCCACCGGCCCGCGGCGACGCGGCCGGGCGGCGGTCGCGGTCGTGACGGCCGGGCCGCCGCGCCGAAGAGGAGAGCGCATGAGTGGCTGGCCGGTGCTGCGAAGCACCTGCGATCCGGGCGGTGACGCCTTCAAGGGCAACGCCGAGGTCAACGAACGGCTGGTGGCCGAGCTGCGCGAACGCGTCGCCGTCGCCGCGCTGGGCGGCCCGGAGCGGTCGCGGGCCAGACACGTCTCACGCGGCAAGCTGCTGCCCCGCGACCGGGTCGACACCCTCCTGGACCCGGGGTCGCGCTTCCTGGAGCTGTCCCAGCTCGCGGCGAACGGGATGTACGGCGGCGACGCCCCGGCGGCCGGGATCATCACCGGCGTCGGCCGCGTCTCCGGCCGAGAGTGCGTGGTCGTCGCCAACGACGCCACCGTCAAGGGCGGCACCTACTACCCGATGACGGTCAAGAAGCACCTGCGGGCCCAGGAGGTCGCCCTCCACAACCACCTGCCGTGCGTCTACCTCGTCGACTCCGGCGGCGCGTTCCTGCCCCGGCAGGACGAGGTCTTCCCCGACCGCGAGCACTTCGGCCGGATCTTCTACAACCAGGCCACCATGTCGGCGCGCGGCATCCCGCAGATCGCCGCCGTCCTCGGCTCCTGCACGGCCGGCGGCGCCTACGTCCCGGCGATGAGCGACGAGGCGGTCATCGTGCGGAACCAGGGCACGATCTTCCTGGGCGGGCCGCCGCTGGTGAAGGCCGCCACCGGCGAGGAGGTCACCGCCGAGGAGCTCGGCGGCGGCGACCTGCACTCGCGGGTCAGCGGCGTCACCGACCACCTGGCCGAGGACGACTCCCACGCGCTGCGGATCGTCCGCGACATCGTCTCCACCCTCGCCCCGCGCACCCCCGCGCCGTGGGAGCGCGCCGCCCCGGAGGAGCCGGCGCACGACCCCCGCGACCTGTACGGGATCGTCCCGGCCGACACCCGCACACCGTACGACGTGCGCGAGGTCATCGCTCGGATCGTGGACGGCAGCCGGTTCGGCGAGTTCAAGGCCGAGTACGGCGCCACCCTCGTCACCGGCTTCGCCCGCATCCACGGCCACCCGGTGGGGATCATCGCCAACAACGGCATCCTGTTCGCCGAGTCCGCCCTCAAGGGCGCGCACTTCATCGAGCTGTGCGACCGCCGCTCCATCCCCCTGGTCTTCCTGCAGAACATCAGCGGGTTCATGGTCGGGCGGGCCTACGAGGCCGGCGGCATCGCCAAGCACGGCGCCAAGATGGTCACCGCGGTCGCCTGCGCCAGGGTGCCCAAGCTCACCGTGGTCGTCGGAGGCTCGTTCGGCGCGGGCAACTACGCCATGGCCGGACGGGCCTACTCGCCCCGGTTCCTGTGGATGTGGCCGAACGCCCGCATCTCCGTGATGGGCGGCGAGCAGGCCGCCAACGTGCTGTCCACGGTCGGCGACGCCGACCCCGACGCCATCCGCAGGCAGTACGAGGACCAGGGCAACCCCTACTACTCCACCGCCCGGCTCTGGGACGACGGCGTCATCGACCCCCTCGACACCCGCACCGTCCTGGGCCTGGCCCTGTCCGCCGCGGCCAACGCCCCCCTCGACCCCGTCGGCTACGGCGTCTTCCGGATGTGAGTGCCCCATGACCAACCCTGCAGCCAACGACCCGACCGGCCCGGGGGCCGCCCGCCCCGGGGCCGGGCCCGGGATGTTCGACACCGTCCTGATCGCCAACCGCGGCGAGATCGCCCTGCGCGTCATCCGGACGCTCCGGCGGCTCGGCGTCCGCTCCGTCGCCGTGTACAGCGACGCCGACGCCGGCGCCCGGCACGTCCGCGAGGCCGACGTCGCGGTCCGCCTCGGCGGCGGCTACCTCGACATCGACCGGATCCTGGCCGCCGCCGAGGCGACCGGCGCCCAGGCCGTCCACCCCGGATACGGGTTCCTGGCGGAGAACGCCGTCTTCGCCCGGCGCTGCGCCGAGGCCGGGCTGGTGTTCGTCGGCCCGCCGCCCGGGGCCATCGAGGCCATGGGCGACAAGATCCGGGCCAAGGAGACCGTGGCCGCGGCCGGGGTCCCCGTCGTGCCCGGCGGAGCCGAACCCGGCGACGACCTCGTCGCGGCGGCCGAGCGGGTCGGCTTCCCCGCGCTGATCAAGCCGTCCGCGGGCGGCGGCGGCAAGGGCATGGTGCTCGTGCGCTCCGCCGGGGAGCTGCCCGAGGCGCTGGCGTCGGCCCGCCGTACGGCCGCCGCGGCGTTCGGCGACGCGACCCTGCTGATCGAGCGGTTCGTGGACAACCCCCGCCACATCGAGATCCAGGTGATGGCCGACGCGCACGGCAATGTCGTCCACCTCGGCGAGCGCGAGTGCAGCCTCCAGCGCCGTCACCAGAAGATCATCGAGGAGGCGCCGTCCCCGCTGCTCGACGACGCCGCACGGGCCCGCATGGGCGCGGCGGCGGTCGAGGCGGCCAGGGCCGTCGGCTACGTCGGCGCCGGCACCGTCGAGTTCATCGTCCAGGGCGCCACCGGCGACTACTACTTCATGGAGATGAACACCCGCCTGCAGGTCGAGCATCCGGTCACCGAGCTGGTCACCGGCCTGGACCTGGTCGAGCTGCAGTTGCGGGCCGCCGCCGGCGAGCCGCTGCCGCTCACCCAGGAGGAGGTGCGGCTGCGCGGCCACGCAGTGGAGGCCCGTGTCTACGCCGAGGATCCCTCCCGGGGCTTCCTGCCGACCGGCGGCCGGGTCCTGGCGCTGCGCGAGCCCGAGGGCGTCCGGGTCGACTCCGGCCTGATGACCGGCGGGACGGTCGGCAGCGACTACGACCCGATGCTGTCCAAGGTGATCGCCTGGGGTCCCGACCGGGCGAGCGCGCTGCGGCGGCTGGACGGGGCGCTCGCCGGGACGGTCGTTCTCGGCGTGCCGACCAACGTCTCCTTCCTGCGCGCCCTGCTCACCCACCCCGAGGTGGTCTCCGGGGCCCTCGACACAGGTCTGGTCGAGCGCCATCTCGGCGAGCTCGCCGCGGGCGGAGCCGTACCCGCCGACGTGCCGGTCGCCGCAGCCCTGCTCCTGCACCACGAGCGGACGCCCGCCATGCCGGCCGACCCGTGGGACGTGCCCGACGGCTGGCGGCTCGGGGACGCGGCGTGGACCGCGTGGCGGCTGGAGAGCCGCGACGGCGTGACCGAGGTGCGGGTGCGCGGGCTCCCCGGGTCTCCCGCCGGGGCCGAGGTGCGCCCGGCCGCCGGTGGGGCCGGTGAGGGCCGGGACGCCGGGGCCGCCGGGGCTCCGGAGGACGCCGGAGCCGTGCGGGCGACGCTGGTCCTGGACGGCGACGACCTGCTCGTCACCCTGGACGGGGTCCGCAGGCGCTACGCCGTCGCCCGCGACGGCGACACCGTCTGGCTGGGCCGCGACGGCGCCTCCTGGGCCCTGACCCGCCACCACCTCGGCGACCCTGGGGACCGCGCGGGCGCGGGCGGAGCGGCCGACGGGGTGGTCCGCAGCCCCATGCCCGGCACGGTCCTGGTGGTCAAGGCCGGGGTCGGAGAGGGCGTCGCCGAGGGCCAGCCGCTGGTCATCGTCGAGGCGATGAAGATGGAGCACACCGTGACCGCGCCGGTCGCCGGCGTCGTCGCCGAGCTGCCGGTGCGGGCGGGCCAGGCGGTCGAGATGGACGCCGTGCTGGCGGTCGTCCGGCCGCGGGACGAGGAGGAGCGGCGGTGACGCGCGAGCCGTACACGGCGGGACGGAACCCGATGCGCGAGCCGTACGCGGCGGGGCGGAAACCGATGCGTGAGCCGTACGCGGTGGAGCGGAAGCCGATGCGCGAGCCGTGCACGACGGCGGGACGGGAGGCGTGATGCGTGAGCCGTACGCGGTCCGGGAGGCCGGGCTGCCCGACCGGGTCACGGTCTACGAGGTCGGGCCGCGCGACGGGCTGCAGAACGAGAAGGCGGTCGTGCCCGTCGAGGTCAAGGCCGAGTTCGTCGCCCGGCTGGTCGCGGCCGGGCACCGGGTGATCGAGACGACCAGCTTCGTGCACCCCAGGTGGGTGCCACAGCTCGCCGACGCCGCCGAGCTGCTGGGCCTCGTCGAGAAGGTCCCCGGCGTGCGCTACCCGGTGCTCGTCCCCAACGAGCGCGGCCTGGACCGGGCGCTGGAGCACGGCGTCGAGGAGATCGCGGTCTTCGCCAGCGCCACCGAGACCTTCGCCCGCCGCAACCTCAACCGGACGCTCGCCTCGCAGTTCGAGATGTTCGAGCCGGTCGTGGCGCGGGCGCTGGAGCACGGCCTGCGGGTGCGGGCGTACGTGTCGATGTGCTTCGGCGACCCCTGGGAGGGCCCCACCCCGGTCCGCCAGGTCGTCGAGGTCGGCCGCAGGCTGCTCGACATGGGCTGCTTCGAGCTGTCGCTCGGCGACACGATCGGCGTCGGCACCCCCGGGCACGTCACCGCGCTGATCGGCGCGTTCGGCGGGCCCTCCGGGCTGGCCGTGCACTTCCACGACACCTACGGTCAGGCCCTGGCCAACACCCTGGCCGCGCTGCGGGCGGGCGTGACCGTGGTCGACGCCTCCACCGGCGGCATCGGCGGCTGCCCGTACGCCGGGAGCGCCACCGGCAACCTCGCCACCGAGGACCTGGTGTGGATGCTGCACGGCCTCGGCGTCGAGACGGGTCTCGACCTCGCCTCGCTGGTGGAGACCAGCACCTGGCTGGCCGCGCGACTCGGCCGTCCCAGCCCTTCCCGGGTCGTCCAGGCGCTGGGGGAGACCCCCACCGGCGCCGCGGCCGGCCACGACGTCAAGGAGTGATGACGATGCCCAAGCTCGGAGACGAGTACGAGGAGCTGCGCAAGACCGTCGAGGCGTTCGCCCGCGACGTGGTCGCCCCGGTGATCGGGGACTTCTACGAGCGCGAGGAGTTCCCCTACGACATCGTGCGGCAGATGGGCGCGATGGGCCTGTTCGGCCTGCCGATCCCCGAGGAGCACGGCGGCATGGGCGGCGACTACTTCGCCCTGTGCCTCGCCCTGGAGGAGCTGGCCCGCGTCGACTCCAGCGTGGCCATCACCCTGGAGGCCGCGGTGTCGCTGGGCGCGATGCCGATCTACCGGTTCGGCACCGACGCCCAGCGCGCCGAGTGGCTGCCCCGGCTGGCGGCGGGCGAGACGCTCGGCGCCTTCGGCCTCACCGAGCCGGGCGGCGGTTCCGACGTGCCCGGCGGCATGCGCACCACCGCCGTGCTGGACGGCGACGAGTGGGTGATCAACGGCTCCAAGGCGTTCATCACCAACTCCGGCACCGACATCACCGGCGTCGTCGGGGTGGCCGCCATCACGGGCAGCCGCCCGGACGGCAGGCCGGAGATCTCCACGATCCTGGTGCCGTCGGGCACGCCCGGCTTCACCGTCTCCAAGAAGTACTCCAAGGTCGGCTGGAACGCCTCCGACACCCGCGAGCTGTCCTTCTCCGACTGCCGGGTCCCGGTGGCCAACCTGCTCGGCGAGCGGGGCAGGGGCTACGCCCAGTTCCTGCAGACCCTCGACGAGGGCCGCGTCGCCATCGCCGCCCTCTCGGTCGGCCTGGCCCAGGGCTGCGTGGACGAGTGCCTGCGCTACGTCCGCGAGCGCCAGGCGTTCGGCCACCCGATCGGCCACTACCAGGCCATCCAGTTCAAGATCGCCGACATGGAGGCCAGGACCCACACCTCCCGCCTGGCCTACTACCACGCCGCCGAGCGGATGCTGGCCGGGGAGCCCTTCAAGAAGGAGGCGGCCATCGCCAAGCTCGTCTCCAGCAACGCCGCGATGGACAACGCCCGCGACGCCACGCAGATCTTCGGCGGGTACGGCTTCATGAACGAGTACCCGGTCGGCCGCTTCTACCGCGACGCCAAGATCCTGGAGATCGGCGAGGGCACCAGCGAGGTCCAGCGCATGCTCATCAGCCGCGAACTGGGCCTCGCCGACCTCTGAGCCACCGCGCCGGCGCCGGTGGCCGGAGCGCCGCTCCGGCCACCGGCTCGTTGACGTGGCGCACGTAGCCGATGCGCCTGAGACGGCGGCGGGTGTTCCGTACGGCTAGCAGTCGCAGCCGCAGCCGTCGCAACCGCAGCCGTCGTCGCCGCAGCAGTTGCAGCAATCACAGCAGTCGCAGCAGCTCCCGCAGTCCGGGCACCCGTCGCAGCCGCAGTCGCAGCGGTCCCAGCACGACTTGTAGCGCTCCTCGTCCCACGGCGGCCGGTACAGCCCGCAGGTGCAGCAGGTCATCGCGGCGCACGCGATCGACAGCAGGCCCCCGGGGTCGGGCTTGAGGCGCGGGTCGCGCGGCGGCGCCTCGGGAGGCCCCGGCACCCCGGGGACCTCCTGCCGCTCCCGGCCCGCCAGGGCGAAGACGCGGTCGGCCGAGCGCCGGGTCTCCTTCACCAGCAGCGCCCGCACCAGCGTGCGCCGCTCCAGGTCCAGGTCGGCCACGGCCAGTTTCAGGCCGAGCAGCGCGTCGTCGGCGTGCCGCCGGGCGGCGGCGAGATCGGTGCCGGAGGCCGTCAGCGGGTTGTAGGCGCCGGAGGCCCGGTCGCCGCCCAGGTCCTCCACCGCGTCGAGCAGGTGGGCCAGGCGGCCGAAGTGGCGTCCCGCCTCCATGAGGGCCTCGCGGTTGTGCGGTTTCCCGGCGAGCAGCGCCGTGTGCCCGAAGGCGGCGGCGACCGCCTCCTCGGCGGGCGCGGTGAGCTCCAGGAGCCCCAGGCCCGGGGTGCTCTCCAGCCGTGCCTGCGCCTCGGCCGCGCGCAGCAGCGGCTCGGGGACGAACCCGAGGTCGCCGGCCGTACGGGCGCCCGCGGCGGACCAGCGGGCGGCGACCTTACCGGCGGCGAGGGCCACGGGGCGGCGGGCGTAGGCGCCGTCGCCGTCGGCGATGTGGTCGGCGACCTTGCCGGCCGCCAGGATCAGCGAGACCGCCGCGGCCAGCCGTACCCCCTCGGCCTCGGCGACGTCGGCGCCCTTGAACCCGCGCAGGGCGCAGGCCCCGGCCCGGCGGCGCGCGGCGGGGGTGGTCGCCTGCGCCTCGGTGAGGACCGAGACGAGCAGGCCGTCGTAGTTGGTCACCAGCCGGGCGGCGTGGCCGTGCTCGTCCCGCAGGGCGAGGCAGAGCCCGCACAGGTGCGCCATCCACTCCTTGAACAGCCCGCCGCACATCCCGTGCCGGCACGGCCGAACGATTCCGAACACATGAGCTCCCTGGTGCGAATGGGATAAATGGTGCCATCTATCGGTCGCACCGGGTGCATGGGAAGAGGGCTCCGCGGTGATCCGGATGCGCGCGCCGTCAGACCTTGACGACGCCGGCTCCCCGGCCGCAGAGCACGGCGAGGTCGTCGGGATCCGAGGCGAGGACGGTGACGGGGCCGGGGTCGCGCATGGCGTCGGTTGCGGCCGGGCCGTGGTCTTCGTCTTCGGGGAGAAGTGAAACTTTCAACGGTTACGGGGGTCGTAGTCGCAGGTCGGGGGTGCGGGACGGCAGGGACGGACCGTGTTCACTGGAGGCGGGGGAGACGGACTCGTTAATGTGGGAGCGCTCCCACCCCCTGCTCAAGGAGTCCCCATGCGAAGAAGGCCGATCCTCGCCGCGCTCGGCGCGGCCCTGGCCGTGGCGACCGGCGTCGCGGCGTCCGTGGCGTCGTTGGCCTCCGGTGCCGCCGCGGCCGACTCCCCCTTCTACGTCGACCCGGAGACCGGCGCGGCCAAGTGGGTCGCGGCCAACCCCGGCGACTCCCGCGCGCCGGTCATCCGCGACCGGATCGCCGCCGTCCCGCAGGCCCGGTGGTTCACCACGACCAACACCTCCACCGTGCGCGGCCAGGTGTCGGCGTTCGTCGGCGCCGCCGCGAGCGCCGGCAAGACGCCCATCCTGGTGGTCTACAACATCCCCAACCGCGACTGCAGCGGCGCCAGCGCCGGCGGCGCGCCGAGCCACACGGCCTACCGGCAGTGGATCGACGAGGTCGCCGCGGGCCTGCAGGGACGCCCCGCGTCGATCATCCTGGAGCCCGACGTCCTGCCGATCATGACGAGCTGCATGAACTCGTCCCAGCAGCAGGAGACCAACGCCTCCATGGCGTACGCCGGCAAGAAGCTCAAGGCCGCCTCGTCGGCGGCGAAGGTCTACTTCGACATCGGCCACTCGGGCTGGCTGTCCGCCTCCGACGCCGCCGCCCGCCTGAGGGCCGCCGGCATCGCCGACAGCGGTGACGGCTTCTCCCTCAACGTCTCCAACTACCGCTGGACCTCCACCGAGGTCGCGTACGCCAAGAACATCATCTCCGCCACCGGGATCTCCCGGCTGCGCGCCGTGATCGACACCAGCCGCAACGGCAACGGCCCGCAGGGCAGCGAGTGGTGCGACCCCGGGGGGCGGGCGATCGGCACGCCGAGCACGACCAGCACCGGCGACTCGGCGATCGACGCGTTCCTCTGGATCAAGCTTCCCGGCGAGTCGGACGGCTGCATCGGCCCGGCCGGGCAGTTCGTGCCGCAGCGCGCCTACGAACTGGCCATGGCGGCGCCGCAGCCCACCGTCCCGCCCACGGTGACCCCCACGCCCACGGTGTCCCCCACCTCCACCCCGACCCAGACACCCACGACGCCTCCGCCCGGCGACCGGACCTGCACGGCCGACTACAAGGTCGTCAGCTCCTGGCAGGGCGGCTTCCAGGCCGAGGTGACGGTACGGAACACCGGCGGGCAGAGCATCAACGGCTGGACGGTGAACTGGACCTTCCCCAGCGGTCAGACCATCACCCAGCTCTGGAGCGGTAAGTACACCCAGAGCGGTTCCGCCGTCACGGTGAAGAACGTCGACTACAACGGCGCCCTCCCCTCCGGCGGCACCACGTCCTTCGGCTTCACCGGCAACGCGCCCGGGACCTCCGGCGCGCCGGCCTCGGTCGGCTGCGCCGCCGCCTGACCCGGCGGCGCGGCCCCTGCCGGTACGGCTCGCGCGGACCACGCGCCCCCGCGCGCGGGCCGTACCGGCTCCCGTCCCGCGGCCCCCACGGCGCCGCGGGGCGGGCTTTCGCGTGCCTGCGTGCCTACGTGCCCGCCGTGTCCGCCCCGGTCCCGGTCCCGGTCCCGGCCCCGGCCCTGGCCCCGGCCTCGGAGGGTGACGCCATCGCCGCCGCGGCCCTGGACATGATCCGCGTCATGCCGGCCAGTTCCTCGGGGGTGAGCCGGTCGATCAGGAACGCGCGGACGACGGCCACGTGGCCGGGGGCGGTCTTCTCCAGGCAGCGCATGCCCTGGTCGGTCAGCACGGCGAGGACGCCCCGCTCGTCGGACGGGCAGGCCGCCCGCTCGACGAGACCGCGTTTCTCCAGCCGGCCGACCTGGTAGGTGAGCCCGCTCTTGGAGACCACGGCCCTGCGTGCGAGCTCGGTCATGCGCATGCGGCGCCCGGGGGCGGCGGAGAGCTTGGCGAGGATCTCGTACTGGGCGTGGGTCAGCCCCGAGTCGGCCTTCAGCTGCTCCTCGATGCGCCGTTCGAGCATGTGCGAGGCGGTGAGATAGGCCATCCAGGCGCCCATCTCGGCCTCGCTCAGCCATGGGGTGTCCTTCACGGACCCAGTGTACGGGTTGTTCAAATTTGAACCAGCGGCTAGGTTGTTGTTCAAATTCGAACTGACAGAGGAGTGGCAATGCTCGACAGGATTCGGCCCTTCGCCCTGCTGCTGGGGAGGATCGGCATCGGAGTGATCTTCCTCGTCCACGGGTGGCAGAAGTTCACCACCATGGGGATCTCCGGGACGACGGCGTTCTTCGAGCAGATCGGGATCCCGCTGCCTGGCCTGGCGGCCCCGGCGGTGGCCGTGCTGGAGGTCGTCGGCGGGATCGCGTTCATCGTCGGCGCGGCGCTGCCGGTGTTCGGCGTCCTGCTCGCCCTGGACATGGCCGGCGCGATCGTCTTCGTCCACGGGGCCAACGGGTTCGCGGCCGACAAGGGGGGATACGAGTTCGTCCTGGCCCTCGCCGCGGCGGCCCTGGCCATCGGCTTCAGCGGCGGCGGGGCGCTGGCCGTGGACGGCCTGTGGCGGCGGGGCCGCCGGACCGAGGCCGTGACCGTCTGAGACGGCCCGCCCGGCCGTGAAAAGGGCCCGGGCGGGCCGGGGGAGGCTCAGCCGGGGAGCTGGGCCTCCAGGCGGTAGCCGTCCACGGTGACGTACACCTGGTCGCCCGGCCGGGCGTTCAGGCGCATGAGCACCGGCTGGAGCGAGTCGAAGACGGGCTGGTCGCGCCAGACCAGCACCACCGCGTTGTCGCCGGGGCCGGTCACCGACAGGAGCGTGCCCGGACGCATGCCGAGCCTGGTGGCGTACCCCTCGGGCACCGCCACCGGGCCGCCCCGCAGGTGCTCGCTGGTCACCTCGATCCGCTGCCAGCGGCTCGGGTCGGTGCCCGGACCGGAGGAGCTCGGCGGACCGGACGGCGGGTGCAGCGGGGTCCGCCGGCTGGAGACCAGGTGCGGGCGGCCGTTGCCGGACAGGGCCGACAGGGTCGCCAGCGCGGCGCGCGGGTCGATGGAGCCGGGGTTGACCTGCGGGATCGGCTGACCGCCGCGATGGTTGTTGTGGGCGTTGGAGCCCGGGGTGCGGCGCGGGAGCTGACCGCCCTGGCCGGGGGAGCCGGCGCCGCCCTGCTGCGGGGAGCCCTGGTTCCCGGCCGGGGAGTTGTTCAGGGCGACCAGCCACGCCGGGGCGGAGTGGGCGCGGATGCCGAGCTGGCGCTCCATGAGCGCGACCACGTCGGCGTCGGACGGCTGCCCGGCCAGCAGCTGGCGGGTCCGGTCGCGCAGGCCGCCGAGATCCCCGACGACCAGCCAGCCGTCCTGGAGCCGCCGGTCGGGCATGAGCGTGACCAGCACCCGCCACAGCGGCGTGCGGAGCGTGGGGACCTCGACCGGGTGCGCCGGGTCGGCCGCGATGAGCTGCTCCTCGGTCGCCGCCGAGCCCAGCCACTCGGTGAGCCCGAACATGTGACCGGTGAGCGGGGCCGACTCCGGCGAGCGCAGCCACAGCAGGATGCGCTCCTCGGCGGTGCGCTGGGCCGCCGACAGGGCGTCGCGGCCGGCGTTGAGCCTGTGGGCGAGCGCGCGCAGGCTGATCGGGTCGACGGCGAACAACCGTTCCACGGCGACCGCGAGCTCCAGCGGGTTCCAGTCGCGGAACATGTTCTCCACCAGGCGGACCAGCGGGTAGTCGCTGAGATCCACCTGCGGCCGCGCCGGCGCCTGCGCCGCGACGGGCTCGGCCTGCGGCATGGCCGCCGCGGCGGGCTGCGGCGCGCCGGGAGCGGGGGACTGGGCGGGCACCGAGACGGCGGGCGGCGCGGCCGGCGTGGACGGCGCGGCCGGGGCCTGCCGTTCGGGGGCCGCCGAGGTCGCCGGGGTCGCCGCCGGGGCGGCCGTCCGCTCGGCCGTACGGTTCTCCGCGGTCGTTCCCGCAGCGGTCCCGGCCTGCTCCGCGAGCCCGGGAACCCCGGAGACCGCAGAGATCCCGGGAACGCGTCCCAGCACCTCGTGGAACACGGCCGTCACCACGGCCTCGGGGCCGGCCTGGCCGGGCGTGCCGCCCAGGTCGGCGGAGGTCAGCCGGCGCAGCCGGGACCAGCCGCCCAGGGCGGTGATGGCCGCGCGGGCCGGCTCCGGCCATCCGGGCAGGGTGGGATCGACGGTGTGCACGTGCAGGGCGGGCAGCACGTCGCTCAGCGGCAGGTGATCCCAGCGCGACACGGAGAGCCGGGCGAGCCGGTCGCAGATCCAGTCGAGCCCGGCGGTGCCGAGGGCCTTGGTGAGGGTGACCGAGGACCACCAGCCGGCGGGCAGGCGGGGATCGGAGAGGGCTTCGGCGACCTGCTGCGGCCTGCTCCAGCGCAGGGCCGGTACCAGATCACTCAGGCAGATCGATGAATCGGCATCCATCGGTGGACCGCAACCTCCCCAAAGTGACGCATGTGGCTAATGGTGCAGCTTACGCCGCAAGCTATCAATTGGTGATAAGAGGATAAAGCTCGTTGGTACCCACTTCGGACCCGGAGACGCGCGGCCGTCCGCCGACGGCGGTCACCGCCTCGGCCCCGGCCCGGCGTCCCGCGTCCAGCGCGGCCTCGTCGTCAGCCCCTCTCAGCAGGGCGGTCAACAGGCCCGCGGCGAACGCGTCACCGGCCCCGGTCGAGTCAACCACTTCCGCGGGCAGTCCGGGAACCCGGGCGGTCAACTTTCCGCCGCGGGCCATCAGCGCCCCCCGGGAGCCGAGTTTCACGGCGGCGGCGCCGTACCGCAGGCTCAGCCGTTCGGCGGCGCCCTCGGCGGAGGACTCGCCGGTGAGTAGACGCGCCTCGTCGAGGTTCGGGATGACCATCCGGGCGGACAGGGTCTCCTCGACGAACCGCTCGGCGCCGAAGGACCGCAGGAACCCGGTCGAGGCCGGATCGACGCTGGCCGTGACGCCGCGCCGGGCGGCCTCCGCCAGGGCCACCCGGGAGAGCTGGAGCCCCGGCTCGGCGAACAGCGTGTAACCCGAGAGGTGCAGGTGGCCGACCCCGTCGAGCAGGCTCTCGTCCCAGTCGTCGGTGCCGATGTGCCCGCCCGCGCCCCGGTTGGTGAGCATGGAACGCTCGCCGGTCACGTCGACCATGGCGATGACCACCGCGGTCGGCCGCTCGGGGTCCACCCGCAGGTGCGGGCGCACCCCCCGGCGCCGCAGCTCGGCGGCGTGCCACTCGCCCGTGTCGAAGCCGACCCGCGTCAGGATCCGCGCGTCGGCGCCCAGGTGGGCGGCCCAGGAGGCCGTGTTGGCCCCCGAGCCGCCCGGACGCAGCACGATGTCGGCGGCCGTGTCGGTCCCGACGGCGAGGTGGGCCAGGGCGGTGCCCCCGTGGAGCGCGACGACGTCGGTGACCACGTCACCGATGACCAGCAGGCCGGTTGTGCTCACGGTTTCCTCAGTTTCCCCGGCTCCACGCCGCCGCGATCAGCCCGGCGACGCGGGCGTTGCCCCGCACGGCCGCGAGGTTGGCCTCCAGGGAGGCGCCGTCGGTGCCCTTGACCAGGTAGTCCAGCAGGAACGGGGTGATCGCCTGACCGCTGACGCCCTGCCGTTCGGCCGCCTCCAGCGCCTCGGCGAGCACCCGGTCGTGCAGGGCCGGGTCGAGCTGCCGGTCGCGCGGCACCGGGTTGGCGACGATCAGCGCGGTCTCCGGCCCGCCGAGCGCGTCCTGGGCCCGCATGACGCCCGCCGCCTCCTCGGGGGTCTCGATCCGCCAGTCCACCCGCTCGCCGGAGGTGTGCAGGTAGAAGCCGGGGAACTCGCCGGTGCCGAAACCGGCGACGGTGACCCCGCGCGTCTCCAGCCGCTGCAGGGTGGCCGGCACGTCCAGGATCGACTTCACCCCCGCGCAGACGACGGTGATGCGGGTACGGCTCAGCATGTCGATGTCGGCCGACTCGTCCTGGGTCTCGACCCAGCCGCGGTGCACGCCGCCCAGACCGCCGGTGGCGAAGACCCGGATGCCCGCGCGGGCCGCGAGGAACGAGGTCGCCGACACCGTCGTCGCGCCGCTGACCCGCAGCGCGGCGGCGGCGGGCAGGTCGCGGAAGCCGAGCTTGCGCAGCCCCGGCTCGGTGGCGATCCGCTCCAGCCCGCCCTCGTCCAGGCCGATGCGCGCCACCCCGTCCAGCACCGCGATCGTCGCGGGCACCGCCCCGGCGTCCCGGACGATCCGCTCCAGCTCGGCCGCGACCTCCAGGTTGCGGGGCTGGGGCAGGCCGTGGGAGATGATCGTGGACTCCAGTGCCACGACCGGGGCGCCCCGTTCCAGTGCCTCGGCCACCTCGCCGGACGGTCGGAGCACGCTTTCGATGGGCTGCTGGGTGGTACTCATGAGCGGTCTCTGTCTCCCTGTGCGGGCCGGCTCGTCGCCCTTTTGGAACGGTGTAACCGGGATTGCTGCTTCCGGGACGATCACGTTACGGCCGTCCAGGAGGGACGTCCACCCGTGGAACCGCCGGGAACGCCACGTCCGCGCGCCGGTGGCGCGGTGCGGGGCGTGGCCGGGGCCCCGTTCCCCTTCCGGGGCCGACGCCTCCCACCGGCGGCGGGAGGCCGGCGGCGGGAGGCCGGCGGCGGGTGACACCTGCCTCCCATCGGAGAGGTACCCGCCTTACCGTCTGAGCGGCAATGAGAAGTGACCTATAGACCGTTTTGTCACCTTCGCTATATGGTGCCGGACATGGCCGGGCGTCGCCCCCCACCGCCTCCGAGAGCCTTTCGAGGGATGACGAGTGTTCCGTTCCCGGTATGACGCAGTGATCGCGGGCGGCGGCCACAACGGCCTGGTCGCCGCCGCCTACCTCGCCCGCGCGGGCCGCCGCGTCCTGGTGCTGGAGCGCCGGGACCACGTGGGCGGCCTCGCGGTGTCGGCGCGGGCCTTCCCCGGCGTGGACGCCCGCCTGTCGCGCTACTCCTACCTCGTCAGCCTGCTGCCCTCGAAGATCGTGTCCGACCTCGGGCTCCGGCTGGAGCTGCGCCGCCGCCGCTACGCCTCCTACACCCCCGTCGGGAACACCGGACTGCTGGTCGACCACGGCGACGAGGCCCGCACCGCGGCCTCCTTCGCCCGGGTGACCGGGGGTGAGACCGACCTCGCGGCCTGGCGGCGCTTCTATGCGCTGACCGGGCGCGTCGCCGGACGCGTCGCGCCCACCCTGCTGCGTCCCCTCATGGACCGCCAGGCCATGCGCGGCCTCGTCGGCGAGGAGGCGTGGCGGGAGCTGTTCGAGCGGCCGATCGGCGAGGTCGTGGACGAGCGCTTCGCCGACGACACCGTACGCGGGGTGGTGCTCACCGACGCCCTGATCGGCACCTTCGCCGACCCCCGCGACGACGGCCTGCTGGCCAACCGCTGCCTGCTCTACCACGTGATCGGCGACGGCACCGGTGACTGGAACGTCCCGGTCGGCGGCATGGGCGCGGTCTCCGGCGGCCTCGCCGACGCGGCGCGCTCGGCCGGCGCCGAGATCCTGACCGGCGCCGAGGTCCTCGCCGTCGACCCCGCCTCGGGCGAGGTCGCCTTCCGCGACGCCGGTGGCGAGCACACGGTGCGCGGCGAGCGGGTCCTGGCCAACGTGCCGCCGGCCGTGCTGGCCCGGCTGCTCGGCGGCGACGGGATCGCGCCGGAGGGGGCGCAGCTGAAGGTCAACATGGTGCTGTCCCGGCTGCCGCGCCTGCGGGACGCCGAGGTGGACCCGGTGGCGGCCTTCAGCGGCACCTTCCACATCAACGAGGGCCGCGACCTGCTCGCCCGCGCGTACGCCGAGGCGTCCGCCGGGCGGATCCCCGCCCTGCCCCCGGCCGAGGTCTACTGCCACTCGCTGACCGACCCGTCCATCCTCGGCGCCGGCCTGCGCGCCGCCGGGGCGCAGACGATGACCCTGTTCGGCCTGCACATGCCGGCCCGGCTGTTCCGGGAGGACCCGGCCGGGGCGCGCGAGGCCGCGCTGCGGGCCACCCTCGCCTCCGTCGACTCCGTGCTCGCCGAGCCGATCGAGGACTGCCTGCTGCGGGCCCCCGACGGGAGCCCGTGCCTGGAGGTGAAGACCCCGGTGGACCTGGAGGACGAGGCGGGACTGCCCGGCGGGCACATCTTCCACCGGGACCTGTCGTGGCCGTACGGCGAGCCGGGCAAGTGGGGGGTGGAGACCGCCTTCGAGCGCGTCCTGCTCTGCGGCGCGGGCGCCCGGCGCGGCGGCGGCGTCAGCGGCATCCCCGGCCACAACGCCGCCATGGCCGTCCTGTCCTGAGCGCGGTCCCGCCCTGAGCGTCGTCCTGTCCTGAGCGTCGTCTCGCCCTGAGCGTCGTCTCGCCCTGAGCGTCGTCCCGTCCTGAGCGCGCTCCCGCTCAGGACGGGGCCTTCGGCGCGCCCCGGCGACCGGTGGGCGGGCCGTACGGTGTGCCGCCGGGGCTCAGCCGCCGGTGACCAGTCTCGTGGCGACGGTCAGCGCCGTCGCCGACTGCTCCTTCTCGGGCAGGTCCATGCCGAAGATCGACAGCGGGACGGTGCCCAGGATGAGGGCGATCACCGCCAGACGCGCCTCGAACTGCCGGACGGGGTCGTCCCCGGGACCGCTCAGCACCGAGATCAGCGCGATCATGCGCCGCCGCATCTCCTCACCGGCCGGCAGCCCCGCCATGACGTCCTGGTTGACCTGGGCGAACCGGACGAGCGGCCGCCACTGGTCCTCCAGGAGCGCGGCGATCCGGCGCAGGACCTCCACCCTGGCCTCGGGCGTGCCCGGCTGGGCGCCGGCCCACTCCACGATCTCCTCCATCGAGGCGGTGAGATCCTCGATGACGCCGTTGAGGATGTCCTCCTTGGCCTTGAAGTGGTAGTACAGCGCGGGCCTGGTGATGTCGAGCCGCTCGGCGACCTCCCGCAGTGAGGTCTTCTCGTATCCCCGCTCGGCGAACAGCTCCAGCGCGACCTGCTGGATCCGTTCCCTGGTGTCGCTGCGCCGGGCACCCATCACCGTTCCGCCACTTCCCTCGCGCTTTCTCCGGGACATGCTTGACGGCCGTGCCCTCTTTTACTTACTTTCATGTAAGTAAGTTCAGTGGCCCGGCTCGTGAGGAGTACAACTATGGCCCAGAGCTTCCCCGTTCCGCGCACCTGCCCCTTCGCGCCCCCGGCCGAGTACGCCGAGCTCCGCGAGCAGGCCCCCCTCGTCGAGGCGGAGCTGCCCGGCGGACCGGTCTGGCTGGTCACCCGGCACGCCGAGGCGCAGCGGGTGCTCACCGACCCCCGGATCAGCACCTCCCCGGCCACCCCCGGCCACCCCGTCACGAAACTGTCCGCTGAGCAGCCCTCCGAGGAGGAACGGCGGGCGTTCGCGAGGTTCCAGGCCGGCCAGTTCATCGACATGGACCCTCCCGAGCACGACGTCTACCGGCGGATGCTCATCCCGGAGTTCAGCGTCCGGCGCATCAGGGAGATGCGGCCAGGCATCCAGGAGGTGGTCGACCGGCTCATCGACGACATGCTCGGCAAGGGCTCCCCGGCCGACCTGGTCGAGGCGTTCGGGCTCGCCGTGCCGTCCCTGGTGATCTGCGACCTCCTCGGCGTCCCCTACGCCGACCACGAGTTCTTCCAGTCCAGGACCCGCGCGATGGTCACCGCCGCCCTCGACGACATGCGGGCCGCCCGCGCCGCGGGCATCGAGATCTGGGAGTACCTCGACCGCCTGGTCACCGCGGCCGAACGCTCGCCCGGTGACGGCCTCATCGGGCGGCTGGTGACCGCGCGCCGCGAGACCGGCGAGCTGGACCACGACGCGCTGGTCGGCATGGCGTTCCTGCTGCTGATCGCCGGGCACGAGACCACGGCCAACATGATCCCCCTCGGCGTCCTGACGCTGCTGCGCCACCCCGTCCAGCTCGACGCGCTGCGCGCCGACCCGGCCGGCTGGCCGGACGCCGTCGAGGAACTGCTGCGCTTCCACTCGATCGTCGACTGGGTCGCCTTCGACCGCGTCGCCACCGAGGACATGGAGATCGGTGGTCAGAAGGTCCGGACCGGCGAGGGCGTCTTCGTGCTCGGCGCCTCCGCCAACCGCGACCCCCGCGCCTTCGACCGGCCCGACGAGCTCGACATCCGGCGCGGCGCCCGCAACCACCTGGCGTTCGGCTACGGCGTCCACCAGTGCCTCGGGCAGAACCTCGCCCGCGCCGAGCTGGAGATCGCCTACCGCACCCTCTTCGAGCGGATTCCCGGCCTGCGCGTCGTCGGCGAGGACGCCGAGCTGCCGTTCAAGTACGGCGGCCCCATCTTCGGCCTGCACTCGCTCCGGGTGGCATGGTGACGGCCGCGCGCGTGGCCGCCGACCGCGACCGGTGCATCGGCTCCGGGCAGTGCTCCCTCGCCCTGCCCGAGGTCTTCGACGCCGACGAGGAGGGGCTGGTCACCGTGGACGGCGACGCCGCCGCGCGGGTCGGTCCCGCCCGCCTGCGCGGCGCCGTACGGCTCTGCCCGGTCCGGGCCCTGGCCCTGGAGGAGGTCCCGGCACCGGGGGTCCCCTGACACCGGGGGTCTCCGGTGCCGAGGGAGCGGGAACCGGGGGAGGGGCGGACGGGGAGCGGGGGAGAGGGCGGGCGTTCATCCGGCTCTCATGTGGGGCGTCTAGCGTGGGGGCCATGGGTGACGGCAGGGCGGCGCGGGTGCTGGTCGTGGACGACGAGCCCGCGCTCAGGGAGGCGCTGCAGAGCAGCCTGGAGTTCGAGGGCTACCACGTCGGCGTCGCCCCGGACGGCCAGGAGGCGCTGTCGGTCCTCGCCGGGGAACCGTACGAGCTGGTGCTGCTGGACGTGATGATGCCCCGCCTGGACGGCCTGACCGCGTGCCGGCGGCTCCGGGCGGCCGGCAACCACGTGCCGGTGCTCATGCTCACCGCCCGCGACGCCGTCGGCGACCGGGTGTCCGGGCTGGACGCCGGGGCCGACGACTACCTCGTCAAACCGTTCGAGCTGGACGAGCTGCTGGCCAGGGTCAGGGCGCTGCTGCGCCGCGGCGCCCTGGCCGTCCCCGCCGCACCCGGCCCCGGCGGCCCCGGCGGCGTCGTGCTGGCCTGCGGCGACCTGCGGATGGACACCGCGGGCCGGGAGGTCACCCGGGCGGGCGAGCGGCTGGAGCTGACCCGCACCGAGTATCTGCTGCTGGAGCTGTTCATGCTGCACCCGCGGCAGGTGCTCACCCGCGAGCAGATCCTCAACGACGTGTGGGGCTTCGACTTCGAGCCGTCGTCCAACTCCCTCGACGTCTACATCATGTACCTGCGCCGCAAGACCGAGACGGGCGGCCGCCCCCGGCTGATCCACACCGTCCGGGGCGTCGGCTACGTCCTTCGGGCCGCGCCGTGAGACGCCGCTCCCTGCGCTCGCGGCTGACCCTGCTGGTCGCGGCGGCCGTCGCGCTGGCGATCGCGGTGTGCGCGGGCGCCTGCTGGTTCATCGTCCGCGGCGCGCTGCTGAACCAGGTGGACCGTTCCCTGCTGGAGAAGCCCAAGGGGCCCCCGGCGGGCGCCCAGTGGATGCAGGACTACTGCGCGGGCCGCCTGCCCGCCCTCCCCCCGCTGCCCGATCTGCCCGGCTCCGGCCCGGACACGCTCCAGGAACGCATCAGGCCGCCGCGGGTCCTCCCGGTGCAGGTGATCGACGATCGGGGGGGCAGGTGCGTCGTCGGCGGGCTCGCCGTCACGGTGACCCCGGCCGACCGCGCCCTGGCCGCCGCCCCCGAGGGGACGCGGACGCTGCGGGACGGCGCCGCCGAGGACGGCACCCCGATGCGGGTGCTCACCACGAGCGCCGGGTCGGGCCTGGCCGTGATGGAGTCGCGGCCGCTGGCCGAGTTCCAGTCCACGCTGACCACGCTCGCCTGGATCCTCGCCGGTGTGGCCGCCCTCGGCGTGGTCGGCGCCGCCTCGGCCGGGCTGCTGGTCTCCCGTACGGCGCTGCGCCCGGTCGGCCGGCTGGCCGAGGCCGTCGAGCACGTCGCCAGGACCGAGGACCTCGGCACCCGGATCCCCGTGGAGGGCACCGACGAGATCGCCCGCCTCGGCGCCTCGTTCAACGCGATGACGGCGGCGCTGGCGGGCTCACGCGAACGGCAGCGGCGGCTGATCGCCGACGCCGGGCACGAGCTGCGCACCCCCCTCACCAGCCTGCGCACCAACGTCGACCTGCTGCTGCGCAGCGAGAAGACCGGCCGGCCGCTGGCCCCCGAGCCGAAGCGCAGGCTGCTGGCCGGCCTCAAGGCCCAGTTCGAGGAGATGTCGACCCTGGTGGGGGACCTGCTCCAGCTCTCCCGGGGGGAAGGGGACCACGAGCCGCACGTGGAGTTCGCCTTCCACGAGGTCGTCCGGGCCGCCGTCGAGCGGGCCGTCCTCCGCGGTGCGGATATCACCGCCGAGCTCGACTCCTGGTACGCCGAGGGCAGCGCCTCCCTGATGGAGCGGGCCGTGCTCAACCTGCTGGACAACGCCGCCAAGTTCGGTCCCGGCCGGGTCGAGGTGCGCCTGCGCGGTGGCGAGCTGACCGTGCGCGACCACGGTCCCGGTATCCCCGCCGACGAACTGCCGCACGTGTTCGAGCGCTTCTGGCGCTCGCCGGCGGCGCGCGGCCTGCCGGGCTCCGGTCTCGGGCTGGCGATCGTGGCCCAGGCGGTCGCGGAGGCGGGCGGGACGGTACGGCTCGGCAACGCCGCGGACGGGGGCGTGGTGGCGGCCCTCGGCCTGCCGGGCGCCGCTCGTCCCCGGAGCCCCGCTCCGGCGTCGCCGCGCTGATCCGGACCGGTGGAGCCGCCGCGCACAGGGGTTTCGTTCCGCGGCGCCCGCCGGGCCGGGCGCCGGGGGGCCGGGGATCAGCGTTCCGCGGCGCCCGCCGGGCTGACCCGGCGCAGCAGCTCGTCGCGCACCCGGCTCGACGCGACCGCCTCGGCGCCGCGCAGCGCCGCGTCCGCCCCCAGCGCGGAGGAGACCACCGGCGTCGCGGTCTTGACGAGCCGGGCGAGTTCGGCGCGGACCGGGTCGAGCAGGGCGTGCCTGCCTCCTACGGTCCCTCCCAGCACGACCAGGGCCGGGTCGAGGACGGCGGCGGTCACCGCGACGGCGCCGGCGAGGTGCCGCGCGACCCGGCGGACGGCCCGGACGGCCCGCTCGTCGCCGCGCGCGGCGGCGCCGAACACCGCGTCGGGGCCGGTCTCCGGCAGGCCCTCCGCCGTGGCGTACTCGGCGAGGGCCTGTTCGGTGACCGAGTGGTGCAGCCGTCCGGAGTCGCGGATGCCCGGATCGTCGAGGGAGCGGTGGCCGAGGGGCATGCGGGAGATCTCCCCGGCCGCTCCGGTGGCCCCCCGGTGGATCTCGCCGTGCATGACGACACCCATGCCGAGTCCGCGCCCCACGGAGATGTAGACGAAGTCGTCGACGTCACGGGCGACGCCCGCGGCCCGCTCGCCCAGGGCGGAGAGGTTGACGTCGTTCTCCACGGTGGCGGCGCCCCCGAACAGCTCGACGATCGCGTCGATGGACGCCTGGTCGAAGGCGGGCAGCGCCGAGGGGAGGTCGCGGTGCAGGACACCGCCCGCATCGACGACGGTCGGCACCGAGACGACGCCGTGCCATACCTCCGGGCGGGACGCCCTCGCGTGGGCGAGGGCGCGATCCAGCAGCCCCCGCACCTGGAGGTGGAGCGGGGCGCCCCCGGGCACCCGCTCGGCGGGGGCCTCCACCAGGGCCACCCGTTCGCCGCGCAGGCCCAGCAGTGACACCACGAGGCCGACCGAGGTGACGGACACGGCCGCCGCGAGACCGCCGCCGGCCGGGCGGACCTCGTAGAGCGCGGCGGCGGGTCCCTTGCGGGAGGTGTCACGGCCGGTGGCGCGCACGATCCCCGACCGTTCGAGGTTCGCCACGGCACGGCTGATCGTCGGCAGCGCCAGGCCGGTGCGCTCGGCCAGGTCGACGCGGGTCAGCGGGGTGTCGTGCAGGAGCTGTACGACGACGGAGCGCTCGTTGAGGTTGCGGAGCACGGTGGACGCCCCCGACGGCAGCGCCGCCGCCTGTGGTTGGCGGGACATGGCCACGATCATATATCTCGAACACACTGTTAGTACTTTCTTCGGAAAACCATTGACCTCGTGAGGGGTGTGACATTAGCGTCCAGCAATTAATACGAACAGTGTGTTATAGCTAGGGCGGGAGCCCTGAACGGAGGTGCGACATGGTCGTCGATCCTCGGCGGTTCGACCGCCGGACTCTCCTGCGCGGCGCGGGCGCCCTGGGCGCCGCCGCGTTCACCGCCTCGCTCACCGGCTGCACCGAGACCGGTGCGGGCCAGGGCGCGAAGGCCGGCGCGGGCAGTGCGCCGCTGCTCACCGTCGCCTCCGAGCAGGGCTCGACGCTCGCCAGGAACTTCAACCCGTTCGCCGCCAGCTCGCGCTGGGCGGCGCGGTTCTGCGTCTACGAGCCGCTCATGATCTTCAACCACGTGACGGGCGCGCTGGAGCCCTGGCTCGCCACCGGCTTCACCTGGTCGCAGGAGAACACGGTGCTCACCATGAAGCTCCGCGACAAGGTCACCTGGTCCGACGGCAGGCCGTTCACGGCCGAGGACGTCACGTTCACCTTCGACCTGCTGAAGCGGCACAAGGGACTCATCGGATACGCCACGGGCGCCGTCGCGAACTACGTCGAAGCCGTCCGGGCCCCCGACGCCGGGACCGTGGAGTTCACCTTCAAGAAGGCGTACACGCCCGCGCTGCACGACATCGCGCAGCAACTCCTCGTTCCCCGGCACATCTGGTCGGCCGTCGCCGACCCCGTCACCCACACCAACCCCGACCCCGTGGGCACCGGCCCGTTCACGCTCACGGCCTTCCGCCCGCAGATGTACGAGCTGCGCAGACGCGACGGCTACTGGCAGCCGATCGCGATCCCCGGTCTACGGGTGCCGACCTACGCCGGCAACGACCAGATCAACTCCGCGCTGGTGAGCGGGCAGGTCGACTGGGGCGGCCTGGTGCCCGACCCCGACCGGACGTTCGTCGCGAAGGACAGGCGCAACAACCACTACTGGTGGCCGCGGATCTCCGACATCTTCCTGTTCGTCAACACCACCAAGGCGCCGTTCGACGACCCCGCGGTCCGCAAGGCCCTCAGCATGGCCCTCGACCGCCGCAAGATGGTCGACATCGCCGTATGGGGCAAGAGCGAGCCCGCCAACGCGGTCGGCATCGCCCGCGACGCCTACCCCGGCTGGATCGACGAGTCCCTGACGAGCACCCACGCCGAGCTCGTCACCCGCGACGTCGCCGCGGCGAACGCCGCGCTCGACGCCGCCGGGCTCGCCAGGGGCGCCGGCGGCAGGCGCACCGGCAAGGACGGCGAGCCCGCCTCCTTCGACCTGGTCGTCCCCAGCGGCTGGACCGACTTCGTCGCCGTGGCGCAGATCGTCACCCAGAACCTCGCCGAGGTGGGCGTCACGGTCAAGCTGCGCACGATCGGGTTCGACCAGTGGACCTCGGCCGTCTACAACGGGCGCTTCGACGTCACCCTCGGACCCGGCGAGCGCGGCGCGTCCCCCTTCGGTTACTTCCGCGCGATGATGTCGAGCTTCACCCGGCGGCCCGTCGGGGAGACCAGCAACCTCAACTTCCACCGCCTGGCCGTACCCGAGGCCGACGAGCTGCTGGAGAGGTTCGCCACCGTCTCCGACGCCGCCGAGCAGCGGAAGATCGGACGCGAGCTGCAGAAGCTGTTCGTCGAGGTCTTCCCGGCCGTCCCGCTGTACGAGCAGCCCGAGTGGGGGGCCTACAGCTCCCGGCGCTTCACCGGCTGGCCCGACGCCGGCGCCCCCTACGCGCCGCTGCGCAACTCCCCGCGCTTCCCGACGCCGCTCCTCGTCTACCCGAAACTGAAGCCCGCCACATGATCTTCCTGCTGCGCAGGGCGGCGTTCTACGCGGTCGCGGGGTTCGTCGCCGTCACCCTCAACTTCCTGCTGCCCCGCCTGATGCCGGGCGACCCGGCGACGACGCTGTTCGCCGGCTACGCCGACCAGCTCGGCCCCGACGACCTGGCCTCGCTCAAGGAGGCGTACGGCCTGTCGGACGCGCCGCTCCTCGCGCAGTACGCCGACTACCTGCACAACCTCCTCGGCGGAGACCTCGGCACCTCCCTGTCGCAGTTCCCCACCCCGGTCGCCGACCTCATCCGGGACGGCCTCGGCTGGTCGCTGCTGCTCGGCACCGTCAGCGTGCTGATCAGCTTCACCGCCGGCACGCTGCTCGGCTCCTTCGCGGCCTGGCGGAGGGGGAGCCGGTTCGACACCGTCGTGCCGCCGCTGACGATGTTCGTCGGCTCGTTCCCCTACTTCTTCCTCGCGCTGCTCGTGCTCTATCTGTTCGCGGTCCGGTGGCAGGTACTGCCGCAGGGCTACGCCTACGGCATGGACGTCGCGCCCGGCCTCACCCCGGAGTTCCTCGGCAGCGTCGCGACCCACCTGCTGCTGCCCGCCACCACGGTCGCGCTGGTCTCCGTCGGCGCGTGGGTACTGTCGATCCGCAACACGATGATCGGCGTCCTCGACGAGGACTACCTGACCATGGCCGAGGCCAAGGGTCTGCGGACCTGGCGGGTGATGGGCCACTACGCGGCGCGCAACGCGATCCTGCCGACCGTCACCTCTCTCGGCCTGGCCGTCAGCCACGTCTTCTCCGGGCAGCTGCTCACCGAGGTCGTCTTCACCTACCCCGGTCTCGGCAACCAGCTCTACGCGGCGGTCACCACCCACGACTACCCGCTGATGCAGGCCCTTTTCCTCATGATCACCATTTCCGTCCTCGCCGTGAACTTCGTGGTCGACGCGCTCTACGCGGCGCTCGACCCTCGGGTGCGCGGCGCGGCCACCGCGAGCTCCTAAGGAGGTGTTCCCCATGCGGAAGGTGACAGCGTTCCTGCGCGGCGACCGCCGCGCCGTCGTCGGCGCCGCGGTCTTCGCCCTCATCGCCTGCGCCGTGCTCCTCGCACCCGTCCTGGCGCCCCACACCACCACCTGGTCGGACGGCGGGCCGTTCAGCCCGCCGTCGGCCGCCCACCCGCTCGGCACCAACGGCCAGGGCCAGGACGTCCTCAGCCACGTCCTGTACGGCGGCCGCACCTCTCTCGGCATGGCCCTCGTGGTCGGAACCGGCACCACGGTGATCAGCGTCGTCGCGGGCCTCGTCACGGCATTCCTCGGCGGCGTGGCCGACGAGGCGATCTCGCTGGTGGTCAACGTGGTCCTGACGATCCCGAGCCTGCCGCTGATCATCGTCCTGGCGGCGTTCCTGCCACCCGGCACGGGCACCATCGTGCTCGTCCTCGTGGCGACCGGCTGGGCGTTCGGCGCCCGGGTGGTCCGCTCGCAGGCGCTGACCCTGCGCCGGCGCGACTTCGTCGCCGCCGCCACGGTCGCGGGCGAACACCGTCGGCGCACCATCTTTGTGGAGATCATGCCGAACATGGCCTCCGTCATCGCCGCCTACTTCTGCGGTCAGGTCGTCTTCGCGCTGACCGCCGGCTCGGCGCTGGAGTTCCTCGGCCTCGGCGACGCCGACCAGCCGTCGTGGGGGACGATGCTGTTCTGGGCGCAGAACGACTCCGCGCTGCTGCAGGGCGCGTGGTGGACGTTCGTCGCGCCCGGCCTCGGCATCGCGCTGACCGCCTCGGCGCTCGCGCTGGTCAACTTCGCCATCGACGCCGCCACCAACCCCCGGCTGCGGGTCGCGGGCGGCGGCGCCACCCGCCGCCCCCGCGGCTTCCGCCGGGCCACGGCGGTGCGGCGTGGCTGAACCACTGACCGCCGGGACGGCCGCGCCGCCGACCGGCCTGCTGTCCATCGAGAACCTGACCGTCGACTTCCACACTCCGCGCGGTATCGCCCGCGCCGTCGACGGGGTGAGCCTCGGCCTGTTCCCCGGAGAGATCCTCGGGCTGGCCGGGGAGTCGGGCTGCGGCAAGTCGACGCTGGCCATGGCCGTACCGAGGCTGCTGCGCGACCCCGCCGTCATCACCGGCGGCCGCGTCCGCTTCGGCGGCGACGGCGACGGCGACGGCGAAGGCGAAGGCGTCGACCTGCTCGGCCTGTCCGACGAGGGACTGCGGCGCGTCCGCTGGCGCGACATCGCCGTCGTGTTCCAGAACGCGATGAACGCCCTCAACCCGGTCCTCCGCGTCGAGGCCCAGCTCGTCGACGTCATCCGCACCCACGAGCGGACCGGCCGCCGCGAGGCCCGCGAACGCGCCGCCCGGCTGTGCGGGCTCGTCGGCATCGGCGCCGACCGGCTGCGCGCCTACCCGCACGAACTGTCCGGCGGCATGCGGCAGCGTGTCGCCATCGCGATCGCCCTGGCCCTGCGGCCCAGAATCCTCATCATGGACGAGCCGACGACGGCCCTCGACGTCGTCGTCCAGCGGGAGATCATCGCCGAGGTGCGGAGACTGCAGGAGCGGCTCGGCTTCGCCGTCCTGTTCATCACGCACGACATCTCCCTGCTCGTCGAGATCAGCGACCGCATCGCGATCATGTACGCGGGTGAGGTGGTCGAGCTGGCCGGCGCCCGGACGATCCTCGACGACCCCGCCCACCCCTACACCCGGGGCCTGCTCGCGTCCTTCCCGACGCTGCACGGCGACGACACGCGGCTCACCGGCATCCCCGGAGCCCCGCCTGACCTCGTCGACCCGCCCCCGGGCTGCCGGTTCGCTCCGCGCTGCCCCTCGGCGCACGACCGCTGCCGCGCCGAGCGTCCCGTCCCGGTCACCATGGACGGCCGCGACGTGGCCTGCCACCTGTACGGCCCGGCGGAGGTGACCCCGTGACCTCCCCCCTCCTCCAGGTGGAGGGTCTGACCAGGCACTTCACCATCGGCCGGGGCCGGCGTGCCCGCGTGCTGCGGGCGGTGCACGACGTGTCGTTCGAGGTCGGCGCCGGCGAGATCGTCACGCTGGTCGGCGAGTCCGGCAGCGGCAAGTCCACGACGGCGCGGCTCGTCGCCCGCCTGGACCGGCCGACCGGCGGCACGATCAGGCTCGACGGCACGGACGTCCTGACCGGTGAGCCGCGCCGGGCCTCCCCGGCCTACCGGCGAGCCGTGCAGATGGTCTTCCAGGACCCGTTCGGCTCGCTCAATCCCGTTCACACCGTCGGCCACCACCTTCGGCGGCCCCTCATCCTGCACGGCCACGACCCCGGCGACGTCGCCGGCCTGCTCACCACCGTCGGGCTGGACCCTTCCCTGGCGGGGCGTCACCCGCACGAGCTGTCCGGCGGGCAGCGGCAGCGGGTGGCGATCGCCAGGGCGCTCGCCGTCCGCCCCCGGCTCATCGTGGCCGACGAACCGGTGTCCATGCTCGACGTCAGCGTGCGCGCCGGCGTGCTCAACCTCATGGAACGGCTGCGCGCCACCCGGGGCACGGCCTACCTGTACATCACCCACGACCTCGCCTCCGCCCGCTACCTCGGCGGCCGGATCCTCGTCATGTACGCCGGGCACGCCGTCGAGGGCGCCGATGCCGCCACCCTGGTGGAACGGCCCGCCCACCCGTACACGCGCCTGCTGCTGTCGGCCGTTCCCGACCCGCGCCGCGAGCACCGCGGCGCGGAGCCCCCGGCCGCTCCGGCGGGCGCGGCGGCCGCTCCGGCGCCGACGGGCTGCCCGTTCACCGCCCGCTGCCCGCTCGCCACCGCCCGCTGCGCCGCCGAACGGCCCGCCAGGACCGACCTCGGCGGCGGCCACTGGGTGCGCTGTCACGCGGCCGAGGAAGGAAGAACCCGATGACACGCATCGGCGTGTGCGGGCTGAAGTTTCCCGAGGCGGCCGAACTCGGCCCCGAGGGCGTGCTGTCGGCGGCGGCCGAGCTGGGCCACCACGGCGTCTTCTTCCGCACGATCCTGCACATGAGCCCCGACCTCGACCCCGGACGGCTGGCGGCGCTACGGCAGCAGGCCGACGACCTGGACCTCTACCTTGAGACGGGGCTCGGCAAGGTCAACCCGTTCAACACGGCCGAGGACCCGTCGATCCGTCAGGTCGGCGACGGCGACTACCTGCTCGGCGCGCGCCGCATGATCGAGGCGGCGGCCGCGATCGGCTGTGCCGACCTGTGGGGCGACACGGCCAACTACCAGCACTTCCGCTGGGGCCTGCACGCCATCGACCGCTTCCGCACCGACGTCACCTGGGAGGAGCAACTGGAGGCCACCCGCCGCCTCCTGCACCGGCTCGCCCCGGTGCTGCGCGGCCACGGTGCCCGGGTCAACCTGGAGACCCACGAGGAGATCACCACGTTCGAGCTGGTCAGGCTCGTCGAGGACGTCGGGCCCGATGCCGTCGGCGTGACCCTGGACCTGGCCAACGTGGTCGTCCGCGGTGAGGACCCCGTCGAGGCCACCCGCCGCGTCGCGCCGTACACACGCCAGACGCACATGCGCGACCTCGTGGTGACCTTCACCGGCGACGGGCTCGAACGCCAGAACCGCGCCTGCGGCGACGGCGTCGTCGATCTCGCCGCCGTCCTGTCCCTGCTGCTCGAACATGCGCCCCAGGTCAATCTCACCATCGAGAACACCAAGGGGCGCGACCGCAACGGCATCCAGATCTTCGACCGGCGCTGGCAGGACCTCCACCCCGACCTGCCACTGGCCGACCTGGCCGGGCTCGTCCGCCTGGCGAGCGTCGCCGAGCGCCGCATGGCGGCGGGCGAGCTGACCCCCGTCGACTCCTACTACGCGCCTCCCCTGGGGACGGAGTGGGAACGCGCGTTCCTGCGCCGCAGCGCCGACCACCTGACCACCCTGCTGTCCCGGCTCACCTGAAGCTCACCCGAAGTTCACCGAAGCCCATCCGAAAGGCGTCACATGCACCGCAAGCTCCGCGTCATCGTCATCCTGGCCCACCCCGACGAGCCGGAGGAGTACGTCGGCGGCACCGCCGCGCTCTACGCGAAAGCCGGGCACGCCGTGAAGTTCATGACCCTCACCAACGGGTCCGCGGGCCACTGGGAGGTGGACGCGGGCCCCCTCGTCGCCCGCCGCGCCGCCGAGGGGACCGAGGCGGCCGAGCGGCTCGGCGTACTGCAGTACGAGATCCTGCCGATCGACGACGGCTCCCTCATCCCGACCCTGGAGGTACGGCAGGCCGTCATCCGCGCGATCCGCGAATGGCGGGCCGACGTCGTCATCTCCTTCCACCCCGACGGCGCGGGCCACCCCGACAACCGCGCCGCAGGCCAGATCGTCCGCGACGCCATGCCGTTCGTCGGGCTGCGGAACATCCTGCCGGCCGTGCCACCGCTCGCCCGCCGTCCGCTCTACCTGCTGACGGTCGACTACGGGACGCACCCGCAGCACCGCCACGACATCGCGATCGACACCACGCCCGCGATCGAGGAGAAGCTGCTCGGCTGCGACGCGCACGTCTCACAGTTCTACGAGTTCACCCCCTACTGCAACGGGCTGCTCGACACCGTTCCCACCGACTGGGCCGGACGCCGGGAGTTCCTGCTGGAGCACTGGTCGACGTACCTGCACGCCGCCGAGGACATGCGCCCCGCCCTGGCCCGCTGGTACGGCGACAAGCACGCCGAGGGCGTCGAGTACGCCGAGACGTTCACCGTCTCCCCGTACAACCGGCTCCACTCCGACGACGAGTTGCGCGCCCTGCTGCCCCTGCCGGCCGGCGGGGAACCGGCGTAGCGGTCCAGGGCGCCCTCCGGGAGGGAGACGGGGGAGAAGGGGGGCGACGGGCTTCTCATCCGGCGTTCATCGGCGGCTCAGCCGGTTCCAAGCCCGGGCCACGATGGTGGGCGCATGCAGACAGCACTCAAGACGCGCCTGGTCGAGGTGGTCGTCCCGGTGTACAACGAGCAGCGCGCCCTGCCGGCGAGCATCAGGCGGCTGCACGCGTACCTGACCGACACCTTCCCCTACGGCTTCCGCATCACGATCGCCGACAACGCCAGCACCGACGCCACCTGGGAGATCGCCACACGTCTGGAACGCGAGCTGCCGTGCGTGCGGGCCGTCCGCCTGGACGCCAAGGGCCGCGGCCGGGCGCTGCGGCGGGTATGGTCGGGCAGCGACGCCGACGTCGTCGCCTACATGGACGTCGACCTGTCCACCGGCCTGGAGGCGTTCCTGCCGCTGGTCGCCCCGCTGCTGTCGGGGCACAGCGACCTGGCCATCGGCACCCGGCTGGCGAGGAACGCCGACGTGGTCCGCGGCCCGAAGCGGGAGCTGATCTCCCGCGCCTACAACCTGCTGCTGCGCTCGGCGATGGGGGCCGGCTTCTCCGACGCCCAGTGCGGGTTCAAGGCGGGCCGTACGGAGGTCGTCCAGGCGCTGCTTCCGGCGGTCGAGGACGAGGAGTGGTTCTTCGACACCGAGCTGCTGCTCCTGGCCGAGGGGCACGGCCTGCGCATCCACGAGGTGCCGGTCGACTGGGTGGACGACCCCGACAGCCGGGTGGACATCCTGCGCACCGCCCTGGACGACCTGCGGGGGATGGCCAGGGTGGCGCGCAGGACCCTGTGGGACGCGGCCCGGCTGCCGGTGCCGCCGCGGGTCCGCTCGGCCCGCCTCCCCCGGGGCATGGCCCGCCAGCTCTCCGGCTTCGCCGTCATCGGTGTCCTCAGCACCCTGGCGCACCTGGGGCTGTTCGTCGCCCTGCGGCAGGTGATGCCCGCGGTGGCGGCCAACGCGGTGGCGCTGCTCGTCACCGCCGTCGCCAACACCGCCGCCAACCGGCGCTTCACCTTCGGCGTCACCGGCCGCGCGGGCGCCCTGCGCCACCAGCTGGAAGGCGGTCTGGCGTTCGCCGTCGGGCTGCTGCTGAGCACCGGTGGCCTGGCGCTGCTCGGACGGCTGCTGCCGGGCGCCTCCGCCACGGCCGAGGTCGTCGCGCTCGTCGCGGCCAACGCTCTGGCCACGCTGGTCCGGTTCCTGCTGCTGCGGGCCTGGGTCTTCAACCCGCGCCGGACGGGCCGGTCCGGTCCCGCCGGGACGCCCGGCTCCTCCGGGGAGGCCGTCCGATGAGCGCCCGCGTCACCCCCGGGGGAGCCCCCGGCGCGCCGTCGGGCTCCGGAGGGGGTATCCTCCCGGCCGGATCGCCGGAGACCTCACCCGATCCCGCCACCACGCCCGCCGATCCCGCCACCACGCCCGCCGCGGCGCCGCCGTCCGGCGGGAGGTTCCGCGCCGCCGTACGGCGGGCGGCCCTCGGGGCCCCCGGCGACCCCCGCTGGGCGCGGCCCGGCCTGTGGGCGGTGCTCGCGCTGGCCGCCGTCCTGTACACCTGGGCGCTCGGCCGCAACGGGTACGCCAACGACTACTACGCCGCCGCGGTCCTGTCGGGGACCAAGAGCTGGAAGGCGTTCTTCTTCGGCGCGCTGGACGCCGGGTCGTTCATCACCGTGGACAAGCCGCCCCTCGCGCTGTGGGTGATGGGGCTGTCGGCGAGGATCTTCGGGTTCGGGACGTGGAGCATGCTCCTGCCCCAGGCGCTGGCCGGCGTCGCGGCGGCAGGGATCCTGCACTCCGCGGTACGGCGCGCGCTGCCCGGTACGGCCGGCCACGCGGCCGCCCTGCTCGCCGCCCTGGTGATGACGCTGACCCCGATCACGGTGGCGATCAACCGGGACAACAACCCCGACACCCTCCTCGTCCTGCTGCTGGTGGCCGCCGCGTGGCTCTGCCAGAAGTCGGTCCGCAGCGGCCGGACGCGCACCCTGGTGCTGTCGGCCGTCGCGGTCGGGCTGGCCTTCAACGTCAAGATGCTCCAGGCGTACCTGGTGGTCCCGGTCTTCGCCGCGGTCCACCTCTTCCTGGCCCCCGGTACGGTGGCCCGCCGCCTGGGCCGGCTGCTCGCCGCCGGTGCGGCGCTGGTGGCCTCCAGCGCGTGGTGGATGGCGATCGTGGACCTGTGGCCGGCCGGAAGCCGCCCCTACGTCGGCGGCAGCTCCGACGACTCGGTCTGGGACCTGGTCGTCGGCTACAACGGCCTGGGCCGGATCTTCGGCTCCGGGGGAGGGGCGCGGGGCCGCGGCGCGGCGGGGAGCCCGCCCCCGGGCGTGCCCGCGGACCTGCCGGAGGGACTCACCCGGGCTCCCGGGGGCGCCCCCGGCGGGTTCGGCGGCACGTCGGGCGCCGGGCGCCTGTTCAACGACATCCTGGCCGGGCAGATCTCCTGGCTCCTGCCGTTCGCCGTGCTCGCGCTGGTGGCCGGGCTCGTCCTGGCCTTCCGCGGCTCCCTGCGCGGCGCCCGTACGGCCCTGCTGCTGTGGGGCGGCTGGCTGGCCGTTCACTACGTGGTCTTCAGCTTCGCCGAGGGCATCTTCCACCCGTACTACACCACCGCCATGGCCCCGGCGGTCGCCGCGCTGACCGGTGTCGGCGGGGTGCTGATGTGGCGGGCGGCCCGGCGTTCGCGGGCCTGGGCCGCGGTGCTCGCGGGCGGCCTCGCGGTCACCGGGGCGTGGTCCTTCGCGGTGCTGCGCCGCAGCCCGGACTTCGTTCCGTGGCTGGCGTGGGCGGTCGCCGCGATGGCGGCGGTCGCGGCGGTGACGCTGCTCCTGGTCCGCCTCGGCGGGCGCGCCCGGCGGGCGGCCGCGGTGACCGTACTGGTCACCGGCCTGTTCGCCGGTCTGGCCGGTCCCGCCGCGTACGCGCTGACCCCGCTGGGCTCGCCCGTCATGGGCACCAACCCCACGGCCGGCCCGGCCGGAAGCGGCATGCCGGGGACGCCGGGGATGCTGATCCGCTACCCGGGGACGCCCGGCGCCCGGGACGGCGGCTCCGGGGGCGGTTCCGGAGCCGGTTCCGGCGACCGTCCCCCCGGCGGGGCGGGAGAACGCCTCCCCGGCGACGCGTCCGGGCCGCGCCTGATCAGACTCGGTCCGGCCGGACTCGACGCCGACCTGCTCGGCTACCTGGAGCGCAACCGGGGTGGAGCGACCTGGCTGGTGGCCGTGGACAGCGCGCAGAGCGCCGCGTCGGCCATCCTCTCCACCGGCCGGCCCGTCATCGCGATGGGCGGCTTCGGCGGCTCGGACCCGGCCATGAGCGTGGACAGGCTCAGGGAACTCGTCTCCACGGGGCGACTTCGGTATGTGCTGCCCGGCGGCAGCCCCGGCGGATCCGGTGGGTCCGGCGGGTCCGCCGGTTCGGGCGCGTCCGGCGAGTCCGGCCGCTCCACGGGAACGGCCGGGGGCTCCGGCGCTCCGGATGCGGCGGGCCCGTCAGGCGGGACCGGCGGGCCCGGAGGGGGCCGGGGGAACTCCGAGGCGCTCGCCTGGGTCCGGGCCAACTGCGCCGTCGTCCCGGCGGCCGAATACGGCGGGGCCGGAGGCGGCGGGACCGGAGATGGCGGAGCCGGAGACGAGGGGGCCGGAGGCGGCGGGACCGGAGAGGACCGGTCCCTCTACCGCTGCGGCTGAGCCGCCGGGGACGGGCCGGAATCCGGTGCGGAACCGGTCCGGATATCCTTGACTGAACACTCAGTCAACAGCATCCGGACCGGTGTCCCGCGCTCCTGTTACTCTTGCGCAGTGCAGAGCGGAGACGGAGCGCGGGGCAGCCGCGCCGACCAGGCCGACCAGCGGAGGGCGGAGCTGCTCGAAGCGGCCCGGCGGGTCGTGCTCGAACGGGGCCTGGCCAGCACCCGGGTCGCCGACATCGCCCGGGCGACGAACGTGAGCGGCGGTCTGATCCACTATCACTTCGCCACCAAGAACGACCTCATCACCGAGATGCTCCGCAGCACCAGCGAGGCCGAGGTCCAGCGGCTGAGGGAGATCGGCGCCGGTCCCGGCGGCTCCGTCGAGAAGCTCGACCGGATCCTGCGCTTCTACATCCCCGCCTCCCGGTCCGACCAGAGCTGGATCCTCTGGCTCGACGCCTGGGCCGTCGGGGTGCGCGAGCCGCACGTCCGCGACATCCTGCTGGAGCTGGAGAGCGGCTGGATCGAGACCCTCTCCCAGGTGATCGCCGAAGGGGTGGAGCGGGGCGAGTTCGTCTGCGACGACCCCCAGGGGGCGGCCGAGCGGCTCGACGGGATGCTCGACGGCCTGGTGGTCCGCTACACCCTGCACACCGGGAACATGTCGCGTGGCCGGCTCCTGCACCACGCCCGGGTCGCCGCGGCCCGCGAGGTCGGGCTGAGCCCCTCGGTCTTCCCCGCCTCCGAGATCCCGGAGGAGACCGGCGGCTCCGGGGCGACCGCCGGGCCGGAAGGCTCCGCCGGGCCCGAGCCGGTCTGAGCCCGGCCGCCCGGTCGCGCGAACCGGCTCGCCCGGGATCGTGCCCGAACCTGAACCCGTACCCGAACCCGTGCACCGGACTCGGAGGCCCGGCGGAGCCGGGTCGTACGGCCCGGTCGCGCGGATCAGGCGGGCATGGCCGCCAGCAGGAAGGCCAGGCGCGCGGCGGCGCCCTCGACGTTGTCCGCGTCACCGAGCCGGTAGCCCCACGAGGTGATGAAACCCCCGTCGGACGAGCACGTCACGGTTTCGGAGAGGGTGGCGCTGAAGCGGTTGCGGACGCACACGTACGCCGGGTCTCCGAACGACATCCTCTGCACCGACAGGTCGGCGTGCAGCCGGGTGGCCGTGGCGAACCTCTCCAGGCAGGACAGCGTGTCGAGCATCATGCGTCACCTCCGTCGTCGAACAGAGAATTGCACGATCTTGGCCCCCTGATCAAGCAATTGCGGGGGATTAATCCGTAGATTGCCGGAGAAGGTCGTCCAGCACCCGCGCCATCACCGTCCTGGCCTGCTCTCCGAAGGCCGCCACGCCGTGAAGCTCGTCGAACGTCGTCTCGTAGAACTCGACGTCCTCGGGGTCGCGCAGGAGGAGCTCACGGGTCCTCGTCGGCACCGCGACCTGCTCCCTGTCGTAGATCCAGAAGCCGTTGAGCAGCGCCGAGGGCAGGGGCGCCTCGAAGGGGATGACGCCGAACTCCACGTTGGGCAGCGTGGTCACGGCGAGCAGCCGGTCGATCTGGCCCCGCATCACCTCGGGCGACGCCAGCCGGTAGCGCAGGGCGGCCTCGGGCAGGACGAAACGGAACGTCTTGCCCTGGTCGTAGAGGATCTCCTGGCGCTTCATGCGCACCCGGATGGCGGTGTCGATCTCGTCCGGTGACCGGTAGATGCGCTTCAGCCGGGTGAAGACGCCCCGCGCGTACTCGGTGGTCTGCAGCAGTCCGACGACGATGCCCGGCTCGAACACCCGGAACAGCGAGGTCCGCATCTCCCGGTCGCGGATGTCCTCCTGCAGCGTCGCCAGGCCGTTGCGATTCCGCTGCCTCCAGGAGTCCTGGCGATCCAGCAGTGCCCTGACCTGCTCGGCCAGCTCCTCGACCACGCCGGGGTCGGCCTGGAGTGCGCGTCCCCACCGGGTGACGTCGTCCTCGGTCGGGGTCTGGCGGGCGTTCTCCAGACGGGAGACCTTCGACGCCTGCCACCTGAGCCGCTCGGCGAGATCCTTGCCGGACAGGCCGGCCGACTCGCGGAGCCGCCGCAGTTGCAGGCCGAGCTCGGTCCGGCCCTCCTGGAACCCGTTCACCCGTCGTCTCCTCCGCCGGCCGTACAGGCCGGACGCCGCCGCTCGCACCGGGGCCGGTCCCTTTTACAGGCGCGCGGCCGTCACATGACCGCACGAGGTTAGACCCGGAAGAACCGATCATGCCATAGCGCGTGGCGCAATTGTGATCAATCCGAGGGCAGCACCCGCCGGGCGATGTCCACGAGCAATTCCCTCGGCACCTCGACCGCGGTCTCGCCGTCGAGGACGTGCAGCAGATCGGCCAGCGCCACGGGGTCGGTGACGTGGAGGCCCTGGACGACGATGGTGCCGCGGTCGGTCTCGTAGAGGGAGGGGCAGGCGCCCGCCTCCGATGTGGAGCCGAGGAACCGCAAACGCATGAGTCGATCCTTCCCTAGGCGACGATCATGTCGCAATTGCGAGCAATCCTAGGGTTGCGGATGCGCTTTCCGTGGTTCTGAGCACAGAAAAACCGAATTGTTGTTGGTCCGTATCCGGCGGCGAATCGCGTCCGGCCACGGGTCGTGCCCGATGACGAGCCGTTTCGGGCGGCGGGCCGTCCCGGGGAGGGCCGGTCGAATGGCACCGGGCGGTGCCGGGGCCGCGGAGGACCGGGTCGCGTTCGATGACGGGACGGCGCGGCACCTCACAGCAGGGCGCGGGGGACGTCCGTGAGAGCGGCGCGCAGTTCCTCGCCGAGCGCCTTGGCCTGGGCGTCCAGGCGGGTGCCGGCCGAGACGCCCCGCCCCAGCAGGCCGTGGACGACGAAGTTGAGCGCGAGGAGGTTCGGCAGCTCGAAACGCTCGATCCGCAGACCCGCGACGGACGGGAGGAGCCGGGCCAGGCGCTCGGCCGTCAGGTGACCGGCCAGCCACCCGAACCGCTCGGGCGTGCTCACCCACACCCCCAGGTTGGCGTCGCCGCCCTTGTCGCCCGACCGGGCGCCCGCGATCGTCCCCAGCGGAACCCGCGCCGTCACCGGATCGTCCTCCCCGACGGGCGGGATCCGTGCCGTCACCGGGCCGTCCTCCGCGCCGGGCGGGATCCGTGCCGTCACCGGGGCGCCTCCCACTCCCACCGGGCCCCGCTCCGCCGGTCCGCCGTCCCAGCCGATCTCCTCGCCGTCGAGCCGGACCCGGGGCCGTACGGTCTCCGCCGGGACCAGGGCGGGCCGGTAGACGCCGTACGGCGTGGCGTTCCCCGGCGGGGTCAGGGCGTAGCACCCCGGATAGCTCGCCAGGGCCGTCTCCACGACGGCCGAGGAGAAGACGCGCCCGGCCTTCCCCGGGTCGGCGTCCAGCACCGTGACGCGGAGCAGCGCCGTGCCCCCGGACGGACCGGTTCCGTGGGCGTCCCCCGCCGGAGCGGCCGGACCGGTGAGAGCCGGGTCGCCCGCCGGTTCGGCGCCGAGCGGGACGAGTTCGACGTGGACCTCGTCGAAGGTCTCCTTCGGCGCGCGGGCCCAGACGGCCTCCTCGGCGAGGCGGGCCTTGGCCTCGATGTCCAGGCCGGTCAGGACCAGGGTCATGGTGTTGCGGTATCCGGCCGGGTAGGTGACCGCCACCTTCAGGTCCGGCGGCGGGGCCTCGCCGCGCACCCCGGAGATCCGGACCCGGTCCGGCCCCCGCTGCTCCAGCCGGATCGTGTCGAACCGCGCCACCGCGTCGGGGCCGAGGTAGCGCGGGGAGCCGATCTCGTACAGCAGCTGCGCCGTGACGGTCCCGACCGACACCAGGCCCCCGGTCCCGGGATGCTTGGTGACCACGCATGAGCCGTCGGCCGCGAGCTCCACCAGCGGGAACCCGCAGCGCGCCGGGTCGGGCACCTCCCCGAAGAAGGCGTAGTTCCCGCCGGTCGCCTGGCAGCCGCACTCGATGACGTGCCCGGCGACCACCGACCCGGCGAGCGCGTCGTGGTCGCCGGGCCGCCAGCCGTACCGCCAGATCCCCGGGCCGGTGACCAGCGCGGCGTCGGTGACCCGGCCGGTCACCACCACGTCCGCGCCGGCCGACAGTGCGGCGGCGATCGGCCGGCCGCCCAGGTAGGCGTTGGCGGTCAGCGGTGTCGTGGTCAGCGGCTCCCCGGTCTCCGGGTCGCGCATGCCGCGCGGGTCACGGCCGGACAGGTCGTCCCCGGTGACGTGCGCGACCCGTACCCGCAGCCCGAGCCGGTCCGCCAGATCGGCCACCGCCCCGGCGCATCCGGCCGGGTCGAGGCCGCCCGCGTTGGAGACGATCCGGATGCCACGGTCCACGCACGTGCCGAGGACCTCCTCGAGCTGCCGCAGGAAGGTGGTCGCGTACCCGGGGCGGCCCTTCGCGCGGTTCCCGGCCAGGATCAGCATGGTCAGCTCGGCGAGCCAGTCGCCGGTGAGGACGTCGATCGGGCCGCCCTCCACCATCTCCCGGGCGGCCGACAGGCGGTCGCCGTAGAAGCCGGAACAGTTCGCGACGCGCAACATCGGACCTCCTGCGAAGACCGCGGCGGACAGGACAGGGCGGGCAGGACAGGGCGGGAGGGGACGTGGCGCGGGCGGGACACCGTACGGCCGGCCGGAAGGCCGTCAGGCGCCCGGCGGCACCCAGGACGCCGGGCGCTTCTCCATGAACGCGGCGATGCCCTCCTGGCCCTCGGCGGAGGTGAACCGCTCGGCCGACAGCTCGGCCATGCGGCGCATGCCCTCCTCCAGCGGCATCGCCGGCACGGTCCGCACCAGCCGCTTGGTCAGCGCGAGCGCCTCGGGGCCGCCGCGCAGCAGCATGCCGGCGTAGTGGGCGACCGTGCCGTCCAGTTCGGCCTCGGGCACGGCGCGGGTGAGCAGGCCGATCTCCTGGGCGCGGGCGGCATCGAAGGTCTCCCCGGTCATGAGGTACTCGGCCGCGGCCCGCGGGTCGAGCCGCCGCAGCACGGTCACCGAGATCATCGCCGGGACCACGCCGAGCCGCACCTCGGTGAACGCGAACGACGCCGTGTCCGGCGCGATCGCGAAGTCGCAGGCGGCCACCAGGCCCAGCCCGCCGGCGCGGGCGGTGCCGTTCAGGCGGCAGATCACCGGCTTGGGGCTCTCCCAGACCAGGCGCATGATCTCCGGGAAGGACGCGGTGACCGGGGCGTTCCCGGCCGCCCCCGGGCCGATCCGCTGCTCCTTGAGGTCGGCGCCCGCGCAGAACACCGGACCGGTCCCGGTCAGCACGATCACCCGCACGCCGTCGTCGGCGAGCGCCCGGTCGAGGTGGCCGCGCAGCTCGCCCAGCAGCCGCACCGACAGCGCGTTGCGGTTGCGCGGCGAGTCGAGCGTGATCGTCGCGATCCCGCCGGCCGCCTCCCCGCGCACCAGGGGCTCCACCGGCCGCTCGTCAACGACGTTCATCCGCCACTCTCCTCGATCACTGCCAGCACGGCGCCCGCCTCTACCCGGTCGCCCGGGGCGACGTTCACCGCGGAGACCGCGCCGGAGGCCGGGGCGGCGACGCGGTGCTCCATCTTCATCGCCTCCAGCACCAGGACCGTCTGCCCGGCGGTGACGAGATCGGCGGGCTTGACCTCGACGCGAAGCACCGTACCGGGCATGGGCGCGAGCAGGGAGCCCGGGGCCGTGCGCCCGGCCGGCTCGGGCAGGCGGGGCAGCGGGGTGAGCCGTACCGGGCCGAGGGGGGAGTCCACGTGCGTCACGCCGTCGTAGCGGGCGACGGCGAAGCGGTGCCGTACGCCGGAGGTCTCCAGGACCACCAGGTCGGGGGCGGCGGAGACCAGAATCGTGTCCGGCAGGCCCTCGGCCCGCAGCCCGTCCCGGGTGATCAGGTAGGAGACCCGCGCCTCGGCGAAGTCCGTACGGCGGGGCTGGGAGACCACGTTGCGCCACCCGGCGGGCAGCCCCGCCTGGACGGGGGCGGCGGCGCGGTTGGCCGCGGCCTGCGCCAGGGCCGCGGCCAGGGCCGACAGGGGCAGGACGGGCGGGCCCTGGCCCGCGCCGGGCGGAGCGGCCGGCACGGCGGCCGACGGGACGGCGGCGGTCCCGGTGGGCATGGCGGGCCCGGCGGACCCGGTGGACGCGTCGGGTTCGGTGAGTGCGGCGGTCAGGTCGTGCTCGGCGAGGAAGCCGGTGTGGGTGTCCCCGGAGCGGAACGCCTCGTGCCGCAGGACCCGCACCAGCAGGTCGCGGTTGGTGACGAGGCCGTGGATCCGCGCGGACGCCAGGGCCGCGGCGAGCCGGCGTACGGCCTCGGCCCGGTCGGGGGCGTAGGAGACGACCTTGGCGAGCATCGGGTCGTAGTGGACGCCGATCTCGCAGCCGTCCTCGACGCCGGAGTCCAGCCGCAGGCAGCGGGACGCGCCGGGCGGCGGCGGGGCGAAGCGGACGTCCACCCCGGGGATGTCCAGGAGGTGCAGGACACCGGCCTGTGGCAGCCAGTCGCGCCCGGGGTCCTCGGCGTACAGCCGCGCCTCGACGGCGTGGCCCGACGCCCGCGGGGGCGCCTCGGGCAGCCGCGCGCCCTCGGCCACCCGGATCTGCAGCTCGACCAGGTCGACGCCGTACACGCACTCGGTGACGGGGTGCTCGACCTGCAGGCGGGTGTTCATCTCCAGGAACGCGACGGTGTCGCCGGAGACGAGGAACTCCACCGTGCCCGCCCCGACGTACCCGACGGCCCTGGCGGCGGTGACCGCCGCGTGGCACAGCCGGACCCTGGCGGCGGGGGAGATCGCCGGGGACGGGGCCTCCTCGATCACCTTCTGGTGCCGCCGCTGGATCGAGCACTCCCGCTCGCCCAGCGCCCACACCGTCCCGTGGCGGTCGGCCATGATCTGGACCTCGACGTGCCGGGCCCGCTCCAGCAGGGGCTCGACGAAGACCGTCCCGTCCCCGAACGCCGCCTCGGCCTCCCGCCGGGCCGACTCGACCGCGGCGGCGAGGTCGCCGCCCGGCTCCACGACCCGCATCCCGCGCCCGCCGCCGCCCGCCGACGCCTTCACCAGCAGCGCCCCCCGGCCCGCGGAGGCCGGCCCGTGCTCGATCAGGGCCCGCACGTCGCGTTCGAGGTCGCCGGCGGAGCCGTCCGGCCCGGCGGTGAAGCCGGGGAGCACCGGGACCCCGGCCGCGGCCATCAGCGCCTTGGCCTGGATCTTGGAGCCCATGGCGGCCACGGCCTCCGGGGGCGGGCCGACCCACGTCAGGCCGGCGTCCAGCACGGCCCGCGCGAACGCGGCGTTCTCCGACAGGAAGCCGTAGCCGGGGTGGACCGCGTCGGCCCCGGCCCGCAGGGCCGCCTCGACGATCCGCGCCGCGGACAGGTAGGTGGCTGCGGGCTCGGCGCCGGGCAGCCGTACGGCGTGGTCGGCCTCGGCGGCGTGGGGGGCGCCCGCGTCGGCGTCGGAGAACACCGCGACGGTCTCGATGCCGAGGTCCCGGCAGGTACGGAGGACCCGGCGGGCGATCTCACCGCGGTTGGCGACGAGGAGGCGTCCGATCACCGGCGGCCTCCCGGCCGCGGGCGCCGTGCCGGGCGCGCGGCGGACGGCCCGGCGGCCGCGCGGACCGCCGGGAGGGCGACCGGGTTCCCGGCGGGAACCGGTCCTCCCTTGTGCGGAGGGGATACCGGAAGGGGCGCCGCGGGGGCCGCCGGGAGGGTCAGGGTCACGGGCTCACATCCGGAAGACGCCGAAGCCCGCGGGCTCCGGGACGGGGGCGTTGCCGACGGCCGACAGGCACAGGCCGAGGACGGTGCGGGTGTCGCGGGGGTCGATGACCCCGTCGTCGTACAGGCGGCCGGACAGGAAGAAGGGCAGCGACTCGGCCTCGATCTGCCGCTCGACCATCTCGCGCATGGCCGCGTCGCCCTCCTCGTCGTAGTCCTGTCCCCTGGCCCGCGCCGCGGCGCGGCCCACGATGGACAGCACCCCGGCGAGCTGCGCCGGCCCCATGACGGCCGACTTCGCGCTCGGCCAGGTGAACAGGAACCGGGGGTCGTAGGCCCGGCCGCACATGCCGTAGTTGCCGGCGCCGTAGGAGGCGCCCATGACGACCGTGAGGTGCGGGACCGTCGAGTTGGCCACCGCGTTGATCATCATGGAGCCGTGCTTGACGATGCCGCCGCGCTCGTAGTCCGTGCCGACCATGTAGCCCGTGGTGTTCTGCAGGAAGACCAGCGGCGTGCGGGCCTGGTTCGCGAGCTGGATGAACTGGGCGGCCTTCTGGGACTCCTCGCTGAACAGCACGCCCCGGGCGTTGGCCAGGATCCCGATCGGGTGGCCGTGCAGCCGCGCCCAGCCGGTCACCAGGCTCGTGCCGTACAGGGGCTTGAACTCGTCGAACCCGCCGCCGTCCACGATCCGCACGATCACCTCGCGCGGGTCGAAGGGGACCCGCAGGTCCTCCGGCACGATGCCGAGCAGCTCGTCGGCGTCGTGCCGGGGCTCGCGCACGGGCCCGGGGGCCGGGCCCGCCCGGCGGTGGTTGAGGTTGCGCACGATCCGCCGCCCGATGCGCAGCGCGTCGTGCTCGTCGGCGGCGAGGTGGTCGGCGAGCCCGCTGACCCGGGCGTGCATCTCGGCGCCGCCCAGCGCCTCCTCCTCTGCCTCCTCCCCGGTGGCCATCTTCACCAGCGGCGGCCCGCCCAGGAAGACCTTCGCCCGCCCGCTGACCATCACCACGTGGTCGCTCAGCCCGGGGACGTAGGCGCCGCCGGCGGTCGAGCTGCCGAACACCAGGGCGATGGTCGGGATCCCGGCGGCCGACAGCCGGGTCAGGTTCCGGAAGACCCGCCCGCCGGGGATGAAGATCTCCTTCTGGGTCGGCAGGTCGGCCCCGCCGGACTCCACCAGGTTGATCAGCGGCAGCCGGTTGGCCAGGGCGATGTCGGCGGCGCGGAGCGTCTTGCGCAGCGTCCAGGGGTTGGTGGAGCCGCCGCGCACGGTGGGGTCGTTGGCGACGATCACGCACTCGACGCCCTCGACCACGCCGATCCCGGTGACCACGCTCGCCCCGACGGGGAACTCGGTGCCCCAGCCCGCCAGTGGCGAGAGCTCCAGGAAGGCCGAGTCGGGGTCGACGAGCAGCTCGATCCGCTCCCGGGCGAGCAGTCCGCCCCGCGCGCGGTGTCGCTCGACGTACTTCGGGCCGCCCCCGGCGACCGCCCTGGCGTGCTCGGCGTCGAGTTCGGCCAGCTTGGCGAGCATCGCCGCGCGCCGCGCCCGGTAGTCGTCCCCGGAGATGTCCGGCCCGCTCACCGGGCGTCCCGCCCGGTGTCCGTCCGCCTGCCCCGCCTGCCGCGCGCCGGGCGCCTCCGCCCGGCCACCGTCCCAGAGTTGACGATCACTCCAGCAAGGTAGCCGACGCTCCGGCGCTCCGACAGGGGCGATGACACGTGTTGCGGCGGAAGCGGAGAATACGCGCCGGAACGGCGGCGGGAACGTTTGCTCCGGCCGGTCCGTGGCACCTGGAGATCATGAACCTATCGAGGAAGCAAAGGCATCTTCTGTTCGGTGCGTTCGGGCACATGAAGCCGTCGAGGGCGATACGGACCGTCCTCCTCTTCGCCGTGTCGGGCACCGTGCTGTCGATCGTCCTCTCGGTCCTGCTGGACGACATGATCCTGGGCCTCGTCCTCGGGTACGGCCTCACGGGCGGGGCGACGCTGTCGTACGCGTTCTGGGACCGCGGGAGGACCGCGGAGCGGGAGCGCGGCGGACGGGTGAACGCCGCCCGGAGGCCGCTCGGGACCTGACGGGCGCGGTGCCTCCGTCGGACCGGTCCCGTCCGGGGCCGGTCCGGCGTCTTCCGGGTCAGCCGCAGTGGCTCCAGCCGCTCTTCCATGACGCCGAGCCGTACGAGCCGCCCCAGATGACGCACTTCTTGGCGCCGGGGAGCCGCACCGGCCCGGCGTAGGCGGTGTAGGAGCCCGGGTTGCCGCCGGAGGAGCCGCCCTTCACCTGGAGGATCGCGTTCATGGAGATCTTCCCCGGGACCACGTACTTCGACATGGTCACCACGCAGTTGCGGCCCGCCCCCGAGTTGTAGAGCAGGTAGACGGTGGCCGAGGACGACAGGGCGTGGGAGTCGATCACCTTGTAGCCGGAGCCGCAGACGCCGGTCGCGGTGTAGGGGTTGGGCTTCGGCGCGGGCTTGGGCTTGGACGTCGTGGCGCTCGGTTTCGGCTTCGGCGCGGTCGTCGGCTTGGTGGTGGCCCGCGGCGGCGCGGTGGCCGGCTTCCCGGTGGAGCCGGTGGAGTCGGACGACGGGTCGCCCGGCTCCACCGTGTCCTGGTCCGCGGTCTGCCGCGGCTGCCCACGGTCACCGGAGCCGCCGCCCGCTTCGGTGGCCGTCGGCTTGGGCGTCCTGGGCGGCTGGGGCGCGACGGTCCGCTCCCGGCCGGCCCGGACGGTGGGCGAGGGGCTCGGCTTCGGCGCGGGCGACTCCCACGCCGCGGGCGGTTCGTCGGGCATGAGCTCGGACTCCGGCTGCTCGGGCTCTCCGGCCTGCCGGGTGGGGTTCGCCTCCGCGCTCCTGGACGCCTCGGCGGCCTCGGCGGCGGAGGTCCGCTCGTCGCCGTTGAGGATCACCACGGTGCCCGTGGCGACCGCCAGCGCGGCCACGCCCGCCACGCTCGCGAGCAGGAGGCCGCTCGGCCGGCGCGGCTTCGGCGCGGGCCTGCCCGGCCGGGACGGATCACCGGGGACGGCCGGGCCGGGAGCGGCACCGGGGCGGGAGGCCCCCGAGCCGGCCGGACCGGGGGCGCCGCCGGGGTGCGGGAGGCCGGAGACGGCGCCGGGACGCGGGACGCCGGGGTGTGGGGGACCGGCGGCGGCCGGGGTGGAACCCGGCGGACCCGGCCGGGCGGGGGCGGGCGGAGGCGGCACTGCGGACGGGGTCTGCGCGGCCCGGTCCCGAGCGGCCTGGTCCCGAGCGGCCTGGTCCTGGGCGGCGGGACGGCCCCGCCCGCGGGCGGGGGAGGGGATCGTCGAACCCATCAGGTGGCTCACCAGCTCCTCGGCGGTGGGCCGCGCCGCCGGGTCCTTGGACAGGCACGCGGTCACCAGGGAGTGCAGCTGCCCCTCCAGCGCGCCGAGGTCGGGCTCGGCGGTGAGGATCCGGTTCATCACCACCGGGATGGAGTCCGCGCCGAACGCGGGCTTGCCGGTCGCGGCGAAGACCATCGTGACGCCCCAGGCGAACACGTCGGCCGCGGCCGTCACCTCGCCGTCGCCGAGCTGCTCGGGGGCGAGGTAGGACGGCGTGCCCACGGCCGTCCCGGTGGAGGTCAGGCCGGGGGAGTCGAGCGCTCTGGCGATGCCGAAGTCGATCACGACGGGGCCCTCCGGCCCCATCAGCACGTTGGCGGGCTTGAAGTCCCGGTGCAGGATCCCCGCGCGGTGGATCGCCGACAGCGCGGTGGCCGTGCTCATCGCGAGGCGGTCGAGCGCGGCCCCCCGGCGCGGCCCCTCGGTGAGGACCAGCTGCCGCAGCGACGGCCCCGGCACGTACTCGCTGACGACGTACGGCTGGCTGCCCGCGAGGTCGGCGTGGAGCACCGAGGCGGTGCAGAACCGGGCGACCCGCTGGGCGACCGAGACCTCCCGCAGGAACCGTGACCGCGCCTCGGGGTCGGAGGCCAGGCCGTGATGCAGGAGCTTGACGGCGACCTGCTCACCCGCCGGTCCGCGCCCGAGGAAGACGACCCCCTGACCGCCCTCCCCCAGACGGCCGGTCAGCTCGTACTGGCCCAACCGCGGGGGATCCCCCGCTGCGAGCGGCTCTACCACAACGACCCCCGACAAAAGCCAAAAAATAGGTTTATCTGGGGCAGCACGCTACCAGCGTGAGCACGGGGACGGATGTTTTCCGCCACACCTCACCGGTCACCGCCGGTCCGGGCGGGCCGCCGGGGCCTTCCCGGCCTCGGCGAACGGGCGCTCCGCCGTACCCGGGCCCGCCGGGGCCACCCGGGTCGCCGGGCGGCCCCGGCGGGCGAGCGGCTCAGATGGCCTTGCCGGGGTTGAGGATGCCGAGCGGGTCGAAGAGATCCTTGATCCCGTGGTGCAGCTCCTCGGTGACCGGCCCGGTCTCCAGCGCCAGCCAGCGCCGCTTCAGCAGCCCGACGCCGTGCTCGCCGGTGAGTGTGCCGCCCATGGCCAGCGCCTCCCGGAAGACCTCGTCGGCCGCGGCCCACACGTTCGGCGGCGGCTCGGTCAGGGCGTGGTCGAAGATGAAGACCGGGTGCAGGTTGCCGTCGCCGGCGTGGGCGACCGTGGCGATCAGCGCGTCGTGCCGCGCCGCGATGGCCTCGATCTTCTCGATCATGAACGGCAGTGCCGAGCGCGGCACGCACACGTCCTCCACCAGGCACTTGCCCAGCCGTTCCTTGGCCTGGTAGGCCATCCGGCGGACTCCGATCAGCTCCTGGGCCTCCTGGGGGGTGGAGGAGACCGCCACGAAGGACGCCCCGTCGGCCTCGCACAGCTCCGACATGCGCGCGGCGACGGCGTCGGCGTCGGCGGAGTCCGCCTGCCCGATCAGCATCGCCTTGGTGGCCGGCTCCAGCCCGATGTTGCGCCAGGCGTCGACGGCCTCGAGCGTGGTCCGGTCGAGCATCTCCAGCAGCGAAGGCTGGCACCCGGCCGCGATGATCGCCGAGACCGCGGCGGCGGCGTCCCGCAGGGAGGTGAACTCGGCGGCGATCGTCGCCGGGTAGGAGGCGGGGGCGCGGCGCAGCCGTACGGTGGCCGCCGTGATGATCCCGAGCGTCCCCTCCGAGCCGACGAACAGGCCGGTCAGGTCGTAGCCCGTCACGCCCTTGACCGTGCGCCTGCCGGTGTCGACGACCCGCCCGTCGGCCAGGACGACCTCCAGGCCCAGCGCCGAGTCGCGGGTCACGCCGTACTTCACGCACCGCAGCCCGCCCGCGTTGGTGGCGAGGTTGCCGCCGATCGTGGAGATCTCGTAGGAGGAGGGGTCGGGGGCGTACATCAGCCCGTGCTCGCGGGCCGCCCTGTCCAGGTCTGCGGTGATGACGCCGGGCTCCACCACGGCGATCTCGTCGGCCGGGGACAGCTCCCGGATCGCGGTCATCTTGTGCAGGGCCAGCACCACGCCGCCGTCCACCGAGGTGGCTCCGCCCGCCAGGCCGGTCCCGGCGCCCCGGGGCACCACCGGCACCCGGTGGCGGGTCGCCCACCGCATGACGGCCACCACGTCGTCGCGGCTCTCGGCCAGCACGACGGCCAGGGGCTTGCCCGGCTCCAGGAAGGTCCGGTCCCGGGCGTAGGAGTCGGTCACGTCGGGGTCGGTCAGGATCTTTCCGGGTGCGAGCGCGGCGGTGAGTTCGGCGATAGCAGTCACAAGGGGACTTTAAGCCCTCGGGCCGAGCCGCCCTGACCGGGCGTCGGCCCCGGGGCTCCGCCGGGGGGACCCGGGGGTGGACGCGATCCGGCCCGATGCAAGAATTCGGGAAATAAGGGCGAATTCTCCCTGTAAGTGTAGATTTTGGGCTTAATTACCTTAACGAGACGATTAGTTGACTATGTAGCTACTCGCGCCGCGTGTTCGGGTTATCCGCACCGGGCAGAGGGCTGGTGAACGAACGGGGAGTTCCGCCGTATCCGGCCGTCGCCAACCGGAAGGAGCCGGCTGTGACAACTGTGCAGCAGCGGCCCGCGCTCGCGCCCACCGCCAAGGGTTCCCTGATCGTGTCGTGGCTGACCACGACCGACCACAAGATCATCGGAAACCTCTATCTGATCACGTCGTTCGCGTTCTTCGTGATCGCCGGGCTCATGGCGATGGTCATCCGCGCGGAGCTGCTCCAGCCGGGCCTCCAGTTCGTCAGCCAGGAACAGTACAACCAGATGTTCACCATGCACGGCGCGGTGATGCTGCTGCTGTTCGCCACGCCGCTGTTCGCCGGATTCGCCAACGCGATCATGCCGCTGCAGATCGGCGCGCCCGACGTGGCCTTCCCCCGGCTGAACATGGTGAGCTACTGGCTGTTCCTGTTCGGCGGGATCATCGTCATCTCGGGTTTCTTCACCACCGGCGGCGCGGCGAGCTTCGGCTGGTTCGCCTACACCCCGTTGTCGAGCACGGTCAGCTCGCCCGGAGCCGGCGGCGACCTGTGGATCATCGGCCTGGTCACCGCGGGTCTGGGCACGATCCTCGGCGCGGTCAACTTCATCACCACGATCATCTGCATGCGCGCCCCCGGCATGACCATGTTCCGGATGCCCATCTTCACCTGGAACGTGCTGCTCACCTCGATGCTGGTGCTGATGGCCTTCCCGGTGCTGGCCGCCGCGATGATGGCCCTGTTCATCGACCGGAAGCTCGACGCCCAGATCTACGCCCCCGAGACCGGCGGGCCGATCCTGTGGCAGCACCTGTTCTGGTTCTTCGGCCATCCCGAGGTGTACATCATCGCGCTGCCGTTCTTCGGCATCATCACCGAGGTCATCCCGGTCTTCAGCCGCAAGCCCGTCTTCGGCTACATCGGTCTGGTCGGCGCGACGATGGCCATCGCGGGACTGTCGATGACCGTGTGGGCGCACCACATGTTCCCGACCGGCCAGGTGCTGCTGCCGTTCTTCTCGTTCATGTCCTTCCTCATCGCGATCCCGACCGGGGTGAAGTTCTTCAACTGGACCGGCACGATGTGGCGCGGCCACCTGACCTTCGCCACCCCCATGCTGTTCGCGGTCGGCTTCCTGGTCACCTTCCTGCTCGGCGGCCTGACCGGCGTCATCCTCGCCTCGCCGCCGCTGGACTTCCACGTGACCGACTCCTACTTCGTGGTGGCCCACTTCCACTACGTCGTCTTCGGCACCGTGGTCTTCGCGATGTTCGCGGGGTTCTACTTCTGGTGGCCGAAGCTGACCGGGCGGATGATGAACGAGACGATCGGCAAGATCCATTTCTGGCTGCTGTTCATCGGGTTCCACACCACCTTCCTGGTCCAGCACTGGCTCGGCGTCGAGGGCTTCCCGCGCCGCTACGCCGACTACAGCGCGATCGACGGCTTCACCGGCCTGAACATGATCTCCTCGATCGGCGCGTTCGTCCTCGGAGCCTCCACGCTGCCGTTCTTCTACAACGTCTGGTGGTCCTTCCGCCACGGGGAGCGGGTCACGGTGGACGACCCCTGGGGGTTCGGGAACTCCCTGGAGTGGGCGACCTCCTGCCCGCCGCCGCGGCACAACTTCACCTCGCTGCCGCGCATCCGCTCCGAGCGCCCGGCCTTCGACCTGCACCACCCCAGGGTGAAGACCCAGCCGCGCCAGCTCGACCCGACCGCCCCGCAGGAGGAGATCTGACCGCCCGGCCCCTCCCGTCCTGACGCCGCGCCGGCGTCGCCCCGTCGCCCCGTCGCCCTGACGCTCCGGCACCCCGGTGCCGGGGCGTCGCCGTGTCCCGGCACCCCGTGACGCCCGCCGTACGGCCGGCCCGTCCGTGACGCCCGCCGTACGGCCCGCGCCCCCGTGACGCCCGTCCGCCGTGCGCCCCCGTCCGCCGCGTGATCCTCCCGCCATGCGGACTGTCCCATACGGCGGCCCCCGTACGGCCTGCTTCCCCCCGCCCGGCCCGCACGCCGGTGGCTCACCGCGCCCGACCTGCCGATTGACCATCAATAAAGGATCAAGGAGCGACATAACGTATTTACGCGACAAAAGGCTCTCAATTACAGTTTCGCAACATAAAGCCGACGTCTTTACTCTTGCTTTACCTTCTCGTCTAACGTCCCCGTCGGCGCGTGCACACGGCACGCAGGGATGTCCGCGCCCGGCGAACCCGGGCAGGGAGGGTATGCGTTGTCCAGTAGAGGCAGAGGCATCCGCAGGCGCGTTCTCGCGCTGGTGCCTGTGGTCGGCCTGGCCGCCGCGGGACTGGCCGTCGGCGGCCAGTCGGCGCAGGCCGACACTTCGGTCGCCCGGTACCAGCCGTCCGCGGCCGATTACTACATCAACTACGCGCCGCCCAGGGAAGAGCCGGAGGTGGCCGACCCGGCCGTCCCCGGCTCGCGCGCCAAGGCGCGTCAGGCCATCGCGGCGAAGAAGGTCAACCGCAAGTATTCCGAGGGCAACCCCGCCGCGGCCCGGGTGCTGGCCGCCCGCGAGGCCCAGGCGATCAGGACCGGGCTCAACCCGGCCGAGTTCCTGTTCAAGAAGTCGAAGGTCGTCAAGCAGGCCAAGCTCCTCACCCTCCTGGTGGAGTTCAACGACAAGGCCAACGACGACTTCTCGGGCTTCAGCCGTCCCAAGAGCGTGACCGAGGACGAGTGCGTGACCGAGCCTCCGGGCACGCTGATCAACGGTCCGCTGCACAACAAGATCCCCGACCCGGCGAAGCTGCCGCACAAGGACAACAACAGCTTCTGGGTGCCGGACTTCAGCCCCGAGCACTTCAACAAGATGCTTTACAGCTCCAAGGGCATCACCGAGCGGGTCCGCCCCGACCTGACCGACCCCCGGGACGGCCGCAAGGGCATCGACATCTCCGGCTCCACCATGAAGAACATGTACGAGGAGATGTCCAAGGGCGCCTACACCGTCAGCGGTCAGGCGAGCCCGTGGATCAAGGTCCCGCACTCCGAGGCCTACTACGGCGCCCGCGCCTGCGGCCAGGAGCCCCAGGACATGACCGGCCACCCGAGCAACCCGCTCGGCCCGGGCCAGCTCGCCATCGACGCGGTGAACTCCCTCGCCGCCGCCGACCCGAACTTCCCCTGGGCCGACTACGACGTCGAGGACGTCGCCGACGCCGACGGTGACGGCAACTTCGCCGAGCCCGACGGCGTCGTGGACCACCTGGTGCTGGTCCACGCCGGCAAGGACAAGTCCTCCGACGGCGGCGCCGAGGGCCCCTACGCGATCTGGGCGCACTCCAGCGCGGTGGCCGGCGGCTACAAGGTGCCCGGCAAGGACGTGAAGATCTCCAACTACATCGTCCAGCCGGAGGACTCCGGCGTCGGCGTCTTCGCCCACGAGTACGGCCACGACCTGGGCCTGCCGGACCTGTACGACACCACCGGCCAGGGGTCCTCAGCGGTCGACTTCTGGGACCTGATGTCCAGCGGCTCGCACAGCGGCCCGATCTTCCAGTCCATGCCCACCCATATGGGCATATGGGACAAGTGGGTCCTCGGCTGGGCCAACCCCAAGGTTTTCAACGCCGGTGACTCCTCCCGTCTCGTGACGATCGGCCAGGCGTCGCGCACGCCCAAGCTCACCCAGGACGGCGTCCGGGTGAACGTGCCCAGCGCGCCGCTGAAGATGATCGCGCCGCACAGCGGCACCAAGATGTGGTGGTCCAACCTCGACCAGGAGTGGGCCGACGTCAAGCTCGCCCGCGACGTCCAGGTCCCGGCCGGCTCCGACGTGAAGTTCTGGCTCTGGAACAACTACGAGATCGAGCAGGACTGGGACTTCGGCTTCGTCGAGGCGTCCACCGACGGCGGCTCCACCTGGAGCCAGCTGAAGGTCTACACCGAGGGCGGCGCCCTGGTCTCGACCGATGACGCCTACCCCGACCCCAACAAGAACCTCGCCAAGTTCAACAACCGCAAGTACGGCCTCACCGGCGACACCAACGGCTGGCGGCACGACTACGTCGACCTGACCCCGTACGCGGGCAAGGACATCAAGCTGCGCCTGGTCTACGACACCGACGCGGCCTTCACCCCGCGCAGCTGGCACGTGGACGACTTCGCGCTCACCAACGGCGGCCAGACCGTCTGGAGCGACGACGTCGAGGGCGGCAACAACGGCTGGACCACCAGCGGCGGCACCTTCACCAACACCCACGGCCAGGGCTGGATCGTCAACGACGGCTACCGCGAGATCTCCCGCTTCTACCTCGCGGAGTGGCGCAACTTCGACGGCTTCGACAAGGGCCTGCAGCACACCTACACCACCAACTACTCCCGTGACGGCGCGTGGAAGGTGGAGAAGGTCAAGTACAACGCGCCCGGCCTGCTGGTGTGGTACCGCGACTCCACCTACACCAACAACTCCATCGTCAACAACCTGGATCTGGCGCCGAGCATCGGCTCCAAGGGCAGCCTCCTCCTGGTCGACTCCCACTTCGACCCGCTCCGCCGCAACGGCGAGGCGGCCGAGAAGGACCCGACCGTGCTGAAGAACCTGCCCGGCCGTATGCAGAGCTCGAACGCGGCCTTCTCCTTCGGCAAGACCTACCCCTTCACCGAGTGCATCGAGGGCCCGAACGAGCCGTTCAGCGCCTACTGCAGCAAGTTGCCGGCCGAGAACGGGGTCCGCGAGTTCACCGACGCCAAGACCTGGGTCCCGGGCTTCGAGTTCCGTAACGGCAGCCTCTACTACCGCGACTTCGATGCCTCGGTGGTCGTCCCGTCCAAGGGCGACCAGCCCTACAGCACCCGGGTCGTCAACCCCGACGGCACCCCGGCCACCGACCTGTACGGCACCGACCTGGGCGACGGCCACGTCCTCGGCTCCGGCAACCCCGGCGACGAGGGCAAGGCGCTGGGCGTGAAGCTCAAGCTGATCTCCCCGCTCCCCGGCAACCTCGGCGTGATCGTCCAGGTGACCCCGCCGTCCAAGTGACCCGGAAGGTCCGTCTGACCGCCTGACCACCCGGTCCCGGACCGCCCGGTTCTCCCGGGCGGCCCGGTTCCCCCGGCCGGGAACCGTGTATGGCCCCGCCGTCACCGACGGCGGGGCCATACCATTTGAGCGGCAGGAACGCCGAGGCGGAGAGGGACACGTGGCAGAGCTCCGAAGCAAGGCCGAGCACACCGAGGCCATCCGGACGAAGGGCAGGGTCTGCCTGGTCGTCAACACGCGTTCGCGCCGCGGCCGCCGGCTCTTCCCCGAGGTCGTCCGCGCGCTGCAGGCGGAGGGTTTCAAACCGGTCCGCATCCTCACCGTCGACGATCCCCGCCGCCTGCGGGCCACGCTGGACGCGGCGCTGGACGAGCGCCCTGACCTGCTGGCCGTCGGCGGCGGCGACGGCACGCTCAGCGCCGCGGTCAAGCACGTCGCCCACCGCGACGTCGCCCTCGGCCTGCTGCCGCTGGGCACCACCAACAACTTCGCCCGCAGCCTCGGCCTTCCACTGGACCTGCCCGGAGCGGTCCGGGTGTTCCGCACCGGCAAGGTCGCCGACATCGACCTGGGCGTCGCCGGTGACCGGGAGTTCGCCAACCTCGCCAGCTTCGGCGTCTCCGTCGAGGTGGCCGGCAAGGTGCGGCCCTGGCTCAAGCGCGTCCTGGGACGGCCGGCCTACCCCCTGACCGCCCTGACGATCCTCCCCGGGCACCGGCCCTTCCGCGCCGCCATCACGGTGGACGGCCGGCGCCACGAGCTGCTCACCCACCAGCTCAACATCGCCAACGGCCGCTTCCACGGCGGCTGGCAGGTCGCCAGGGACATCAGCATCGACAACGGCCAGCTCGTCGCCTACCAGCTCGGCTCGGGCAAGCGCCTCCGGCTGGTCGTGGAGACCCTGATCCGCGCCGCCACCGGCCGCTGGCGCAGCCTCGCGGGCGGGCCCTTCGTCGTCGGCCGGGAGATGCTCCTGGAGACCGACCCGCCGATGGCCGCCGACGTCGACGGAGAGGTCCGCCTGATGACGCCGATCACCATCCGGACCATCCCGAACGGCCTGCGGGTGATGGTCCCCGAGGAGTTCGTCGACTCCTGAGCGCCCCGGCCCCGCGCCGCCCGGCCGTCGTCACGGCCGTGAAGGACCGTCATCACGGGCGGCGGCCGGACAGGCGGCGGAACCTGCCGCGGATCCGGTCGAGCAACACGGGGTCGCGCTCCGCCGCCCGCTCCCCGGGAGGCAGCCCCTCCCGGGCCCGCCGCAGGTCGTCGAGGGCCTCGGCGGCGCTCGGCCGCTTGTCCGGGGAATGGTCGCGCATCCGCCGCAGCAGGTCCGTCACCTGCGCCGGGACGTCGTCCAGCGGGGTCTCGGCGTCCGGGTTCCCCGACGGGAGCCGCCCGGCGAGCAGGTGGAAGCCGATGACCCCCGCCGCGTACACGTCGGAGGCGGCCGTCATCAGCTCGGGCTGGTACTCGGGGGCGACGTAGGGGGTGTCGAGGACGTTGGGCAGCTCGCTGGCGACCGTGTAGGGCCGGGGGCCGGGCTTGGCGTAGTCGAACCCGGTCAGCATCGCCCGGCCGTCCTCGGTCACCAGCACCCACGCCGGGCTGAGCGCCCGGTGGATGACGTTGTTGGCGTGGACGTGGGCCAGGCCCGCCAGCATGTCCTCCAGCACGTCGAGCCGGGCCGCGACGGGCAGGGCCCGCCGGGACGCGGTCAGCCGCAGCTGCAGCGCCTGGCCGTGCACGTCGTCGAGGACCAGCACGAACCGGCTCTCGTCGTCGACGGCGAAGAAGTCGCGCGCTCGGACGACGCACGGGTGCGGCGGGATCCGGGTGAGGGCCTGGTAGGCATTGGTGATCAGCCGCCGCTCGGCCGCGCGCGGCTCCTCCTCGGCCAGCGGATCGGCCCGGTACACCCGCAGCAGCACCGTCTCGCTGCCCGGGACCGTGGCGTTGAACGCGCGGTACTCGGTGACCCGGGCATCCCCGCCGAGCTCCTCCTCCACCTCCCAGTTGCCGAACCGGGGCGGCGCGGTGGACCTCCGTACGGCGCCGTTCAGCGCCTCCAGGATCGCGGTCCGGTACGGCCCGGTGTCCGGGGTGCAGCCCCGCCTGATCCGGGAGACGTCGCGCAGCGTGGGGATCAGCCCGTCGAGGCCGGTCACGTGCCCGAGGTCGCGGCCGGCCGGGTCGACGAGCTCGGTGCCGGGCCCGGTCAGCACGACGAGGCTGTCGACGTACACCCGCTCCAGCTCCCGCCGCCGCTGGACCAGCAGGCCCTTCAGCGCCCGCCCGGTGCCGCGCAGCTTGGTCACGGGGGAGCCGAACGCCTCCCGCCGCGCCGGGAACCACCGCGACCCGGCGACCTCGATCCGCCCGCGTGTCCCCTTCACGTCGATCACGCACAGGGAGTGGCCGGTCAGGACCACCAGGTCCACCTCGAAGACGTCGCCGTCGCGCGGCACCTCGATGTTGTGCAGCAGCAGCCAGTCGTCGGGGGCGTTGTCCCGCAGATGCGCGATCACCCGTCGCTCGGCGTCGTTGACCGGGCGTCCGCCGCCGACGATCTGTGCCATCTCTAGCGTGCCGCCCTTCCATCGCGTTCGGTAAGCAGAGCAAGGGTCTCATGATCTGGCGTAACAGACTTTCCTCGCGAGCCGACACGCCCCGTGTCCCGGGGCCGTCCGGCGCGTCGCCGATCCGGCCGCCGGGTCCGTCGCCCGTCCGGCCGGGAGCGGGCGGCGGGGGAGGGGAGCGGCTTCCGGCTGCGGGAGCCCGGCGGATCAGGCAAGATCGCTTCTGAACGGTGCGGCGCGGGCGGCGCGGCCCGGAACGGCTCGGTCGCGCGGCCGGCCCGCGGCCCGGGACGGACAGGGACGGCCCGGGGCGCGCCGGCCGTACGGGCGACGTCCGGCGGAGGCCGGCCACCTCGCGGGGGGAGTGGGAGTTGCGGATAGCCGAGGGCGCGCATCACTGCGGGCTGCCGTGCCGCTGGTGCGGCGGCGGCGGGACCTGGAGCCCGGAGAGGCCCAGCGTCCGGCGGTCGGGGGAGATCGTCTTCGTCCGGGCGGAGGAGGAGTGCCGGATGTGCCTGGGTACAGGGGAATGCATGCACACCCATCCCGGCGACTCCCCGGAGACGCCCATCTAAGGCGATATGCGAAAAATTGCCAGGAAATATGATAAATCCGTAAAAGAATGACTTATCGGAAAATGTAGATCATCGGGTTCGTGGAGCCCGTCCGCGGGCCGATACGCTCGCGGCGTGGAACCCGCAGAGATCACCATCGGCGCGCTCCGCCTGCGCCCGTGGCGGCCCGGCGACGCCGGGGCGGTCGCGAAGGCGTTGAGCGACCCCGAGATCCGCCGGTGGACGCGCACGCGGGCGGACGATCCCGGCCGGTGGATCGCCGAGCGGGCCGCCGGATGGGCCGACGGCTCGTCGGCCTCGTTCGCGATCACCGACGTGACGACCGGAGAGGTGCTGGGCCACGTCAGGCTCCGCGTCGGCGGCGCCGGAGCGCCGGCCGGCGCGGGGGCCGCCGGGGTGGGCTACTGGATCCTGCCCGCGGCCCGGGGCCGGGGCGCGGCCGCCCACGCGCTGGGCGCGGTCGCGCGGTGGGCGTTCACCCGCACGGACCTGTCCCGGCTGGAGCTGCGGCACTCCGTGGAGAACCCCGCCTCCTGCCGGGTCGCGCAGAAGGCCGGTTTCCCCCTGCTGGAGGTGCTGGACGTACCGTCCTGGGACGACGACGGGAGCGGCGTCAAAATCCACCTCCATACCCTCGTCCGAGAATGACCTAGTCTGTCGGCCGATGTTCTTCGGTGAGCGGAACGGCGGGCGGGCATGGATGTTCTGACGGCGGCGGCCTTCGCGGGCACCGCGCTGCTGCTGGTGGGCGGGTTCGCCGTGGTCACCCGGCGGCTGCTCGACCTGCGCTTCGGGATCGTCCGCACGCTCATGGCCGGGGGATTGGTGGCCCTGGCCCTCGGGCCCCTGATGAAGGCGTTCTCCGGCGCGGTGGACATCCACGACCAGGGCGTCACGCCGCTGTGGTTCCTGCTGCTCGGCCTGGTCTGCGCGCTGCTGGCCGGGATGGTGTTCCTGGTGGTCGCCGAGGCGCTGGTGCCGCCGGGGTCGCTGCCGGGACCGCTGGAGATCGTCCGGGGGCTGCGCCGCCGCGTCTTCCGCTCGCGCCGCTACCTGCGGATCACCCGGATCCTGGTACGGCACGGCCTCGGCCCCTACCTGCGCGGCAGGGACCCCGACCTCGGCGCGCCCTCCAGCCGGGCGGGCCTGGCCCGGTCGCTGCGCGAGGCACTGGACGACGCCGGGGTCACCTTCGTCAAGCTCGGGCAGATCCTGTCCACCCGCGCCGACCTGCTGCCGGAGGAGTTCGTCGAGGAACTGCGGCTGCTGCAGGACCGGGCGGCCCGGGCGCCCTGGGCGGAGATCGAGCCGGTGCTGACCGCCGAACTGGGCGGGCCGGTGGAGGAGACCTTCGCCCGCTTCGACCGCGAGCCGCTGGCCGCCGCCTCGATCGCGCAGGTCTACCGCGCCCGGCTGCGCACCGGCGAGGAGGTGGTGGTCAAGGTCCAACGCCCCGGGATCACCGCCGTGGTCGAGCAGGACCTCGACATCGTCGACCGCCTGGCCAGGACGCTGGAGCGGCGCACCCGGTGGGGCCGTGCCTTCGGCGTCGGCGACCTGGCCCGGGGGTTCGCCGTCGCGCTCCGGGAGGAGCTGGACTTCCGCATCGAGACGGCCAACATGGCCGCGGTGGCCGCCGCCTCCGCCGGGGAGCCGGTACGGGTGCCGACGCCGTACCCGGCGCTGTCGGGGCGGCGGGTGCTCGTCATGGAGCGGCTGGAGGGGGTGCCGCTCGGCTCGGCCACGCCGGAGCGCGGCGAGGAGCTGGCCAGGACCCTCTTCGAGACCCTGCTGCGCCAGGTGATGCTGCACGGCGTCTTCCACGCCGACCCGCACCCGGGCAACCTCATGCTGCTCGGCGACGGGCGGCTGGCGCTGCTGGACTTCGGCTCGGTGGGGCGGCTCGACGCCTCGCTGCGCGGCGCGCTGCAACGGCTGCTCGGCGCGCTGGACCGGGGCGACCCGCTCGGGGTGGGCGACGCGCTCCTGGAGGTCGTGCCGCGGCCCGACGAGATCGACGAGCGGGAACTGGAGCGTGAGCTGGGCCGGTTCATGGCCCGCCACCTGGCCGGCGGAGCCGTCCCGGACACGCGGATGTTCGGCGAGCTGTTCCGGATCGCCTTCGCCCACGGCCTGTCCGTCCCGCCGGAGGTGGCCGCGGTGTTCCGGGCGCTGGCGACGGTCGAGGGCACGCTCGTCAAGATCGCGCCGGGCTTCGACATCGTCGCCGAGGCCCGCGCGTTCTCCGCCCGGCATCTGGCCGGGCAGGCGGACCCCGGGCGGGTGCGGCAGGCACTCACCGCGGAGATGCTCGACCTGCTGCCCATGCTGCGGCGCCTGCCCCGCCGGGTGGAGCGGATCGTCGGCGCGGCCGAGAACGGCCGTTTCGGTCTGAACGTGCGGCTGTTCGCCGACGAACGCGACCGGCGGCACGTCACCGGACTGCTCCACCAGGTGCTGGTCACCGTGCTGTCGGCCACCACGGGCCTGATGGCCGCGCTGCTGCTCGGCGCCGGCCCCGGCCCGCGGGTCACCCCCGACGTCGGGCTCCACCAGCTCATCGCCTACAACCTGCTGGTGATCAGCGCGATCCTCGCGCTGCGGGTGCTGGTGGTCGTGTTCCGCCGGGACCGGTGAGCCGGGCGACGGCCGCGATCCCGGCGCCGGCGACGGCCGCGACCAGGGCGCAGACCAGCAGGGCGGCGTCGGTCCCCGCCCGCGGGCCCGCGGCGCCGACCACCGCGGCCATGAGCGCCACGCCCAGCGTCGAGCCGACGTAGCGGGCGGTGTTGCCCGCCCCCGACCCCATCCCGGCCCGGTGGGCGGGCACGCTCTCGATCGCCAGCCGGGTGAGCGCCGCGTTGATCAGGCCGCTGCCGACCCCGGCGACGACCAGCCCGGCCGTCATCCGGATCCAGGGGGCGTCGGAGGCGGCGCCCAGTAGCGCGAGGGTGCCCGCGGCCGACAGCAGCAGCCCCATCGCCAGACCGCCGCCGCCGCTCAGCGGCAGGCGGCGCGCCTGCAGCGCCGTCAGGAACGAGGTCCCCGACCAGACGGCGAGCAGCGCGGCGCTGCTCAGCGGGGTCACGCCCCGTGAGAGCTGCAGGACGGCGGGGAGGAAGCTCATCAGCCCGATCACGACCGTTCCGACGACGAGCGCCCCGCCGGTGGAGACGGTGAACAGGGGACGCCGGAACAGCCCCAGGTCGAGCAGGGGGACCCGGCGGCGCCGCTCGACCGCGACGAAGAGGCCCAGCAGCAGCGCCGCGACGGCGAAGGCGACGGCGACGACCGGCCGGTCCCAGCCGGCGCGCCCCTCGGTGACGCCGGTGACCAGCGCGGCCAGGCCCGAGGCCAGCAGGAGCGCGCCGGGAACGTCCGGCGGCCGGCGCGTCGCGGACCGCGACTCCGGCAGCCACCGGGCCCCCAGCAGCGCCAGCGCCGCCGAGGCCGCGGCGACCACCCAGTGGACCGCCCGCCAGCTCAGCGCGGCGGCCAGGACCCCGGACAGCAGCGGCCCCACGGCGATGCCCAGGCTGATCATGGCGCCGTAGCGGCCGACGGCCCGCAGACGCCCGGGACCGCCGGGGAAGGCGTGCCCGAGGACGCCCAGCCCGGCGGTGAGCACCGCCGCGCTGGCGGCCCCCTGCGCCACCCGGGCGGCGGCGAACATCCCGGTGCCGGTCGCCAGGGCCGCCGCGACGGCGGTGGCGGCCAGCGTCCACAGCCCGATCAGGTAGACCCGCCGCCGCCCGTAGGTGTCGGCCGCGTCCCCCGCCACCAGCAGCGCCGCCGCCAGTCCCAGCGAGATGCCGTTCAGCAGCCAGGCGGGCCCGGTGGGGCCCGAGCCGAGGTCCCTGGCCATCTGGGGCAGCGCCGTCATGGGCACGGTGTAGTTGACCAGCGCCAGCAACGGCGCGGCGCAGGCGAGCGCGAGGGTGGGGCCGGGGGCCGGAGCGGCGTCCGGGGCGCGGCCGGGGGCGGCGAGTGCCATGGGGTTCTCCAGGTTCGTTCAATGAACTGACGGAAACCGTAACACGGGTCGGTTCGGTGAATGAACTCACATTGACCGCGCGGCCTCCGGGTTCGGTGAGCGAACTAACATGGGGCCATGGCGCTCGGCAAGAACTACGAAAGACAGGACTGCTCGCTCGCCCGCGCCCTGGAACTCGTCGGGGAGCGCTGGACGATGCTGGTCGTCCGCGACGCGCTGTACGGCGTGCGCCGCTACAGCGACTTCCTCACCCACCTCGACATCCCGCGGGCCGTCCTGTCGCAGCGGCTCCAGACGCTGGTGGACGCCGGGGTGCTGGAGCGGGCCCGCTACTCCCAGGCGCCCCCTCGCGAGGAGTACGTCCTCACCGCGATGGGCCGCGAGCTCTGGGACCCGGTGTACCTGCTCTCCCAGTGGGGTGAGAGACACCTGTCGCAGAAGGGACCCCGCCGGATCTTCCACCACCTCACCTGCGGCGACCGCATCGACCCCCACGGGAACTGCCCCTCGTGCGGCGGGCATCCCCCGCTGGAGGAGATCGAGATACGGCCCGGACCCGGCGCCGACCCTTTCCGTGAGGACCCGGTCAGCGTGGCCCTGCGCCGCCCCCACCGGCTGCTCGACCCGCTGCCCGGCTGACCGGCCGCCCTCGCCGTGTCCGGACCGGCCGCGTCCGGACACGTCCGGTGCCGGGTTCGCATCGGGACGCGCCGCCGAATGACTGCGGGTAACCGGTTGCCGTCGAACGGCAGGTGGGTATGGCCAGGATCGAACCGGTATCCACACCGGTCACATCGATCATGAATCCGCGTGGGCCCGGTCCACGGGACGCGCGGACGGGTGGGGAGGGGCGGTCCGCCGCTCCCTTCCCGGCGGCGTACGGGCCGTCACCGGCGCAGGCGCGCTCCTCCCCGCGGTGACGGCGCGGGCCGTCGCGAGCGCCGGGCGCGAGGCCGCCCGGCGCCTCGCGACCGGCCGCCGCCGGGAATGTTTGCCATGGCAGGAGGGGGTAGGCGCTTCTCCTGCAGGGAGGAGAGGCATGCCATGACCGACACTCAGAGGGAGACCCTGTCCACGGCGGAGCTGGTCCGCCAGCTCTCGCAGGACGTCTCGCGCCTGGTCCGGGACGAGTTGCGCCTGGCCAAGCTCGAACTGGCGGAGAAGGGCAAGCACGCCGGGCTCGGCGCCGGACTGTTCGGCGGAGCGGGAGCCATGGCGTTGTACGGGGGCGGAGCCCTGGTCGCCGCGGCGATCCTGGCCCTCGCCCTGGTCCTGCCGGGCTGGCTGTCCGCGCTGATCGTGGGCGTGGTGTTGCTGGCGGTGGCCGGGATCCTCGGGCTGCTGGGCAAGCAGCAGGTGTCCGAGGCCGGCCCGCCGGCTCCGCGGCACACCATCGAGAGCGTCAAGCACGACATCGACACGGTGAAGGAGAGGGCGCACCGATGACCGAGACCGATCCGGGCAGGGCCGGCCAGGGGAGTGAGGCGGCCGGTGTCACCGGCTCCCGCCGGGAGCCGGTGGGCATGCCGGTGCCGCCGGACGAGAGGCAGTCGCTGGACATCCCGCCGAAGACGCCGTACGCCCCGGTCTCCGGCGCCTCGACGGGCGAGTACACCCGGACGGCCCCTGACGGCGACGCCGGCCCGTCCGCCGCCGTGGCGGGCGCCACCGGGGGGAACGCCGCAGGAGGCCGGTCCGGCGCGGTCGGGACCGGCACGGCGGCGAGCGGGGTGGGCGCGGCCGGTACGGGCACGGCCGGCGTCACCGCGTCCGGGGGGACGATGACCGACGGCAGGGCTCCGGCGCGGAACGACACGCGGGGCGACCGGGGCACGGTCAAGGACACCAAGGAGTCCGTGCGCCGCGACATCGAGAACTCCCGCCGGCAACTGGGTGACACCGTGGAGGCCCTGGTGCAGAAGACCGACGTCAAGGCCCGTGTCAAGCAGGGCGCCGACCGGATGGTCACCCGGGCGCGGGCCGCGGCGCCGGAGGTGGTCGGCCGGGTGAAGGAGAGGGCGCCCGTCCGGCTCAAGGACACGGCGGGCCGGCAACCGGCCGCCCTGGCCGCCGCGGCGGCGGCCGCCCTGGCCGTGCTCGTGCTCCGGTCGCTGCGCCGGAACCGGGCCGGGACCCGGCGGGTCACCGTACGGCGGACGGCCGCGCGACGGCGCGGGTGGTAGGGGGGCCGGTCACGCCCCGGTCCCGCCGGGGGCCGGGGCGCGGCCGGCTCTGAAGCCGACGGGAGTAGTCTGGCCGCCTCCGGGCGGACGGCGGACCCCCTCCCTTCCGTCCGCCCGGAAACCCTGGGATTCCCCGGCGGGCTGAACCGTTCCGGGGCCGCGTCCGTTGTCCTCAGTGCCGATGCAGGCAACCCACCGGCGGGCGGGGCCCCACGGCCCCGCCCGATCGGCAGGACCCCCAGGAGGTCACATGCGCCGTGCTCTCGGACTGGCCGCGGGACTCACCCTCGTCGCGACCGCGCTGTCCCCGGCGTCGTCAGCCGACGCCGGCTGCCTCAGCGCCAGGAAATGCGAGCGGGAGGCGCTCATCGCCTTCGACCTGACCGTGCGGGGCGCCTCCCGGGCCGCCCCCGGGCGGGAGGTCACCTACGTCCTGGACTACTCCACGACCTGGACGCCGTCCTTCGCCCCCTACTGGGGTTACCAGTGGGTGGGTGGATCCTTCCCCAAAGGGGCCCGCGGGCCCTCGCGGGCGACGCTGTTCGACACCGCGGGCAGGCGGCTGGCGACCTTCCCCTGCGGGCGGTACGCCGACGGCGTCTGGTGCGAGGCCCGCGGCGGGCTCCCCAGGCAGGGCAGGGTCGTGCTCTCGGCCCGGCTTCCGGCCGGAGCCCGCGGCGCGGCCGCGGCGACCCTGGGCTTCGACAGCTTCGACGGGCTCAACGAGCGGGACCACGCGCGGCGGCACAGCCGCGCCCAGGCCCGGGCGAAGTTCTGCAACTACCGCTTCAGCCGTACGGTCACCACGAAGGTCTCCTGAGGCCCGGCGGGCGGTCCGGGGGCGGGCCGCGGGGAGGCGGGGCCGGCGGGGAGAGGGGTCCCCGCCGGCCCCGCCCGCCGCGGGCGGCCGGCCGCGGTCAGCGGCGGTGGAGGCGGAAGTAGCCGAACCGCGCCGTGGCCCCGGCGCCTCCCATCGAGACGAGCCCGACGCGCACGTCGGCCCCGGCCGGCAGCGTCCACACGCCGCCGTAGACCCATTCGCGCCCGTCGCGGCTGGTGGCCGCGCGCAGCTCGTGCTCGCCGTCGCGCGGGTCCACGCGGTGGACCAGGCGCAGCCAGGTGGTCTCGGCGGGCGGCCCGACGATCGTGCCGCCGTAGGCGATCCGGCCGGCGTAGGGCATCTCCTTGCCGAACTCGGTCTGGCGGGTGTTCCAGATCGCGGCGTGGACGAGCTTGGCGTAGAGGTCGTCCCCGGCGTAGGCGATCAGGCCGGCCTGCTGGTAGTTGCGGACCGTGTCGGTCCCCAGGTCGATGGTCAGCTTCGTCTCGGCCGTCCAGTCGCCCTCGGGCACGTCGCGCAGCAGCACCGAGGCGGTGTTGTCGTCGCGGTTGAGCTCGGCGGCCTGCGTGGGCCAGCGCAGCTCTCCGTCGCGGAGCGCGCCCTGCGGGGAGCGGATCCATGACCAGCCGGGACGCAGGGCCGTGCCGTCGAACTCGTCGCTGCGGGCGCGGTCCACCGGGCCGGGGACCGGGTCAGGCGCGGGCCGGCGCCGCGGATCGCGCCGGCCGGGCGCGGGCTGGGGGTCCTCGGAGGCCCAGCGGCCGCCCCGCACGGTCGGCCAGCCGTCGATCCAGTCGAGCCGGTCCATCAGCATGGGCCGCTCGTTGACGCCGTACGGCTCGTCGAGGTAGGGGTCGGAGCGGTCGATGGCGTGGTAGAGCAGCCAGTCCTGGCCCGTGTCGTCGGTCAGGACGGCGTTGTGGCCGGTGCCGACCCAGCGGTTGCCGTTGGGGGCGATGACGATCGTGCCGCCGGCCCGGGAGGTGTTCAGCGGCACGCCCTGGCGGTCGAGGTAGGGGCCGGTGATGTCGCGGGAGCGGCCGGCGTAGACGCTGTAGCCGGTCGCCGGGCCCGCGCAGCAGTCGGCGGAGGAGGCGAACAGGTACCAGTAGCCGCCGTGGCGGACCAGGTAGCCGCCTTCGAAGCGGTTGTCGATGGCGATCATGGTGGGCTCTCCTGCGGCGCGCCGTCCGGCGGCGTCGAGTCGGGTGACGAAGACCCCGCCGTAGTAGGAGCCGTAGACGAGGTACTGGGCGCCGTCGGTGTCGACGGCCAGCGCCGGGTCGAAGGTCCACTTGAAGTCGCCCGCGCCGCCGGGGCCCCTGCGGGGCCCGACGACCGGCGCGCCGGAGTCGGTCCAGGGGCCGGCCGGGGTGGGCGCGGTGGCCATGCCGATCGCGTTGTCGTTCGGCTCGCCGGTGACGGTGGTCTGGGTGACCACGTAGTAGAGCCGGTACTCGCGGCCCACCTTGCGGACGTCGGGCGCCCACAGGCTCGCGCCGCCCGCGACGTCGGCCCAGGAGGGCATGGTGCTCTCGGTGAAGGCGTCGCCGACGTGGGTCCAGTGGACCAGGTCGCGGGAGCGGGAGACGGGCAGCAGGTGGCGGGTGCCCTCGCCCTCCCGGAGGGGGTCGCTGGTGCCGTAGGCGTACCACCAGCCGTCGTCGCCCCGGATGACCGACGGGTCGGCGAAGGTGTCGGCGAAGTCCCGGCTGACCGGGTTGACGTACGTGCCCAGCGGCGTCCGGGCGGGGACGGCGGCGCCCTGGTCCCGGGCGCCGTCCGGCGTCCGGCCGGTGTTCTGGTCGGTGTCCTGGGCGGCGCTCCGGGCCGGGACGGTGCTCCGAGCGGTGTTCTGGGCCGGGGCGGCGCTCTGCGGCCGGGTGGCGTCGCGCGGCCGGGTGATGTCTCGCGCCGGGGCGGCGCTGCTTCCGGCCGGGGTGGCGGGGGACGCCGCCAGGAGGCAGGCGGCTCCGGCCGCGACCGCGAGGGCGCGGCGGACGGTTCTGGTGCGCAAGGGGTCTCTCCTCGGTTCCTCGCCCCCGACGATCGTGTCCAGCCGTTTCTACAACGTTGTATTCAACGTTGTAAAGGGTCATTGGGTATTCGCCGGTCCGTTCACGTCCAATTCATGATCTACTATGTAAAGCACCGTTGGCCGTACAACGATCCCGGCGGTAGGGTCCGGCACGTGGAACCCCTCGTCGCGGTGCTGGTGGTGACGGTCCTGGTCGGCGTCCCCGCGCTGGTGCTGTGGCGGGTGCTGCGCGGCCGGCGCGAGCTGGGCAGCAGCCCGGCCGAGCGGGCCACGTTCGAGACCCTGCACACCGCCTCGCTCGCCGCGCCGCCGCTGCGGGCCGGGCTGACCGAGGCGGGCGCGCAGAAGGCGTCCCGGCACCTGCGCGAGCTTCTCGGCTCCCCGGCGCTGGCGATCACCGACGGGGAGCGGCTGCTGGTCTACGACGGCGAGGGCGACCACCACGCCCCGGACGCGTTCGGGCACGCGGCCAGGACGCTGGCGGGCGGCCGTACCCGGGTGCTGGGGCCGGAGGTCGTCTCGTGTGACATCCCCGAGTGCCCGATCAGGTTCGCCGTGGTGGTGCCGCTCACCACCGACGGCCGGGTGGTGGGGTCTCTGGCCGCCTACGGCGGGCACGCCTCGGCGGGGCTGGTCCGGGCGGCCCACGAGGTGGCGAGCTGGGTGGACTCCCAGCTGGAGCTGGCCGAGCTCGACCGGTCCAGGACGCGGCTGATGGAGGCGGAGGTGCGGGCGCTGCGGGCGCAGATCTCCCCGCACTTCATCTACAACTCGCTGACGACCATCGCGAGCTTCGTGCGCTCGGACCCGGACCGCTCGCGGGACCTGCTGCTGGACTTCGCGGACTTCACCCGGTACTCCTTCCGGCGGCACGGGGAGTTCACCACGCTGGCCGAGGAGCTGCACTCCATCGACCGGTATCTCACCCTGGAGCGGGCCCGGTTCGGTGACCAGCTCCAGGTGACGTTGCGGATCGCCCCTGAGGTGCTGGCGGTGGCGGTGCCGTTCCTGTGTCTTCAGCCGCTGGTGGAGAACGCGGTGCGGCACGGCCTGGAGAGCAAGCCGGGGACCGGGCGCATCGCGATCATCGCGGAGGACGCGGGCGCCGAGTGCCGGATCAGCGTGGAGGACGACGGGGTGGGGATGGATCCGGAGCGGCTGCGCGGGATCCTGGCGGGGGACGCCGAGGAGCGTTCCGGGGCCGGCGGGGTGGGTCTGGCGAACGTGGACGAGCGGTTGCGCCAGGTCTACGGTGACGAGTTCGGGTTGGTCGTGGAGACCGGCAGGGGTGCCGGGACCAAGATCAGTGTGCGGGTTCCCAAGTATCACCCGGGGGTGTCGGCCACCTGAGCCTGCTGTGAGGCCACGGGTGGCCCTCCCGGAGGTTGGCGGAGACTGTTGACACCTGATGTCTGGTTCATCACCCTCTAGGGATTCGCATGTGAACGATGTCGAGGGGTGACCGTGACCGGCCTGCGTGTGCTGGCGGTGGACGACGAGCTTCCCGCCCTGGAGGATCTGGCCTACCTGCTGCGGGACGATCCGCGGATCGGCGAGGTCTTCCTGGCCAGGGACGGCGCCGCGGCGCTGCGGGTGCTGGACCGGGCGATCGCCGAGGGGCGGCCGGTGGACGCGGTGTTCCTGGACATCCGGATGCGGGGGCTGGACGGGGTGGTGCTGGGCAGGTTGCTGTCGCAGTTCGCCAACCCGCCGCGGGTGGTGTTCGTGACGGCGTACGAGGAGCACGCGGTCGACGCGTTCGAGATCAAGGCCGAGGACTACCTGTTGAAGCCGGTGCGGCCGGAGCGGCTGGCGGAGGCGATCCGGCGGGTGTGCGTGGCGGCGGAGCTGCCGGACGGGGACGGTGCGGGCCGGGCCGAGCCCGAGACGATCCCGGTGGAGCTGGGGGGCGTCACCCGGTTCGTGTCCAGCGCCGAGGTGCGTTACGTGGAGGCTCAGGGCGACTACGCGCGGCTGCACACGGCCGCGGGCAGCCATCTGGTGCGCATCTCGCTGGCCACGCTGGAGGAGCGCTGGTCGGCGGCGGGGTTCGTACGGGTGCACCGCAGCCATCTGGTGGCGGTCAAGCACATCGACGAGCTGCACATCGAGTCGGGCCGGTGCGTGGTGCGGGTGGGCGGCAGTGAGATCCCGGTCAGCCGCCGGCACACGCGTGAGCTGCGTGACCTGCTGGTCCGCCGGGCCCGCCGGGGCAGGGGCGAATGAGCAGGGACGGCAGGGACGCCGAGCCGCGGGAGGAGGCCGAGCCGCGGCGGCGGATGGCCGAGCGGTTCACCCGGGCGGTGGACCGGGTGGGCAGGGATGCCCGGGAGGGCCGGGAGGGGGAGCGGCCGCGGAGGGAGCGGGAGGCCGAGCGGCCGCGCCGGGAGGTGGTGACCAGCCCGCGGACCACCGCGGCCCGGCATCCGCGGTATCCGGCGACGCGGGAGATCGACGAGCAGACGCGGCTGGGCGAGGTCTACATGAGGTCGCTGGTGCGGACGCAGTTCCGGCTGGCGTTGTTCGTCTGCACGGTGCTGGGGTGCGTGGCCGGCGGGCTGCCGCTGCTGTTCATGCTGGTTCCTGAGCTGGGCGCGGCGCGTCTTCTCGGGGTGCCGGTGCCGTGGGCGCTGCTGGCGGGGCTGGTCTACCCGGGGTTCGTGGCCGGGGCGTGGCTGTACGTGCGGCAGGCCGAGCGTTACGAGCGGCACTTCGCCGAGCTGGTGGACCGGCCGGACGGGCGCGACGGGCGGCTTTCCGCCGAGCCGGCGGACCGGCAGGGTGGCCGGTGAACGCGGCGTACGGTGTGACGGCCGTGGTCCTGGTGATGCTGGCCGCGGTGCTCATCGGGACGTTCGGGGTGCGGCTGTCGCGGACCACCTCGGACTTCTACGTCGCCTCCCGGACGGTCTCGCCGCTGTGGAACGCCTCGGCGATCGGCGGGGAGTACCTGTCGGCGGCGAGCTTCCTGGGGGTCGCCGGGCTGATCCTCACCTACGGCGTGGACATGCTGTGGCTGCCGGTGGGGTGGACGGGCGGGTACCTGGTGCTGCTGGTGCTGGTCTCGGCGCCGCTGCGCCGTTCGGGGGCCTACACGCTGCCGGACTTCGCCGAGGCGCGGCTGGAGTCGATGGCGGTGCGGCGGCTGGCCGGGGTGCTGGTGGTGCTGATCGGGTGGCTGTACCTGATGCCGCAGTTCCAGAGCGCGGGTCTGGTGCTGCGGGCCATCACCGGTGCGCCGGAGTGGATGGGCGGGTCGCTGGTGGCCGTGGTGGTGGCGGTCAACGTGGTGTCGGGCGGCATGCGGTCGATCACCTTCGTGCAGGCGTTCCAGTACTGGCTGAAGCTGACCGCGCTGGCCGTTCCGGTGGTGTTCCTGCTGGTGGCCTGGCGGGCGGACGGCGCCCCGGGCCTGAGCGCGGGGGACGCGGCGACCTGGGCGCTGCCGCTGGCCAGCGGCAAGGAGTACGGCCTGTACTCGACGTATTCGCTGATCCTGGCGACGTTCCTGGGCACGATGGGGCTGCCGCACGTGCTGGTGCGGTTCTACACCAACCCCGACGGGCGGGCGGCGCGCCGTACGACGCTGGTGGTGCTGTCCCTGCTTGGGGTGTTCTACCTGCTGCCGGCGGTCTACGGCGCGCTGGGGCGGGTCTACGCACCGGAGCTGTCGGGCGGTGACACGGTGGTGCTGGCGCTGCCCGGGCGGGTGGTCGGGGGAGTGGTGGGCGATCTGCTGGGGGCGCTGGTCACGGCGGGGGCGTTCGCGGCGTTCCTGTCGACCTCCTCGGGGCTGACGGTGTCGGTGGCGGGGGTGATCGGCCAGGACATCCTCAAGGGCGGGGTCCGCTCGTTCCGCGCGGCGGCGGTGGTGGCGGTGGTGGTGCCGCTGGGCCTGGCGACGTGGGCGCGCACGCTGCCGGTGGCCGACGTGGTGGGGCTGGCGTTCGCGGTGGCGGCCTCGTCCTTCTGCCCGCTGCTGGTGCTGGGCATCTGGTGGCGGCGGCTGACCTCGGCCGGGGCGATGGCCGGGTTGCTGGCGGGGGGCGGGCTGGCGTGCGGGGCGGTGCTGCTGACGATCGGCGGCGGCCCGCACACCGGGCTGGCCGGGGCGTTGCTGGCGCAGCCGGCGGCGTGGACGGTGCCGGTGGCGTTCGGGGTGATGATCGTGGTCTCGCTGCTGACGCCGGGCCGCATCCCGCCGGGGGTGGCGCGCACGATGGTGCGCCTGCACACCCCCGAGACCCTCAACCTGGACCGGGGCGACTGGCGGCCCCGTTCCCCGTGACGGGACCGGCTCACGGGTCTCCACCGCCATCCCGTTCGCCCTGATCGGGCCCGGTCCGGGTGGGCCGGCGCCGGGCCCCCACCGCGATCCCGTCTTCCCCCCGATCGGAGGCCGGAGACCGGTGGTTCCGGTGGTTCCGGGGTCGCGCCGGGCCCCGTGGCCCCCGATCCGGACAGGGGTGGCCGGTGTCCCCGCCGCCCTTGACGCGGATCATGACGTGTGAAGGAATGATCGGTAAAGGGTCCGTTCCGAGGTGGGGAGCGTGCGATGGGGAACAGCAACTCCAACGGCCGGTGCCTTACCGGGGAGGACGGCTTCCAGTTGGAGGCGTCCTTCTCCTTCAGCCCCGCCGAGGCGCTTCTCCTCGATGAGTTCTTCTCCGTGCGGTTCGCGCCCGGCGTGCTCGCCGGCGCCCGCTGACGGCCGGTGGCGCGCGCCCAGCGGGAGCGTGAGACCGGCCTGGCGGAGGCGTTGTCCGTCATCGAGGAGCTGTTCGCCGGTTTCGGCCTGTCGGCGGAGTTCGTCTCCGCCGGCTCGCCGGAGTTCCCCGTCCATCGCTGCACCGTCCGTGACCGGTCGGGGAGGGTCGTGACGGCGTCCCTGGGCAAGGGGGCCGGCGCGCAGAGCAGGGTGAGTGCGATGTTCGAGGCGTGGCAGCACCTCGAACACGATCGGGGGCAGGCCGCGCTCGCCCGGGACGCCGTCCGGGTGCGGGTGCTGCCGGTGGAGGCCGTGGTGGCCCAGCCGGAGCTGCGCGGCGAGGAGATGATCCATCGCCTCGCCCGTGACCATCCCGGTGCCGCGGTGGCCTGTCTGCGGGCCGAGCCGCTGGGGGAGCCGCCGGGGGAGCCTTCGCGGGTGTCCGGACTGGTCGCCGGTCCCGGGCGGGCCGGGGCCGCGTCGTCTTCCGCGGGAGGTTCCTCACCGGGGGGTTCCTCCCCGGGGCGGCCGGCGATCTGGTATCCGGCCTTCGCCCGGTCGCCGTCCTGCCGCAGCCATCCCGTCCCGGGTGACGACCTGGGCTACGAGTCGTATCTGCGGTACGCCTACGACAGCGGCACGGCCGCCGGGACGTCCGAGGCCGAGGCCGTCCTGCACGGGCTGCTGGAGGTCGTCGAGCGGGACGCCCTGTCGCACGCCCTGCTCGACTGGTATCTCGACGTGGACACGCCGATCCGGGTCGTCGATCCGGATGGGCTGCCGGATGACCTGCGCCGCCTGCACGCCGAGGCGCGGGCGCGTCTCGGGGCGCCGCCGCTGGTCATCGACATGACCTCCGACCTGGGAATCCCCGCCTACTGTGCGCTCCCCTCCCGGGCCGGACCGTACCCCGGGGTGATCGGCTCGGGGGCCTCGCTGGATCCGGGGTACGCGGTGGAGCGCGCGTTGAGCGAGGTGGTCCAGTCGTCGTTCAACATGTCGCTCGGGGTGGACCTGACCCTGGCGCGCAGGCTGGAGAGCCTGCGGCGCTGGCCGCTGCTGGAGCGGTGCGCGCGGCTGGATCCCGAGCCGCTGGGCCCGCGCCTGGTGGCCGGTGTCTGGCCGGGCGGAGAGCCGGGCGGAGAGCCGGGCGGAGAGCCGGGCGGCGCCGGGCCGGGTGATGTCCGGCCGGGCGGAGAGGAGAGCCGGTCGGGCGCGGCAGACGAGGCGGATCGGACGGCGGGTGATCATCTGACGGAGCGGGAGCGTATGGGCGAGCGGTTCGAACGACGGCGGAGCGTGGCCGGGCAGGTCGCCGAGATCCTCGGGCGGCTGGAGGCCGCGGGATTCGCCGCCTACGCCTTCCGCTGGAATCCCGGGCGGGCCCGCTGCCCGGTGCTCACCGTGATCGTTCCCGGTCTGGACGCGTTCGCGATGGTGCACAGCGCCGTCCCGGTGCTGCCGACGGGACGGGCCGCGCGGCGGCTCGCCGGTAAGCGGTGATGCGCGCGGCCCTGCGCGACCGGCGGTTCCGGATCGTCTACTTCGCGATGGTCGTCAGCCTGCTGGGGGACGCGTCGCTGCTGCTGATCCCGGCGGTCCTGGCGAAGAAGCTCACCGGCTCCGACGGCGCCGCCGGGCTGACCCTGTTCTTCTTCACCGCGCCGCTGTGCCTGTCGCCGCTGCTCGGATATGTGATCGACCGGGTGGACCGCAGGAGGTTCCTGGTCGCGACCTGCCTGCTGGCGGCCGTGGCGATCACCCCGCTCGCCGCCGTGACCGGGCGCGACACCTTCTGGCTGGTCTATCCGGTCTCGGCCGCCATGGGGCTCTCGTACGCCGCGACGTCCGGGGCGCTCGGCGGGCTGCTGAAGGCCATCCTGCCGGCGGAGGCACTCGCCGGGGCCAACGGGGCGCTGCAGACCGCCCGGCAGGGGCTGCGCCTGGTGGGGCCGCTGTTCGGCATGGCCGTCTACGCGGTATGGGGAATCGGCGCGGTGGTGCTGTTCGACGTCGTCACCTTCGTGGTGGCCGCCGCGGCCTTCGCGTCGCTGTCCGCGCCGCCGCCGGGGCCGGCCGCTCCGCGGGGCCGGCCCCGGGACGAGTTCCTGGCCGGTGCCCGGCACCTGGCCGGTGATCCGTTGCTGCGCCGTACCGTGACGGCGTTCTGCATGATGTTCGCGATCGCGGGCGCCACCGAGTCGCTGATCTTCGCGGTCATCGAGCACGGCCTGGGCCGGCCGCCGGAGTTCACCGCGGTCACCTCCACCGCCATGGGCGTCGGCGCGATCGCCGGTGGCCTGGGCGCGGCGGCGGTGATCGCCCGTTACGGCGAGTTGTTCGCGGTCGGCGCCGGCATCGCCCTGTACGGCGTGGCCGTGCTGCTGTGGATGGTGCCCGCCGGGGTGGTCGTGCTCGCCGCGATGGCGGCGGGGGGCGCCGGGCTGACGCTGGCGGGCGTGGCCGAGGCGACGCTGACGCAGCGGCGCAGCCCCGGTCATCTGGTCGGGAGGGTCTCGGCCGCCTTCGACGCGGTCGCCGGCGCCGTCCAGCTGGCGTCCCTGGCGGCGGGGGCGGTGCTGGTGGCGCTCTTCGACCACCGGGTCCTGCTGGGCGTGGTGGGGACGACGGTGTGCCTGGCCGGGGCGCACGCTCTGCGGGCCCGGTCCATGGGGTCCTCGGCCGGGCGTCCGAGCGCCGTCTGACCGGGCCTCCCGTGGAGGGCCGGTCAGGCCGGTTGCCGGGTGGCGCGGTATCCGGAGGGGGAGACGCCGTAGCGGGCGACGAAGGCCTGGCGCAGGGTCTCGGCGGTGCCGAAGCCACAGCGGGCCGCCACGGCGGCCACCGGCAGGGAGGTGGAGGTCAGCAGGTGGGCGGCGGCCTCGGTGCGGGCCTGCCGTACGAAACGGCCGGGGGTCTGTCCGAGGTGCCGCAGGAACAGGCGGGTCAGGTGCCGCTCGCTGACGCCGGCGACGGCCGCCAGCGTCGCGGCCGACAGGTCGGCGGCCGGGTCGGCGGTGATCTGCGCGACGATCCGTTTGACGAGGGTGTCCTCGGGCGACGGGGCGGCGGTGAACATGCTCATCTGCGCCTGGTCGCCGGGGCGTTGCAGGTAGGTCACCAGGTAGCGGGCCACCCGCCGGGCCAGTTCGGCGCCGTTGTCCTCCTCGATGAAGGCGAGCGTGAGGTCCAGTGCGCTGGTGACGCCGGCCGCGGTGGCGGTGTTGCCGTCGCGGATGAAGATCGGTGCGGGGTCGACGGTGACCTCCGGGTGGCGGGAGGCCAGGCGGTGGGCCCACTGCCAGTGGGTGGTGGCGCGCCGGCCGTTCAGCAGGCCGGCGGCGGCCAGGACGCTGGCGCCGGTGCAGACCGAGGCGATCCGGCGGCTGTCGCGGGCCAGGCGGCGGACGTGGGCGAGGATCAGCCGGTTGGCGGCGGCGGCCTCGTGCCCGATGCCGCCGGACACGATGACGGTGTCCAGGGGCCCGTTCACCCGTTCCAGGGCCTCCTGTGCCTGGAGCACCAGGCCGGTGCCGCAGGTGACGGGGTGGCCGCCGGGGGTGGCCAGGCGCACGCGGTAGGCGGGCGCGGCGCCCACCAGGTTGGCGATCTCCAAGGGCGTGGTCACGCAGGCCATGTCGAGGAGCTCGGCTCCGTCGTAGCCGATGACCGTGATGCGCCGTTCGCTCATGGGAGGGACCTTATGAGGTGATCGCCGGTTCGGAAGACATTATGCCCAAGTTTCCGGACATATACCCCCTCGGGGTTCCGGCGGGAGGCCGATCCGGCCGCACAGTGGAGCCATGAACGACACCGCATCCCCCGCCCGTCCCTCCTGGGGCCGCTTCGCCCGCCACTACGCCGAGATGGTCGTCGCCATGTTCGCCGGGATGCTCCTCCTCGGACTGGCGCTGGACGCCGCCGGGCTGGGCCTGTCCCACGACGAGCATCCCGAGGGGGCGTACCTGATGATGGCGGTGAACATGTCCGTCGGCATGGCCGTGTGGATGCGCTACCGCGGCCACGGCTGGGCGAGCACCCTGGAGATGTGCGCCGCCATGTTCGTGCCGGTGGCGCCGCTCTTCCCGCTGCTGTGGGCCGGCGTCATCGGCGCCGGGACCATGATGACGGCGGCGCACGTGGCGATGTTCCCCCTCATGCTCGCCGCGATGCTGTGGCGCCGTGACGAGTACACCGGCTGCCACGCCCCCGCCGGAACCGCCGTCCCCGCCTCCGCCGAGGCCGTCGCCGTCTCCGCCCCTGCCGTCCCCGCGGCCCCCGCCGGCTCCACCGCCACGGCCGATTGAGGGTACGGCGGACCGTTCGGCGCAGGGATCGCACCGTTCATCGCGGGCCGTGACCGGTTGAACGCCGTCCGGCGGCGGCTGGGCGAAGAGTCCGCCGCCGGGTCTCCTCGCCGGAGAACCCCTCCTCCTACGTTGTCGGTGACCCAGATCACATGCGTGGGAGGTCCGGTGACCACCAGACAACATGATTCATCCCTATATGAACAGATCCAGAGTGAGGAGCGGTTCCAGGAGCTGAAGCGGCGCTTCCGGGCGTGGGTGTTCCCGATGACCGCGGTGTTCCTGGTGTGGTACCTGCTGTACGTCGTGTTGTCGGCCTGGGCGCGCGGTTTCATGGGCACGAAGGTCCTCGGCAACATCAACGTGGCGCTGATCTTCGGCCTGCTGCAGTTCGTCTCGACGTTCCTCATCGCCTGGGCCTACTCCCGGCACGCCGCCGCGAAGCTCGACCCCCTGGCCGACGAGATCCGCCACGAGGCGGAGGGCGGGACCGGCGCGGCCGGGACCGGAGTGACCGCCGCGGCCGGGGCCGAGGCGAAGGACGGCGGGACCGACGTGAGGGGCGGCGCCGAATGAGCCACCAGACGCTTTCCACGATCCTGTTCCTGCTCTTCGTCGCGATCACGCTGGGCATCACCTTCCGGGCCAGCCGCAGCACCAAGGACGCCGCGGGCTTCTACGCCGGCAACCGGTCCTTCAGCGGCGCGCAGAACGGCCTGGCGATCGGCGGCGACTACATGTCGGCCGCGAGCTTCCTGGGCATCGCCGGCACCATCGCGCTGTCGGGCTACGACGGCTTCCTGTACTCGATCGGCTTCCTGGTCGCCTGGCTGGTGGCGCTGCTGCTGGTCGCCGAGCTGATGCGCAACTCCGGCAAGTTCACCATGGCCGACGTGCTGGCCTTCCGGATGAGCCCGCGCCCGGTGCGCACCGCGGCGGGCGTCTCCACCATCGTGGTGTCGATCTTCTACCTGCTGGCCCAGATGGTCGGCGCGGGCGCACTGGTCGGCCTGCTGCTCGGCGTCACCTCCCCGGCGGGCAAGGCGCTCACCATCGTCGCCGTGGGCCTGCTGATGATCGTCTACGTGGTCGTCGGCGGCATGAAGGGCACCACCTGGGTGCAGATCGTCAAGGCCGTGCTGCTCATGGGCGGCGCGACCCTGATCACCCTGCTGGTGCTCGGCAAGTACGGTTTCAACCTCTCCGGCCTGCTCGGCGACGCCGCCGCGCAGAGCGGCAAGGGCGAGGCGTTCCTCAACCCGGGCGGCAAGTACGGCACCGAGGCCCAGGGCCTGGCCGGCAAGCTCGACCTGATCAGCCTGGGCCTGGCGCTGGTGCTGGGCACCGCCGGCCTGCCGCACATCCTGATCCGCTTCTACACCGTCCCCACCGCCAAGGAGGCCCGCAAGTCGGTGCTGTGGGGCATCGGCATCATCGGCGTCTTCTACCTGCTGACCCTCGTGCTGGGCTTCGGCGCGGCGGCGCTGGTCGGCGGCAAGGCCATCGCCGCGCAGGACAAGGCGGGCAACACCGCCGCGCCGATGCTCGCCGAGGCGATCGGCCGGGCCGTCTTCGGCGAGGTGGGCGGCACGATCCTGCTGGCGGTGATCGCCGCGGTCGCCTTCGCCACGATCCTGGCGGTCGTCGCCGGGCTGACGCTGGCCTCCTCCTCCAGCTTCGCCCACGACCTGTACGCCCACGTCTTCAAGCGCGGCCAGACCACCGACCGGGAGGAGATCGCGGTCGCCCGGATCGCCGCCTTCGTCATCGGCGCCGTCGCCATCGGCCTGGGCATCCTCGCCCAGAAGCAGAACGTGGCGTTCCTGGTGGCGCTGGCCTTCGCGGTCGCCGCCTCGGGCAACCTGCCGGCGATCCTCTACAGCCTGTTCTGGCGCCGGTTCAACACCTCCGGCGCGGTCTGGTCGATCTACGGCGGCCTGGCCTCGGCCCTGCTGCTGGTGATCTTCTCGCCGGTCGTGTCGGGCGCGGAGACCTCGCTGATCCCGGGCGCGGACTTCTCCTGGTTCCCGCTCAGCAACCCCGGCCTGGTCTCGATCCCGCTGGGCTTCCTGTTCGGCTACCTCGGGACCGTGCTCAGCAAGGAGCACAACGCCGCCAAGTACGCCGAGATCGAGGTCCGCTCGCTCACCGGCGTCGGCGCGGAGAAGGCCGTCCAGCACTGACCGCGCCGCGGGGCCCGGCGGGTCCCGCGGCATCGGGGAAGGGGTCCCGCGGAGTCCGGAACAGGACTCCGCGGGACCCCTTCCCCGTCAGCGGGACGCCTCGTCCAGCAGCTTCAGGTCGCCGTCGGTCAGCTCCAGCTCGGCGACGGCCAGCAGCGGCCTGAGCTGCTCGACGTTGCGGGCGCTGGCGATGGGCGCGGCCACCGTGGGCTGGGCGGCCAGCCAGGCGAGCGCGACGGTGGCCGGGACCGCGTCGTGGGCGGCGGCCACCTCGTCCAGCGCGGCGAGCGCCCGGCGGCCCCGCTCCTCCTCCAGGTAGCGGCCGGCGGCGCCGGCGCGGGGGCTGTCCACCTCGACCCCGGGCCGGTACTTGCCGGTCAGGAAGCCGCGGGCCAGACCGTGGTACGGCGTGCTGGTCAGCCCCCGGTCCGCCACCACGTCGCGCAACGCACCCTCGTAGCCGCGCTCCACCAGGTTGTAGGGCTGCTGCAGCACCCCGTAGCGGGGCAGGCCCTCGCGCCCGGAGACGTCCAGGGCCTCGGCCAGCCGTTCGGGGCCGTAGTTGGACGCGCCGATGTTGCGGATCTTGCCCTCGCCGATCAGCTCGCCGAACGTGCCGAGCGTCTCCTCCAGCGGGGTGTCGGCGTCATCGACGTGCGCCCAGTACAGGTCGATGTAGTCGGTCCGCAGCCTGCGCAGGGAGTCCTCGACGGCCGACCGGATGTTCCTCTCCGACAGACCGGGACGGCCGCTCAGCATGCCGACCTTGGTGGCCAGCACGATCCGGTCGCGGTTGCCGCGGGCGCTGAGCCACTCGCCGATGATGGTCTCCGACTCCCCGCCGGCGTGTCCGGGGACCCACTCGGAGTACACGTCGGCGGTGTCGATGAAGTTGCCGCCCGCCTCGGCGTAGGCGTCCAGGACGGCGAAGGAGTCCTCGCGGTCGGCGGTCCAGCCGAAGACGTTGCCGCCCAGGCAGAGCGGGAAGAGGTTGAGTTCGGAAAAGCTCATGCGGCTCACTGTATTTCCTCCCGGCCGGAGCACCGCGCCGCGCGGTGCCGGCCGTACGGTGATCTCCCTCCGGCGGCATGGAAATCCGGCCGGGCCCGTAGTTATGGTCGGCCTGTGAGCGGCTTCAGGCAGCGGCGGGGCGGGCCGGGACGTGAACGTGACCGCGCCGGCTCCGGCGGGCGGCCCGGACGCGAACGTGACGGCGGCGATCCCGGTGGGCGGCCCGGACCCGGGCGTGACGGCGGCGATCCCGGCGCGCGCACCCGCATCCTCGACGCCGCCGAGACGCTGTTCGCCGGCGGCGGCTACGAGGCGACCTCGACGGCGGAGATCGCCCGGGTGGCCGACGTGCCCAAGGGCCTGGTCTTCCACTACTTCCCCAGGAAGATCGACGTGCTGGTCACGCTGGTCGACGAGCGCACGCTCGTGGAGGAGGCCCCCGAGGTGGAGGCCGTCCCCGGTGACGCCGCGGGGACGCTCTCGAAGCTGGCCCGGCGGCTGCCGCTGCGCGCCTCCCCGGCGATGCGCCGCATCCTGTTCCGCGAGGCCGACACGCACGGGTCGGTCCGCGAGCGGCTGGGCCGCCTGAACGGCGAGATCATCCTCCGGGCCCGGTTCGCCCTGGAACTGGCGCTGCCGACCCCGCGAGGAGACGCCGCCCGGCTGGAGGTCGCCGCCGTCACCTTCGCCGCGGTGCTCCTCTACCAGGAGAACCTCTGCCAGCTCACCGGGCACACCATCGACCCCGACGCGGTCGCCGAGCTGATCGCCCACGCCCTGGGCTGATCCGGCTCAGGCCAGGGCCGGCTCCGGCACCGAGACCTCCGGCGCCGCGACCTCCGGCACCGTGACGGTGATCGGCGGAGCGGCAGGGACCGTGACCGGAGCCGGGGCCGTCGGCACGACCGCCGCCGGGACCGCCGCCGGGTCCGGGACCGCCGTTGGGTCGGGGCCGGCCGCCGGGGCCGGGCCGGGAGCCGGGTCGGGGGCCGGGGTCTTGAACGGCGCGGCGGACGGGGCCGGGCGGACGTCCGCCGTCCCGGCCAGCTCGGTCAGCTCGTCCATCGCCTCCTGCAGGTGGCCCATGAGCCGCCAGACGTCCGCCACCCGGTCCGGGCAGGCCAGCACGCCGAAGCCGAGCGATCCGTCATAGGAGAAGCAGGTGATGTTGACCCCGCCGGTCATGTCGGTCAGCACCGACATCGGGTAGTAGCCCAGGACCCGGGCGCCGCACAGGTACAGCGGGAACTGCGGCCCCGGCACGTTGGAGACGATCAGGTTGATCGGCGGCAGCACGATCGAGGCCAGCCGGAAGACAGCCGGGGTCGCCATGGCCGTGACCGGGGCGGGCAGCACCGCCGACAGCTCGTCCAGCCAGGTGGCGGGCGCGGCCGCGAAGCGCCGCTTGGCCCGGCGCATCGCCTCCCCGGTGACCCGCAGCCGCTCCAGGGGGCAGGCGACGTCGGTCGCCAGCGGGGCGATCATCGCCGAGAGCCGGTTGCCGACCCCGGCCGCGGAGTCGTCGTGGGAACCGTCGCGGGCGCCGGCCGTACGGACCGCGACCGGGACCGCGGTGACCAGCGGATCCGCGGGCAGCGCGTCACGCTCACGCAACCAGGAACGCAGCGCCGAGGCGCACAGCGTCATGACCACGTCGTTGACGCTCAGCTCGAAGGTCCGGGCGACCCTCTTGACCTCGGCGAGCGGCAGCGCGCCGTAGGAGAAGCGCCGCCGGGCGCTGATCGGGCCGTTGAACGGGGTGGGCGGGGCGACCAGGGGCGGCATCTCCGGCAGCGCGGAGTCGCCGCCGGTGATCATCCGGGCCGCGGCGGCCACCGTCCGGGCCGCGGGCAGCGCCCCGAGCAGTGGGATCGCGTCGAGGTCGGCCGCCAGCCGGCCCAGGGAGCGCAGCGCCCTGGCGGGGTGGGAGACCGACCTGGCCACGGCCACGGCCAGCATCTCCGCCGGGTCGGGGGCGGGCGGCGGCGGGTCCGGAGGCTCGGGCGCGGGGACGGGACGGATCTCGGAGGTGAGGTCCAGCAGGCAGGCCAGGATCTCCACGCCCGACATCCCGTCGACCGCGCAGTGGTGGACCTTGGTGTACAGGGCGGCGCGGCCGCCGCTCAGGCCCTGGATGAGATGCATCTCCCACAGCGGGCGCGACCGGTCGAGGCGGCGCTCGTGGATGCGGGCGATCTCGTCGGCCAGCTGGGACTCGTCGCCGGGCAGCGGCAGCACGACCTCGTGGACGTGGTCGGCGACGTCGAGGCCGGCGGCCTCCGTCCAGTACGGCCGGTCGAGGCCGAACGGCACCTCGGCCAGCCGCAGCCGCAGCGCCGGGAGCAGGTGCAGCCGCTCACGCAGCAGCCCGATGACGTCCTCGCGGGTCACGGCGCCGCCGGGGGAGCGGGAGGCGTCCAGGATCGCGACCCCGGCGAGGTGGGCCCCGGTGGTCGCCGACTCGGCGTGCAGGAACTGCGCGTCCAGCGCGGACAGCTGTCGCATCGGTCGGCCCTTCTCGCGGGAAACGGACGGTGGAAGAACAGGTGCGGCCATCATCGCTCCGGTTCGTTTCCCCCTCGTTTCCCCTGTGCGACGCCAGGCGTCCTTTCCGGATTCGATCCGGCGGACCGACCATGGATTCCGGCGGCTTGTCTTGCCTGATCAGCTAATACCTCCGCGCTCCAAGGGAAATGTCCCACGTCCTTTTGAACGGGTAAGAACTGCGTACGGGAATTCCATGTGATCGCTTCCCGCTGGAAATCACCGGCGTTTCTCGCTCAGGTGTTCACCACGGTCACCGGGTGCCGGGCGACCGCGTCGAACATGTATCCGAACCGGTTGTGCGGGGTGCGGTCCGGCTGGACGGCCCCCGTCTCGTCGACGGCCCTGGCCATCAGCTCGTACGGTCCCGTGGCGCGGGGACACCAGGTGACGTGCCAGCGGACCCAGGCGGGGGCGAGGTGCGAGCCGTGCAGCTGGGCCGGTCGCCAGGTGGCGCCGCCGTCCAGGCTGACCTGTACCCCGGTGATCCGGCCGTTGCCCGACCATGAGCGGCCGCGCAGCACGTGCGGGTGCCCGGCGGCGAGCCTGGCCCCCCACGCCAGTTCGAAGGCGCTCCTGATGCCCTGCGTGCTCAGCGGCTCACCGCCTCCCGGCGGGTGGGACGCGCCGAACATCCGGTAGAACTCGGTGGTCCACGGCGAGCTCAGGGGGGAGGCGGAGACCTCGATGTCGCCGACCCACTTGATCGACGCCAGGCCGATCCAGCCGGGCACGACCAGCCGTACCGGGTGGCCGTGGTCGGGCGGCAGCGGGCGGCCGTTCATCTCGTAGGCGAGGATCACGTCGTCGAGGGCCTTGGCCACCGGGATCGGCCGGCGCACCCGCCCGAAGTCGACGCCCGCCTCGACGTAGTGCGGGTCGAGGCCGCGCGGCATGACGTCGACCGCGTCGGGGGTGACGCCCGCCAGCCGCAGCACCGTGGACAGCGGCACCCCGCGCCAGCGGGCCACGCCGGCGGCGCCGAGCCGCCAGGGGGTGCCGATGACCTCCTGGCCCTGCTGGGAGGCGAACAGGCTGCGGCCGTTGCCCGCGCACTCGATCATCACGTCCCGCGTCACCGCCGGCAGCGACAGCAGCTCGGCGTAGCCGAAGTCGCGGGGCGCGCGCAGGCCGGAGCCGTGCAGCCGCAGCCGCCAGGCGGCGGCGTCGATGATCGGGGTGGAGGTGTGGTTGCGTACGAAGAATCGTTCGGCGGGCACGTGGTAGCCGACGCCTCCCAGCGCCTCCCAGCGTGTCTCGGCGTTGGTGTCGTGTACGACGAACAGCTCCGGCGGCAGCGGCTTGACGATCCCGGAGCCGGCGTCCCCGCGGGTTCCATGGCGCTGTCCCGTCCCGCTCTCGGCCGTGTACGGCATGCTGCTCCCCTTCCCCGGTTACAGTTATTCCCTACCAGATAACCGCGTAATTGTGCAGGGGTTGTGACGGGCGTGTCACCTCCCGCCACCGTGTCGCCCCGGTGGCCGGGGTGACCGCCACCGTGGGGCGGCCCCCTGGCCGCGTCCCGGTCGCGAGGTGCGGCGGTTGGTTGCCGCCGACGCCTCGCAGCGACCTCCGGAGGCCGTCAGCGGCCCAGGAAGTCCAGCAGCCGCTCCAGCGGCCAGGTGTTGATCACATCCTCGGCGGTCAGCCAGCCCCGCTGGGCCACGCCGACCCCGAACCGCTGGCCCGCGAGCCCCGGAACGGAGTGGGCGTCGCTGTCGATGGAGAACCTCACTCCATGATGCCGCGCCCGCCGTACGAGGTCGGAGGGCAGGTCGGAGCGTTCGGAGGCGGAGTCGATCTCCATCGCGGTGCCGGTGCGCGCGGCGGCGCGGAACACCTCGTCCCAGTCGGCGTCCACCGGCGGGCGCCGGCCGATCCGGCGGGTGGTGGGATGACCGATGATGTGGACCTGCGGGTTCTCGCAGGCGGCGATGAACCGCCGCGTCATCTCCTCCCGTGACTGGGTGAAGTGGGAGTGCACGCTGGCCACGCACACGTCGAAGCCGGCCAGCACGTCCTCCGGCCAGTCCACGGACCCGTCGGGGCCGATGTTCAGCTCGGTGCCGTGCAGCAGCCGCATGTCCGGATACTCCGCCTGGAGGCGGCGCAGCCGCTCGCGCTGCTCCAGCGCCCGCTCCAGGGTCATCCGCTGCATCGCCAGGTCGGGGGCGTGGTCGGTGACGGCGTAGTAGGAGTAGCCGCGCGCGGCGGCGGCCGCCGTCATCTCCTCCAGGGTGGCGATGCCGTCGGTCAGGTCGGTGTGGGTGTGCAGGTCGCCCCGCAGGTCGGCGACGGTGACCAGGTCAGGCAGCTCCCCGGCGAGCGCCGCGTCGATCTCCCCGCCGTCCTCGCGCAGCGCCGGCGGGATCCACGGCATGCCGAGCGCCTCGTAGACGTCCTCCTCGCGCTCGGCGGCGATCACCCGGGCGCCGTCGAACAGGCCGTACTCCGACAGCTTCCAGCCCCGCTTCACCACCATCTCCCGCAGGTGCACGTTGTGCTCCTTGGAGCCGGTGAAGTACTGCATGGCCGCGCCCCACGAGGCGGCCGGGACCAGCCGCAGGTCCACCTGGACGCCCTGCGTGGTGCGGACCGAGGTCTTCTTCTCGCCGGAGGCGATGACCTCCGCGACGTACGGCATGCCGCGGAAGTCGTCCATCAGGCTCTCCGGGCCGACCGCCAGGATGTCGATGTCGCCGATGGTCTCCTTCATCCGGCGCAGCGACCCGGCGTAGGCGATCCGCTCGGCGCCGAGCGAGGCGATGATCTGCTCGGCGAGGTCCATGGCGGTGCCGATGTCCACCCGGGCGCCGGCCTGCTCCATCTGCTCCAGGCCGTGCAGCAGGTTGGCCTCGGTCTTGGCGCCGAAGCCCTTGACGCCCCGCAGCCGCCCCTGCCCGATCGCCTCGGCCAGGGCCTCGGGGGAGTCGATGCCCAGCTCCTGGAAGAGGAAGACGGCCTTCTTCGGCCCGAGCGAGGGGACGCGGGTGAGCCGCCTCACCCCCTCGGGGACCTTTCCCCGCAGGTCGTCGAGCTGACGGAAGCTGCCCCGGCTGAGGAACTCCTCGACCTTCTTGGCGATCGCCTCGCCCACCCCCGGCACCGAGCGCACGGCGGTGGTCGCGATGTCCTCGGGGAAGCCCGCGATCGCCTTGGCCGCCTTCTGGTAGCTGCGCACCCGGAAGGCGTCGCCGCCGGTCATCGCGAACAGCTCGGCGTACTCCTCCAGGGCGGCCGCGACGGCGTCGTTCACTCGTGCCATGGGCCCAGCTTAGGAGATCGCCCCGACATTCCCCGGGCGCCCGCCGCCGCCCGCCGCGGCGGATCGCGGCGGAAGCCCGCCGTGCCGGAGGGCGGCGCCCAGCACACCGGAAGGTGCACCCGGACGAGCCCGTGGATCACGATCGAAAGGAGTGAGAGAAGAGAAAGGAGGTGAACGGTATGGAGATCAACTGGGACCTCGGTCAGGTCGACGAGGAGGCGCAGGAGTTCGACGTCCTCGGCAACAAGTCGTACTGACGTGCCGCGCGACGAGACCGTCGCCGCCCCGCGACCGGGCGGCGCGTGATCCGAGGGCGCTGCGGGGCGGGTCGCCGATGCTGACGCCCCCGCGCCCGGACTCCGGGTGCGCCGGTTCGAGGTGACCCCGGAGTGTGCCGGACCGACGGAACCCCCGGGCGTGCCGGCTTGAGGGAGAGGGAGACCAATGGACCAGGGCGACGCCGCGCCGCGGCCCATCGTGCGCCCGCTGGTCGGCGGGATCCTGCACGTGGCCTGGACGGCCGACGACGCCGGCGTCAGCGGCGGAGCCTGCGACGCCGACCCCGGCCGGGCCGCCCGCCGGGCGGCGGGGGAGTACGCCCAGCACGTGAGCCACCTGTCGGCCTCCGGCGCGCTGCCGGTCCTGGCCGGCCCCGGCGACCGGCCCGTGATCGCACCGGCCGCGCACGCCGCCGCCGGCTCCCCGCCGACGTCCTGGGTGGCCGGCCACGGCATGCGCGACGGCACGGAGGTCGCCGTGCCCGCCCAGGCGGTCTTCCTCGGCTGGGACCCTCCGCCGCCGGAGACGCGCTGGTGCGTGCAGACGTCGGCCGGCACCGCCGCCGGTCCCGACCGGGAGCGGGCGCGCACGGCCGCGCTGCTGGAGGTGATCGAGCGGCACGTGCTGGAGCGCGGCTGGCGGACCGGGGACATCCTGTTCGAGGAGCTGGACCACCTGCACGACGCCGTGCTGCCGCCGGGCCTGACCGGAGCGCTGCGGGCGGGCGGCGTCGTCCTCCGCACGTTCCGCGTGGCGGGGCTGTCGCCCGACGTCGTGACCGCCTTCCTGCACCGCTCCGACGGGACCGCGCTGACCTGCGGCGCCGCCGCCCGGGGGGACACCGCGGACGCCGTACGGCACGCGGTCTACGAGGCGGTGGGAAACCGCCTCGCCCTCTCCGCCCCGAGACGCCCCGCGCGGCCGGGCACCCGTGATCGCGGCGAGGTTCCCGCCCAGCCGGGCACCCGGGACGGGAGCTCCGCGCGGCCGGGCGGCCGGGACGGGAGCCCCACGCGGCCGGGTGACCGGGACCGCGAAAGGGGCCTCGCCGCGGCCGCCGCCGGTCCGCGGCACCTGGACTTCGTGCGGCGGCGCACCTCAGGCGCCGGAGAACCCCGCACCGTCCCCGCCACGACGGCCCGCCTGCTGGAGACCGCCGAAGCCCTGTTCGGCCACCAGCCCGCCGAGGTGCGGCTGCCCTCGGTCGGGCCGTACGCGGTGCACCGCGTGGTGTGCCACGGCTCGGAGGTCCTCCAACCGCTCACCCCGCCCGCCGGTCTGGCCTGCCCGATCGCCTAGGAGGTCACGTGCCCGAGTTCGCCTACCACCGCGACGACTCCGTCTCCTTCGGGGAGCTCCGCTTCACCGGGCCGCGGGTGCTCGACACGGCCGGGCTCGCCCGGCGCTGGAGGGCCTGGATCGACCTGGGCGACGCCGACCCCGCCCCGCTGCGGTCGCGGCACGCCGTACACCTGGCGCGGATGCTCACCGGGGAGGCCGAGGAGGTGGCGCCCAACTGGTTCGCCACCGTGTCGGTGACCAGCTCCCGCTACCAGGTCGTGGCGCAGGCCAGGGCCGATGAGTACCGGTGCGAGCGGCCCGCCGGCCTGGCCGGCCGCCTGCGCACCCCCCGATGGCGGGCCCTGGTGGCCGCGCTGGAACGCTGGCCCGCGCTGCCGCCGGACCGCAGGGTCGTGGTGGTCGCGCTGCTCACCCAGCTCGGCTTCCACCGCCACGTCGTCAACCTCGTCGGCACCCTCACCGCCGCCGCCGACCCGCTGTCGCAGCAACTCGCCTACGAGGCGTCCCGGGCGGCCTACCAGCTCAACCGCGCCTCGCCCGTCCCGGGCCGGGTCTTCGGCTGGCTGGCGGAGAACGCCGCCCGGCCGGCCCTGCGCACGCTCGCCGCCCTGCAGCTGGTCTCGACCGGTTCCCGCGGCGGCGGCGACCGGACCGGGGCGGCCCGATGGCTGGACGCGGCGCGCCGGGCGGCCGACGGCCTGGACGCCGAACCGGACTGGCTGGCGCACCTGGTGACGAGCCGCTACCACCGCGCCGCCGCACTGCACGAGCTGTCCGGAGGCGACCGCGAGCCGGTGGTCGAGCACATGCGCCTGGCGCTGCGCCACGACGAGGACATGGCGCGGTGCGCGCCGGACCCCGTACAGGCCCACTACCGGGCGGAGAACCGGGGGCTGGTCCTGGAGGCCCATCTGAAGCTCGACACCCTCACCGGCGAGAGCAGCGCCCCCGCCGACGCCGTGGCGCAGCTGCGCGCCCTGGACCCGGTCGATCCCGAGCCGCTGTACGCCGTCGGCGCCTACCTCGCCGGGCGCGGCGACTGGGAGGGGGCCCGCGAGGCGTTCCGGCGGGCCGCCGGGTCGGGCACGCTGCGCGGGGCGATGGCCGCCGCCGCGGCGGCCGACTGCTCCGAGCGGCTGGGACGGCCCGGCGACGCCGAGGAGGACCGCCTGCTCTGCCTCGACCTCGACCCGGCCGCCCGCCTGCCCGTCCGCCCGAGTCCTGACGCCCGCGTGCCCGGCCGTCCGAACCCTGAAGCCCGCGTGCCCGTCCGCCCGAGCCCGGCAGGGGAGGGGCGATGACCGACACGCGCCGGCCCCCCGCCCCGGAGGAGACCGGAGCCGGTGAGCGGCTCGCCGATCGCGGCCCGGACCGCAGGCCCGCCGATCGCGGCGCGGAGCGGCCGGGAAGCGGCGGGTTGCTCACCGTCCGGCCGCTGGAGGCCCTGCCCGACCTGGACGGCCTGCGCCCCGGCGACCTCGAGCCGGGCGGGCGGCACGCCCTGGAGGAGATCATCACCTCCCTGCCCGTCACGGAGTTCCTCGGCCGGCACTGGGGACGCGACTGCCACCTCGATCCCGGCGACCCCGCCGACCCGGGGCGGTTCCACCGGCTGCTGCCCTGGCCGGAGCTCGACCGGCTGCTCGACGGGCACCGGGCGTGGCCGCTGCGGATGCAGGTGGCGCGGGGCAACGCCTCGCTGCCGCCGTCCTCCTACCTGGAGACGATCCCCGGCAGGGGCGTCGGCCGCGAACCGGCGATGCGGGTCTCCAGCGCCAAGCTGCACGCCCGGCTGCGCGAGGGCGCGACGCTGGTGTTCGGGTCGGTGGACGAGGCGGTGCCCGCGGTGCGGGAGCTGGCCGAGCGGCTCGAACACGACCTGCGCGCCGAGGTCTTCGTGAACCTCTACGCCTCCTGGGGGCAGGTGGGGGCGTTCGACCCGCACTGGGACGACCACGACGGCATCATTTTGCAGGTCTACGGGCGCAAGGAGTGGCGGCTGTACGGCGTCGGCCGTCCCGTGCCGCTGCCGGGCGACGGTCCCCTCAACGAGTGCCCGCCCCGGCCCCTGCGGGAGTTCGAGCTGACCGAGGGGCAGGCGCTGTACGTGCCGCGGGGTCACTGGCACGCGGTCCGGCCGGTCGGCGGCACCACCGTGCACCTGACGTTCGGCATCCGGCGGCCGGTGGTCCGCGACCTGCTGCGCTGGGCGGTCGACCGGCAGCTGAACGACCCGGACGCCCGGTTCGACCTGCCGCTCGGCGGATGGGACGACGAGCTCGCCGGCCGGCTGTCCCGGCTGCTCGGCGGGATCGGTGAGCTGCTCGGCGCCGACGGGTTCGGGCGGTACGTCGCCGAGCGGGACGGGCGGGCCGCGGCCCGCCCCCGCCACCTGCTGCCGCACGCGGTGACCGACCTGTCCGGCGGATGCCCGCCGGACGCCGTCGTCGTCCTGGCCGCCCCCCGCCCGGTGGCCCGCGGCGGGGACGGGCACCGGTTGACCCTGCTGTCGGGCGGCCTGCGCTACGACTTCGACGCCCGCTGCGAGCCGCTGCTGCGCCGCCTGCTCGGCCGCCGTCCCTGGCGGGCGGGCGACCTCGCCCGGGAGGCGGCCGCCGACGGCGGCCCGGACGCCGACGAGTGCCGGCGGCTGGTGGCCGAGCTCCTCGGGCACGGCCTGCTGCGGTTCGGCACCGCGCCCGCCGCGCCCGCCGCGCCCGCCGCGCCCGCCGCGCCCGCCGCGCCCGCCGCGCCCGCCGCGCCCGCCGCGCCCGCCGCGCCCGCCGCGG